>JBJMNK010000020.1:0-40245 GCA_045804265.1 Gemmatimonadaceae bacterium | reverse complement strand
GATGGCCAAGCTGCTCCACCTTGAGCTTGAGCTGGACCGCCAGGTCATCGGCCAGAATGCAGCAGTACGAGCGGTTTCTGACGCGGTACGGCGCTCGCGCGCTGGTGTGGCCGACCCCGACCGGCCAATGGGTTCCTTCCTGTTCCTCGGTCCCACCGGCGTCGGCAAGACGGAGCTGGCCAAGGCGCTCGCGGCCTATCTCTTCGACGACGAGAAAGCCATGGTCCGCATCGACATGAGCGAGTACTCCGAGAAGTCGTCGGCGATGAAGGCGCAGTGGCAGAAGGAGAAGGAAACGTTAGGCGGGGTCGGGAAGATCAAGCAGCAGATCGACCAGGCGCGGATCGAGGCCGAGCAGGCGCAGCGCTCGGGCGACCTCGCCAAGGCGGCCGAGGTCACCTACGGGCGGATCCCCGAGCTCGAGCGGCAGATGCGCGATGTCGAGAAGTCGCTGTCGTCAGGCGACGGCAAGCCGCGCTACCTCAAGGAGGAAGTCACCGCCGAGGACATCGCCGAAGTCGTCGCGCGCTGGACGGGGATACCCGTGACGCGGATGATGGAGAGCGAGAAGGAGCGGCTGACGAAGCTCGAGGACGAGCTGGCGCGTCGCGTCATCGGCCAGCGTGAGGCGGTGAACGCCGTCGCCAACGCTGTCAGGCGGTCGCGCGCCGGGCTGCAGGATCCCAACCGTCCGATCGGCTCGTTCATCTTCCTCGGTCCGACCGGCGTCGGCAAGACGGAGACGGCGCGCGCGCTCGCCGAGTTCCTCTTCGACGTCGAGCACGCGATGGTGCGCATCGACATGTCGGAGTACATGGAGAAGCACGCCGTCGCGCGACTGATCGGCGCGCCTCCGGGCTACGTCGGCTACGAGGAGGGCGGCCAGCTCACCGAAGCGATCCGCCGGCGCCCGTACGCGGTGATCCTGTTCGACGAAATCGAGAAGGCGCACGCCGACGTCTTCAACGTGCTGCTGCAGATCCTCGACGACGGGCGGCTGACCGACTCGCAGGGGCGGACGGTGGACTTCCGCAACACGGTCATCATCATGACGTCGAACATCGGCAGCCACTACATCCTCGAGCACACAGGCGGCGAGCGCGAGATGGTCGAGGCGCAGGTACTGTCCGAGCTGCGGCAGCACTTCCGTCCCGAGTTCCTCAACCGGGTCGACGACATCATCATCTTCCGGCCGTTAGGCAGGGAGGAGATCGAGCGCATCGTCGGGCTGCAGCTCGGTCACCTCGACAAGCTGCTCGCCGACCGGAAGCTGACGCTCGAGCTGACGCCGGAGGCGCGCCGGCTCATCGCCGAGGAGGGGTACGATCCCGCCTTCGGCGCGCGCCCGCTCAAGCGCGCGGTGCAGCGCCTGCTCCAGAACCCGCTGGCGCTGGCGATCCTCGAGGGAAAGTTCAACGAGGGTGATACCATTCGCGCGACGGTGGGCGCGGGCGGGCGGATCGCCTTCGAGCGGGCCGAGGGCAGGGCCGAGGCGGCCGACGCCGAGCGCGGGGAGCCGGCCGGTGCCCGTTAGGCAGTACCGGCGCGGGTCGCGCGCCGCGTGAACGCCGAAGACGAGCGGTGGATGCGCGTCGCGCTCGACGCGGCGCGCGAGGCGGCGCTGGCCGGTGAGGTCCCGGTCGGCGCCGTCATCGTTCGCGACGGCGCGCCGTTATCGGTCGCGGCCAACCGCACCCTGCGCGACCAGGACGCGACCGCGCACGCCGAGACGCTCGCGGTGCGCGATGCCTGCGCCGCGACGGGAAGCTGGCGGCTGACCGGGTGCACGCTGTACGTCACCCTCGAGCCGTGCGCGATGTGCGCCGGTGCGCTCGTGCTAGCGCGCGTCGATCGCGTCGTGTTCGGTGCGTGGGATGACAAGGCTGGGATGGCGGGCTCGGTCGGCGACCTGCTGCGTCATCCTCGGCTGAACCATCGCCCCGAGGTGCGAGCGGGAGTCCTCGCCGAGGAAAGCGGCGCGCTGCTGAGCGAGTTCTTTCGCGCGCGAAGAGTGGGGCGCGGGGGAGGCGAGAGCGATGTCACGCTCGTTGACACGCCTGACGCGTCCGGATAAATTTTGGGACTCCAGGACGGGTGGCCGAGTGGTTGAAGGCACCAGTCTCGAAAACTGGCATACCGGCAACGGTATCGTGAGTTCGAATCTCACCCCGTCCGTCTGGTGATGAGAACGTGAGGGCTCTGGCTCTCACCTTCTTTTTTTGTGGGATGTTCGTTGCGTGCTTTCGCGCGACGAATGAAGAACGACGCGCGGCCTCCGGCCGCGCACCTGCACTTACGAGGAACAAGGAACGACGCGCGGCCTCCGGCCGCGCAGGGATGGGTGGCCGAGTGGTTTAAGGCGCACGCCTGGAAAGCGTGTGGAGGTGCAAGCCTCTCGCGAGTTCGAATCTCGCCCCATCCGCTGCGTCCCGCTTGAGCTTAGCCGCTCGGGCGGGACGTTTGCTTTCGTCGTTCTGAACGCCCGTAATGCGTGCGTTGGTCAGCGCGGGATAGTTGGCAGAATCCCGCACCATTTCAGCGACAAGGTCGGCTTTAGACCGGCGGTGGCCAACCGAATCACGCAGTGACTGCGTGTAGACGACTTGGAAATGATCAAGGTCGGTCGTGGGGGCGAAGCGAGCGGAGGGACACGAAATGACAGAACGCCGAGCGATGTTTCGCTTGGCGCTTCAGACCCTACCCGCTTTACTTCGAGAACACAAAGACCTGGGCCAGCCTGTTCGTAAGCGTGAACGCGCTCGGGGTGAACGTTCCCGTCCACTCGACGTCACCGTTCTCCGATCGAAGGGTCGCTGACGCGCCGGTGAATGCATAGACGCCGTTGCCATTCCGCGTCTGCGTTTGTGACACCCCGTTGAGCGTGGCAACGCGGTGTTCGACCGTCCGCCAAGTACCATCGCCGACGATCGTGAGCGTCATGTCCAGCGTAACAGCAGTGAACGCCCCGTCGGTGGAGCGGTCGACTTCGTGCGGCAACGAACCGCCATCGATTGTCTGAAGGGTGTAGACGGTGACCGCCGGCGGAGCAACGACACTCTTGGTGTTCCCCCCGCAGGCGGCCCCGTAGAAGAGGGCGGCGGCGATCTGAAGAGCGCGCGAGGCATTCCGGATGGGGTTGTTCATGTGCCTCCATCGTCGAGGGAACGTTCCTTGGCTTCAAGAAAACCGGGAATCGATCATCGCACACGTGGGGCTGACGGTCAAGCCGAGCGAGTTTGTGGACTGAGCTCGTCGTTCACTCGGTCGGAAATATTCCGTGATCGAGACACTCCCCCATCAGCGTCTCCGGTTCGCGGCCTGTGAGACTTCGCTCTTCTCTCCGCCCGACGATGCGCCGTTAGGGTAGCAAGCGACTATGGTGCGCGAGGTTGTCGAACGCCTGCAACAGAACCTCGCCCGAGCGACTCCCCGGGCGGGGTTTTTCGTATTTCCTGACGATGCGAAGTTGCACCAGTTCTTGCCGCGCTCCCAAAGTGGCGTGAGCTTTCGCCTGGCTCAGGACCCTGCGCCGTACGCAATCGCTTCTGCCGGAGGAACGTTCGATGAATCGGGCCGCCCTTCTCGAATCCGCCCGCGTTGGCGCCGACGCACTGCGCGCGAATCCCACTCGCACGTTGCTCTCGACGACCGGGGTCGTGATCGGTGTCGCGGCGCTGGTCGCCGCATTCGCGATCACCGACGGCGTCTTCGTGTGGTCGCGACAGCTGATCGCCCGCGAGTCGAGCGTGCAGGACGTCGTCGTCTCGCCACTGACCTCGGTCACGATCGATGGGCGCCGCTACGCGGTCCGCGGCTACCCGGTGTTCAATGAAGACGACGCCGCGGCGGCGTCAGAGATACCCGGCGCACTGCGGCAGGTGCTCACGCTGTCCGGCCAGTCACCGATCGAGTTTCGCGACCGGCGCGCGACGGCACTGCTCACGCTCAGCACCGCTGGTCTCGCCGACTTCTCCGGCCTCATCGTGGCGGCGGGACGATTCTATACCGCGCCCGAGGTGACGCACCGCGCGCCAGTGATCGTCCTCGGCCACAGGCTCGCCGAGGAGCTGGCCGGCAGCCACGATCCACTCTGGCTGGTCGGGCAGTCGATCCGCGTGCGTGGTGAGCGGCGCGAAGTGATCGGCGTGCTCGCGACGCCGACTGGTGGCGAGCGGGACTTCGTCGCCTTCGCGCCGTTTCGTGGCGGCATCGGACTTCTCGAGGCAACGGCGACGCCATACCTCCCATCGCTCCGGATCAAGTCGCGGAGCATCGAGGCGGTGGACACACTCCGCGCTGCGACGGTCGAATGGCTCGCGCAGCGTTATGGTCGGGCGGTCGGGAAGCTGCAGGTGGTCGTCAACACCCAGCAGCTGGAGAATACGCGTCAGGGGATACTGCTCACCAAGCTGCTGCTCGGAATGCTCGTCGGATTGATCCTCGCCGTCGGTGGGATCGGGATCATGAACGTGCTGCTGGCCGCCGTCACCGAGCGGACGCGCGAGATCGGGATTCGCAAGGCGGTCGGTGCGCGAGCGCGCGACATCAAGGTGCAGTTTCTTGTCGAATCGTTGACGGTCACCGGCGCCGGCGCGGCGCTCGGGTTCATCGTCGGGCTCGTGCTCGCCTTCGGCGGGACGGCGATCTTCCGCCACTACCTCGGCTCGAATATCCATCCGGTCGTGAAGCTCGACACCGCGCTGCTCGCGGTGTTCTCCGCGGTGACGGTTGGAATCGTCTTCGGCACGTATCCGGCGCAGCGCGCGGCCGGGCTGTCGCCGGTGGACGCGATCGCGCGCGAATAGGATTGAAGCGCTCCACCGATGCGCACGCGGAGGTCTTCGCGCATCGCATCGCGCGCGCTGTTCGCTCACTGGGTTCGCACGCGGATCGCCCCGCGAAAGGTCCGCACCGATAGCTGCGGTCCGCCGTGCCCGAGCACCAGTCGCAACGATCGCGGCTCGGACGCGATGCGTCGCGCCCGCGAGAAATTGTTCTCGATCAGACCGGCGATGCTCGACAGCGTGAGCTCGGCCGAAACGTCAGGCGGGAACAGCAGCTCGACCGCGCCGCTGTGGTTCGAGAGCTCGAGAATGCCGCCGCCGGGAGGGGCGCCCGCGTAGTGAATGTCGCCGGTCACCGAGCCGAATTGTCCGCGCACGACACTCGTCGCGATGACGTCGAGCGTACCGCTGATGGTGGAGACATCCACGTTCTGCGGTGCGCCACGCAGCAGGAGATGACCGCGCCCGGTGCGCGCGCGCACCCACGGCGTCGTCGCATCGAGGTCGATCGAGCCGGTCATCGATTCGACTTCGAGGGAGCTCGCGTCTCCGGTCAAGTGGATCGGCCCGGACACGGAGTAGAACCACCCCGACACCCCTGCCGCGTCGATGGCGGCGCTGACCGTCTTCACCGAGACCATGCTGCCTCTCGGAATGTAGGCGACGAGCGCGGACCGTTCGCTGCCCGCCGCCGCGTGATCCTCGACGCCGAGCTTCATCCCGTCGCGACCGCCGGAGAACAGGAAGCTGTCCGGCCGAACGACGTGGCCGCGGACGACGATCGAATCGCGATCCCAGGCGACCAGGCGCAGGCGGCCGGCCGGCATCCAGATCTTCAGCGCAGCGTTAGGCGCGAGGGCGCGCGCGCCGAGTACCGGCCCGTCGGCGGCGGATTGCGCACGCATGGCCACAGGAGTCATCGCGACGAGCATTGCCATCGCGACATCAGCCCGCATTTTCCGCTCGCTTCAAGAGCTCGACCTTCTGGCGGTACGACGACGCGAGCAGCTGCCGCAGCGCGCGGTTGTGCGGGTCGCGCGCGATCGCGTCCTTCAACTCGGCGATCGCGGCGTCGATCGACTGCAGGTCGGCGTCGAGCGCCTGCGCCGCTTCGGGGCGAATGAGTGCGCGCTGCAGCTCGAGGCGATCGAGCAGCTGCTGCGCTTCCGCTTCGTACGCCTGCGTCGAATCGACGACCGCGGTGAGTGAGCGCGCCGTATCCGCGCCATGGACCACGCGATCGGGACTCGGCGGCTGGTCTTTTCGTGCGACGACGATCGCGACAATCGCCGCGGCGGCGGCGAGTGCGCCGAGACCGACGACCAATCGGCGTTGGCGTCGAGCGCGCCGGTCGTCGGAGCGGGGTTTCGAATCGCCTCGGGGGTCGCCATCGCCTCGCATCGACACGAGCTTGCGTTGCTCGATGCGGGCGCGGATCGGATCCCAGAGATCGTCAGGCACGTCGGGACTCTCGTTCGCGGCGCGAGCCAGCATGACGAGCGTTCGCAGCCGCGCGACATCCCCACCGCACGCGGCGCACTCGCGCGCGTGCGCTGCGATCGCGCCGCCGCCGTCCGCGGAGAGCGTTCCATCGGCGAGCATCTGCCGCTCGCCTTCCGTCAGGTGGCCGTCGGGGGCCGTCACCGCCCGAGCCGTCGCATCAGGGCACGACGTGCCCGCCAGAGCTGCGCGCGCGCCGTCCCCGGCGCAATTCCGGTCATCTCGGAGATCTCCTCGTGGGAATAGCCTTCGATGTCGTGCAGCACGAACACAACCCGCGCGCCTGGGGCCAGCTGGAGCAGCGCGGCATCGAGATCGATGCGTGCGTCGAGCTGGTCGGCGAGCGAGCCGGCGACGCTGAGATCGTCGCCGGCGTCCACCATCCGGCCAACCTCCCGCTTGTCGACGCGCAGCTGTTCGAGCACGACGTTCACCGCCAGCCGATGCAGCCAGGTGCCTAACGCGCTGTGCCCGCGAAAGCCGTGCAGCCCGTCCCACGCACGGACGAACACGTCCTGCACCAGCTCGCGTGCCCGCTGCTCGTCGCCGCACATCCGGCGGCAGAGCGCGATGATGGCGGCCGCATGGGCGTGGTAGAGCAGCCCGAACGCGTCGACATCGCCGAGCTGCGCCCGCTGCACGAGGTCGCGCTCGCCGGCGCGCCCCGCCGCCATCATCTCGTTCGCTTCGTTCGCTGGATCACGCAGGCGAACCGCCATCATTGCCGGGTCGGAGAAGCTAGCGCCTCGAGGCCGCGACCAGCGTCGAATCAACTTCGCGGGGCGACACGGCGCGAGGGAGCTCCATGTCGCCACTCCGGCTGACCGGTACGCGCACCGACGCCACTGCGCCCTGCCGGTCGAAGGTGACGAGCGCGGTCGTCTGCCGGACGGCGAGCTTCACCAGCCACGTTCCTTCCGCCGGCCACTGGCGTCGGAGGGCGAAGGTGTTCGCGCGGCCCGTCTCGGTGAAGCGAAGCGGGATGCTGCGCCGCCCGCCGGCGACGATCCCTTCGGCGGTGCCGGAGAGGTCCGACATGCTCGCGTCTCCCTCGCGGAAGGCGACGTGCACGAGCATGAGCGCTCCGCGCGCGCCCGGGTCGTACGGGTTGACCGGCGACTCCACCGACAGCCATGGCGGCCACTTGAGCGGGGCCGGTGACGCGAGGGCCGCGGTCGTGGCAACGATCGCCAGCGCGAACGAGAAGATGAACGAACGGCGCATGGATCCTCCGATGGTGAAATGAGCCGGCCGACGCCGGCTCATTTCATTGGATGATCGAAGCGCCCGGAACGCTTACACGCGCCTGAGCGTCGCGCTACCGCCTGTAGACGACCGACCCTTCCTCGGTCAACGTGTTGTTGCCGTCCCAGTCGGCGTTGAAGACGCCGCCGCAGAATCCGTTGTTGTCGGTCTCGTTCATCGTGATGCTGTTGCCGCTGCGCGTGTACGTCCCGGTGCACGTCTCGCTATAGGGAGAGACAGTGCCGGCATCGGTGATCCGCAGCGACCAGGGTGAGGAATAGGTCCCGTTGGAGCTGAGCGTGATGCTGCCGCTTAGCACCTCGACCCGCTGGCCCGCCGCCGGATCGTCGTAGTAGATCATCGGCAGCGTCTGGCTGTCGATCGACTGCATGGTGTAAGTGCCTTCGATCCGCTTCGGCCCCGTGGATTTGTCACTGCCGCAGGCCGCGGCGACGATCAGCAGGAATGCAACGGCGAGACGGCGCACGATGAGGCTCCATGAAGGTGAGTCGCGTAACTTGCGAGCGACCGGCGCGATCGGCAACCCCTCCATCGTCAGGCCTTACGGTCGCGATCGGCGAGCGTAAGGCGTCGCTAACGCGCGGCGCCGTGCCGTCTGGCCGCGCTGGCGGCGGGCGCGGCCACGACGGCCACCCCCCACGGCCGGCGTCCGACCGCGACGCGGCCAACCACCGCGAGCGTCTTCGTGTCGATGATCGAGAGCTGGTCGCTCATCCCGTCGGCGGTCAGGAGCAGCGCGCCGTTAGGCGAGAGGGCCACGCCCCACGGCCGGCTGCCGACGCGCACCGAATCGATCACCGCGAGCGTCGTCGCGTCGACGACGCTGACGCGGCCGGCGGCGCCGTTCGCGACGAAGACGCGCGCCCCGTCGCGACTGACGGCGACCCCCACCGGCTTTCCCGCCATGCCCTCGAGGGGAATCGTCGCCAGGACAGAGTGCGTGCGCGTGTCGAGCACCGTCAGGCTGCCACCGATCTCCGCCGTCACGTACGCGCGCTTCGAGTCGGGGGAGAACGCAACCGCGCGCGGCCGGACATCGACGAGGACGTTGCCGACGACCTTGCGCGTGCGGGCGTCGATCATCGACACGCTGTTGCTCGTCTCGGCGGTGACGTACACCCACCGGCCGTCCGGGCTCGCCGCGACTCCCTCCGGCTCGATCCCGACGATCGCGCTCGACAGCGTGCGCCGCGAGGCGAGGTCGATCACAGTCGCGGTTCCCGCGTCCTCGTTCGCCGCGAACAGCTTGCGGCCATCGGTCGAGACGGCGAGCTGCTCGGGGTCACTGCCTGCCTCGATGCGGGCGATGATCTTCCGGGTGGCGACGTCGATCGCGACGATCGCATCGGTCGATGTCTCCACGGTCGGCGAGTCGTCGCTCACCGCGACGTAGATCGTCCGGCCACCGGGTGCCGCCTGCACGCCTCGCGCTCGGCCGCCAACGGGGATCGTCGCCACTACGCGCCGTGCATCGAGATCGACCACGGTCACGTCGTGCGACACTTCGTTGCTGACGAAGGCGAGGAGCTGCTCCCGCGCACCGGCTGCACCGCGCGCGTCCTGCGCGGCGAGTCGGCTCGCGGTCATGAAACCGATCAGCGCCGACGCGACGATGATGCAGTCGCGCGGCCCTGCTCGGCGCGTGCTCACCGGACCACCTCCTCGACGACGTGCGCGTCCGCGCCCGAACCGGTGACGCGGTACAGCGGCTGCACGAGCCGGTGGGCGGTCGCGGAAAAGCGAAGCGGCCGCCCTTTCTGTCCATCGAAGCTCGTCGCGGGATCAGCGAGCCGCGCGAGCAGAGCACCACCGGACGACGCGTGCGCGTGCAGCGCGAGGTCGAGCGCGATCTTCATCGCGAACCACCCGGCCCACGCATCGGAATCCATCGGAGCGCCGAAGCGACGACGGAAGCGCTGATTCAACTGCTCGCCGCCGAACTTCTCCAGCGACGCGACCCAGAGCTCGAGATGGCTGCTGTCCGGGGCGGCGCTCGCGGGCGCGCCCGCCGGCGCAGGCACAGTCGCGCGCGAGTCGATCGTGTAGACAGTCGCGCGATCGGCGCCGGCTGCCCCTGATGCGGGCGGACACCCGGCGTCCAGCACCGGCGTCGAGTCGCGCCCGCCCTGGAGCGCGACCTCGGAGCAGAGCAGGGAATCTCCGGCGACGATGTACAACGACGGGCGGGTCACCCGGGACGCATGGGACAGCGCGGCGCGGCTCATGCTCTCGAAGCCCGCGCGCACAACGATGCGCAGCGCCACCGGTGTGCCGAACATCGCGCCCGTGCGCGCGGCTTCCTCGGCGCCGAGCGTGGTGCCGCGGACGAGCGAGCGCCGGGCGCTCGTGTCGTCGATCACGAGCACGACCCGCAACGTGTCCGGCGCAGCCGTCGGCACCGTCGCGTGTGTGGTGCGCGGCGTTACCAGCGCGCCAGCCAGCAACAACACGCACATAAACATGGAATAACGAGCCTCGGTGAATGGAACGACCGTTCGCCGTCGTGCGACCCGTGGTGCGCGGACCATCGTGTGCGGGATGTCGTGCTGCAACTATATGAATGTCGAAGCCCGACGATATCGGTAGCACGCGACATGCCGACGACTTTGCGCATCACTGGCCCATCGCTTGCCTGAATCGCGCACGAGTCCATCAACACGAGACACATGCGCGCTTCGCCGAATCTTCTCCACGGAGTGCTGGCCGCTGGCGTCATGCTCGCAGCGACCGGTTGCCTGAAGGAACAGAGCGACGACCGCCCGGCCCAGTCGTCGGTGAGCAAGGCCGCGGCGAGTGCGAGCGGCTTGCCGACGATCGCGGCCGCGGCAACGACTGCCGACGACGGGCAGTGGCTGATGCCGCAGAAGGACTACGCGAACTCGCGCTACAGCAGCCTCGCCGAGATCACGCCGGACAACGCGAAGAACCTGAAGCTCGCCTTCACGTTCTCCACCGCCGTGCTGCGCGGCCACGAAGCGCCGCCGCTTGTCGTGAACAACACGATGTACGTCGTGACGCCGTTCCCGAATTATCTCTACGCGCTCGACCTCACCAAACCGGGCGCGCCGCTCAAGTGGCGCTACGATCCGCGCGGCGACGCATCGGCGCAGGGCGTTGCCTGCTGCGACGTCGTCAATCGCGGCGCCGTCTACAACGACGGAAAGATCATCTACAACACGCTCGACGGGCACACCGTCGCGGTCGACGCGAAGGATGGTCACGAACTCTGGAACACGAAGGTTGCCAACATCAACCTTGGCGAATCGATAACGATGGCGCCGCTGGTCGCGAAGGGGAAAGTCTTCGTCGGCAACAGCGGCGGCGAGTTCGGCGTGCGCGGCTGGCTGACCGCGCTCGATGCAGGAAGCGGCAAGATCTCATGGCGCGCCTACAGCACTGGACCGGACAGCGAAGTCCTGATCGGTCCGCGCTTCAAGCCTTTCTATTCGCAGGATCAGGGGAAGGATCTCGGCACCAAGAGCTGGCCGGGCGATGCATGGCGCACCGGCGGGGGCACGGTGTGGGGATGGCTCGCCTACGACCCCTCGCTCAATCTCATCTACTACGGGACCGGGAATCCAGGCCCCTGGAATCCGGAGCAGCGTCCGGGTGACAACAAGTTCACCTCCGGCATCTTCGCTCGCGATCCGGATAATGGTCAGGCGGTCTGGTACTACCAGTGGGCGTACCACGACATGTTCGATTACGACGGGATCAATGAACAGGTCCTGCTCGACATGCCGATGGGCGGGCAGACGCGAAAGGTGCTCGTGCGCGCTGAGCGGAATGGCTACGTCTACGTCATCGACCGCGCGACCGGCGAAGTGCTCTCGGCGACACCGTTCGGGTTCATCAACACGTCGACGGGTGTCGACCTGAAGACCGGCCGCCTGATGTACGTGATGGACAAGGCGCCGAAGATGGCCGAGGTGGTGCGCGACGTCTGTCCGTCGTCGCCGGGAATGAAGGACTGGCAGCCCACCGCCTACTCGCCGCGCACCGGGCTGCTCTACATCCCGCACCAGAACCTGTGCATGGACCACGAGGCGGTCGAGGCCAGCTACATCGCGGGCACGCCGTACGTCGGCATGATCTCGAAGTTCTACGCTGGCCCCGGGGGGAACCGCGGCGTATTCCAGGCGTGGGATATCGTCAACCGCAAGGAGAAGTGGTCGATCAAGGAGAACTTCCCCGTGTGGAGCGGCACGCTCGCCACAGCCGGTGACGTCGTCTTCTACGGCACGATGGACGGGTGGTTCAAGGCGGTGGATGCGCGCAACGGTACCGTCCTCTGGCAGTTCAAGACGGGATCGGGAATCATCGGCCAGCCGATCACGTATCGCGGGCCTGATGGCAAGCAGTACGTCGCGATCGAGGCGGGAGTCGGCGGCTGGTCAGGCGCGATCGTCGCCGGCGACATCGATCCACGCGACTCGACCGCCGCGTTAGGCTTCACCAACGCGATGAAGGACCTGCCGAACGCCTCGACGAAGGGCGGGATGCTCTATGTCTTCTCGCTCTGACCACGCGTTAGGCATCGGCGCCGAGCGGGCGGCGCTCGCGCTGCCGCTGCTCGCGCTCGTCGCCGTCGCCGCGCGCGGCCACGGTGCGCCGCGCGAGCTGCAGGCGGCGACGTTGCAGGCGACGCCGGCGCCGGTCGTCGCCACCATGCCACCGGCGGAGCTGGATGTGCTGCGCTGGGCGATCAAGGCGCATCCGGGGGAACGGCTGCTCCGCATCTGCGCCGATCCGAACAACCTGCCGTTCACCAACCGGGCGGGCGAGGGATTCGAGAACAAGCTCGCCGAGCTGGTGGCCGGCGAGATGGGGGCAACGATCCAGTACACCTGGTGGGCGCAGCGCCGCGGCTTCATCCGCAACACGCTCAAGGCGGAAACATGTGACGTCGTCATGGGCGTGCCGACCAGCTTCGAGCTGGCGGCGACGACGCGGCCCTACTACCGCTCGAGCTACGTGTTCGTCACGCGCGCCGACGCGCCCTTCCGCGTCGGGTCGTTCGACGATCCGGTGCTGCGGCGGCTGCGGATCGGCGTCCAGATCATCGGCGACGACTACGCCAACGCCCCGCCGGCGCATGCGCTGACCAATCGCGGCATCGTCGGCAACGTGCGCGGCTACACCGTCTACGGCGACTACAGCCAGCCCAATCCGCCGGCGCGCATCGTCGACGCCGTGGCGAAGGGAGAGGTCGACGTCGCGGTCGTCTGGGGACCGTTAGGCGGCTACTTCGCGCGGCACGAGCCGGTGCCGCTCCGCGTCGTGCCCGTCTCGCCGCAGATCGAGCTGCCGTACCTGCCGTTCGTCTTCGACATCTCGATGGGGGTGCGGCGGCAGGACGTGGCGCTGCGTGACACGCTCGACGCGATCCTGGCGCGCCGTCGCGCCGGTGTGGACAGCATTCTCAAGGCCTACGGCGTGCCGCGGGTGGATCAGGCCGCGCCGCCAGGCGTCTCGTGACGGAGCCCGTAACGATGCGACCTGCAATGGCGACTCGTGCACTGATGGTGGTCCTTGCCTTCGCGACGCTGGCGACTGCCGGCTGCAAGCGCGAGGAGCGACGCTTCCGCGAGGTCCCGCCCGCGGCCGACCAGTCGACGAACGTGGTCATGAGCACGCTGCAACCGGGCCCTTCGATCGTGAACACCGCGACCGAGCACCCCTACGACAAGGATGCGTTCGCGATCGCGCAGGGGCAGCGGCTGTACGTGCAGATGAACTGCGCCGGCTGTCACGGGCTGGCCGGGGGCGGGTCGATCGGTCCACCGCTGATGGATGACAAGTGGATCTACGGCTCCGATCCGTCGAACATCTTCTCGACCATCGTCGAGGGACGGCCTAACGGCATGCCCTCGTGGAAAGGCAAGCTGTCGAACGACCAGATCTGGCAGCTCGTCGCCTACGTGCGTGACCTGAGTGCCCAGCATCGGAAGGACGTCCGCGCCAGCCGCACCGACGACATGGCGGCGATCCCCGATGACCAGAACCGGAATCGCCAGACCCCGCGCCCGGCGCAGGCTTCGCCCGCGACGACGAAACCGTGATCCTGCCATGATTCTGCAGGCACCGCGCTACAGCCAGCAGTCGATGGTCGATCCCGCCGGCACGAAGGCGGCGATGGTCGACCACTTCTGGCATTTCCTGATCATAACGGCGTCGGTCGTGACGGCGGTGGTGTTCCTTGCGCTACTGGTCGCGATGTTCAAGCGCCGGCGTCCCGTCGAGCCGACCGAGCCGGCGGTGCAGGGTTCGCTGACGCGGTGGGTGAGCGCGTCGGTCGCGATGACGCTGGTCATCATCGTCGCCTTCCTCGTCATCGATTTCCGCCTCGGCCGCGCGATCGCGACGGTCCCCGCTCGCACGCCGCTGCACGTCACCGTGGTCGGGCACCAGTGGTGGTGGGAATTCCAGTATCCGGACTCGGAGCCGGGGAACTGGATCACCACCGCCAACGAGCTGCACATCCCGGTGGGGCGGCCCGTGCTGCTCAACATGTCGTCCCCCGACGTGATCCACAGCTTCTGGGTGCCTAACCTTTCGGGAAAGAAGGACCTCATCCCGGGGCATGCGACCGAGACGTGGATCGAGGCCGACTCCGCCGGCGTCTACCGCGGCCAGTGCGCCGAGTTCTGCGGGCTGCAGCACGCGAAGATGGCGATGCTCGTGATCGCCGAGCCGGAATCGAAGTTCAACCAGTGGGTGGCGGCGAGCCGCGCCTCCGCGACCGAGCCCGCCGACTCGACGGCGAAGGCGGGGAAGCAGGTCTTCCTGACGGCGGGATGCGCCGTCTGCCACGCGATCGGCGGCACCGCGGCCGGCGCGACGTACGGCCCGAACCTCACGCACTTCGGCTCGCGGCTCAGCATCGCCGCGGCATCGCTCCCGAACAATCGCGGCAACCTCGGCGGGTGGGTGCTCGATCCGCAGCGCATCAAGCCCGGCGCCAGCATGCCGCCTAACGGTCTCGACCCGGACCAGCTCAACGCGATCCTCGCCTACCTGGAGGGGCTGAAGTGACGGCCACACTGCGCGCCGAGCCGGTGCTCGAACCGGCGCTCGACGTCGAGCTCGATCTGGTCTGGCGCGGGCGCCAGGGCTTCATCGGCTGGCTGTCGACCACCGACCACAAGTCGATCGCGAAACGCTACGTCGCGACCGCATTCATCTTCTTCCTGCTCGCCGGGCTCGAGGCGGCGACGATGCGCGCACAGCTGTCGCGCCCGGAGAACGGCATCCTCGGTCCCGACACGTACAACCAGTTCTTCACGATGCACGGGACGACGATGATGTTCCTCTTCGCCGTCCCCGTCATGATCGGCATCGGGCTCTACCTGACGCCGCTGCTCCTCGGGACGCGCAACGTCGCCTTCCCGCGCGCCAACGCGTTAGGCTACTGGGTCTACCTCATCGGCGGTGTGCTCATCTACTCGGGGTTCTTCGTAAACTCCGGGCCCGATGCCGGCTGGTTCGCGTACGTGCCGCTGTCGGGTCCCGAGTTCTCGCCGGGGAAGCGCGTCGACATCTGGGCGCAGATGATCACCTTCACCGAGATCGCGGCGCTGATCGCCGCGGTCATCATCATCACGACCGCGTTCAAGATGCGCGCGCCGGGGATGTCGCTCAACCGCATCCCGATCATGGTGTGGACGAGCGTGGTGATGTCGTTCATGATCATCTTCGCCATGCCGTCGGTGGCGACGGCGAGCCTGTTCCTGGCGATGGACCGCCTCATCTCGACGCACTTCTTCAACCCGGCGGAAGGCGGGGACGCGCTCCTCTGGCAGCACCTGTTCTGGTTCTTCGGGCACCCGGAGGTCTACATCATGTTCCTCCCGGGGACCGGCATCGTCTCGGCGCTGCTCCCCGCGTTCACGCGCCGGCCGGTGTTCGGTTATCCGGCGCTGGTGCTCTCGATCATCGCGACCGGCTTCATCGCCTTCGCGCTCTGGGTGCACCACATGTTCGCGACGCCGCTGCCGCAGCTCGGGCAGAGCTTCTTCACGGCGGCGAGCGCGCTCGTCGCAATCCCCAACGGCATCCAGATCTTCTGCTGGATCGCGACGATCTGGACGGGGCGGCCGATCTACCGTACCCCGCTCCTCTTCGCGATCGGCAGCATCTTCATCTTCGTCATCGGCGGAATGACCGGGGTGATGATCGCGTCGGTCCCCTTCGACCTCCAGGTGCACGACACCTACTTCATCGTCGCCCACTTCCACTACGTCATCCTCGGTGGCGTCGTCCTGCCGCTGTTCGCCGGCCTCTACTACTGGTTCCCGAAGGTCACCGGCCGGCTGCTCAGCGAAACGTTAGGCAGGTGGAACTTCTGGCTGATGTTCATCGGCGTGAACACGACGTTCTTCCCGATGCACCAGCTGGGCATGGAAGGGATGCCGCGGCGCGTCTACACCTACCTCGAGGGCACGGGGTGGGGCGACCTCAACCTCGTCGCGTCGATCGGCGCGGTGATCATCTTCTCGAGCGTGGTGGTGTTCCTCGTGAATGTCGCCCTCAGCCTCCACCACGGGGTGATCGCCGGGCCGAATCCATGGGACGCCGAGGGGCTGGAGTGGGCGACGTCGTCGCCGGCACCGAGCTACAACTTCGCCAACATCCCGGTCGTGTCGGGACGCGCACCGCTCTGGGAGTCGGGCGACGAGCTGCCGGTGATGACCGGGCTCGCGCGCGACCGGCAGCAGGTGCTGCTCACCACCTCGCTCGACGCCGAGCCGGACTCGCGTCACGACCACCCGGGTCACACCATCTGGCCCTTCTGGGTCGCGATCACGATCGGGATCTTCTTCATCACGCTGATCTTCACGCCGTGGGGCCTCGTGATCGGGACGGTGCTCGGCTTCATCGCCTACGCGCGCTACGTCTGGCCGAAGAAGAACCACGACCCATCGATCGCCGAGCTGCCGCGCAGCGTCCCGCCGGCGGAGATGCCACGATGAGGCGCGAGCGGATCGTCGCCGACGTGTCGCAGCTGCCTAACGTCGTTTACGGGTCACGCAACCTGGTGTCCTGGGGCACGACCGGCTTCATCATCATCGAGGGGTTCACCCTCGCGCTCTGCGCCGTGACCTACGTCTACCTGCGGAAGAACACCGCGGTCTGGCCGCCGCACGGTACGCATCTGCCGCAGCTGCTCGTTCCGACGATCACCCTCGCGGTGATGGTGCTGTCGCTGCCGCTCGCCTGGTGGACGAAGCGACGCTCGGAGCGGATGGAGCTTGGCGCGACGCGGATCGGGCTCCTCATCTCATCGGCGGTGGCGGTGATCGTCTTCGGGCTGCGACTGGCCGAGTTCGCGTCGCTGCACACGCAGTGGAACAGCAGCGCCTACGGCTCGATCGCCTGGACGATCCTCGGCTTTCACGGGACTCTGATCCTGATCGACATGTACGACACGATCGGCCTCACGCTGATCATGTTCCTGCATCCCGAGAGCAAGTGGTTCCCCGAAGTCGCGGACAACGCGATCTACTGGTGGTTCACGGTCTTGTCGTGGGTGCCGCTCTACTTCCTGGTGTTCTTCGGCCCGCGGTGGATCTAGATGCGTGGATACAGTGCTGAGGTGAGGAGCGAGGCACCGCCGACGGGGGCACGTGGTGGCGGCGCGCAATGGTACGGTGTGCTCGTCCCGCCGCTCGCGATGCTCACGAACATGAATCTCGGCTACGCGCTCGTGATCTGGTCGTGCGCGGCGGGGAGCCGGGTGCTGCTGCACACCGAGATCGCGGTGCTGGTGCTGGTGTCGATCTCGGGTGGTTTCGTGGCGCACCGCGAATGGCGGCGGCATGGCGGCGGCGGGGAAGCCGACGACTCGGGTGGTCCGGCGGCGCGGACGCGATTCCTCGGCGTGCTCGGAATGGGATCGAGCGCGCTGTTCACGCTCATCCTGCTCTGGCAGTGGCTGGCGAACGCCTTTCTCGGGCCGTGCGTCTCGACGTGACGCGGCGGGAACCGGCGCTGGTCGTCCTTCTGCTCGCCGCGCTTCCGGCGACGGCGTGGGCGCACGCTGGTGAGTCGCTGCAGCCGTACGACCTGTGGCAGGCGTGGACCTGGTCGCCGGCCATAACGGTCCCGCTCGCGCTCACGCTCGCATTGTACGTCGTCGGCACGAGCGCGCTCTGGCGGCGCGCCGGGCGCGGGCGGGGCGTACGTGGCTGGGAGGCGGCCGCGTTCGGCGCCGGATGGCTCGCCCTCGTGATCGCACTGGTCTCACCGCTGCACGCGTTAGGCGAGGCGCTCTTCTCCGCGCACATGGCGCAGCACGAGCTCCTGATGACCGTTGCCGCGCCGCTGCTCATCCTCGGGCGGCCGCTGGTGCCGGCGCTGTTCGCCCTGCCGGGGCGATCGCGGCGGAGTGCGTCGAAGTGGACGCAGGGCCCGTGGTTCCGCCGTGGCTGGGCACGGCTGACACAACCGTCGGTCGCCTGGACGCTGCACGCGGTGGCGATCTGGGGATGGCACCTGCCATCGCTCTACGATGCCACGCTGCACAGCGACGCCGTGCACACGCTGCAGCACCTGTCATTCCTCGGCACGGCGCTGCTCTTCTGGTGGACCGTGCTCCACCCCGCCTGGTCCGGGCGGGGAATGGCGATGCTCTCGCTCTTCACGACGATGCTCCACACCGGCGCGTTAGGCGCACTGCTCACCGTTTCCGGTTCGGTGTGGTACCACTCGTACGCCGCTACCACCACCGTGTGGGGAATCACGCCGCTCGCCGACCAGCAGCTGGGCGGGTTGATCATGTGGATCCCCGGGGGGCTCGCGTATCTCGTCGCCGCGCTCGCACTGCTCGCTCGCTCGTTGCGCGAGTCCGAGCGTCGCGCGCCCGTGCTCGGCCGAGCCACGGCCGTGGAGGCTGCATGACATCCAGCGTGCTCACCCGTCTCCGTGGCTACCGTCAGGCAGCAGCCTGCCTGACGGCGGCGCTTCTCGCTCTCGCGGCGGCCTGCGATCGCGCCGACAACCGGCTGCCCTTGCTCGCCGGCGGCGACGCCGAGCGCGGGCGAACGATCATCAAGAAGTACGGCTGCAACACCTGCCACACGATCGCCGGCGTGCAGGGGGCCGACGGGCTCGTCGGGCCACCGCTGGCCGGGATCGCCCAGCGGATGTACATCGGCGGCGTGGCACGCAATACGCCGGGCAACATGGTCTCGTGGATCGAGAACCCGAAACAGTTCGACTCGAAGACGGCCATGCCTAACGTCGGCGTCACTCATCGCGATGCGGTCGACATCGCGAGCTACCTCTACACCCTCAAGTGAGCGCCGAAACCGAGCAGCGCTCACAGCCGCCGATGCACCGGGACGAAAAGGGCTACGAGACGCCCGCCGACCCGGAGACCCAGAAGCAGGCGAAGGAAGAGGAGACGCTCGACGCCGCTGCCACGCACGAGGTGGTGCGCCGTGAGGCGGTCAAGGAGCTCGAACGTTCGAGCTCGGCGCTTGCCTGGTCCGGGCTCGCCGCCGGGCTCGCGATGGGATTCTCGCTCGTCGCCGAGGGCGCGTTTCGCGCGATGCTCCCCGACGCCGACTGGCGGCCGCTGATCACCAAGCTCGGATATCCGGTCGGCTTCCTGATCGTGATCCTCGGCAGCCAGCAGCTCTTCACCGAGAATACTCTCGAGCCGATGGTCCCGCTGCTCGCGAGGCCGAGTCGCGAGCGATTCCGGAACGTGCTCCGCCTCTGGGGGATCGTCCTGCTGACCAACGTCATCGGCACGATCCTCTTCTCGCTGATGATGGCGAAGACGAGCGTATTCGACGAGAAGCTCAAGGCGGCGTTTCTCGCGATCGGCCTCGAAGCGATCGAGCCGTCACCGGGAACGATTTTCCTCAAGGCGATCATCGCCGGGATGCTGATCGCGCTTCTCGTCTGGATGCTCCCGGCAGCGAAGACCGCGCACATCTGGGTGATCGTCGTGATGACGTGGCTGATCGGCGTCGGCGCGCTCGCCCACGTGATCGTCGGCTCCGTCGAGACGAGCTACCTGATGTGGGCCGGCGCCGCGTCAGTCGGCACGTATCTCGGGCACTTCATGCTGCCGACGCTCCTCGGCAACATGCTCGGCGGGGTAGGGCTGGTAGCGCTGGTGAATCACATGCAGGTGACGTCGGGCGAGGGCTAGCGCAGCGCGGGGACCGCGGCGATTCGCGTCGCCAGGTCCCATGGCTCGCCACCAGTGCGGTTCGTGAGGATAACGATCGTCAGGCGGCGCGACGGGATCTTCAGGATCGCGTTGGTGAACCCCATCGTCTCACCGTGGTGGCGGAGCCGCGGCCCGTCGCTCGCGCTGTCGACGAACCAGCCGAAGCCGTAGCCGACGCGCGCGCCGCGCGTGGTCACGGCCGACGTCCACGCCTCGCGCTGGTCCAACTCGCGAACGAGGGTGTGCGCGTCGAGCGCGGCGTCCCACTTCGCGAGGTCATCGAGCGAGGTATACACGCCGCCATCGCCGAGCACCGCGCTGGTCGAACTCTGGTCGGTCCGCCTAACGCGTCCGCTGTCCACGCTGTAGCCGAAGGCGCGGTTGGCGACGGTGGAGATCCCCTCCTGATACGCGACTGTCCCGTTCATCGCCAGCGGCGCGAAGATCCGCTCGGCGAGGAAATGCGCGAACGGCTTGCCCGACGCGTGCTCCACGATGAGCGCGAGCAGCGCGTAGCCGGTGTTGCTGTAGCGGTATGCGCTCCCCGGCGGGAAGTAGCCGCTGTCGGCGTGGGCGATCAGGCGCGGGACGTCCGCGTCGTGCACCTGCGTCGTCTGGCTGTCGGGGACGAAGTCCTCGTAGGCCCAGAGTCCCGACGTGTGCGTCAGCAGCATCCGGATCGTCACGCCGCGCGCACTCGCCGGAAGGCCGGGGAGATACTTCGTGATCGAGTCGTCGTAGCGAAGCCGCCCGTCCTCCTTGAGCAGCATGATCGCGGTCGCGGTGAACTGCTTCGTGAGCGAGGCGAGGCGATAGTTCGTGTGCGGCGTCGCGGCCACTCCACCCTCGACGTCGGCCAGGCCGTACGACCGCGCGAGCACCGTTGCGCCGTTGCGTCGAACGAGCACGCTCGCGCCCGGCCCCGAGGGATCGGAGTACGCGCTCATGATCGAGTCGACGGCGTGGGCGAGGTCCGACATCGGGGCGGGGCGCGGGGAAGCGTGGCACCCGGCGAGGGCAATGGTGGCGGCGATCGTGACGGCCTTCACGAAAAGTCCTCGCGAGTGGATGAGCCGCCAAACTACGGCGCGCGCGCTTCTCTTTCCACTCCGTGGGCGGCATATTCCCACGCCATGGCCCAAAAGGAATCATCACCGGTGCTCGACGCGCGCGCTGTCGAACGCACCTTGAAGCGCATGGCCGACGAGATCGTCGAGCTGAACGACGGAACGGACGACCTCGTGATCGTCGGCATCCAGCGCCGCGGCGTACAGCTCGCGCGGCGAGTCGTCGCGGTGATCGCCGAACGTGAGGGAGTGACCGTCCCTTCCGGCTCGCTCGACATCACGCTCTATCGCGACGACCTGCAGACCGTCGGCCCGCGGCCGGTCGTCGGTCCAACCGACCTGCGCGTGGACATCAGCGGCAAGCGCATCGTCATCGTCGACGACGTGCTCTACACGGGGCGGACGATCCGCGCCGCGCTCGACGAGCTGGCGGACTTCGGCCGACCGGCGCGCATCTCGCTGGCGGTGCTCATCGACCGCGGCGGACGCGAGCTGCCGATCCAGCCCGACGTCGTCGGCAAGAAGATCGACGTCCCGGCCGGCTCGCGCGTCGACGTCCTCGTCGAGGAGCTCGACGGCCGTGACGCGGTGATCCAGGCGCCGCGAGAGGGCGCTGCGTGACCGGTCCGCTTGGCAAGGACCTCCTCGCGCTCGAGCCGCTGTCGGCCGCACAGATCAAACTCATTCTCGATACCGCCGAGCCGTTCAAGGAGATCAGCGAGCGCGCGATCAAGAAGGTGCCGACGCTGCGCGGTGCGACGATCGTCAACCTGTTCTTCGAAGCGTCCACTCGCACGCGGATATCGTTCGAGTTCGCCGAGAAGCGGTTGTCGGCCGACACCGTCAACGTCGCGTCGTCCGGGTCGAGCGTCAGCAAGGGAGAGACGCTGGTGGACACCGCTCGCAATCTCGAGGCGATGCGGATCGACATGGTGGTCATCCGTCACGGCGCGTCGGGTGCGGCGAAGTTTCTCGCCGACCGGATCGAGAGCAACGTGATCAACGCCGGCGACGGAACGCACGAGCATCCGACGCAGGGGCTGCTCGACCTGTTGACGCTGCGCGACCACTTCCGGAAGATCGAAGGGCTGAAGGTCTGCGTCTGCGGTGACGTGCTCCACTCGCGCGTCGCGCGCTCGAACATCCACGGCTTGCAGAAGCTCGGCGCCGAGGTTGCCGTCTGCGGCCCGCGGTCGCTCATGCCTAACGCGATCGACCAGCTTGGCGTGAAGGTCTTCGACCGGATCGAGGATGCGATCCAGTGGGCCGACGCGCTCAACATCCTCCGGCTGCAGCTCGAGCGGATGACCGCCGGCTACATCCCCTCGCTGCGCGAATACAACCGCGTCTTCGGCGTGACGCGCGAGCGGCTCGAGCGCGCGCCGAAGGACATCCTCATCCTCCATCCGGGCCCGATGAATCGCGGCGTCGAGATCGACAGCGACGTCGCCGACGGGCCGCACAGCGTGATCCTCAATCAGGTGACGAACGGCGTGGCGATCCGCATGGCGGTGCTCTACCTGCTCTCCGGCGGCCAGGCGCATCTCGCCGAAGCGGCGAAGGGAAGCGACCGATGACGAAGCCGATCGTGCTGCGCGGCGGCCGCGTGATCGATCCATCGGGCGGGCGCGACGAAGTCGGCGACGTCGTGATCGAGAATGGAAAGATCACCGGCATCGGCCGCAACGACGGAGCGCCTGACGATGCCGAGGTGATCGACTGCGGAGGGCTGGTCGTGTCGCCGGGGTTCATCGACGTGCACTGCCACCTGCGCGAGCCCGGTCGCGAAGACGTCGAGACGATCGCCAGCGGCGCGCGTGCCGCGGCCGCGGGTGGATTCACGGCGGTGTGCGCGATGCCGAACACCGATCCGGTCACCGACAACCAGGCCGCGGTCGGGTTCATCGTCAGGCAGGCGCAGCGCGCCGAGGCGGCGCGGGTCTATCCGATCGGCGCGATCTCGCTCGGCCAGAAGGGCGAGTCGCTCGCCGAATTCGGCGAGATGGTCGGCGCCGGCGCGGTCGCGGTCAGCGACGACGGCAAGCCGGTGGTGAGCGCGCAGCTGATGCGCAGCGCGCTCGAATACGCGCGCACCTTCGGCATTCCCGTCGCCGATCATTGCGAGGAGCCGACGCTCGCGCATGGCGGGGCGATGAACGAGGGGCTCGTGAGCGCGCGGCTCGGGTTGAAGGGGATCCCGAGCGAGGCCGAGGAGATCATGGCGATCCGCGACATCCTCCTCGCGCGGCGTACCGGCGGCCACGTCCACCTCTGTCACATGAGCACCCGCGGCTCGGTCGAGCTGATTCGCTGGGGAAAGGAGCGGAAGATCAGGGTGACCGCCGAGGTATGCCCGCATCATCTCTCGCTCACCGAACAGGAAGTGGACGGCTACAACACCAACGCCAAGATGAATCCGCCGCTGCGCACGGCGGATGACGTCGCCGCCCTGCAGGAAGCGGTGAAGGACGGCACGATCGACGTCATCGCGACCGATCATGCCCCGCACCACTACGACGAGAAGGAGCGCGAGTTCGCCGACGCGCCTAACGGCATCGTCGGGCTCGAGACCGCCCTGGCGGTGAACCTGACCTGGCTCGTGTCGAGCGGGATCATCGACCTGCCGACGCTGGTGACGCGGATGTCGTCGGCGCCGGCGAAGGTGTTCCACCTGCCGGGGGGCACGCTGGCCAGGGGAGCGGACGCCGATGTGACGGTGTTCGACCCGGCGGCGAAGTGGACGGTCGACCCGTCGGCGTTCCGCTCGAAGGGGCGCAACACGCCGTACGCCGGGCGAACGCTCGATGGGCGCGTCCACGCCACGATCGTCGGTGGCCGCATCATCCATCGCCTCGCCCGGTAGCTCGCGGTGAGCATCGCGATCCGCCGTGAGATCGTGACCGTCTGCCGCCGGCTCTACGAGCGCGGGCTGATCGCTGGACAGGACGGAAACGTCTCGGTCCGGTTGCCCGGACGCCGCGTACTCGTCACTCCAGCAGGGATGTCGAAGGTGGACGTCGGTCCGAACGACCTGGTCGAGATGCATCTCGATGAGGTCGCGTCGTCACACGAGTCGCGAGGCGCGCGGCCCGGGGTGCGGGGCCGGGTGCGGAGCAGTGCTCCGAGCGGGCCGCGCGCGTCGTCGGAGGTGCTGATGCACCTGCGGATCTACGAGCGGCGCGCGGACGTGAACGCGGTGGTGCATGCGCATCCGCCGACGGCAACCGGGTTCGCCGTCGCGGGTGAAGGCTTCATGGAATGCGTCCTGCCCGAGGTTATCTTTCAGGTGGGACAGGTGCCGCTGCTCGAGTACGCGACACCAGGGACGACGGGGCTCGCTGACAGCTTCGAGCCGTACGTGATGACGCACGACGCTTTCCTCCTCGCCAATCACGGCGCGACGACGGTGGGTCCGTCGCTGCTCCTCGCGCACCAGCGGATGGAAAGCCTCGAGCACGCAGCCAGGATCATCCTGACCGCGAGGCAGTTGGGGAGGGTGAACGGGTTAGGCAGTACGCAGGTCGCGGAGCTGATGGCGGCGCGGCAACGCGCCGGGCTTGGTGGACCATATCCTGGCTGCTCGACGACGGGTGGCCGGCACGAGAAGCGATGACGAATCCCGCTGGGAATCCGATGGATGCAGTCGCGGCGCTCATGCTCGAGCGCCAGCGCTACGAGGACTGGATCGCGCAGCTCGAGAGCCGCCGCTCGATCACGCCGCCGCACGTCTTCGAGCGCGTCCGCGGAGACTACGAGGCGCGGCTCCGCGAAGTGATGCAGCAGCTCTCCGGTCGCACCGCCGAAGTGCAGGCAACCGCCGCCGCGCTCACCGAGCGCCTGGCGCGGATGCAGAGCGAGGAGACGGCCATCCGCGACGAGCGGTACGAGGCGGAGCTCCGCTCGCACGTCGGCGAAGTGACCGCGGCGCAGTGGAGCGCGATCGAGCGCGAGAGCGACGAGCGGATCGCCAAGCTCAGCGCCGAGCGGACGACGATCACGGGTGAGATCGCCCGCCTGCAGCAGCTGCTGTCGATGACCGGCGGCCGCACGTCCGGCGCGACCGCCGCCCCCGCGCCCGAGCTCACGCGCACCGAGAAGACGAGCGAGAAGCCGCGTTCGGCGTCGTTCGACGAGCTCGAGTTCCTCAAGTCGGTCACCGACGGCGGGCGAGCCGGTACTTCCGGCGCACCCACCAAGGCAGCGCCGCGAACGGGGACGCCCGCGACCTCGGCGCCGGTGCGGACGAGCGCCCAGGTGCCGCGAAGCGGCACGCCGGCCGCGGGCTCCAGAGGCGTCGCCGACGTCGGCATCGCGCCGATCCCCGGCGGCAACGGCACCTCGCCTAACGCGGGGCTGATCCCGGCCCCTGAGCCGACGTTCTCCGGGAGCGAGTCGGGGAGCGCGACGAACAACGGCTCGGAGGAGCCGTCGAAGGCGGAGCCGGCGCGCGAGCCCGAGCCGGTCCCGGCGTTCCTGCGCGACGTCCCGCAGGAGCAGACCAAGACGCTCCGGTGCGGCGAGTGCGACGCGATGAACTTCCCGACCGAGTGGTACTGTGAGCGCTGTGGGGCAGAGCTGGCCGGCATGTAGGCGCGTTTCTGCTTTCGATCGACACGGCGACATGGGACGTGGGATCGCCGGGCTGCGCCGGCGCCGCCGCAACTGCAACCGTGGTGAAAAGCGTTAGGCGGTAAAGGCGTGCCTGACGGCGAGAGGGCCCGATCGACAAAGTCGATCGGGCCCTCCGCTCTTAATCCGTGGTTATGTCGCGCTTTTCCGCCGTAGTCGCGCGCGGAAGCGCGCGCCCTCTCTTTATCTCTTTATCGCAGTGTTGATCAGCGGACCGCTACGCGGTCCGCGCAATCTGCGACTTATGTCTTGCGGCCTTGTTCGGATGGATCAGTCCCTTGCGGGCGGCACGGTCGAGGAGGCTGACGGCGCTCGTCCGCTCATCGGCGCTGGCCGTCGGGGCAAGCGACTTCTTGAGGGCGGTACGGAGCGCGGAGCGCTGCGCGCGATTGCGGATCGCCGCGGCGCGCGACTTCCGCATGTCCTTCTTCGCGGAGCGAATGTTCGGCACGATATCTCCAGATTGCTATGATGGTGGCTGCGCGCAAAACCAACTCGAGGCGCGGCCGGAACAAGCGCGAAATATGCCCGCCGCGCCGGGGGATGTCAAGCCACGCCATGGCTTTACACCCCTCAGGGCACGGGATACCTTTCGGCCACTTCGCGGCTGCCCGGCGTGAATCGCCCATCGTGCCGCACTGCACGGGCGCTCGGCCCGGCGCGCGAGCGCCCATCGACCCTCACTCCGCCGCCGTTGGACAGCCAGAGCATCCAGACGTTCATCCTCGCGGCGCCGGTGCTGCTGTTCTCGGTCGTGGCCCACGAAGTCGCGCACGGCTATGCCGCGCTGAAGCAGGGGGATGACACGGCGTTCATGCTCGGACGCCTGACGCTCAATCCGATCAAGCACATCGATCCGTTCATGACGATCATCCTTCCCCTGATCCTCGCGGTCTCGGGAGGGCCGATCCTCGGCGGCGCGAAACCGGTCCCCGTCAACCCGCGCAAGTACCGGAAGTTCAAGCGCGGCGACATCATCGTGTCGCTCGCCGGGATCGCGACCAATATCGTCCTCGCCGTCATCTGCACGGGGCTCATCGTCCTCATCGGGCTCATCCCGATCTCGCCGTCGACCGCCGAGACGCAGGCGCTGGTGCAGGCGATGATGGGATGGGGGATCGTGATCAACCTCGGGCTCGCGGCATTCAACCTGCTGCCCGTGCCGCCGCTCGACGGCTCGCATGTGCTGAAGTACATCCTGCCGCCGGGCTGGGCGTTAGGCTACGAGCGCGTCGGATTCTTCGGCATCATCATCCTGATCTTTCTCCTCCGCACGCCGATCCTGACCTGGTGGCTCTATCCGGCGTATGCGCTGATGGGCGCGGCATTCCATCTCGCGCAGGCGACGAGCACCCTCCTCCCGCACGTCCTCGCGCCGTGGGGGATGCTCGGCCAGTGACAGAATCCCACGCCGACGCTCCGTCCACCGCGGCGACCGTCCGGTCCTTCCGCGGTGACGGCGAGTCGACCATCCCCGCCTTCCTCGTGGAAGCCGGTGCATTCTCCGGCCCGCTCGACCTCCTGCTCGCGCTCATCCGCGAGGAGCAGGTCGACGTCTACGACATCCCCATCGCCCGCATCTGCGAGCAGTTCCTCGCCCGCATCAGCACCCTCGAGCTGAATGACGCGGCCGAGTACCTCGAAATGGCCGCGCGTCTCCTCCGTATCAAGGCGCAGATGCTCCTCCCGCGCGGCGAGGGCGATGACGCGTGGGAGGATCCGCGTGCCGAGCTCGTTCGGCGGCTGCTCGAGTACCAGCAGATGCGCGAGGTGGTGGACCTGCTCGAGCACCGAGGCGAGCTGCGGCGAAACCAGTTCGCCCGCTCCTACGTGCAGGCGTCGATCGCGCCGCCGGCACCAGTCGCACTCTCGCTCTCGCTTCCCGAGCTGCTCGGCGCCGTCGACCGAATCCTCCGCGCCGTTAGGCAGCCGGCGATGCACGAGGTCGTGGCCCGCCCGCTCGACGTGCCGGGCGCGATCTCGGTGATTCGCGCCGTCCTCGCCATCCGCGAGCGCGCGCGCTGGGGCGACCTCATCTCGGTCGACGCCGAGCCGTGGCAGGTGCTCTCGACGCTGCTCGGCATCCTCGAGATGGCGAAGCTCGGCGAGCTTCGCGTCTTCCAGCCCAGACCCTTTGCATCCGTGGACATCGTCCGTGACATCGCTGGCGAAGCTGCTTGAGGCCGCGCTCTTCGCGAGCGCACGACCCATCCCCTTCGACGAGCTGTCCGCGCTCGATCCCGAGGCGTCGCCGGCGGCGCTGCACGCCGCACTCGACGAGGTTCGCGAGCACTATGACAACGAGGGACATGGCGTCGAGCTGGTGGAGATCGGCGAAGGATGGCAGATCCTCACCCGCGCCGAGTACACCGAGGCGATCGAGCGCGCGCAGCTCGCGGCGCGTCCGCAGCGACTCTCCGCCGCGGCGCTCGAGTCGCTGGCGATCATCGCGTATCGTCAGCCGATTGGGCGCGCCGAGATCGAGGAGATCCGCGGCGTCGCCGTCGGTGGCGTGCTCAAGTCGCTCCACGAGCGCGGGCTGATCGACGTCGTCGGGCGCGGTGAAGGGCTCGGTCGTCCGCTGCTCTACGGGACGACGCCCGCCTTCCTCGAGCAGTTCGCGCTGCGCCATCTCGACGAGCTGCCGCGCGCCGACGAGCTCGCGGTCGCGCTGCGAAGCGCCGCGCCACCACCGGCACCCCCGCTCGTCGCTCCACCTGTCGCATCATCGCCCGTGGTTGCAGCCAACGGAGCGCCATGAGCGACGAGTCGATGCGCATCCAGCGCGCACTTGCCCGCGCCGGCGTCGCGTCGCGACGCGGCGCCGAGGAGCTGGTCGCGGCCGGGCGCGTCACGATCAACGGCGCGGTCGCGAAGACAGGGCAGAGCGTCGACCCCGCGGTAGATACCATTCTCGTCGACGGCAAGCCGATCGCCGCGCCACGCGAGCAGCACGTCTGGTACGTGTTGAACAAGCCGGCCGGCGTGCTCACCTCGCGCCCCGATGGGACCGGGCGTCGCACCGTCTTCGATCTCGTGCGCGACGTCCCCGGTCTCGTGTACGTCGGACGACTCGACTTCATGACGGAAGGTGTGCTCCTCCTCACCACCGATGGCGATGCGGCGCACGCGCTCACGCATCCGAGCCGGCAGGTGGAGCGACGTTATGTCGCGACCGTTCGGGGAGACGCCGACACGGCGGCACGTCTCGCCGAACGCGGTGTAGAGCTCGACGACGGCCTTGTGAGGCCGACCGACATCACGATCCGGAATCTTCGGCGCGGAGTGTGGGAGTTCGCGATGACGATTCGTGAGGGGAAGACCCACGAGATCCGGCGTCTCTGCGAGGCGCTCGACCTCGAGGTCCTCGGC
The DNA here is from genome assembly GCA_045804265.1 of Gemmatimonadaceae bacterium. GTDB lineage: Bacteria > Gemmatimonadota > Gemmatimonadetes > Gemmatimonadales > Gemmatimonadaceae > JABFXC01. The sequence goes on along the minus strand of JBJMNK010000020.1, from coordinate 11,443 downwards.
CTGCTGCGTACGCGCTTCGGGCCAGTGGAGCTGGGAGATCTCCCGACCGGCGCGACGCGGCCGATGTTGTCGCGCGAGCGAAAAGTCATCGATTCGATAGCAAGCAGCGCTGGCGCTGGACGACCCTCCCCCCGGCCCCGATCTTGAACTAGCGGGGACCGGACGCAGGACGAGGACGGAATTCAACCAGGAAGAATCGTGTCAACACAGGTCGCGCCCGGGGCGGACACCGCCCTCGTGCAAGGTGTGCTGCGTGAAGTCGGCAAGCGGGTCGTCGGCCAGGAGTACATGGTCGAGCGGCTGCTCATCAGCATGCTCACCGGGGGTCACGTCCTCCTCGAGGGCGTGCCGGGGCTGGCGAAGACCCTAACGGTCCGCACGCTCGCCGAAACGATCGACACGACGTTCCAGCGAATCCAGTTCACCCCCGATCTTCTTCCGGCGGACGTCCTCGGCACGCAGGTGTACGACCAGTCCACCGGGCAGTTCAACATCAAGAAGGGGCCGATCTTCGCCAACATCATCCTCGCCGACGAGATCAATCGCGCGCCGGCGAAGGTGCAGGCCGCGCTGCTCGAGGCGATGCAGGAGAAGCAGGTGACGATCGGCGGCACGACGTACAAGCTCGAAGAGCCGTTCCTCGTGCTCGCCACGCAGAACCCGATCGAGCAGGAAGGGACGTATCCCCTCCCTGAGGCGCAGGTCGATCGCTTCATGCTCAAGCTCCGCGTCGGCTATCCGACGCGCGACGAGGAGAAGGAGATCATGCGCCGCATGGCGAGCGGCGATCCCATCAACATCAATCACGTCGCCACGCCGCGCGCGATCATGGAAGCGCGCCATCGCATCACCGAGTTGTACATGGACGACCGCATCGTCGACTACATCGTCGACATCGTCCAGGCAACGCGGAGCCCGGCCGAGTCGGGACTCAAGGATCTCGTCCCGCTCATTGAATTTGGCGCAAGCCCGCGGGCGACCATTGCACTGGCGCAGGCGTCGCGCGCGCATGCGTTCCTCCGCGGGCGCGCCTTCGTCACGCCTGACGACGTGAAGTCGATGGTGCCGGACGTGCTGCGCCACCGCGTGATCACGACCTACGAAGCCGAAGCCGAAGAGGTGGACAGCGACGAAGTCGTCCGCCGCGTACTCGACAAGATCGAGAGCCCGTGAGCCCAGGCGTCGCTCCGTCTCGCGCGGCGGACGCGGCACGCGCCACCGGTGCGCCGGAAAAGAGTCCCGGCGTCCCGCCGGAGATTCTGCGCCAGGTAAAGCTGATCGAGCTGCGCACCCGCGGGCTCGTCAACTCGGTGTTCACCGGCGAGTATCACTCGGTGTTCAAGGGGCAGGGGATGGAGTTCGCCGAGGTACGCGAGTACCAGCCGGGCGACGAGGTGCGCTCCATCGACTGGAACGTCACCGCCCGCATGCGCCGCCCCTTCATCAAGCGTTATGTCGAGGAGCGCGAGCTGACCGTGATGCTCGTCGTCGATCTCTCGGGCTCCGAGCGGTTCGGTACGCAGGGACGATTCAAGAGCGAGCTGGCGAGCGAGCTCGGTGCGGTGCTGGGCATGTCGGCGATCCGGAACAACGATCGTGTCGGCGCGATGCTGTTCACCGACCGCGTCGAGCACGTGTTGCCGCCGAAGAAGGGACGGCGCCACGCACTCCGCCTCATACGCGATCTCCTTGCCTTCGAGCCGACGGGATCGAAGACGGACGTGTCGGGCGCGATGCAGTACCTGTCACGGATGCTCCGGCAGCACACGATCATCTTCATCATCTCGGATTTCCTCGACGCCGACATCGAGCGGCCGCTCAAGCGCCTCGCGCAGCGCCACGACGTCGTCGCCATAACGGTCGAGGATCCGAGCGAGCGGGTGCTCCCTGACATCGGCCTCGTGCGCTTCGCCGATCCCGAGACCGGGGTCACGATCGACGTCGACACCAGCGACGCCGGCGTGCGCAAGCGCTTCGCCGAGGCGACCGCCGAGGAGATCGCGGCGAGGCAGCGTCTGCTGCGCCGGCTCTCGATCGACGAGATCGTCGTACGAACGGATGGTGGGTACGTCGAGCCGCTGCTGCGCTTCTTCCGCAACCGATCGACCAGGAAGCGGCGATGAGGGCGGCGATCGTGCGCGCGTTAGGCATCGCCCTGCGCCGCGGGCGCGCGGTGCTGGTCGTGAGCCTGGCGGTGATCCCCGCCATCGTGGGTGGGCTTGCTGTCGTACCGTCGGCCGCTGGTGCGCAGGGCGACCCGCTCGCGACAGTGCGCGTCGGCGTCTCGGCGCAGCCCGACACGGTCACCGTCGGCGATCCGATCGTGATCCGCGTCCGCGTCTCGGCGCCGCCGGGAGCGCAGATCGCGTTCCCCGACTCGCCGGATTCGGCCGCGCAGGTGCAGGCCATTCTCTCGCGGGCTCTCACCACCAACCGTGCGGCTGGCCAAGTCGACCAGACGGCGACGTACACCGTCGTCGCCTGGGACGTCGGCAACGTCGCGGCCGGACTCGGCGACGTCGTCGTCACGTTAGGCACGGCTACCCGGCACCTGCCGCTGGCCAGCGTCGCCGTCCACGTGAGGTCGGTGTTGCCCGCCGACACCACCCTCCGCGTGCCGAAGCCCGCGCGGCCGCCGATGGACGTCGCCGGGCCCTGGTGGAAGCGGTGGTGGCCGCTGCTGCTCGCGCTCGCCGTCATCGCGATCCTCCTCTGGCTCTGGTGGCGGAGCCGCAGGCGCGGAACCGCCACCGGTACCGCGATCGATGCCCACGTCTTCGCCGAGCGCGAGTTCGCGCGAATCGAGTCGCTCGGTCTCGTCGATGCGGGCGAGCGCGGGCGGCACGTCGCATTGATGGTGGACGTGCTCCGCGACTATCTCGCGCTCCGCCTCCCCGAAGCCCGCGCGTCGCTCACGTCGTCGGAGCTGGCAGCGGCCCTTCGCGCGACGCGGGCGGTGCCGCACGCGCGCCTTGCGGCGCTGCTCGAGGAAGCGGACCTCGTAAAATTCGCCCGCCGTCCGCTCACCTCCGACCAGGCCCGCGCGTTAGGCAGGGAAGCGCGTGGGATCGCCCGTGACGTCGAGACCGCGCTCACCCCGGTCCCTGCTGACGCCGACAGCGTGAGGCGCGAGGCGGCATGAGCGCGCTCTCCGCCTTCCGCTTCGGCTCGCCGTGGGTGCTGCTGCTTCTGCTGCTGCTGCCGCTCTGGTGGTTCTGGCGGCGCGGCCGCCGGCCCGCCGCGATCATCTATTCCCGCGTCCCGACGCTCGCCCGCGGCCCGCATGCAGGCCGCGGGATCGCGCGCACGCTCTTCGTATTGCGCAACGTCGCGCTCGCGGCGCTCATCATCGCGCTCGCCCAGCCGAGGAGCGGCGCGACATCGCACGAGGTGACGTCGCAGGGGATCGACATCATGATCGCCTTCGACATCTCGAGCTCGATGCTGGCCGAGGACTTCCAGCCGCAGAACCGGCTCGAGGTCGCACGCGACCTGGTGCGCAAGTTCGTTGCGATGCGAACGTCGGACCGGCTCGGCCTCGTCGCGTTCTCCGGCGAGGCACTGACCCAGGTGCCGCTGACGACCGACTATCCGGTCATGTCGGCCGCCGTGGCGAACCTCCAGCCCGGACAGCTGCAGGATGGAACGGCGATCGGAACCGCGATCGCCACCGCTGCCAACCGACTGCGTCGCTCGCCGGGCAAGTCGCGGGTGATCCTGCTGCTCACCGACGGGGAGAACAACCAGGGATCGATCGACCCGCGGACGGCCGGCCGTGCGGCGCAGGCGTTCGGGATCAAGATCTACGCGATCGGCGTCGGCAGCATGGGGATGGCGCGCGTTCCGGTCGGACGCGGCATCGGCGGGCTCCGCTTCGAGTACCAGCCCGTGCGCATCGACGACGCGCTGCTCACCGAGATCGCCAATGCCACCGGTGGCCGCTACTACCGCGCCACCGACGCCGCCGCGCTGCAGCGGACGCTCGAGCAGATCGACCAGCTCGAGCGGAGCCCCGTGCAGTCGCGCACCTACACGAAGTACAGCGAGCAGTACGAGTGGCCGCTCGGCCTCGCGCTGCTCCTGCTCGCGACCGAGCTGACGCTGCTGGCGTGGAAGGCGCCGCTGCCATGAACGCGCTGGGGATCTTCGATCACCCATGGGCGCTGGCGATTGCGCTGCTGCTCGCCGTCGCGTTAGGCATGCTCGCCCTCCGCATCCAGCGCGGGCGCAGCCGCCGTCTGGCACGGCTCGGCAACGAGCCGGTGGTGCGCCGCCTCCTCCCCGTCGGCCTCGCGTCCGCCAGCGGCCGCTGGCGCGCCGCGCGGCTGGCCGCGGCCGGACTGCTCGCCGGGGTCGCCTTCGCCGGCCCGCGCTGGGGGCGGGAGAGGACCGCGGTGAAGGTGCAGGGCTACGACCTCGTCATCGCGATGGACGCGTCGCTGTCGATGCTCGCCACCGACGTCAGGCCTAACCGTCTCGAGCTGGCCAAGCAGGAGGTGCGGCGGCTCCGCGCGTTAGGCGCGACCGCCCGCGTCGGGCTCATCGCCTTCGCCGGCCGGAGCTACATCCTCACCCCGATGACGGTCGACGAGGGCGCGGTCGATCTCTTCCTCGACAACCTCGACCCGTCGATCGTCGGCCAGGCCGGCAGCTCGCTCGCCCGCGCCATCCGCCAGGGCACCGATCTCCTCGCCGCGACCGAATCGGGTTCCGGACGGGCGCTGGTCGTCATCAGCGACGGCGAAGCGTTCGAGCCGGAAGCCGACGTCGTCGAGGCGGGGAACCGCGCCCGCGAATCGGGCGTCGCGCTCGTGACGGTCGGCATCGGCACCACCCAGGGCTCGACGATCCCGATCACCGGCGACAACGGCCAGCCGGCGCTGAAGACCGACGAGAACGGCGCGGTCGTCGTCTCGCACTACACCCCCGACCTCCTCAAGGCTGCCGCCGAGGCAGCGGGCGGGACGTTCATCCCCGCCGAGCAGACCGACAAGGCCGCGCGCATCCGCGCCGCGCTGTCGTCGGTGCGCGCGACCGAGATCGCGTCGTCGGCGGGCGCGCAGCGGACGCCGCGCTTCCAGTGGTTCCTCGCCCCGGCGCTGCTCATCCTGCTGCTCGACAGCTGGCTCGCCGACCGCCGTCGCCGCGTCAGGCCTAACGGCCCGGCCGCCGCGGTGCCGGCCGGCGCGGCGACGGCACTGCTGCTGCTCGCGCTCGTGCCGCGCGCTGCCCGGGCCGACGATGCCGCCGACGCCGCCCGCGCCTATCGCACCGGTCATTACGCGGAAGCCGCGACGCTCTACCGGAAGATCGTTGCCGGCGGCGACGCCTCGCCCGTCGCGGTCTACAATCTCGCGACCGCGCTCATCGCGACCGACTCGCTCGACCGCGCGGCGTCGCTGCTCGACAAGCTGGCCAAGACCCCCGATCCCGAGCTCCGCTACCGCGCGCTCTTCAACCTCGGCCTTGCCCACCTGAAGCAGGGACTCGCGGCGCAGGGCGACAGCGCCGCGCCGGAGCTCGACGCGGCGATCCAGGCCTACAAGCAGGTCCTGCTCATGCGCGCCCGCGACACCGACGCGAAATGGAACTTCGAGCTCGCGCTGCGGAAGAAGAAGCAGGGCGGGGGCGGCGGCGGCGGCGGCGGTGGAAACAACCAGAATCCCAATCCAAAGCCCGACCCGACCGCACCCCCGCGCGAGCCGCAGCCCCAACCCGCCGGCTCGGTCGGCCAGCAGCGCGCCGAGCAGATTCTCAACAGTGCTGCCCGCGACGAGCGCGACGTCCAGGCGCGCAAGCAGAAGGAGGGCCAGCCGGCGACCCCGCCGGGGGGGAAGGATTGGTAGCGCCGGGCGCCGTTAGGCGGGCGCCGTTAGGCGCCCGAACGGCTGCAACACGGCGATGAGAGATGAGAGAGGCTCCGATAAAGAGATGAGAGATGAGAGAACAAGCCAGGCGGAACGAACGACGGTGGGTGTGCCGGCAACCCCATCGTCGTTTCGTCGCTCGTCTCTTTTCGCTCGATCGGCTCCTCGATCATCTCTCATCGCCGTGTTGAACCTGTCCGCACGGCGTCTCTCGGCTCTCCTCGCCGTGTTGAAGCACATTGCCGCGATGATGACTGCGTTGACCCTCGCCGTCGCGACAGCAACGTCGAGCGCCGCCGCCCAGCTCACAGTAACCGTGACGGCCCCCGACACCGTCAGGTCGTGTGAGCCGTTCGACATCCAGGTCGTCGGGTCGATTCGCGGCGGCGCAGCGCCGCGCTTCATCGCACCGGTCGTCGCGCCGTTCACCATCGTGTCGTCACATTCGACGACGCAGCTCTCGAGCGATGTCTTCGGCCGGTCGTTCGGAGTCTCCGATGTCGAGCTCACCCTGCTCACCGATCGCCCCGGACGCTACACGCTGCCGCGCTTCGAGATGCAGTCGGGGCGCATCCGTGCCCGCGGCGCGGCGCGGACCATTGTCGTCGTCGGGCCGCGCGACACCGCCGGGGTCGCGGCCGTCGTGTCGAGCACCGACATCGACACCGCCGCCGACGTCGCGCTGCGCGCGATGGTCGTCCCGGAGACGGTATACGTCGGCGAGCAGGCGAGCTACCAGGTCGGCGTCTTCATCAGCCCCGCCGCGCGCGAGAAGTTGCGCAGCAATCCGAGCTTCATTCCGCCGCAGCTCAACGAGCTGATGGCGTACGACTATCCCGCCGACCGCCGCCGCCAGCCGATCCGGCGCCGGATCGGCTCGCAGTGCTACGACGTCCTCGTCTACGAGCGCGCGCTCTTTCCACTCGCCGCGGGACGCCACGACCTCGCGCCTGCCGAGCTCTCGTACTCGCTCGCCATCGGCGCTGGCTTCTTCGCCGGGTCGGAGCGTCGCGAAACCAAGAGCGAGTGGGTGACGGTCAATGCGATCGAGCCCCCCGACGAGGGACGCCCCGCCGGCTACGCCGGCGCGGTCGGCGACTTCACCATGAGTGCACGCGTCGACAGTGCCGGCGCACGGGTCGGCGACCCGATGACGCTCACCCTGCACCTCGCCGGGGAAGGAAACATCAAGCTGCTCCCGCGCCCCGCGCTCGCGATTCCCTGGGCGTCGCTCGTCCCCGGCGATGAACGCGTCGTGATGGACAGCATCGCGCGCCGGATCCGCGGCGCGAAGGAGTTCGACTGGATTGTCACCCCGCGCGTCTCCGGAGTCCGCACCATTCCGTCGGTCGCGTACTCGTTCTGGAATCCGAAGACGAGGCAGTACCAGCTCGTCGCGACCGATTCGCTCGCGATCACGGTCGGCGAGGGTACCCTCGCGTCGCTCGCCGACACGTCTACTGCGCACGTCACGCCGAAGCTCGGTATTCGCCGTACGCTGCGCCCCGCCGAACCATTGCCGCCGCCGGCGCATCCGATCTTCGCCGCCTTTGCCGCGCTCGCGCCCATCCCCGCGCTATCGGCGCTCGCCGTTAGGCGGCGACGTCTCGCGCCAAAGCCGGTCTCCGGCGCCGCCCGGCTTCGTACCGCGACGCGCCGCCGGACCGGCGGCGACCCGGCCGTCGTTCGCCGCGCGCTCATCGCTGCACTCGTCGAACGGGGCGTCCTCGCGCCCGGCGATCTCCTCCGCCAGGAAGATGTCGTCCGTTCGCTCAGGCGCGCGGGCGTGTCGCTCGAAACCGCGAGCACGAGCGCGACCCTCCTCGAAGAGCTGAGCGCCGCGAGCTACGCACGCACGCGCCGCTCGGCCAACGATGCCGGCAAGCGCGCGCGCGCCGCCTACGCCGCGATCGACGCCGAGGCACGCGACCGTTCGGTCCTCGGCACGTCGGCGAACAACATCGTCAGCATCATACTCGCTGCGGCCGCGCTCTCGCTCGCTGGCACCGCGGTCGCATTCGCCGCCGGCTCGAGCGGTGATGCGTTCGCGCGCGGCGTCCACGCCTTCGACGCATCGCAGTTCACACGATCCGCCGCCGCCTTCGATTCCGCCGCGTCGCTGGCGCCGCGTGCAGTGGACGCATGGGCGAACTCGGGCACCGCACACTGGGCCGCGCACGACACCGCAGAAGCGGTCGCCGGCTGGCAGCACGCGCTCCGCCTCGATCCACTCGACGGCGATGTCCGCGCTCGGCTCGACCTCACCCCCGGCCCGGCCCGCGGCGCGCTCGCCTCGGTGCCGCCCGTCCCGCTGGCCGCCGTCGCACTGGCAGGGCTCGCGCTCTGGTGGGCGGCGTGGGTCGTCGCGACGCTCCGGATTGCGCGCGGGTCCCGAGCGCCCGGCGCGGGTTCGATGTACACACTCCACGGACTCGTCGTCGCCGCCCTCGTCGCTTATGTGCTCGTCGACGAGCGTCTCGGCGCGCGCTCGTTGAGCGTCGTCGCCGAGGCGACGCAGCTGCGCGCAATCCCGTCCCTCGCCGCCGATCCGGCGACGCCCACTCGCTCCGGGAACATTGTCCGCGTCATCCAGCGCGATGGCCGCTGGTCGCACGTCGCGACGGCGACCGGCGAGGATGGGTGGATCGAGAACGATCGGCTGCTCTCGCTCCGTCGCGACTGACGCCGCGGACCGCGGCGTCCTGACCTTTCACGTACCGCCGCGCGATTGACCCTCCGCGCGCCGGTGGCGAAACTTCCCCCGTGCCGCGCATCTCCGTCCTCCCGAGCGCCGTCGCCGACCAGATCGCCGCCGGCGAGGTCGTCGAGCGCCCCGCGTCAGTGGTCAAGGAGCTCGTCGAGAACGCACTCGACGCCGGCGCCGTGTCGATCGACGTCGCGATCGACGACGGAGGGCGCGCCCGCATCCGCGTCAGCGACGATGGTACCGGGATGGATCGCGACGACGCGATGCTCGCCCTCTCGCGCCACGCGACATCGAAGATCAGCCGCGCCAGCGACCTCGTTGGTATCCACAGCTTCGGCTTTCGCGGCGAAGCGCTCCCCGCCATCTGCTCGGTCGCCGAGCTGCAGATCGAGACCGCGCCGGCCGACGGTGCCGGCACACGCGTCGAAGCCGCCGCTGGCGCGATCCTCGCCATCGCCGACGCCTCGCGCCGCCGCGGCACCACGGTCACCGTCTCGTCGCTCTTCTACAACGCGCCGGCGCGCCTCAAGTTCATGCGCGGCGCCCGCTCCGAATGGCGCGCGATCGTCGAGGCGCTCACCCTCGTCGCCCTCGCCCGGCGCGACGTCCGCCTAACGGTGACGCACGACGGCGCGTCGGCGCTCACGCTGCCGCCGGCGTCGTCCTGGCGTGCGCGTGTCGCCGCGCTCTGGGGAACGGCGACCGCCGAGCGGCTGCTCGATGTCGATGACGTCGCCGGCACGATCCGCGTCGAGGGGCTGGCCGAGCGACCGCAGGACGTCGGCACCGGCACGCGTCGGATCTTCCTCGCCGTGAACGGGCGCGCCATCCGCGACAACGGGCTCGTTCGCGCCGCCGAAGCAGCCTATCGATCGACGATTCCCGCCGGACTCCGCCCGACGCTTCTCCTCGCGCTCACGCTTCCCGGGGCCGACGTCGACGTCAACGTCCACCCTGCCAAGGCCGAGGTCCGCTTCCGCGATCGCTGGCCGGTCGAACGCGCAGTCGAGGGCGCGGTTCGCCGGGCGTTAGGCACCCTCGATGCCGCGGCGGCGATCGGGGCGCGCCGCTGGTGGAGCGTGCCAGGTGAGCAGCCGCTACCCGACGCTGAAGTCGGTGTGGATTCGCTGCGCCCCACCGGCGACTTGGAGCGCGGGCCCTTGTTCGACCCGACGCACTCGAGCGACGGTCCCGGGACCGATCGAGATGCCGCGACCGACACGCGCACGGGCGCCGTCGCGACTGCCTCCGCGGCTGTCGGCGCCGACGAGCCAATCGTCGTGCCTCAGCTCACTCAGTGGCGACGGACGTGGATCTCGTTCGAGCACGAGCAGGGACTCGTCCTCATCGACCAGCACTCCGCACACGAGCGCGTGCTCTTCGAGCGTTTCATGGGAGTCCTCGAGCGCGGCGAGGCGCCCGCGCAGCGACTCCTCTTTCCCCTGACGCTTCACCTCGGCCCTGCCGAGAGCGAGGCGTTCGACGCGAACCGCGAATCGTTCGAGCGACTCGGCTTCGAGGTCGAAGGGTTCGGCGGACACACGCTCATCGTGCGTGCGGTGCCGATGCCACACCCGCGCTTCGATCCCGAGCGCTGCCTGCGAGACACGCTCGATGCGCTCACCGGGGACCGCGTCGCCAGCACTGCCGCGCGACATGAGAAGCTCGCCGCCACCGTCGCCTGCAAGGCGGCGATCAAGGCTGGCGAATCGCTGTCGCTCGACGAGATGCGCGCGCTGTTCGTCGCGCTCGCGCGGACCACGCTCCCCGCGCACGACGTGCACGGCCGCGCCACGATCGTCAGGGTCGGGTGGGACGAGCTCGAGCGACGCTTTGGCCGTCGCTGAGCTCCGCGTCATCACCGGCCCGACCGCGGCGGGGAAGTCCGCGATCGCGCTCGCCCTCGCCGAGCGGCATGGCGCCGCGATCGTCAGCGCGGACTCGCGACAGGTCTACCGTTGCTTCGACCTCGGCACCGCGAAGCCATCGCTCGCCGAACGTGCGCGCGCTCCGCACCACGGGATCGATGTCATCGCCCCCACCGAGCGCTATTCCGCCGCGCGCTTCGCCGAGGACGCCGAGCACTGGATCGCCGACGATCGTGGGGCGAAGCGCGAGTCGATCGTCGTCGGTGGCACCGGCTTCTATCTTCGCGCGCTCTTCGAGCCGTTGTTCGTCGAGCCGCCGATGGATCCGCGCGCGCGCGCGGCGCTCCAGGCCCACCTCGATCCGCTCTCGACCGATGAGCTGAAGCGCTGGTGCGAGACGCTCGACCCGGCGCGCGCGCACCTCGGCCGCACCCAGCTTCTGCGGGCGATCGAGGTCGCGCTGCTCACCGGTGAACGGCTGTCGGCGCTGCACGCGCTCCCGCCGCGCGCGCCGCGCTTCCGCGCGCGGTATCTTGTCGTCGATCCGGGAGCCATCCTGCGCGATCGTATCGCATCGCGCGTGGACGCGATGCTCGACGGCGGCTGGCCGTCGGAGGTCGAGCAGCTGATGCGCGATGTGCCCGAAGATGCGCCGGCGTGGAACGCCGCCGGTTACGAGGTCGTTCGCCGTCTGGTGAGGGGAGAGATTTCGCGCATGCACGCTCGCGAGCAGATCATCATCGAGACCAGGCAGTACGCGAAGCGGCAGCGGACGTGGCTGCGCCATCAGCTTAGTGCCGCGGCGGTGACGCTGGTGAACCCCGACTCGCCCGACGCGCAGGCGATCGTCGACGACTGGTGGACCGGAGCACGCGAATGAAGATCGGCATCACCTGCTATCCGACGTACGGCGGTTCCGGCGCGGTCGCGACCGAGCTGGGGATCGCGCTCGCCGCCCGTGGTCATGAAGTGCATTTCATCACCTATCAGCAGCCGTTCCG
>JBJMNK010000019.1:0-15216 GCA_045804265.1 Gemmatimonadaceae bacterium | reverse complement strand
CCGCTGGCGTTCGGGACGGAGTGGGCGGTGAGCGGAACGGCGCCGGCAACGATCGCCGCCGCGCCCGTGGTCTTCGGTGGATCACTCGGCGACACGACGACGATGATCTCGCGCGACTCGGTCGCCGGGAAAGTCGTCGTCTTCACCTTCCCGACGCAGGGTGTATCGCTGCGCGTGCTGCGCGGCGCCGGGCGACTGCTGCCTAACGCTGCGGGGATCGCCGTGATCGCCCCCGACCAGCTGCTCGGCTTCCTGCGCCGCCCGTCGACGTTCGTCGACGATCCGGCCAGCGCCGCGCCGCGCGCGACGACGCCGCTCTTCATGCTGACCGCGGCGGCGGCGGCGAAGCTGTTCGCCGTTCCGGTCGCATCGCTGACCACAGGGACCGCCGGCAAGCCGCTGACGGCAGACGTCCGCTTCACCGTGACGCCGGTGCCGTTCCCGGCGCGCAATGTCGTCGCGATCCTCCCCGGCAGCGATTCGAAGCTCAAGGGCGAATACGTCGCGATCGGCGCCCACAACGATCACATCGGAACGAACAACCGCCCGGTGAACAACGACTCGCTGCGCATCTTCAACCACATCGTTCGCCCGGGCGGCGCGGAAGACGCGAGCAAGCAGGCGACGCCGGAGCAGCAGGCGGCGTTCGACAGCGCATACGGGGCGTGGAAGACCGCGCACCCGGGCGCCGCGGTCCGCCTCGACTCGATCTCCAATGGCGCGGACGACGACGGCTCGGGATCGGTCGCGGTGCTCGAGGTCGCGCAGAAGATGGCGTCGCTCAAGAAGAAGCCGCGGCGCTCGACGATCTTCGTCTGGCACGTCGGCGAAGAGAAGGGATTGCTCGGTTCGGCGTACTTCACGGACCACCCGACGGTGCCGCGCGATTCGATCGTCGCACAGCTCAACATGGACATGGTGGGCCGCGGCGCGGCATCGGACGTCGTCGGGCTGACCAAGGACGGCGTCGTGATGCACGGCGGTCCGAACTACCTGCAGCTCGTCGGCTCGCGGCGGCTGTCGACGGAGCTCGGTGACCTCATCGAGCAGGTCAACACGCAGGGACATCACGGCTTCACTTTCGACTACGCGATGGATGCCAACGGTCACCCGATGAACATCTATTGCCGCAGCGACCACTACGAGTACGCGCGTTACGGTATCCCGATCACCTTCTTCACGACGGGCGGGCATTCCGACTATCACCAGGTGACGGACGAGCCGGAATACATCGACTACCAGCACATGGCGCGCGTGGCGCAGCTGGTCGAGGATGTCGCGGTGCACGTGGCCAACCTCGATCACCGCATCGTCGTCGACCAGCCGAAGCCGGATCCGCGCGGAGCCTGCCGGCAGTAGTCCCCGGGGCGATCGCCCGGATTTGCGGGGTGAGCTTCCACGAACGCCACATGAGCATCGCTCATGTGGCGTTCGTCGCATTTCATCCGTCTATGAGTAGGCCCGGCGGTCGTGCGCCACGAGGGCGCGGTGGACCACGCTTCAACGTGCAGGTTGGCATCGGTGACTAACGCTTCACTCGATCTCCGCGAACGCTGGCGCAACGACGAACGCGCCCTCGATCTCGCGTCGTGGAAGACCGGGTTAGTGATTCGCGGTGGCGCTGCATTCGGCGCTGCGCTCGCGCTGATCCTCCCCCCGATCTTCGGGGTGACGCCACTGGCGGCCGGCCCCGTCCTCGCCCTGGTTGGTGGAGTCGTGATGCTCACGGCGTGGGTTTACACGCTGGCCCGTCACCCTGACGCGCACCGCCCCTGGTACAAGTTCGTCATCGCGGCCATCGACGTGGCGCTCGTCACTGGCGCATACACGCTCTGCGGATCACAGGCGATCCTGCCGCTCTTCATGGTCCCGATCACGACGCACGCCTTCCACCGTGGCGATGCGCTCGGCTGGTACGTCGTCGTGCTGTCGATCGCCGGATTGGTCGGCGGGACGCTGCTCATCTGGAACGGACAACCACCCGATCGCGCCGCGATCGTCTGGCTGGTAGTCGCGGCGGGAATCCTCGCCGTGACGGCACTGCTCACCGTGCGGATGGCGGCCGATCTGCGACGGCGGATCAGGTCCACGCGGGAATGTCTCCTGCTCGTCGAGCGCGGCGACCTGACGACGCGCGCTGCGTCGAGCCACAGCGACGAATTGGGGCTGCTCGAGGTGAGCCTCAATAGCTCGCTGAGCGAGGTCGGAAACCTGATCGCCGCCGTGCAGCGCGAGAGCCGCGAAGTCGCCTCGTTCGCCGAGCAGCTGGCCGCGTTCACCGAACAGCTGAGCGCGAAGGGACGTGAGTTCGGTTCAGCCGCGCACGAACTCGCAGTTCACCTCGACGCGCAGCGGGAAAACGTGGACCGCGGCGCGCAGCGCACCGACGAAGCGCTCGCCGCCGCCGAGCGGCTGTGCGAACGCGCCGAAGCGATGGAGGAGAACGCGAACGCGCTCATCGAAACCGGGAGCCGCAGCCGCGACGCGATCGGTCACGCGTCCGAGAGCCTGGTGTCGGTCGGGCAGCAGGTTCGCGAGTCGTCGGCAGCGATCGAGGCGCTGGTCGAGGCGTCGGCACGAATTGGCAAGTTCGCCGAGACTGCGTCGAGCATCGCCCGCAACACCAACCTGCTCGCGCTGAACGCCGCGATCGAAGCGGCGCGTGCGGGCGAATACGGCAGGGGATTCGCCGTCGTCGCCGATGAAGTGGGGAAGCTGGCGACAGGGAGCGCGCACGCCGCGCGCGAGATCACCGAGACGATGACGTCGGTGCGCGACCGCATCGCCGCCGTGATGCGCGTGATGTCGGAGAACGAAGCGACGGTGCGCGACGTCGGCGTCGTCGCGACCGACGCGACCGCGGCACTCGGCGGCATTCTCGACGGCTCGCGGCGTCTTGCCGATGTCGTCGGCGAAGCCGCCAGCGTATCACGGCTGCAGGGGCGCGCGATGACCGACCTGGCGGCGGTGATCGCGGGGGTGCGCACGGTCGCGACGGACTCGGTCGCGCGTGCCGGCGCGGCGGCCGGGCTGGCGCAGGAGCAGCACGCCGCGCTCGACGCGCTCACGAACACCGCGCAGGAGCTCGCGCGGCTGGCCGAGCGACTGCGCGACTCGTCGGACCATTTCGTGGTCAGCGCCGCCTGAGGCATCGCTGGCTGCCTGACGATGAACGTTAGGCGAACAGCGTCACGCGGTGATCGTCAGGCGCTGATCGTCAGGCGCTGATCGTCAGGCAGCGAGGCGGTGGCCGCAGCCTTCGCAGAACCGCGCGCCGGGCGCGGATGTGGTCGCGCCGCAGTTGGCGCAGGCGCCACGCAGGTAGCGCCCGCATTCCGAGCAGTAGATCGCGTCGGGCTCGGGACGCGGGCCGTGCACGCTGCAGACCGGGAGCGATGACTGGGCGTCTCGGGCGCGCCGGATGGCCGCTTCGATCTCCGACTCGTCCACCAGCGCCGCGCCCGACTCCGAGCGCATCGCCACGACGGCCTGTCGAGTGTAGCGCGACTTGAGCATCTCGTAGTCGCCGTCGGCAAGCTTCCCGGTCGCACGATCGAACTCGATCTCGCGGAGCGCCTCGATCGCCCGCTCCCGCCGAGCGGCGATGTCCTGCCGGGCGGGCGCCACGGGCGCGATCACTCTTCCGGCATCAGCGCGGAAGAGCGGCGCGAGGACCCACGCCATCGCACCGATCGCGAGCAGGGTACCGATGATGAGCGCGATCACCGCTCTTCCCCCCGCACCGCCGCGTCGAGGCGAGCCAGCTCGTCGTCGCTGGCGTCCACGCCAACCACGCGGGCCGGGCCGAGCGGCGCGACGCGCTCAGGGCCGGCCGCCGCTGCACGACGTTTCCAGCGCCGGAGCAGGACGGCGAGGAATCCGCCGCCGACGAGGAGCGCGCCGAAGGGCATCGTCCATCCGACGAGATTGAAGCCGCTCTTCGTCGGCGCCATGAGCACCTTCTCCCCGTACGAGGAGACGAAGGCATCGATGATCTCCTTCGCGCCGTAACCGCCCTCGATCAGCGCATTGATGTCGCGATGCATCGCCGGCGAGACTTCGCAGGCGAAGTCGGTCGTGCGGCAGGTGTAGACATCGAGCGTGCACCCGCACTGGCAGCGGAGCTTCTTCTCGACCTGGTCGCGCTCGGCGTTGCTCACGTGCGCCTTCACGCCGGGCTTCGGCGGCAGGTGTACGGTGTGCGCCGCCCCCTGGTTCATCGAGAACAGGTTCGATCCCGACGAGCCGTCGGTCGGAGCGTTAGGCGACGGCGCGCTGTCGGCGCCGGGAAGTGTCTGCACGCCCTGCCCCATCGCCTGCCGCGCCGCGAGCACCGCGATCGCTGCGGCACCGAGCTTGAGGGCGTCGCGCCGCGAGACGACGTGCCCGCCGCTCACTGGACCGCCTCGGCCAGCTCCGCGTTAGGCGCGAGGCTGGCGCGGTAGCCGCTGTTCGGCTTGCGCTTCTCGGCGGCCGGCCACATCACGATCAGGCCGCCGATCGCCATGATCGCCCCGCCGTACCACACCCACCACACGAGCGGGTTGAAGCTGATGCGAAGCTCCGCGGTCTCGTCGCCGGTGACGCCGGCGAGGACGACGTACGTGTCCTCCCTGAGCGTGCCGTGGATTCCGACTTCGGTCGACGGGTTGAACGTCGGGTTGCCGCGGCTGTCGCGATATTGCCGCTGCTCGCTGGTCATGATGCCGATCCGCTTGCCGTCGCGAAACGTGTCGAGCCCGATCGCGAGCACGTCCCTGTTCGCCGTCTCGAAGCGCGAGACACCCTGGCTGACGAACCGCCACTGATGGCCCCACGGATCGGTGGCGTTGAAGCTCTCGCCCGGGCGAAGGGTGACGTCGTTCTCCTGCTTGAACGCCAGCCCGGCGAACGCCGAAAAGAGGACGACGATGCCGAGGTGCACGATGTAGCCGCCATAACGGCGCCGGTTGCGCGCGACCAGTCGCGCCAGCGCGATCGGCAGCGCCTCCCCGTGGATCGTGCGGCGCGCCCGCGTCCCCTTCACGAACTCCTGCACGATCGTCGCGGCGACGAACCCGGCGAGCGTGTATGACACGAGCGCGTACGGATCGCGCATCCCTGACGCGAAAAGGAGCGCGCCGACGGCGAGCCCGGAGATCACCGGAGCAACGAACTGGCGCTTGAGATTCGACACGCTCGCCCGCCGCCAGGCGATGAGCGGACCGACCCCGGTCAGGCCGAGCAGCAGCAGCCCGAGCGGAATGTTGACCGCGTTGAAGAACGGCGGACCGACGGTGATCTTCGTTCCGCGCACCCACTCGCTGAGGATCGGGAACAGCGTCCCCCAGAGCACCGAGAAGGCGATTCCGCAGAGCAGGAGGTTGTTGTAGAGGAACGCCGCTTCGCGGCTGGCCATGCTCTCGAGCGTGACCGGAGCCTCGAGATCGCGCAGCCGCGTCATCACGAGGATCGTCGTCGCGGCGATCGCGACGATGAGGAAGCCGGCGAACCAGTTGCCGACCGGCGACTGCGCGAATGCATGGACGCTCGAGATGATCCCGCTGCGCGTGATGAACGTGCCGAGGATCGCCAGCAGGAACGTCGCGACGACGAGCACGACGTTCCACTTCTTCAGCATCCCGCGCTTCTCCTGGATCATGATCGAGTGCAGGAACGCGGTCCCGGTGAGCCAGGGAAGGAACGACGCGTTCTCGACCGGATCCCACGCCCAGTAGCCTCCCCATCCGAGCTCGACGTAGGCCCACCACATGCCTAACGTGATGCCGACGGTGAGGAAGAACCAGGAGACGAGCGCCCAGCGCCGCACCGCCGCCAGCCACTCGTTGTCGAGGCGCCGCGTCACGAGGGCGCCGATCGCGAACGCGAACGGAATCGTCGTCGCCACGTAGCCGAGGTAGAGATTCGGCGGGTGAATCGCCATCCCCGGGTTCTGCAGCTGCGGGTTGAGCCCCCTCCCGTCGAGCGGGACGAACGGCAGCCGGGTGTAGGGGTTCGCGCCGAGGCAGGCCGTCAGCAGGAAGAACAGGATGACCACGCCTAACGTTCCGGTCACCCATGGCATCATCGCCCGCGAGCGGCCGCGGCTGCTCCAGACGGCGAGCGTCGAATAGAAGGAGAGGATCAGCGCCCAGAAGAGCAGCGATCCCGCCTGCCCCCCCCAGAACGCCGCGAACACGTACACCGCCGGCATGTTGCGGCTGGTGTTCGATGCGACGTACTCGAAGGAGAAATCGTGCGTCAGCAGCGCGGTCCAGAGACCGATCGCCGCGAGCAGCACGAGTGCGAACGTGGAATAGAGCCCGCGCTCGCCACTCGCGATCAGGTCGGCTCGGCGAAGCTTGCCGCCGGCGAACGAAACCGTGGTCGTCCAGGCAGCCATGACCACGGCGACCCAGAGCGACAGCTCACCGATGAGGATCACGACTGCTGGGTTCTTGGAACCGACGCCGGATGTCCGCCGGGCTGCCCCATCCCGGGCGGCGCGTTCTCGTAGCGCGACGCGCACTTGGCCAGCAGCGTCGTCGCGTGGAAGGTGCCATCGCGCCCGAGCCGTCCCTCGACGACGACGTCGACGCCATCGGTGAAGGTGTCAGGCGCAATGCCGCGATAGATCACGGGGTACGTCGTGGTCCCGTCGGTGACGCGGAACTCGAACTGCTTCCCACCCGGGTTGCGCACGATGGTCCCGGGGACGACACGGGCACCGAGCTTCACGCCGGTGTCGTGAAAGCTGCCGTCAGCAGCGACGTGCGTGGCGAGCTCGGACGGCGTGACGTAGTAGACGCCAGTCTGCCGGATCGAGCTGGCCATCAGGTAGCCGGCGGTGCACACCACCAGCGCTCCGCCGATCAGAAACTTGGTGCGTGCCTTCACGATCCCTCGATTCCCGCGTTCCTGACGCGGGACGGACTACGTGCCTGACGTGAATGTCAGCAGCGAGCCCGGTCGCCGCAGGTCAGTTGGCGTGACGCTGCGCGGCGACGCGACGGACTCGCGCCATGATCGCGTCCAGCTCGGCTTCGGCGCGGGCGCGCTCGTCACCGGTCCAGACACCGCCACTTCGATTCAGTTCCCGGACTCGCTCGAGCATCTCATCGATGAGAGCCCGCAGCACGAGGTTGTTCCGCCTGTTGCTCCCGCCGCTCGTGCGCTTGGGCGCGGTCGAGGCGGACGTCTCTAGAGGAGTGCTCATGATCGACGACGGTCGGGTTAGAGACGACGCCGGCAACTGCGGACCAACGGCAGCAATATAGAGCGCGACGCGTCACCGGGAAACGGTCGCGCCGCGCTGCCTCAGTCCCGGGTGCGGGCCAGCATCAGGCTGGCGGTTCCCGCTCCCGCGGCGTCCCACGCCAGGTCGCGCACACTGAAGTGCCCGTACGACCGGCGATCGTACATCTCCTTGCCAATGCCTGCGGCCGCAGTGGCAACGGATGCACTCAATAGTAGGGACGACCGAGGTCCTCTCGTGGTGACCTGGGTTACGGAGTACGCCAGACTCTGGATCAGCGCACTGGTGAAGAAGTGCTTCACCTTGTCGGTGCCGAACCAGTCGTCGGCGGGGATCTGTGCCGCGGCCGCGCGCGGCGCGAGCGCGACGAGCACCGCGGCAGCAGCGACGAGCGTCCGCATCCGCTTCCCGATCAGTCGCAGCGCCTTGCTCACCAGCTCACGATGGCCGGGCGCATGAATCCAGCTGCTCGCACCCGACGGATGCGGGAGCGGAACGACGACGCTCTCACCACCGACATGCTCGACCGTGTGCTCGCGGCCGACGACGTCGGCCAGCGGCGCATCGCCGAGGAACCGTCCGATCGCGAGCTTGCCAACTGGTATCAGCAGCTTCGGTCGGATCAACATGAGCTCATCATCGAGCCACGATCCGCACCGTTCCAGCTCGACGCGGGTCGGGACGCGATCGCCGCGCCCGCTGGGGTGCGCGCCGGGAAAGCAGCGCGTCATCGCCGCGATGTAGATCCGCTCGCGGGCCTCGTCCTCGCTCAACCCCGCCTCGGCCAGCCAGCGGAAGAGTGTCTTCCCTGCCCGCCCGGCGAATGGCTTCTGGCTCGAGATCTCGACCTTCCCCGGCGCCTGCCCGACCAGCATCGCCCGCGCACGCCTGGCGCGCGACAGGATGGGGATGACCGGCTCCGGGTGACCGCACCGCCGGCAGGCGCCTAGCCGTTCGAGATGCCGCTCGAGATCGTCCGTCTGCTTCACCGCTCCCTCTCCTCGTTCCCTGGCTGCTGCATCACTGGCGTCCCCAGTGCGTGAAATCGTACGGCGCCCTGACGATCCCGCGGTCGGTCACGAATGCGGTGACCAGCGAACCGGGGGTGACGTCGAACGCCGGGTTGTACACCGCTGCTTCCTCGGGGGCGATGAGATGCCCGAACGAGCGGCGCACCTCGTCGGGACCGCGCTGCTCGACGACGATGGTCGCGCCGTCAGGCATCGCCGGATCGATCGTCGACGTCGGCGCTGCGACGTAGAAGGGAACGCCGTGATGCCGAGCGACGATCGCGAGCGCATACGTGCCGATCTTGTTGGCGAAGTCACCGTTCGCCGCGATCCTGTCCGCGCCGACGATGCAGAGATCGATCGACCCGCGCTGCATCAGCGATGCCGCCATCCCGTCGGTGAGCACGGTGACCGGAATCCCGGCGCGCGACAGCTCCCACGCCGTGAGGCGGCTTCCCTGCAGCAGCGGGCGCGTCTCGTCGGCGAAGACCGACACATCATCGCCGCGCTCGGCGGCGACATAGACGGGGGCGAGCGCGGTCCCCATCCCGCCGGTGGCGAGCGCGCCCGCATTGCAATGCGTGAGCACGCGCGCGCCGGGAGCGAGCAATGCCGCGCCGTGCTCACCGATGCTCCGGCACATCGCACGATCTTCCGCGAGCACGAGCGTCGCTTCGTCGCGCAACGCGTCGATCATCGCGCGCGCGTCGCCATTCTCGCGACGCGCGCGGGCGAGCATGCGATCGATCGCCCAGGGAAGATTGACCGCGGTCGGGCGCGTCGCCCTGATGCGCGCGGCGTGCTCCGCGAGATGCCGCGCGAAAACGTCAGGCGGTGCGTCGGCGAACGGCGACAATGATGCAACGAGCCCCATCGCGCCTGCGACGCCGATCGCCGGCGCTCCTCGCACCGCCAGCGTCGCGATCGCATCGCATACCTCGTCGAGCGTTCGCAGGTCGCGCTCGACGAAATCCTCGGGGAGACGTCGCTGGTCGATGATGCGAACGGCATCGCCATCGGGCGACCACCTGACGGCTTCGATCACCTGCGCGCGTGGTAATGCGCGCTCGCTGGCGCTCCCGGTATTCGACACGACGCACAAGCTAGCCCGCGCGCCGCGCGCGAGGAATGCCGCCAGGAGTGCCCGCGCGCACGACGCCGTCGCTCAGCGTTCGGCGCGGCGGCGCTTGCGTCGTTCGGGGAAGTGCTCGTCGAGGAACTGCACGAGCGCGCGCTCCTCGGAGGTGTGCGTCAACCCACCGCGACTGCGAACGACTCGCAACCGCTTCGCGATCGTCTCGCCGTCCTCGAGATAACGCTCGATCACGACTGGATGAACGTACGACTTGCGGCAGATCGTCGGCGTGTTGCCGAGTTCCGCGGCGACGAGGCGCATCACCGTGTTCACGTTGCGCTTCCCTTCCGTCACGCTGCGCGCGGCACCGATTTCGGCGAGCACCGTCGCGGCGCGCAGCGTCCCGCCCCAGGTGCGAAAATCCTTGGCCGTGTAGGGAAAGCCGAGTGAGTCGCGGAGGTAGTCGTTGAGCGTGCGCGCATCGAGGTCGCGCCACTCACCATCCTCCTGGTAGCGGAACAGCCGTGTGCCCGGTGTCGCGAGCAGCATGCGCACGAACCGCGCGATGACCGGATCGACGACGATCTGCCGCTGCTTCACGCCGCTCTTGCCACGAAAGGCAAACGTCGCCGTGTCACCATTGACGGTCACGTGCGACTTGCGAAGCGTGGTGATCCCGAACGAACGATTCTCCTTCGCGTAGCGATCGCTCCCCGGTCGGAAGCAACGTTCAGCGATCAGTCGCAGGACGCCGGCCGCAACGCGTTCGAGCGACGGCTCGCGGCGACGCTCGTGCGATGCGAGCACGCGGCGGATACGCGGCAGGTCGCGCCCGAGCTGGCGCACGCGATAATACTTCCGCAGCTCGCCACGCCGTGTCGCGCTTTCGTGATAGCGGTACTGCTTTCGTCCGCGGGCATCGAAGCCCCATGCCTGGATGGAGTTGCGCGGACTGGCGGCGAGGTGGACGTCGGTCCACGCCGGCGGCACAGCGAGCGACTTTATGCGGTCGAGCGTCGTCGCATCCCGCACTCGCGCACCACTCTCCGACTCGTAGTGGAATCCGCGCGCGGGTGTTCCTTTCCTCAGGATCCATCGTTCCTTTTTCTGCATGGCCATGGCGACCGCGAGCGGGGCAAAAAGCAGTCCGGGGCGTTACATTCCGCCTCTCGCACGCCGCATCCGACTATCCCGCCCGCGAGTCTTCGCCCTTCCGATGAGCGCCTCCGACTCCCCGTCCTCGCCGGTCACGTACGAAGTGGCCGACCGCATCGCGACGATCACCGTGTCGCGTCCCGACAAGCTCAATGCGCTGGACCGGGCGACGGTCACGGCACTCGGCGCGGCGATCGATCGGGCATGCGCATCGAGCGACGTCGGCGGCGTGATCGTCACCGGCGCGGGGAGAGCGTTCGTCGCCGGAGCCGACATCTCGCAGTTCCCGACACTCACCGAGCGTCAGGCACGTGAGTTCGCCCTGCATGGACAGACCGTGTTCCGGCGATTCGAAACCGCGACGAAGCCGGTGATCGCCGCGGTGAACGGCTTCGCGCTCGGCGGCGGATGCGAGCTCGCTCTCGCCTGTCACATTCGCATCGCATCCGATTCGGCGAAGATGGGGCAACCCGAAGTGAAGCTCGGCATCATTCCCGGATACGGTGGCACGCAGCGGCTGGCGCGGCTCGTCGGCAAGGGAGTCGCGCTGCAGCTGATCCTCACGGGCGAGACGATCGATGCGCAGGAAGCGCTGCGCATCGGGCTGGTGAACGCGGTCGTCCCCGGCGCGGAGCTCATGGCCGCCGCGAGGAAGATGATGACCACGATGCTCGCGAACGCGCCGGTCGCGCTCGCGCTCTCGATCGAGACGATCGACAAGGGACTCGACCTTCCGCTCGACGAAGCGATCGCCCTCGAGGCCGAGAATTTCGGACGCTGCGCGCGCACCGAAGACATGCGCGAAGGCGCGGCCGCTTTTCTCGCCAAGCGCGCGCCGAACTTCACCGGGCGCTAGCAGCGCGATGCAGCTCGCGCGGCTGTCGGTGCGCGACTTCCGCAATCTCGTGCGTGTGGAGCTTGAGCTGCCGCCGGAGGGGATGGTCGTCGTCGGTGAAAACGGCCACGGCAAGACGAACCTGCTCGAGGCCGCATACTACCTTCAGCTCCTGCGGTCGGCGCGCGGCGCGCGCGACGTCGATCTCGTCCGCTTCGGCGCGGCGGCGTTTCATGTCGGCGCTGACACCGCCGGTGCGAAGGGAGGGCACGGCATCGGCGTCGGCTTCGAGCGGGCGACAAAGCGGAAGCGCGTCACGCTCGACGGCGCCGAGCCGCAGCGACTCTCCGACGCGTTAGGCGCGCTGCCGGCCGTGCTCTGCTCTCCCCGCGATGCGGCGCTCATCACCGGAGCGCCGGCGGAGCGGCGGCGATATCTCGACGTCACGCTGGCGCTGACTTCCCGGCCGTACCTCACCGCCCTGCAGTCGTATCGCGGCGCGCTCGCGCGTCGCAACGCCGCTCTGCGCGATGGGCTGCGCGCCGGGCGCGACGAAGCGCGCATCGCCATCTGGGAGCCGGCGCTCGCCGAGCACGGCGCTCGCATCTGGAGCGCGCGGGTGGCGTGGGTCGCGCAGCATCGGGAGCGGTTCGCGTCGGTGTGCGAGGCGATCGGTGAGCGCGGGGACGCGACGATGCGCTACCAGACATCGCTCAGCGCCGGCGACGGTGACGTGGCGACGGCGATGGCGCGCGCGCTGGAGGCGAAGCGCGCGCTCGACGTGAAGCGCGGGCTGACGCACGTCGGGCCGCATCGCGACGACCTCGAGCTCACCCTCGACGGCCGCGACTTGAGAACGTTCGGCTCCGCCGGCCAGCATCGCACTGCGGCGATCGCGCTGCGCGTGCTCGAGCGCGAAACGCTGCGCGAGGAGCGCGACGCGGCGCCACTGCTCCTGCTCGACGACCCGTTCGCCGAGCTCGATGCCCGACGCTCGGCGCGAATCCTCGAGCTGTTTGCCGGCGCGGGCTCGGGGGGAGGACAGACCATCCTGGCCGTTCCGCGCGAGAGCGACATCCCGCCAGGATTGACACGACTCGCCCGCTGGCGGGTGCAGAACGGCGCGCTCATGCCGTGGACGCGCGAGGGCGCCGCATGAGCCGCCGCGAACGGCGGAAGCCGGAGGAGAAGCAGCACAAGACCGCGTCGGTCGGAGAGGCGCTCGCGAGCTTCCTCGCGAAGAGCGGGCTCGCGCCGCGCGTGGAGCAGGCATCGGTGGTCCCCGAATGGGCGTCGCTCGTCGGGCCACAGATCGCGGCGGTCACGCAGCCGCTCTCGGTCACGCAGGACGGGCTGCTGTTCGTCGCCGTCTCGACGCACGGCTGGATGGCCGAGCTGTCGATGCTCGAGCCGGAGCTGCTGCGCCAGCTCAACGCGAAGCCGGGACGGAAGCCGGTCACCCGGATCCGCTGGCTGCTGCAGCGCTGAGCTCCGAGGTCCGGCTCCGAGCTGAGCCGAAGCACGGAGGGTTGCCGCGCGGACGGGGCCGAAGTATCTTAGCACTAAGATGTCTACCCCGACCAGGCGTTCAGGCAACCACCAGGGAACCACGGCCAGGATGGCTGCGGCTCCCGCGCCCGCCCCGATCGATCCGCGGCACGCCGACGACCTGAAGCTCTGGGTCGTCCTCTCGCGCGCGCACGCCGCGATCGAGAAGCTGGTCGAGCGGGATATCGCCGACCACGAGCTGTCGATCGCCGAGTTCGGCATCCTCGAAGCGCTGTACCACAAGGGGCCGCAGCTGCTCGGCGACATCCAGCGGCGCATTCTCGTCTCGAGCGGCGGAATCACCTTCCTGGTGGACCGGCTCGAAGGCAAGGGGCTCGTCGCCCGGGAAGCGTGTCCCAGCGATCGTCGCGCGCGATATGCAGTGCTTACCCCGGCGGGCCGTACGCTGATGAAGCGGATCTTTCCCCGTCACGCCGCGGCGGTATCGAAGGCGCTGTCCGGGCTCACCCGCGACGAGCGCCACGCGGCAACCCGGCTCCTGAAGTCGCTCGGCCTCTCGGCCGCGGCGATGAAATCGGGGCCGGGAACCAAGTGACCGCGCCGGCGTTTATATCTCAGTACTTAGATACTTTTCGGTCAACGACGTTCGACCACCAGCACCACCCTAACGCGAGGGACCTGTCATGAGCACCAGCGCCGCACCCGCAGCAACAACCACCACCTGGAACATCGAGCCGAATCACAGCCTGGTCGAGTTCTCCGCCAAGCACATGATGATCACGACGGTGAAGGGCCGCTTCCGCGACGTCAGCGGGACGATCCGGATCGACGAGGCGAATCCATCGCGCTCGACGGTCGACGTCTCGATGTCGGCGGCGACGATCGACACCGGCGTCGCGCAGCGCGACCAGCACCTCGTCTCGGCAGACTTCCTCGACGCCGAGAACCACAAGGCGATCACCTTCAAGAGCAAGCGGGTCGAAGGCCCGCGGGCAGAGAGCGGTGAGGAGTTCACCGTCGTCGGCGACCTGACCATCCGCGGCACGACGAAGGAAGTCACGCTCAAGGCGACCTACGAAGGACAGGGGAAGGACCCGTGGGGCGGGCAGCGCATCAGCTTCTCCGCCAGTGGCAAGATCGATCGCCGCGATTTCGGCCTCGTCTGGAACCAGGCGCTCGAGACGGGTGGCATTCTCGTCAGCAACGACATCAAGATCAACATCGAAGTCCAGGCCGTTCGCGCCTGACGGAGGAGCAACGCGCATGTCCAACATCACCGCGCTTCACCATGTCACCTGCATCGCGGGGGACGCGCAGGAGAACTATGACTTCTACACCGGCGTGCTCGGCATGCGCATGGTGAAGCGCTCGGTCAACCAGGACGTGCCGGGCACCTATCATCTGTTCTACGCCGACGCCGACGGCCACGCGGGAACGGATCTGACGTTTTTCCCGTGGCCGGAGATGGCGCCGGCGACACCGGGCGTCGGACTCGCGAGCGAAGTCGGGCTCGCGGTCCCCACCGGGAGTCTCGGCTACTGGCATGAACGGTTAGGCACGGCGGGCGTCGCCGTGCCGCCGCCGGTCACGCGCTTCGGCGAACAGGTGCTGACGTTCGCCGATCCGCATGGACTCCGCGTCGCGCTCGTCGAGACCGCGGACGCACGGGAGTTCACGGCATGGAACGACGGCCCCGTCCCCGCGGACCGTCAGGTCCTCGGGCTGCACTCGATGCGTCTCACCGAGCGTGATGTCGAGACGACGGCGCAGTTCCTCATCGACACGCTCGGCTTCACCGCTGCGGGTGTCGAGGACGGATGGCATCGGTTCGTGCTCCCCGGTTCGCGTTCGGGACGGATCCTCGACATTCGCGCCGAGCCGTCGAAGGGTCGCGGGAAGTGGGGCACCGGGGGCGTGCACCATCTCGCCTGGCGCGTGCCTGACGACGCGGCGGAGCTCGAGGTGCGTGGACGGGTCGAGGGCGCGCATCGGCGCCCCACACCGGTGATCGACCGTTTCTGGTTCAAGTCGGTGTACTTCATGGAGCCAGGTGGCGTGCTGTTCGAGCTGGCGACGGACGGACCCGGCTTCGCGATCGACGAGCCGGCCGAGACGCTGGGCGAGCATCTCGTGCTGCCGCCATGGCTCGAGTCGCGGCGCCGCGAGATCGAGGCCGCGCTGCCGCCGCTCAAGTCGCCGCGCGTTCTGGTGCAGCGTTAGGCAGCAGTGCCTAACGCTGGCGGGAGCGCGGCCGGGGATGAGCTTCCCCGAGTCCTTCACCCCGCACGCCCGCTTGATCATGGACTCGCACAAGTCCCCGATGGGCCCCAGCACCGCGCCGGGGAAGCCCACGAGCAGGCAGTCCGTCACGGTGAGCGAGGTGTGGAAGACGGCGCGG
>JBJMNK010000018.1:0-30709 GCA_045804265.1 Gemmatimonadaceae bacterium | reverse complement strand
GTGTGGGCCGCCTAATTATTTGGGCGCCCCACTCTGTTTCACGCTGTGTCGGTTACTCGTAGCGGAGTGCCGCCACCGGGTCGAGCCTTGCCGCACGGAACGCCGGCACGATGCCGAACACGACGCCGGTGAAGATGCTGCCGACGATCGCGGCGAGAATCGCACTCGGTGGAATTTCCGCCGGGATCGGCGTCGCATGGTGGATCAGCATCGTGCAGAGCGCGCCGACGATGAATCCCGTCATCGCGCCGACGCCGGTGAGCGTCACCGCCTCGACGAGGAACTGCCAGAGGATCGTCCACTGGGTCGCGCCGAGCGCCTTGCGAACCCCGATCTCTCGTGTGCGCTCGGTGACGCTGATCATCATGATCGCGATCACGCCGACGCCGCCGACCAGCACCCCGACCGCCGAGATAGCGATCATGATGACGAAGAAGGTCCCGAAGAATCCGTTGTAGACTTCCATCAGGCGGTCCTGCGTCACCACCGCGAAGGTGTTGTCGACGCCCGGGCGAAGGCCACGCAATGAGCGCAGCGTGGCGGTGACGTCGTCGATCGCCTCGATCTGCTTCGTGTCGGCGCGGGGCTTCACCGTGAAGTCGACCCAGCGCATCGACATCTTCAGGTGGCGGCGGCCAGTCTCCAGCGGAATGATCCCGGTCGGTGAGTCGCCACTCTGCGCCGATCCCGGCTTGCCGAGAAAGCTCGCAGTGTAGTGATAGACGCCGATGACCTCGAACGGCTGTCCGGCGATGTCGACGAACTTCCCGATCGGCTCACTCTCGCCGAACAGGCTCTTCACCGCGTTCTCGTTGAGGATCACGACGCGAGCAGCGGCCGTCGCCTCCTGGACAGTGAAGCTGCGACCGGGGTAGATGTCGCCGCCGTCGACCTGCGTCCAGTTGGGTGTGTACGCATCGAGCCCGACGCTGCGGAGCTCCTTGTCCTTGTACTTCACCTTCTCCTGCGTCGGCGAATGCGCCGCCACCGCCTGGATCGTCTCGAGGCGGCCAATCGCCTCGGATTCGCGCACCGTGAGCGGCGGGTTGCGACGCCACGGGCACGTCTCCTCGGTGCCATCGCAGACGTTGCCTAACGAGATCGGGCGCTTGTAGACGTAGAACGACGTCGGCCCCGCGGATTCGAGGTCCTTCGCGACGCTGGCGTTGATGCCGTGCACCGCTGCCGACATGGCGACGACCACGAAGACTCCGACCGCGACGCCCATGATCGTCAGTCCGGCGCGGACCTTGTTCGCGCGCATGGCGTCGAAGGCGATCCCTACGCCCTCGGTGAGGTTGGTGACCAGATTGCTCACAGCCATCGTCTACTCCTGCCTCAGGGCGGCAATCGGGTCGAGTCGCGACGCGCGGCTTGCGGGGTACACTCCGGCGATGACGCCGACGCCGGTGCCGATTCCGGTCGCCATGAGCACCGACCAGAGCGCGACGTGAGTCGGAAGCGGCGAGAACCGGGCGATCGCGAACGCGATGATCGCGCCGAGCAGGATCCCGATCATCGCGCCGAAGGTGCTCAGCGTCGCCGCCTCGACCAGGAACTGGCTCAGGATGTCGCGACGCTTCGCGCCTAACGCCTTGCGGATGCCGATCTCACGCGTGCGCTCGGCGACCGCCACGAGCATGATGTTCATGATCACCAGCCCGCCGACGATCAGCCCGATCGCGGGCAGTGTCGTCGCGGCGACTACCAGCATCTGCTTGATCTTCGCGAAGAACGAGAGCGCCGATGCCGACGTTTCCATCGCGAAGTTGTCGGGCTGGCTCGGGCGGAGCTTCCGGTGGCCGCGCATTGCCTCGCGCACCGATTCCATGGCGTCGTCCATTGCCGGCGCTGTCGGCGCCTGCACCATGATCCCATCGATGTCCCCGCGCGGATTCGTCATCCGGTGCAGCGGCGACTTGTACGGGGCGAGCGCGATCTTGTCGAGCGACAGTCCGAACAGCGTGCCCTGCTTGGCCAGCACTCCGACGATCGTGTAGGGAATCCCGCCGATCTTCAGCTCACGCCCAATCGGGTCGAGATTCGGGAAGAAGTATTCGGCTACTTCGCTGCCGATGACCATCGTCGTCGTTCCCATCGCCAGCTCCTGCGCCGTGAAGGTGCGGCCGCTGGTGAGGTCGTATTTCTTGATCGTGAAGTAGTCGCCGTCCACGGCGTGCGCCTCGATCTGGCGCTGCCGGGCGAAAGGCGATGTCGCCCGCACGTTGTCCTGGCTCTCGACCGCATATCGGGTCCCCGCCGGGAGCACGCTCTTCACGAAGTCGAGATCCGAGTAATACACGCGTGGCCGTCGCTGCCACTCGCGCCACATCTCCTCGGTTGTGTTTCCCTCGTACCAGGGAAAGCGCCTCAGCGTGAACGTGTTCACGCCGAGGAGGCGACCGGCGAAGTCGTCCTCCATGTACTTGCTCATCCCTTCGACGATCGAGACGACGGAGATGAGGAACATCACGCCGATCGTCACGCCGAGGAGGGTGAAGATACTCTTCAGCTTCTGCGCCCAGATCTGCGCGAGCGCGAGACGGACGGCATCGAATAGCGGCACGGGGGGCTCCGCGATGGAGGGTACGTCCTACAGACCGGCCTTTGCCGCGAACGCGTCTCTGCGATCGTCGCTCGATATGACACCGTCGCGAAGCACGATGACACGCCGCGCATTCGCCGCGATGTCCGGCTCGTGCGTCACCATGATCACCGTCTGGCCCTGCGACGCGAGCTCGGCGAAGACGCGCATGATCTCTTCCGAGGTCGTCGAATCGAGGTTACCCGTCGGTTCGTCGGCGAGCAGGATCGACGGGCGATTCACGAGTGCCCGCGCGATCGCGACGCGCTGGCGCTGACCGCCGGACAGCTCGTTCGGCCGGTGGTGGATACGTGCGCCGAGCTGCACGCGCTCGAGTGCCTCCGTCGCGCGCTGGCGACGCTCATCGCTGGGAACGCCGGCGTACACGAGCGGGAGCTCGACGTTGTGCAGCGCGCTCGCACGCGGGAGCAGGTTGAAGGTCTGGAAGACGAAGCCGATCTCCTTGTTGCGGACGCGCGCGAGCGCGTCGTCGGTCATGTCGGAAACGAGCTGCCCATTGAGCCAGTACTCACCGTCGTCCGGTGTGTCGAGGCAGCCGATGAGGTTCATCAGCGTCGACTTGCCGGAGCCTGACGGTCCCATGATCGCGACGTACTCGTTGCGCCGGATCGCCAGGTCGACGCCGCGGAGCGCGCGCACGATTTCTCCGCCCATGTCGTACTCGCGCTTCAATCCGCGCGTGACGATGACCCAGTCCGTCTCGGGTGCAGCGCCGGCGGTCGCGACGACCGCCTGACGCTCTTCGGTGGTGCTGATCGGAAATTCGCCGGTCGTGCTCATGCCCCCTTCGCCTCGGCTGGAGTCTTGGGCTTGGTCTCCTGTGGCGCCTCGCGAACGACTGCGCCGGCCTTCAGGTCACGAATTGCCTGATAGGTGCCCGCCACGATTCGATCGCCTTCCTTCAGTCCCGAGAGGACCTCGAAGTACTTGTCGCCGGCGATGCCGACCTTCACGGGGCGGAAGTCGACCTTCATGTCCTTGCCGACCACGAACACGCCCTCGATGTCACGCTTCCCGACTTCCTTCGCCGGACGCGCTTTGCCGAGGCCCACCGCCGTGTCGCCCTTGTTCACGGTCTCGTCCTCGCGGACGGTGAGGGCGATGATCGGGATCGACGGGACGTTCGTACGCTTGTCGGTGACGACCTTCGCCGTCGCCGAGAAGTCGGGGCGCGTCTCGTTAGGCGAGTTGAGAAGCTGGATCGTCACTTCATAGTCGACGGCCTGGTCGCCCTGCGTGGTCGCGGTGGCACCCTTGACCGAACTGTTCGAGATCTCGACGACGCGACCGATGAACGTGGTGTCGGGGAACGCGTCGATCTGGATCTGCGCCGAGTCGCCGATGCTGATCCGCGCAACGTCGGTCTCGTCGACCTTCACCTTCGTTTCCAGCACGGACATGTCACTGATCGTGAGCAAGGTGGCGGCGTCCTTGTTGAACGTGCCCGGCACCGCGGTCTCGCCCTGTTCGACATTGAGCCGCGTCACTCGCCCACTCATTGGCGCGACGATCGTGGTCTTCTCGAGCGAGCTGCGCGCATCGCGCAACTGCGCGATCGCCTGATCGACCTGATGCGCTGCGGCGTCGGCGAGCGCCTGGTTCACCTCGGCCTGCGTCTTCAGCGTCTCGAGCTGTTCATCCGAGATCAGTGCCGCGTTGGTCTTCTTGATCTCCGCCGAGCGCTGGTAGTTGCGCTGCGACTGGAGCATGCTCGCCTTTGCCTGCGCCTCACCGGCGCGTGCGCTCGCGAGCGACGCCTCGGCGCGCTGCACCGCGGCCTCGTACTGGTTCGGCTCGATCTGAAGGAGGAACTGGCCCTTGCTGACCATCTGGCCCTCCTTCACCGCGAGCCTGACAATGCGTCCGCTGATGTCGGACGCGACGTCGACTTTGGTGTGCGGGCTTACCTGGCCGCTCGCCGTCACCGATGCGACGAGGTCGCGCTTGGCAACGGGCTCGATCCTGACCTCGACGCCCTTCTTTCCACTCTTCATGGCCGTCAGGACGACGAGCGCGATGCCGAGGATGGCGACAACGCCAACGATCGAGTACTTGACCTTTTTGCTCATGATGTTGCCTCGGGGGGTTAGCGCAGCGGGCGCCCGACCGCGCTCTCGAGCGCGGCGAAGGCCTTGTGGTAATCGTAGACGGCGTTGATGCGGTCGCTCTCGGCACGCTCGTACGTCGCGCGCGCCTGGGTCACGTCGAGAAAGGTCGCAGCGCCGACGCGGTAGCGCTCCTCGGTGAGACGCAGCTCGTCACGCGCGCGGGCCGCGTTCTGCTCCTGAAGCTGGATGCTCTTCAGCGAAGTGTTCAGTGTGAGGTACGCGCCGGTAACCTCGGCGTTGAGCTGAAGCTCGCGGGCGCGCACCTGCGACCGATCGTTGTTCCGCGCCGCGATCGCCTGCTCGACTCTCAGCTCGCGCTGAAATCCGTTGAAGATCGGGAGGCTGATTCCCGCCCGGATCGACCAGGGGTTCTTGGTGAAGTTGAACGGGTAGGAATCGTTTGCGTTCCG
The DNA here is from genome assembly GCA_045804265.1 of Gemmatimonadaceae bacterium. Lineage (GTDB taxonomy): Bacteria > Gemmatimonadota > Gemmatimonadetes > Gemmatimonadales > Gemmatimonadaceae > JABFXC01. The sequence continues at coordinate 25,586 of JBJMNK010000018.1, read as the reverse complement.
AATCGCGGCTTCGTCCGCGGCGGTGAACGTGTTGCTGCACGGGCGAGTCGGCAGGTTGGCGCCTGCCCGCGCGAAGTTGTTCGCCAGGCAGCTCTCGTAGCCGCTCGCGACGTTTGCTTTCGCCCCCGCGACGAGTGCCTCCTCGTCGGTGTAGCGCTGGGTGTAGCCGCCCCAGCCCGTGGTCACGTTCAGCGACGGAGTGTACTCACCCTGCGCCTGCCGGATTCCGAGCTGCGCCGCCGACTCACGTGCGCGAAGGGCCTGGACCTGCGGATTCTCGTTGTGCGCCAGCGCGAGCAGCTGGTCGATGCTGTACGTTGGCGGGGTGATCGTGAACGTGCTGGTGAGCTGAACGCTCGCCGGCTGGTTGACGCCCATCCGCTGGAACAGTCGCAGCTTTTCGATCTCGATCTGGTTGCGTGCCTGCAGCGCCTGGACCTGCTGCGTGGCGAGGTCGACTTCGGCGCGTTGCACGTCGAGCGCAGTCGCCGATCCCACGGCTGCACGTGCACGCGCGAGCTCGACCTGCGACTGCGCCGCCGCGACCAATGTGTCGGCGAGATCGGCCTTCGCCGACGCCTGGAGCACGGTCAGGTACTGCTGCGTCACGAGCGATCGCAGCGACTCGGTCGCGCCGGTGATGTCGGCTTCGACCGCGTCACGCGTCGCGGCGGCAGTGCGCGGGGCGATGATGCTGCTCGCGTTCACGTTGTAGCTCATCGACAGCGCGTAGTTCGACCCGATCGTGTTCGGGTTGGTGCCGAGCGTGACGCCGTTGTAGATCTGCCGCCCGCCTTCCTGATACTGGCCGCCGAACGATGCCTCGAGGCTCGGCAGCAGCGAGCCGTAGGCAGCGCGTTGACTCGCGCGGGCCGTACGCCGGCTCTCGAGTGTCTGCTGCAGGTCGGGGTTGTTGCCGCGGGCGAGCCTGAGGGCGTCGTCGAGCGAGAGCGCCGGGCCGGCGACTGCAGCGGTGTCACGCGTTTGAGCCGCGAGCGGACAGGCGGCAACAGCGACGGCGAAAATCAGGGAAAGACGCATCGGGGGGATCCTGGCTGTGAGTACGGCGCGCCATACGGTGAAGCTCGTAGAGCGGTTTCAACGAGCGACAGCAAAAACGCCCCGCTGGTCGCGGGGCGTCTCCAGCGCACCACGGTCAGCGATCGCTCGGCATCGCGTCGCGGACGGCCGTGAGCGCCAGCGCCGGGACCTCGACGCGAAGCACCCGCCCAGCCGAATCCGTCCAGAGCTGACGCTCACTCATCGCGTCACTCACGACGTAATGGTGCGCGGTCACGCGTGTCCCCGCGATCTCGATGGCATCGTCGCCCTTGGAGATTACGTGAAGCTGCGTCAGCTCGTTGCGGCGGGGAAGGACGGTCGCGACTGCATCGCGTCCTTGAAGTGTAAGGAAGAAATACTGGTGCGCAAATTCATCGTCGAGAATCGCCATCCCCGGGTGAAGAAAATACTCGCGGGCCGACTCGCCCCGGGGCGATTGCGATCGCGCCGTCAGGCGGTCTCGCGTCGCCTGGATGGTGATTCGTTCGCGCAGCTCGTTCGATTCGCGGCTATCGAGCTGGAAGTCGAGCGGCGCGCCGGACGTGTCAGTGCGCAGCACGGCGACGACCCGGCTCGTGCCGCTCACCGACGTGCCCGTGCCGACGAGCGTCAGGCTCGGCGAAGCCACGCGCACGATGCGGAAGTCCTCGCGCCCGGTCCGACCGGCGCGAGTGATGGTAAAGCTCCCTTCGTCGATCGTGGTGGTCTGCGCACCCGATGCGCGGGCCGATACCAGCGTCAGACAGAGCGTTGACGCAGTGAGCAGTCGAGTTCGCATCCCTGATGGTACCCGGAACCGCGCCGGCGGGTTCATGAGGCGGGTGCGGGCGCGAGAAATACGCGTTCGCTGATCCGGCTCCGGATCCGGTCGTACAGCTCCTTCCCCTTTTCGGCTGTTGCCAGCGTGGGGCGACCGATCGACCCCGGGCTACCCTTGGGGACCTTGAGCCATCCGCGGCGATAACGTCGCAGCTCATCGCGCGACATCATATAATCTTGTGCAAGCTCGAGGTGGACGAGGTTCGGCGCGATATGCAGCATGATCGACGTGTCGACCTCGTCACCGTGCATCGGTTCGGATTGTCCCTCCAACAGATCGCTGAAATCAATGTTGAAGATGTCGACCACTCGGACTCGGGCTTCCGCGGTGATCACGGTCGCGAGCGCCTCCTGATGCGGGTCGTGCTCGTGCGCGGTCAGCAGGACGAACTCGCGCACCCCACTCGCCTCCCACGACGCCAGCAGATCATTGAGGGCGCGGTGAAGTGTCTTCTTCCGGAGCGAGCCATTGCCGGCGAAGGCGCGCTCGGTGTCGACGTTCACCCCGTACTCGAAGGTCGGAGCGAGGAGCACACCGAATTCGATCGAGAGATCGTTGGCGAGTCGTTCGACGATGAGTGTGTCGCAGCCGAGTGGGAGGTGGGGCCCGTGCTGCTCGCAGGTACCAACCGGCACGATCAGCCTGGGATCGTCGGCGAGGATTGCCGCGACCTGCGACGGAATGAGCTCTTTCAGGCGGCGCGGAGTGCCGGCCGGGAGTGAAGTCGCCATCTCGGACGTGAGAGGAGTGCCGCCAGCCCGGCCGCGCGGAGACGCGCTCGCGTCATGGACGGTGGCCACCGGTGTCGCGCTACTCGGGCTGGCGTGGTGGCTTCGCGATGCTCGCGTAGAGTATCTCGCTGCGGCGTTGTTCGCCACGGCACTCTCGATCGCGTTCGTCTGGCGGCCGGCGAGTCGTCGCGCCCGGGTCTGGCGCGGGGTGGCGACGTCGATCGCGCTCGCGGGGTGCATCGCGGCGTCGGTCGAGCACGCGGAGCTGTCGCGGGTCAGGAGCGACTGGGTGGCATATGACGCGACGCAGCGTCGCGAAGCGGCACAGCGCATGGAGCGCGAGCTCGCCACCGCGCGCGACGAATTGATCGCCGCGGGACGGCGGGCGGTGACCGCGCCGAGAGATCGTCCGGCCGCGTTCGCACTCCTTGGGGGGCTGGTCGGCGGCGCCGGAGAACGTTCGATCGAGCTGTATGAGTGCGATGAACCGCTCGCGTGGGCGGGGACGGTGCGGGTCGCCACCGACACGCTGACGACGCCGCTCGGCGTCTCCTCGACCGCGAGCTACACGACGCTCTACGCCACCGTGAAGGCGGGAACCCGGCGCGCGGTGGCGACGGTGCTGATTCACGCCGAGCCGCCGGGGAGCAGCTTCGCCCGTCCGCTGGATGCCGTGGTGGCACGAGCGAGCGGGGTCAAGGCGTTCGTGGTCGATTCCGTGTCCGGGGAATCGACGAGCAGCGGTTCCTCGCGACAGCGCGACACGGCCGTCGCCCGTCTCTCGCTCGAGGACGGCGGGGCGCCGCTGATCATGGAGCCGTTAGGCGCGTCGTCGGCGGAAACGGTGCTGCGGCTGCTCGAGCGCGCACGACTGCGGGTGGTGCTCCTGCTCGGCGTGGCGCTCGCGGCGTTCGTCGCCGCGGTCTGGCGCTCGCGTCGCCGGCTGCGATGGCGGTTCGCCTCGCTGGCGGTTCCTCTGCTCTGCGTCGGTGTCGTTCCGCTCAACGCGCTCTCGAACGTGGCGCGGTTGTTCGATCCGGCGCTCTACTTCGCACCGTTAGGCGGCCCGTGGACTGCCAGCGCCGGCGCGCTCGCGTTGACCGGGTCGATCATCCTGCTCGGACTGCTCGCGCTGCTGCGGTCGCCGTTCGCCAACCGGTCGCGCGTCGCCGCCGCGGCGGTCGTGCTCGTGATCGCCGGCTCGGCGCCGTTCCTGCTCCGCGAGCTGGCGCGCGGGATGCAGCCGCCGGCGGACGGCGTGTCGGCCGGGCTGTGGCTGTCGTGGGAAACCGCACTGTTCGTGATTGCCTGTGCGCTGCTGCTGGCCGGAGCGTCAGCCGGGCGCGCGGCGTTAGGCGGCCGGCGCGGCCTTCCGCCGTGGGTCGCGCCCGTGGTGTCGGTCGTCGCGGCGCTGACAGGGCCGATGGTGTGGGACGCGCCCGGGCGGTGGCCCGGGTGGTACGCGGGAGCATGGGTCGTAGCGGGCGCCGCGCTGGCGTTCACGCGCCGCACGACGCGACTTGTCGCCGCCGCGGCGATCGTCGCGTCGCTCGGCACGTCGACGCTCGTCTGGGGCGTCACCGCGAGAAAGCGTGTCGAGCTCGCGGCCCACGATGTCGAATCGCTCCGTTCGGCGGACGACTATGCGCTGGCGCTGATGAACCGGTTCGCGCACGAACTGGTGGATACGCCGGCGCCGCTGAGCCGCGCCGAACTGCTGGCGCGGTACGTCGTTTCGGACCTGGCCGCGGCACGGTTTCCCGTCGAGCTGTCGGCGTGGGATTCGGCCGGGGGGCGGCGGGCGTCGCTGGCGACGGGCGGGCTCGAACCCGCGGCCGACGCGACGGCGGAAGTCGTGGCGGAGGCACGCGCGCGCCTGGTGCCCGTATTGCGGCCAGCGTTAGGCCCCCTCGGCGTGTCGCTCGTCCTCGCGGTGCCAAACCGGGACGGCACCGTCACCTCGGCGCTGGTGTTGCCGCGAACCCGACTCGTGCCCGATGATCCGTTCGCGCCGCTGATCGGCGGCGCGGCGGTCGGCACGGGTGATCCGCCATACACGCTGTCGCTCACCGGCGCCGACTCGGCGGCGGTCGTCGACGTGGGGCGGCGGACATGGAAGCGGGCGGCCAATGAGCTGCATGGCGACTGGCTCCTGCAGACGTCGCGCGGCCTGGCTCGCGCGCACGCCGAGGTCGAGCTGCGACCGGTCACGTCGCTGGTGCAGCGCGGGCTGCTCATCGTGCTCGCCAACCTCGCACTCGTCGCGCTGCTCTGGGCGCTGAGCGCGCTCGCGGACGGCGGCTACATGCGGTGGGTGCAGGTACGGCGGCGTCGCTGGTCGCGCAGCTATCGCTCGCGCCTGACGCTGGTGCTGTTCGCCTTCTTCGTCCTGCCCGCCGTCGCGTTCGCGGGGTGGTCCTACCGTCAGCTCCAGCGCGACGACCGGCAATCGCAGGAGCTGCTGCTCCGCGAGACGCTGCGCACGGTCGCCGGATCGACCGAAGGCGCCGACGTGAGCGGGCCTAACGATCGGACGCCGGGGCCGCTGCTGCGCTACGATCGCGGCGAGCTCGTTGCCTCGAGCGACACACTGTACGAAGCACTCGCACCATTTGGTCGTTTTCTGCCACCGGGGATCTTCCTCAGTGTCGCCGTATCGGACGAAGTGACCGCGACGACGGCGGTGCCGGTGGGAAGCGTCTCCACCGTCGTCGGGTATCGGTCGATGACCGACGACCGGGGCCAGCGTGTCGTGCTCGCGGCCCCGGCGCCGGTCGGGGAGGAGCTGCTCGACCGGCGCCGGCGCGATCTCGGCGTGCTCGTGTTCTTCCTCACCGCGATCGGAGGGCTGGCGGCGCTCGCGCTGAGCGGGCTCGCGGCTCGCGAGTTCGCACGACCGATCGGGGAACTCCGCGGCGCGGCGCTGTCGATCGCCGGCGGTGCGCGTGAGCCCGTCCTCGCCGCGCGTCCGCCGATCGAGTTCCGCCCTGTGTATTCGGCGTTTCGGCGGATGGCGAACGACCTGGGGGAGTCGCGGGAAGCGCTGGTCGAGGCGCGGCGCCGCACGGAAGCGGTGCTGCGGACAGTCGCATCGGGTGTCGTCGCCGTGGACCGGGGTGGCGAGATTACGCTGGCGAACCCGCGCGCGGAAGCGCTGCTCGGGCGGGCGCTGACGGGGCTGCGAATCGAAGCGTTAGGCAGCCCCGCGCTGACCGGTCGACTGCGCGAATTCCTCGCGTCGTCGGATGACGCAACGACATTCGAGATGGAGCACGCGAAGCGCCAGCTGCGCGGCAGCCTGACGCGACTGGCGCGCGGCGGCGGCGCCGTCCTCACGCTCGACGACATCACCGACCTCGCGCGGGCGCAGCGGGTGCTTGCGTGGGGAGAAATGGCGCGCCAGGTCGCGCACGAGATCAAGAACCCGCTGACGCCGATCCGACTCGGCGTGCAGCACCTGCGGCGCGCCTTCGGCGCCGGACGGGCCGACTTCCCGCAGATCCTCGACCAGAATGCCACGCGGATCCTCGCCGAGATCGACCGGTTGGACGAGATCGCGCGCTCGTTCAGCCGCTATGGCACTCCACCAGCCGAGCAGCCGGCGGCCGAACCGACCGATGTCGCGCCGATCGTGCGACGGGTAGTCGAGCTCGAGGCACTGGGCGACGAGGGCGCGCGGTTCAGCGCGAACGGGATTGCCGCGCCGGTGCTGGCCCTGGCGCGGGACGGGGAGCTCCGCGACGTGCTGGTGAACGTGGCCGAGAACGCGCGGCTGGCCGGCGCGCGAAACGTGGAGCTGTCGATCGTGCAGGCTGCCGACGTGCGAATCATCGTCAGCGATGACGGCGAAGGGATTGCGCCGGAGATCCTGCCGCGCGTCTTCGAGCCGCACTTCTCGACGCGCACGAGCGGAAGTGGGCTGGGGCTCGCGATCAGCCGGCGGCTGATCGAGGGATGGGGCGGCGCGATCAGTCTCGATAGCCATCCCGGGAAGGGGACCACCGTGACGATCGTGCTTCGCCGGGCGACGTAGCGGCGCTATCTTCTGGGCGTGCCGGTTTACACTCCCCGATCATCGGCTGCGATCACGAGCGGCGGCGCACAGCCGGCTTCGCTTTATCGCCCCACGACGACCATCCCCCTGCACCTCGCGGACTGGCAGCTGCCCCCGGAGTGGCGATGGGGCGGAGAGGGCGTGTGGGCGGAGTATCGGCACTTCCAGGAAGTGGTCGACGCGTTAGGCAGGTCGCTCTCGCTGGTGACGGCCCCGGAGCCGGCGCACGCGGGCTGGCTCGCGGCGGAAGCGCGCAACCTCGCGCACCGCGGGCATCCGTCGATCCCGACGACGTACCATTACTGGTCGAGCTTCCAGCCCAACCGGCGCGGCCCCGGTTACCTGCGCCGCTGGATCGGCGGCGAAACGGTGGGTGGGCGGATCAGGCGACTTGGCGGGGAGGACGTGCCTTACGTTCTGCAGGTGGCGCGCGGCGTCGGCTCGACGCTCGCCTACCTGCACGACGCCGGCTCGGCGCATGGGAACGTGTCGCTCGAAGCGGCGTGGGTGACGCCGACGGGGCGTCTCTTCATGCTCGGGTGGCAATGGGCGCTTTTCCGCGGCGACATCCCGACAGGGCTGCAGCCGGATCGCGCGTTCATGCCGGTGCCACCGGAGTGGAGGAACGACTTGTGGGAGCCGACGCCGGCGAGCGACCAGTGGCAGCTGGCCGCGATCTGCTTTGCGATGCTCACCGGCGAATACCCGGTGGCCGGCGCAACGCCGCCCCTTCGGCTGGTCCGCCCGGAATGCCCGGCGGGGATCGCCGCGAGCCTCGACCGCGCGCTGAGCGCACGACCGACCGACCGCTTCGCGACGATTCCGGCGCTGCTGCGCGCGCTCGACCGCGGCGTGTCGGCGCGGACGATGGTGCTCGGAGACGACGAGTCGCTGTCGGCGCGAGTGCCGGAGACCGAGGAGGCGCGTCTCCGCTGGGCGACCGGTGACGACTACGAGGTGCTGTCAGCGTTAGGCTCGGGTGCGTTCGGCTCGGTGTGGCGCGTGCGCGACCTGACGCTCGAGCGCGAGGTGGCGCTGAAGATGCTGCACCCGTGGGTTGCGCGCGACGACCAGTCGGTCGCGCGCTTTCGTCGTGAGGCGCGTCTCGCGGCGCAGCTCGCGCATCCGGCGATCGTGCCGATCTACGACTGGGACGGCCGCGGCGATGTCGTCTGGTACACGATGGAGCTGGCCGAAGGCGGCTCGCTCGCCGAGCTGATCCCGCGCGATGGACCGCGATCGGTCGGGGAGACGATCCCGCACGTGACGTCAGTGCTCGACGGCCTCGCGTCCGCGCACGCGACGGGGATCGTGCACCGTGACCTGAAGCCGGAGAACATCCTGCTCGACCGGTACCGCCGGTGGCGGATCACCGATTTCGGCATCGCGAACGTCACCGGGCAGGACCGGAGCACCGCGACGGGGACTCCGGCGTTCTCCTCACCCGAGCAATTGCTCGGCGAGCCGCAGACGGCGGCGACGGACTGCTATGCCGTCGCGGCGATCGTCGCGTACGTGCTCACCGGTCATCCGCCATTCGGGGAGGGAGACAGCGCACAGATCCTGGCGCGCGTGCTCGCCGGAAACTTCGACGTCGACGGCTTGCCCGCGCCGCTCGTGCCGTGGCTCATGCGCGGGCTCGATGCGGATCCGGACAAGCGATTCGCCGACGCGACCGAGATGCTCGCCGCGTGGAAGATCTGCGCGACGGAACTCGAGGCAGCGGCGAACAAGCGCAGCTTCTGGGAGCGGTTGATCGGCGGGTGAACGCGAAGCGTTAGGCAAGCACGTCGCGTTAGGCAAGCGCAGCGGCGAAGAAGACACCACGCGACGGAGCTTCCTCTCGACCGCGATGCAGCCCTGCTCCGGCAGGCAGCGATGCGTCGCCGCACGATCACTCCGACAGCGTGATTCCTCCGCCGACGCGGATGGTCTTGGTGTTGGTGAACTCGAAAAGACCCTCGATCGCGAGCTCACGCCCGTAGCCAGAGTGCTTGATGCCGCCGAAGGGGAACCGTGGATCGGAGGCCACCATCCCGTTGATGAACACCGTGCCCGCCTCGAGCTCGAGCCCGAGGCGGCGCGCTTCAGCGTCGTCGGTCGTCCATGCCGATGCACCGAGCCCGAACTGCGAGTCGTTCGCGATGCGGATCGCGTCGTCGAGGTCACGGGCGCGGAAGACAACGGCCGCGGGACCGAACAGCTCCTCACGCGCGGCCGGCGAGTCGCGTGGCGGATCGGCGACTACGGTCGCGGCGTAGAACGCGCCGGGCCGATCGAGCTTCTTTCCGCCGAGCAGCAGCTTTGCGCCCTGCTCGACGCTCTGCGTCACCTGGCGATGCAGCTCGTCGACGAGCGATGGGGCAGCGAGCGGTCCGAGCTGCGTTGCGCGGTCGGCCGGGTCACCGATGCGGAGCGCTTTCATTCCGTCGACGAAGATCCGCGTGAACTCCTCGGCGATCGCTTCGTGCACGATGAACCGCTTCGCGGCGATGCATGATTGCCCGTTGTTGATCGTCCGCGCCACGACCGCGGTCTTCGCGGCTTTCGCGATGTCGGCGCTCGGCATCACGACGAAGGCATCGCTCCCGCCCAGCTCGAGCACCGTCTTCTTCAAGTTGCGCCCGGCTGCCTCGCCGATCGAGCGACCAGCGCCCTCGCTTCCGGTGAGCGTCGCGGCGGCGATGCGGTGGTCATCGAGGATTCGTGCGACGGCACCACTGCCGATCAGCAACGTCTGAAAGACTCCTTCGGGATATCCGGCTCGCCTGCAGAGCTCCTCGATGGCGAGCGCGCACTGCGGGACGTTCGACGAATGCTTGAGTAGCCCCACGTTGCCGACGGTGAGTGCGGGCGCGAGAAACCGCACCACCTGCCAGAAGGGAAAATTCCACGGCATCACAGCAAGCACAGGGCCGAGCGGCTGGTGGATCACCTCACCGGCCCCATCGCCCTCGCCGATCTTCCGCGGCCGGAGATACTCGGCGGCGTGCTCGGCGTAGTAGCGGCACGCAGTCGCGCACTTCGCTGCCTCCTCGATGGCGGCGGCGATCGGCTTGCCCATTTCGAGGGTCATCAGCGCGCCTAACCGTTCCTTGTCGGCGTCGAGCAGATCAGCGAGACGGCGGAGCGCGTCGGTGCGAGTCGAGAGCGGCGCCCGGCGCCACTTCACGAAAGCGTCGGCCGCGCGCGCGATCCGGCGGTCGACCTCGGCGTCGTCGTACGGGTCGAAGGTGCGCACGACCTCGCCGGTCGCGGGGTTCGTCGTGGCGATGGAGGGAACAGGAGTCATCTCTTTCGTCGGTTTGTCGTGATCGCAAGGCTGCGACGCAGCAGTTAGTGGTCCTGCGTCATGCGCAGCACCACCTTGCCGATCGTCGAATTCGATTCGATGGCGCGATGCGCGTCACCGATCTCGTCGAGAGTGAAGACGCGATCGATGACCGGTTGCACCTTGCCCGAGAGCAGCAGTGGAACGACGTCGCGCTCGAACGCGCGCGCATCGGCTGCCCGTTCGTCCAATGCGCGCGAGCGAAGCACGGTTCCGCGAATCGTCAGGCGCTTACGCAGCACGACCCCGAGCGGAATCGTCGCTTCTGCGCCGGCGACGGTTCCGATGAGCATCATGCGGCCGCGCACGGCCAGGGCATCCAGAGTCGGCGCGAAGTACGCGCCGCCGACCAGATCGAGCGCGACGTCCGCACCCTTTCCGCCGCTGCGTTCGCGGACCCACGCGGCGAGACCGTCGAGGCCGTGACCCGCCTCGAAGCCGTCGGCCAAGCCCAGCTCGCGCGCGGCCGCCATCTTGCCTCCACTGCGCGAGGTGCCTAACGCGAGGCCGCCGCGGGCGCGGACCAGCTGCACGGCCGCCAAGCCCACACCGCTGGCGACGGCGTGGATCAGCACCACGTCGCCTTGCGCCATCCGCGCCTGGCCGAGGGCGTCGTTGGCGGTGATGAATGCCTCGGGCACCGCCGACGCAAGCGTCCAGTCGAGTGTGTCGGGAACGAGGCACAACGTGTCCTCGTGCGCGACGGCATAGTCGGCATGTGCACCGCCCGCGACGAGTCCGAACACTCGCGCCCCGGTGGTCCAGCGGGTGACGCCTGCCCCGAGCGCGGCGACCGTGCCGGCGATCTCCATCCCCGGCACGTCGGCCGGGGCGCCGGGCGGGGGCGGATAGCGTCCCTGGCGCTGGAGGACATCGGCGCGATTCATCGCCGAACCGTGCACGCGAACGAGCACCTCGCGCGAAGCGGGGATGGGCAAGGGGCGCTGCTCGATGCGCAGAACCTCCGGTCCGCCGGGCGTCGTGATGACTGCGGCGCGCATCGTTTTCGGGAGAGCGGAAGAGGCGATCGAGTCGGTCATGACGAAGAGGGTCGAGACGCTGCAGCGGGTGAGTGTTCGGTGCAAGCCGCAGACCCGGAAGATTTGACCCCCCGCTCGACGAGCGCCATGATGGAGGGCCGAACGCGCCCCCCTCTACGCGTCCCGGTCAACGCACCACCACGGCCGGATGATGCCTCCCGATTCGGCATATAAGCCGCCCCCGCGCCCGCTCTCGCCAGAGACGGTGACAGCGCTGCGCGACGCCGTGGTCGGGCACCTGGAGCGCGGGTCCGATGGTGACGAGGAGCTTGCGCGCGCCGTGTCGGTCGTGGTGGCCGAGGCGCGGCGTGAATCGATGCGCGCAGAAGAACTCATCCTCTCCTTCAAGGTCCTGTACGACTCGCTCCCCGAGCCCGGGTCCGCGGTCGCGCGTGCCGAGCAGATGCACTTGCGCGAGCGGCTGGTCAGCGCCTGCATCCGCGCGTACTACGAGGGCACGACGTAGCAGCGCTCGGAAAGCAGTCACGAGCAGTCACGAACGGTCGCGCAGCCTAACGCTTAGCGGCGCAGCAAAACGATCGGACGACCAGCAGCACCCGGCCTAGCATTCCTCCGTGCTCGCCGCCATTCGATCCGCCGCCGTGCTCGGCATCGACGCCTACGACGTCACCGTCGAGACGGACGCGGCCAACGGGCTTCCGCAGTTCACCGTCGTCGGGCTCCCCGCCGGCGCGGTGCGCGAGAGCCGAGACCGCGTGTCGGCAGCGCTGGTCAACTCGGGGTTCGCGCTCCCTCCGCGGCGGCTGACGGTGAACCTCGCACCGGCCGACGTGCGCAAGGAAGGGACGTCGTTCGACCTCCCGATCGCGCTCGGCATCCTCGTCGCCACGGGGCAGCTCGCCGCGGAAAGCGTGGCGCAGCTCGTCGTCGCCGGCGAGCTCGGTCTCGATGGGTCCATCCGCGCGATTCGCGGCGCGCTGCCGATGGCGCGCATCGTCGCCCGCGCACCGGACCATCCCGCGTTCGTGGTGCCACCGGCGAACGCCGCCGAGGCGTCGCTGGTCGGCGGCGTGCGCATCCTCGCGGCGTCGGGGCTCGCCTCGCTGGTCGAGCACATCAGGCGTGGCACGCTGCCTAACGTCATCGCTCCAGCCGCTCCGTGTGTGACTGACGCCGAGCCACTCGATCTCGCCGACGTCGCCGGCCAGGAATCGGCGAAGCGTGCGCTCGAGGTGGCGGCGGCGGGCGGACACAACCTGCTGCTGGTAGGACCCCCTGGCGCGGGGAAGACGATGCTCGCTCGCCGCCTGCCGGGCATTCTCCCCGGGCTCACCGAAGAGGAACGGCTCGAGGCGACGGCGATCCATTCGGTCGCCGGCACGCTGTCGGGGGGAGTTCTCGCTGTCCGGCCCTTTCGCGCGCCACACCATTCCGTGTCTTCGGCGGGTCTCGTCGGCGGCGGCTCGACGCCGCGCCCGGGGGAGGTAAGCCTCGCGCACCACGGCGTGCTGTTCCTCGACGAGTTGCTCGAGTTTCCACGATCGGTGCTCGACGCGCTGCGACAGCCGCTCGAGGAAGGGCGGGTGATCATCGCCCGCGCGAGCGCGTCGGTCTCGTTTCCAGCGCGATTCACTCTCGTCGGCGCGATGAACCCCTGTCCCTGCGGCTACAGCGGCGACGCATCGCAGGCGTGCATTTGCGCGCAGGGCGATGTGGCGGCGTACCGTGCGCGCCTTTCCGGGCCGCTGGCGGATCGCATCGACATGCACGTCGCCGTCGGCGCGGTGCCGATCCCGCTGCTGGGCGCTCGCGGTGGCGAATCGTCAGTCGCGGTTCGCGCCCGCGTCGAGGTGGCGCGGCAGCGCCAGCGCGCGCGCTTCGTGAAGCTCCGCGGTGTCGAGTGCAATGCGCACGTGAGCGGCCGCTGGCTCGATGCCCACGGCGAGATGACCGCCGCGGCGCGAACGCTGTTGATCGCGGCAGCGAACAGGCTCGCGCTGTCGGCGCGCGGATACCACCGCGTGCTGAAAGTCGGACGCACCATCGCCGACCTCGATGACCAGCGCGCGATCGATGAACCGCAGGTCGCTGAAGCGTTGCGTTACCGGCCGGCGGCGGCGCCGTCGCCCCTCCACGCTGTCGCTGTCGGGCGATAGCTTTGGTCCATGGCACCCTCGATGCCGCCGGCAGTGGCGGTGGAAGCTGATCTCGATACGTCGGTGGACGCAGCCGGCGACGTGCGCGCGAAGGAAGACGCGCTCGTCTCCTGGCTCCGTGCGCGGGAGCGCGTCGCGATCGGCTTCTCCGGTGGCGTCGACTCCGCGTACCTCGCATGCGTCGCGGTCGACGCGCTTGGCGCGGCGAACGTGCTGGCGATCATTGGAAGGAGCCCGTCGTATCCCGCGGCGCAGTGGGCCGCGGCCCGGGCGGTCGCTGACCGCTTCGCGATTCCCATTCTCGAGCTGGATACGAACGAGATGGAGGACCCGCGCTACGCCGCCAACCCGTCGAATCGCTGCTACTTCTGCAAGAGCGAGCTCTGGTCGCTGCTCGTCCCGGCGGCGACAGCGCGCGGAATCACGACGGTGGCCGACGGCACCAACGCGGATGATGTGACCGGTCATCGCCCGGGGGCCGTCGCGGCGAGCGAGCATGCGGTGGCGTCGCCGCTCCTGATCGTCGGGTTGACCAAAGCCGAGATCCGCTCGCTCTCGCAGGCGCGCGGAATTCCGACCTGGTCGCAGCCTTCGTCGCCGTGCCTGTCCTCACGAATTCCCTACGGCGTCGCGGTAACAGCGACACGACTGGCGATGATCGAGCGCGCGGAAGCGGCACTTCGCGAGCTCGGGATCGACGGCGATCTCCGCGTTCGCTATCACGGTGACCTTGCGCGTGTCGAGATCGGCGCCGAGAGCATCGAGACATGGTTGGCTCCGGAGGCCAGCGAGCGCGTGGCGAGCGCGGTTCGCGGCGCGGGGTTCGAGCGCGTCTCGGTCGACCTGCGCGGATTTCGCTCCGGGTCGCTGAACATTCTCACCGGAGTCTCGGCCGCGTGAGCGCGGAGTCGCTGCGCAGCGCGCTCGCGGCCGCGGGGATCGCGGCCGCGGTGGAGGAGCGCGAGCGACTGGCGGTGATCACCGCGCACGACGCGGACGCATCGCGCGCGATCGTCGTCGAGCGAGAGCGAGTGGTGGGAATGGCGAAGACGCATGGCTTCAGCCACGTCGCGCTCGAGATAGCGCCGCCGCGCCGGCCTGAATCGACGCCGGGGAGCGATGCGGCTATTCATCGCGATTAACCTCCCGGCGCCGGTCATCGGCGCGTTCGACCGCGAGGTCGAGCCGTTGCGCGCGGCCGCGCCGGCGCTGCGATGGATTGCACCGGAGAAATGGCATCTCACCGTGCGCTTCATCGGCGACCAGCCGGTGGAGCGCGTGGCCGAGATCCGCGCGGCGATCGACGCCGCGACCGCGCGCCACGGTGAAGCGCCGCTCTCACTGGGCGGCGTCGGGGCTTTTCCGAATTTCCGGCGTGCGCGCGTGATCTGGATTGGCGTCGCGCCGGACCCGCGCCTCGAGATGCTGCACCACGACATCGAGACCGCCTGCGTTGCGTTAGGCATGGAGCACGAGGGCCGGCCATTCCGGCCGCACGTGACCATCGGCCGCGTCCCGCCCGGCGTCGATGAAGCGACGCTCCGCGCGCTGTCGGGCGCGGCACGGCGCGCGCGTCATACCGAGCAACTCGATGCCGGCGCGGTCGACCTGATGGCGAGCGAGCTCGCCCCCGACGGGCCGCGCTACCGGCTCATTCACTCCTCGCCGCTGGCCGCGGCGGCCTGAGACGAACGACATGCGAAAGATCGGATGCCTGGTCGTGCTGCTGGTCGGCGCCTTCGCCGGATGGATGCTCCGCGACCGGTTCTTCACCGGCACGCGGCCGACCCCAACCGCGACCGCCGAGACATGGGAACGGCTTTCTCCGGAAGGCGCGGCACGGATGCGCGCCGCTCTCGTCACGCTGCAGAAGCCGCGGGGGCCGGTGTTCGTGACCGTGCGGCCGGCCGACCTCGCGAGCTACGTCTACGAGCAGCTGTCGAAGCAGCTGCCGCCCTCGGCGGACAGCGTCGAGGCGGCAGCGTTAGGCGACCGGATGTACATCCGCGCATCGGTGAAGCCGTCGGACTTCGGCGGTGGCGACGTGCTCGGCCCGCTGGCTGGGTTTCTCGCCGACCGTGAACGAATGCAGTTCGGCGGGACGTTTCACATCATCAACCCGCAGCTGGCGGAGTTCCGCGTGCAGGAGATCCGGTTCCGTGAATTCCCGGTACCGACGGGCGCGATTCCGCGATTGTTGAGGCGTGTCGAGCATGGCGCGCGTCCCGCGGGCGTGTCGGAAGACGGCTTGCCCCTGGTGATTCCCCCGTACATCGGCGACGTTCGCACCGAGCCGGGGAAGGTGACGCTCTACAAGAGCACACCGTGATCGTGAGACCGACGCGGCGAACGAGCGAGAGCGCGCGATGAACCGGAAGATCCTCATCGTCGATGACGAGCCCGGAATTCGCGCGGCGCTCTCGCAGCTCCTCGAGTACGAGGGCTACACCGTCAGGCAGGCGTCGAACGCGACCGACGCATTGACTGAATACGCGAAGTTCCGTCCCGATCTCGTCTTCATGGACGTGAAGATGGCGGGGATCGATGGCCTCGAGGCGTTGAAGCGGCTGCGTGAGCAGGATCCGCGCGCGATCGTGGTCATGATCAGCGGCCATGGGACGATCCAGACGGCGGTCGAGTCCACGCAGCTCGGCGCCTACGATTTCCTCGAGAAGCCGCTCGACACCGATCGCATTCTCGTCACGCTGCGGAACGCGCTGCAGCATCTCGACCTGCGCGACGAGAATCAGATGCTCAAGGCGCAGGTCCAGTCACGATTCGAGATCGTCGGCGCATCGTATGCGATCCGCGCGCTCACCGACCGCATCGAGAAGGTGGCCGGGACGCCGGCGCGAGTGCTGATCAGCGGCGAGAATGGGACGGGGAAGGAGCTCGTCGCGCGCGCCATCCATACGCAGAGTCCGCGCGCAAAGAAACCGCTGGTCGAGGTCAACTGCGCCGCGATCCCGAGCGAGTTGATCGAGAGCGAGTTGTTCGGGCACATGAAGGGCTCGTTCACCGGCGCGGTGAGCGACCGGGCAGGGAAGTTCGAGCAGGCCGATGGCGGGACGCTCTTTCTCGACGAGATCGGCGACATGAGCCAGAGCGCGCAGGCGAAAGTCCTGCGCGTCCTGCAGGACGGGGTCGTCACGCGCATCGGGGGGAGCAAGCCGGTATCGGTGGACGTGCGCGTGCTCGCGGCGACGAACAAGAATCTCGAGGAGGAGATCGCGGCCGGGCGATTCCGCGAGGACCTCTTTTATCGCCTCAATGTCGTGCCGCTGACCGTGCCACCGCTTCGCGAGCGCCGCGAGGACATTCCGCTGCTCATCGCGCATTTCGTCGCGCAGCTGTCGGAACGCGAAGGCGTCGCGCCGCGCGCCTTCGACCAGGAGGCGATCGACGCGCTGTCGCGCATGGAATGGCCGGGCAACGTCCGCGAGCTGCGCAACACGGTCGAGCGGCTGCTGATTCTCGCCGCCGGTCCGCGCGTGACGGTGCAGGACATCGAACGGCTCGTCGGGCGCGCGGCGAGCGAGCCGTCCGCCCTCGGCGCGCTCGCGTCGATCCGCACCTTCGAGGAGTTCAAGGACGCGGCCGAACGCGCATTCCTCCTCTCGAAGCTGCGCGAGTTCGATTGGAACGTCAGCGAGACAGCGCGCGCGCTCGACATGCCGCGGTCCAACCTGTACAAGAAGATCGAGCGCTATGCGCTCGTGCGCGAAGCGTGAGGCACGCATCGCGCAGCATGACGGACCGACCGCCCAACTCAATCCGGAGTGCGCAGGATGTCTGACTGGGACAGCAAGATGGCGAACATCGACAAGCGGCTCGAGTCGATCTCCGACGACCAGCTCATCGGACGCCCGAAGACGCCGGCGACCGCCGCCGAGGCCGGCGACATGGCTCGAGTCCGCGCCGAGACGTCGACGTTCGGCGTCTTCGCGCGGCTGCTTCTCTCGGTCGCGCTCGGAGTGGCGATCGTGTTCTGGCCGTACGGCTCGCGCTGCGGCGCGGGACTCGCTGCGTACCTCGGCGCCGTGACGGCGGTGATCGCGAGCGGCGTCTGGAGCGCGGTCTGGACCTTCCGGCACCGTGCCGGCCGCGCACACGCGCTCTCGCTCCTCCTCATCCTGTGGGGGATGATCCTCGGGGCGCAGGAAGTCCTCCCACGCGTCGGCTACGCGATCCCGACACCGCAGCATCCGGCCGCGTGGTACTGCCAGTGAAGCCGGCTTCGCTCGCAGCTTAGATTACGAAAATCACGCAGCCGCCCGGACTGGCCGGAGCACCCGGCAGCTGCCTAACGCGATGCACCTGCGCGCCCGTCGGGGTTCGCCATCCCACACCGTTTCGACATGAAAACGTTCAAGAACTTCATCGGCGGCGAATGGGTCGCCCCGTCGTCAGGCGAATATTTCGAGAACCGCAATCCCGCCGATGTCTCCGATATCATCGGCAACTTTCCGCTCTCCAACGCGCTTGATGTCGAGCGGGCGGTGAAGAGCGCCCAGCGCGGGTTTCGCGACTGGAGCCGGACGCCGGCGCCGGCGCGCGGCGACATCCTCCGCCGGGTCGGCGAGATCATGGTCGCGCGCAAGGACGAGATCGCGGACCTGATGACGCGGGAGATGGGGAAGCCACTCGCCGAGACGAAGGGCGACGTGCAGGAGGGAATCGACACCGCGTTCTACGCGGCGAGCGAAGGACGCCGCCTTTTCGGCCACACGGTGCCGTCCGAGATGCGCAGCAAGTGGGCGATGAGCTACCGTCGCCCCATCGGCGTCGCGGGACTGATCACGCCGTTCAACTTCCCGATGGCGATCCCGACGTGGAAGATGTTTCCGGCGCTGCTCTGCGGGAATGCGTGCATCTTCAAGCCGGCCGAAGACGTGCCTCACACGGGGACGGTGCTCGTCGAGATCCTCCTCGAGGCCGGGCTTCCGCCCGAGGTGATCCAGCTCGTGCACGGCGCCGGCGAGGACTGTGGCCGGGCGATCGTCGAGCACCCCGGCATTCCGCTGCTCTCATTCACCGGCTCGACCGAGACCGGGCGCAGCGTCGGTGAGACGGCGGGGCGCATGCACAAGCGACTCTCGCTCGAGATGGGTGGGAAGAACGCGCAGATCGTGATGGATGACGCGAACCTCGAGCTCGCGCTGGAGGGGGTGCTCTGGGGCGCGTTCGGAACCACCGGCCAGCGCTGCACCGCGACCAGCCGCCTGGTCCTGCAGAAGGGAATCCACGACAACTTCCTCGGCATGCTCGTCGACAAGGTCAAGGCGCTCAAGCTCGGGGACGGCCGCAAGGCGGGCACCGATGTCGGGCCGATGATCAACGAGAACGCCATCGCGAAGGCGGAACGTTATGTCGACATCGGGCTGTCGCAGGGCAATGACCTGCTCTGCGGCGGCAGGCGCGCCGACGGAAAGGGACTCGAGAAAGGCTTCTTCTTCGAGCCGACCATCTTCGCGCGCGTCGAAGCGGGTCAGCGCCTCGAGCAGGAGGAGATCTTCGGGCCGGTGCTCTCGGTCATTCGTGTCAACGACGCCGACGAGGCATTCGCCGTGAACAATGACGTGAAGTACGGGCTGTCGTCCTCGATCTACACCACGAACGTGGAGGTTTCGTTCCGGGCGCTGACCGAACTGGACAACGGCATCACCTACGTCAATGCACCGACCATCGGCGCCGAGGCACACCTCCCATTCGGCGGGGTAAAGCAGACCGGCAACGGCCACCGCGAGGGGGGCTGGGAGGTATACGAGTTCTACTCGGAGACGAAGGTCGGGTATGTCGATTTCTCTGGAAAGTTGCAGCGGGCCCAGATCGACAACTATCTCGGCACCCCGAGCTGAGCGCGCGGGCGCGGCGTCGTGGACCGCGACGTCGCGAACGAGGAAGATGCGAGCCGCGACGTTGCGCCCGTGCGCAGGGGGCGTCTTTCCTGACGATGGCGAGCGCTTGCTTTGCGATGAACATGCGGATTCTATTTCCTGATCGTGCCTTCGCGTCCTGAAGATCTCCGTCGAACGGTTGCCGACCGCGTCGCCCAGCGTGTCGCCGGGCGCGGAGTGTCGCGCGCGACCGTGGACGCCGCAGTCACGAGCGTGCTGACCGCGCTCGACGCGCGCACCGGCGGCGAGACCGTCGCCGTCGATCCGCCGCCGCTCGTCGCGGCGGTGACCGCGCGCTCGCTTCCTGATCTTGCCTCACGGCTGCGCCTGGCCCTCGGCCGCGACGGAGTGAGCGTCGGAGCGATCGGCATGGCCGTGGCCGGATTGCACCACGTCGCCACGCTCGAGATCCCCGCCGCGGCGCGGCCGGCGCTGGAGAGCGCGTGCGGCGCGTTAGGCGCGCAGCTCAGCATCGTCAACCGCGACAACGTGTCATGACGATGCCGTCGCCGACGCCGCCGTCGGGCTCTCCGCGCATCAGCCCCGAGACGAAGCGCGACGCGCTGCGCCGCGTCAACCGTCGCGCGTCGCCACTCGGGCTGCTCTGGCAGTGGATGCAGACGTTCGTGATCGCGGTGCTCGTCTTCTTCTTCGTTCGCGCCTTCTTCGTCGAGGCATTCAAGATCCCCTCGGGAAGCATGGAGCGCACGCTGCTCCCCGGCGATTTCCTCCTCGTGGACAAGCTCGCGTACGGCGCCGACGTCCCATTCACCTCGCTACGCGTCCCGGGCTATCGAACACCGCAGCGCGGCGACATCATCGTCTTCCAGTACCCGCTCGACGAGAGCAAGACGTACGTGAAGCGGCTCGTCGGGCTTCCGGGCGACACGCTGTCGATGCGCGAGGGAACGCTGGTGCGGAACGGGATGACGCTCGCCGAACCGTATGTGGTGCATTCCGACCCCGACCTCGACCCGGGCAACGACCAGTTCGGCTGGCAGCGGCACTATCTAGTGCGCACCGCGGAAGCAGCCGGGTTCGGCGACCATCCGACTCGTAACAACTGGGGACCACTGATCGTCCCACCAGGAGAGTACTTCGCGCTCGGCGACAACCGCGACAACTCGGAGGACAGCCGCTACTGGGGCTTCGTTCCTGCCGGGAACCTCCGCGGTCGGCCGCTGGTCGTGTATTACAGCTATGCCCCCGACAGCTCCGAGCCGGCCCCCTGGCTTTCGAGCGTGCGTTGGGGGCGGGTTGGTGAACGCGTTCACTGACACGGAGCTGAAGCGAATCGGTAGTCGGCAGGTCCCTCTTTGCCTCGGTTGGTCGTATGGCCGCTAGCTCGTCGAACAAGAAGTCAGCGTCGGACGAAGGCTCGCTTGACCAGTACCTGCGCGACATCAGCATCTATCCGCTGATCACGCGTGAGGACGAGGTCGCACTCGCGCAGCGCATCAGGAAGGGGGATCAGGAAGCGCTCGACACGCTCGTGCGCTCCAACCTGCGCTTCGTCGTGTCCGTCGCCAAGAAGTACCAGAACCAGGGCGTCTCACTCTCCGACCTGATCAACGAGGGCAACCTCGGCCTGATCCGCGCCGCCCACAAGTTCGACGAGACGAAGGGCATCAAGTTCATCTCGTATGCGGTCTGGTGGATCCGCCAGGCGATTCTCCAGGCGCTGGCCGAGCAGTCGCGTATCGTGCGCGTTCCGCTGAACCGCGCCGGTACGCTGCACCGCATCGGCAAGCGCGCGAGCACGCTGCTCCAGGAGCTCGGACGCGAAGCGACGCACGCCGAGATCGCGAACGGCATGGACATCACCGAGGAAGAAGTCGCGAAGACGATGTTGATCTCGCAGACACA
This sequence comes from Gemmatimonadaceae bacterium, assembly GCA_045804265.1. Lineage (GTDB taxonomy): Bacteria > Gemmatimonadota > Gemmatimonadetes > Gemmatimonadales > Gemmatimonadaceae > JABFXC01. Next base: position 4,668 of record JBJMNK010000018.1, on the reverse strand, counting down.
CCTCTCCCTCGATGCACCGCTCACTCCCGGTGAAGACAACCGGCTGCTCGACTATCTCGCCGACACGGTGAACGCGACGCCCGACGAAGAGATGTTCGTCAAGGCGCTGACGGAGTCGATCGAGGAGGCGCTGTCGCACCTGAAGGAGCGCGAGTCGCGCATCCTGCGCCTCTACTTCGGCCTCGATGGCGAGGAGCCGATGACGCTCGAGGAGATCGGTGCGCTGTTGAGCATCACCCGCGAGCGCGTGCGGCAGATCAAGGAGAAGGCGCTGTCGCGTCTTCGCCACGTGAGTCGGGCCCGAGCGCTGGAGTCCTTCCTCGGCTGAGGCCCCTGCGTCCCCCGGGTGAAGAGTTCCCGGGGTGACGATCCACATTCAACGCCCGCTCCTGCAATCTCTGCCCGAAAAGTTCCCGGGGGAGTTGAATGATCGGTCAGAGTGCGGCTCGCGGCGCCGCGTAAAAGCCGTTGCCCGGTGGACCCCGGACCCTAGTTTCCGGTATATCAATGGCGCGCATGATGCGAGGCCGTGGGCAGGTCCGAGCCCGGCGCGATGGACCCTTTTCCCCGAGACAACGTGCATAGCTCCCGTGCGTGGCGGCCCTCAGTGCTGGCCGTGGCATTCGCCTTTGCGGCCGCAGCCTGCGGGTCGGACGGTCCGTCCAAGGGCGGCAACAACTCGACGGTCGCCGCGATCTCCTTCAGCACCGGCAATAATCAGGTCGGGGTACCGGGCACCGCGCTCGCGACGCCGATTTCCGCGCGCGTCACCAACGCGCAGGGCAATCCGGTCGCCGGCAAGCCGGTGGATTTCACCGTGACCCGGGGTGGCGGCTCGGTCGCCGCGCTGACCGTGACCACCGACAACAGCGGCATCGCCCAGACGACGTGGACGTTAGGCAGCGGCGCCGTCAGGCAGAACGTCAAGGCCAGCGTCGGCACCGTCCAAGGACTGGCGACTGCGACCGTGGACACGACGCGCTCGCTCTTCCTGATGGCGGCGAAAGACACGGTGTCGGTCGGCGACACGATCTGGGTCGACTTCTACTCGGGCACGACCGCGCTCGGCGAGACGCGCGGCGCCGTCCAGGAGACGGTGGTGAACAGCATCCCGCTCGCTGCACACCTCGCGGCGATCATCTACACGCGAGGGGAGCTGATCGACGACAGCGGCACGAACGCGCAGCTCACGGTCGTCACCAGCGGCCCGACGAACGCGCAGGCTCGCCAGAAGTACATGCGCTTCGGCTACGTCGCCTCGTCGTCGGGAAAGGACGTGCAATTCAATCATACCGCGGCGGCGTTCGTTGCCGCGCGGACGTTCAATGACCTGCTCAGTCGGGCGAGCGTGGTCGGTACTACCGTTCACATCCGCTGAGGAGCAGCGCAATGACTCGCTTCACGCGCCTTGCCGCGCTCTCGGCGGCTGTACTGTCGGCAGTTGCGCTTTCGCACCGGGCCGGTGCGCAGGACATCGCCGAGATCGGACGAATCCACGGCACCCCCCTTCCGGCATCGGCGCGCGCGATCCTGGCCAAGGATCCGCACGCGTTCGAGTTCCGTCGGGCGATGAAATCGAAGCTGCGTGCCGTGCAGGCAGCGCGCGGCACGCGCCGCGGGCTGCTCGCCAGCGTCGGGCCTAACGGTGTCGCCGACGCCACCGCTTCCAGCACCAGATCGGGACCGCTCGCCGTGCCGCACATCGGCACGGGGCCGGTGGTGAACGGCGTGGAGAAAGTACTCGTCCTGCCGATCCTGTTCGCGAACACGACGACGCAGCCCTGGCCGGCGAGCGACCTGCAGCGCCGGCTGTTCGACGGCCCGAGCTCGACCGAGACGCTGACGGCGCTCTACAACGAGATGTCGCGCGGCAACCTGACGATGACCGGGACTGTCTCGAACTGGATCCAGGTTCCGGGGAAGGACACGGATTACGAAGGTCCTTCCGGCAACAATGGGCTCGGCGGCGCCGGGCTCTGGAACCTGCTCAAGGCGACGCTCGATGCGGCTGACCAGACGATCGACTTCAGCCAGTACGACGACGACCACGATGGCTACGTCGATCTCGTCGCGTTCGTGCAGCCCGAAGCGGGCGGCGAGTGCGGCGGGACCAACAACATGTGGTCGCACCGCTGGGTCATCGAAGGCGCGGCCGGCCAGGCGAAGGACACGGCGGTTGCGCGCCATGGCTACCTGACGAACGACGGTGTCCGAATCTCCGACTACGTCCTGCAGCCGGCGCTGAACTGCGGCACTCCGGCGACGCCGATCTCGATCGGCGTCTTCGCGCACGAGTTCGGGCACGCGTTAGGCTTGCCCGACCTGTACGCGACGGCCAGCGACGCGACCAACGAGGGGATCGGCAGCTGGGGACTGATGGGTGCCGGCAACTGGAACGTTCCGACGTCGCCGGCGCACATGGAAGCGTGGTCGAAGATGCAGCTCGGCTGGGCGCCGGTGCAGACCATCTCGACGAACCAGCACGTGGTCCTCGACCAGATCGAGACCGCGGGATCCATCGCGCGCCTCAACATTCCGGGGACGACCGAGTATTTCCTCCTCGAGAACCGGCAGAAGGTCGGATCGGACATCGCGCTCAAGTCGACCGGACTCCTGATCTGGCACGTGGACAGCGCGACCGTCGCCGACAACTGGGATGAGAACACGATCCAGAACGTCACCGACCATAAGGGGCTCGACCTGGTCGAAGCCGATGGCCGCGCGGGGCTCGATCACGCCGGCTACCGCGGCGGGGCAGGCGACGCGTTCCCGGGAAGCGCCGGGGTGACCAGCTGGACGACCACGACATCGCCGAGCAGCAATGCGTACCCGCTGGGCGACAACGTACGCACGTCGGGAATCTCGTTGACGAACATCGTCGAGAGCGGCGGGCAGATCAGCTTCGATGTCACGTTCGCCGCGCCGACGACGTTCGTGGTGAAGTGGGGTGACATCGATGCGGACGGCGTCATCGGGCAATCCGACGCCGGCTCCCTCTACGGCTGCATCCTCACGTCGACGTGCGCGTCCCTGCCGGCGATCAATCGCGGCGATGTGGACGGAGACGGCGCGATCACCGTGCGCGACGCACTGATCCTGCACAGCTACGCCGTCGGCGGAATCGACGTCTCGCGGTACAGGATCGGCCAGCCAATTCATGGCACGGCGCCGGCGGTCTCGCTGCCGAAGGGCGCGGTGAACACGACCAAGCCGGGAATCATCGTCAGGCCGGATACCCCATGAACCGGCGAGCCTCGCTCGCGATGACAGCCGCGGTGCTCGCCGCCGCGGCTTGTCGCCCCTCGAAGCAGACATCGGACACGGCCGCGGTGGGTGACACCGCGGCCATGTCGTCGACCATGGGCAGCGCGTCGCGCGCGGGGACCGACAGCACCGCGCCTAACGGTACGACGAGCGGCACTTCGACCTCCACCGGCGCTCCCGTCGTGAACAAAGGCTCGACATCCGGCTCGACATCCGGCCCAGCGGGCAGGCGACCGGCGGCCGACAGCACACGAGCTGGCGCGACGGAGCCCACCGTCCGGGCGCCGCTCCCCTCCAGCCCGGCGCCGGGCGTGAGGATCCCGCCAGGAACGGGCACGCCGGCCTTCATCGTCTTTCGTGACTCGCTCACGGCGGCCGACCTCGACTGGGTGCGGTCGGAAGGTCTGGAGATCGTCAGCTCGGACAAGGGAGCGCGCTCGGTCAGCGTCATGGTTCCGGACGGCTATCACGGGAAGCCGCGATCGAACCCGCGCGTCCAGCGGTTCACGATCGCGATGCGCTGAACAGGCCATGGCTCAGAACAGCAGCTTCGATGTCACGACTGGCGTGGACCTGCAGGAGGTCGACAACGCCGTGAACCAGGCGCAGAAGGAGATCGCGCAGCGCTACGACTTCAAGGGGTCGAAGGCGGCGATCGAATTCAAGCGCGCCGAGAGCCTCCTCGAGCTGATCGCTGACGATGACTTCCGGATGCGGGCGCTGTTCGACGTCGTGCAGACGAAGCTCATCAAGCGCAACGTGCCGGTGAAGAACCTCGATGTCGGTGAAGTGAAGCAGGCCGGCGGCGACACCGTTCGCCGCGAGATCAAGCTCAAGACGTCGCTCGACGGCGAGACGGCGAAGAAGGTCGCGGCCGCGATCAAGGACGCGAAGCTGAAGAAAGTCCAGGCGGCGATCCAGGGCGACCAGGTTCGGGTCAGCTCGCCGTCGCGTGACGATCTGCAGGACGCGATCGCGCTCTTGCGCGGGAAGGACTTCGGTGTCGAGTTGAAATTCGGGAACTATCGCTAGCACGCACGTCGCACGACCACCCAACCACGATGGAGATGTCATGAAGCGACGCGTATTTGCGGCTTCGACTGTTCTGCGCAGAGCCGCTGGTGTCATGGCGCTCGCGCTGCTGGCGGCCTGCGGCACCGAGGGTGCAACCGGCACCGACGCGACGCCAGGGGCGGTTGCCGCGAACGGCACCATTCCAGCGAGCGCGGTCATCGCCAGCCCGGTGAACCCGGCGCCATCGGTGATCGTGACCAACGCCAGCGGGGGGCCGCTGCCTAACGTTCGGGTGACGTTCCTCGTCAGCGCCGGCGGCGGCCAGGTCGTGGGCGGATCGCAGCTGACCAACGCCAGTGGAGTAGCGACCGTCGGCAGCTGGACGCTCGG
>JBJMNK010000017.1:0-3909 GCA_045804265.1 Gemmatimonadaceae bacterium | reverse complement strand
TTCGAGGGCCGCGCCCGGCGCATGGAGCCGATCGGGTGAGCCGCAGCGGCATCGGGATCGATTCGCACGCGTTCGCGGCGGGGCGGCGGCTCGTCCTCGGTGGGGTCGAGATCCCGCACGACGCGGGGCTGGCCGGGCACTCCGACGCCGATGTGCTCGCGCACGCGATCACCGACGCGCTGCTCGGTGCGGCCGGGCTGGGTGACATCGGCCAGCACTTCCCCGACAACGATGAGCGCTGGCGCGACGCGGACTCGATGGAGCTCCTGCGCCACGTCGCCGGGCTCGTCGGCGCGATCGAGCACGTGGACGCCACGGTCATGCTCGAGCGCCCCAAGCTCGCCCCCCACCGGGACGCCATCCGCGCGTCGCTGGAGGCCGCGCTGGGCTGCACGGTCAACGTCAAGGCCACGACGGGCGAGGGCATGGGGTTCGTGGGCCGCGGCGAGGGCGCCGCCGCGCTGGCAGTGGCGACGCTCGTCGAGTAGCGTCGCGCCATGAAGTCCCGCCTCGCCGCCGCCGGGCTGCTCCTCGCGCTGGCCACCGTCCCGGCGGGCGCGAGCGGCGCGACCAAGCCGAGGAAGATCGACGGGAACGCCGTCATCTCGTTCAAGGGCGTCGGACCGATCACGCTCGGGATGACGATCGCCCAGGCTCGCAAGGCGGCCGGCCACGGGATCGTCGGCGGCAGCGAGGTCACGCCCGGCTGCCGGCAGGACACCGTGCTCCCGAAGCGCTTCGGGCTCCAGACGTTGCGGTTCAACAAGAAGATCCGCGTGCTCTACGTGACGCGCACCGCGATGCCGACCGCGAAGGGCGTCCGCGTCAACGACTCGCTGGCGCGCCTGCAGAGCAAGTACGGCTCAAAGCTGATCGAGCGGCCCTCCGACGTCAGCAGGTACGAGAGGTTGTTGAGCTTCGTGATGCGGACGGTGTCCACCCCACCATCGGTGAGCGAGTAGGCACGGACGAACGTCGTCCCCGCCTTGTACGCGTTCCAGCTGCGGTCCCAGCTCTGATAGAGGACGCCGTGGCCGTACTCCGCAGCCGTCATCGCGCGCCCCTGAACGAGGCTGTTCGCGCCGAGGCGGTACTCCTGGATGTTGGAGAAGTAGGCACCGACGATCATCACGCTGATCACGGCGATCGCGATGAGCACGACCCCGAGTGCCATCCCCTTTCGATTACGATGCGAGCGCATGGTTCCTCTGAGCGTGAGCATCACTGCCGGTTGCGCAGTGAGACGGTGAAGGCGAGTGAATCACGGACATAACTCTTGGCGCCGCCGACGAGCGCGACTGGCGACGCGGTCTGCGCCCGCACGACGACATCGATGCGGGCAACGTTGGTCTTCACGGCGGTCACGACGCCGGTCGAGTCGTAGTACGTGAACTGCACCCCACTCCCGGTCGCGGCGTAGGGGAGAAACGGTCCGGCGATCGGCGTCATCGTGCCGCACGTTCCGCCCGGGCAATCGTAGTAGCCGAGCATCGTCTTCCCCGACGACGTCAGGAACAGCCCGTAGTGCGCATGCCTGAACAGCATCACCGACGAACCCACTGGAACCGCGGCGCTGAGTGCAGCGCTGAGCGGAAGGCTCAGCCCAGCGGCGGCTTCGGCGGACGTCGACGTGAACTTCGTCGTCGTCGGGCACGATCCCGCGGTCGGGGCACCGGTGATCTTGTATGGCTTCCATGTATCGTCGGCGATACCGGTGCTCGCGCCCTCGTCGTAGATGAGGACCGAGTCGCCGGACACCGGCGCGGTCGTCCAGCTGGTGACGCCGCTGCGGCTGGTGAGCGTCGCCGGCGGGACGATGATCGACGTCAGGCCGGCACCGAGCACGCAGATCGTCGAGATTCCCATCGGCAGGCGGAAGTCGATCGACGAATCCGACATCGCGTAGATGTCGCCGCCCGCGCTCGAGATGCCGCGCAGGTCGGTCGGGATCGCCGTCGCGAGGTCGCGCAGGTCAGCGCGCTCGCTGGTGATCTCGGCCGCACCGGCGTAGAACCGCTGCTGGCGGAGGACGACGCGCATGATGACGGCACCGACCAGCCCCATGATGACGAGAACGACCATCAATTCGGCCAGGGTGACGCCGGCGCGGCTGACGCCGGCGCGCATCCGGCGCCCCGGTATCCTGCTCGCGGTCAGCATGGGATCGTGGTGAAGTAGGTTCGCGTCCGCGTCGTGTTGCGCGAAGTCGGGAACGTCACGGTCTCGGTGATGTTCATTCCGCGAACGACTGCCGATACGGTCCACGTGCTGACAATGCCGCGCGTGGTGTCGGATCCGCTGACGATCGACGTGCACGGACTCGAGCGAAGTCGCTCGAGACGCGTCTGCGCCACTGTCGCCGCAAGCACCTGGCGCTTGGCACCACCCATCATCTTGGTGACCGAGCCCGCCGTCGCCGCGAGTCCGAGCATCCCGACCGCGAAGATCATGAGCGCGACGAGCAGCTCGACGATCGTGAAGCCAGCGCGCGGGTGAGTAGCCGGCGCCTGCGACTCTTCGTTGTTTCTGCGTCGCGGGCTCATGCCGTGCACCCGGTGCGCGCAACCTTGCCGAGCTTCGATACACATATCGAGTCCGTGACGGTTGAGTTGGTGAACTTGAAGGTTGCGGCGCCCGTCAGCCCGATCCCCATGCCGCGAGAGTCGAAGCGAATGGTGTCGCGAGGAGCAGCGCCGCCAGTGCTCACGGTGACGCCGTCATCCCTATTGAGGTCGCGCGAGATCAGCGTGACGAAAGTCCCGCTCGAGTCGACGGTGACGCGAACGACGTTGCCGCTGCGAATGAAGCGCGCTTCGGAGCCGTTCTGGATGGAAGCCGCGCGCGCGGTCACGAGCATGGTCGCCACTTTCTGCCGTGAGTTCCGAACCGACAGGCTGGTGGTGGTTGCCTTCAGCCGCGGATACGCGAACGAACCCATCAAGCCCATGATCGTGATCACGAGCAGCAGTTCGACGAGCGTGAACCCTGACGAATTTCTGCGCATCTGGCCTCCATAAAGGAATGCTATCCGGGCTGAGCTATTGCAATGCCGAGACCAGAGGCGAAGTCGTTATTTTTCAACGACTTGTGATTTACCCCCATGAGCGTATCGAGTCAATTCGCCCGGACAGGGGGGCGGACTGCCTGTAAAATTTTCAGCTGCCTAAGAATTTGACGGCTGCCGCTTTGTATTAGACGGTTCTAATTGCCGGTGGTCACCGGCACGCCGACGATCGAGCGGCGACGAGGGCGCGATCGCTGGCGTCCGGACGGCGACCGGCTGCGCGTTAGGCAGTGCCCGAAGGTGAGCGGGCCGGTGGCGATTGTCGGAGAGGAGCGGCGAGCAACGGCGCCGCCGGATGCGTTAGGCGTCCCGCTCTTCGCGTATCGAAGTCTGGTGTAATGCCGCAGTACGTGCGTTTCGCCGTGGGCAAAATCATGCCCTTCAAGAGATCAAATTCGGCAAACCATTACGCGAAAACGACTTGCAGGCGAGCGCTGCTCTGGCCCGGGCGTTGCCTTAGTAAGGGTCGAACTCGCCGCCGATGTTGGTGGTGACTTTCGCACCACCCCCCGATTCGGAGAGACAATACCATGCTTCGCAACGCGCGTAAGGGCTTTACGCTCATCGAGCTGCTGATCGTCGTCGTCATCATCGGCATCCTGGCCGCGATCGCGATCCCGAAGTTCGCGAACACGAAGGAAAAGGCGTACATCGCCGCGATGAAGTCGGACCTGCGCAACCTGGTCACCGCGGAAGAGGCGTTCTTCGCGGACTCGGTCAAGTACACGACCGACATCAACCAGATGAAGTTCAAGCCGTCGACCGGTGTCTGGACCCCGACCATCTCGATCGGTGCGGGTTACTGGTCGGCCGAAGTCACCCACACGCAGGTGACGGGCAAGAGC
>JBJMNK010000016.1:0-18328 GCA_045804265.1 Gemmatimonadaceae bacterium | reverse complement strand
CCGGATGCTCCCGCTGGAACTCGAGCAGCATCGCGAGTGAGCGATCCCCAGAGCCGTCGTCGACGAACACCAGCTCGAGATCGTAGTCCGGCAGCTTTGACGCGAGCGCCAGCAACTGCGGCACCGTATCCGGCAGATTCAACTCGTTGAAGTAGACCGGAACCACGATCGAGAAAACACGACGGCTCATCGCGCAAGCTCACGGGGCACCGCAAGGAAGTCGCTCACAGTCGCGCCCACATACTCGCTGACCGACGCCGCTGCCCATACGCCACTGGCCGGAAGGAATCCAATCTCGTAACCCGCGTCGGTGAACAGCTTCGCGACGGACTGACGGTCGCTCCCCGGGAGCGCTTCGAAGATCACGAGCGGCCGATGATCGCGCAGCACACGCTCAGCGCCCTGAAGGATTGCCTGCTCGTGTCCCTCCGCGTCGATCTTGACGAGCGCTCGCTTCCCCGCGAAGCGGTCGCCATACTGGTCGAGGCACCGCACCTCGACGTCGCGACGCTCGAGCGGGACGCTGCCTTCTCTGCGCAGACGCTCGATCACTTCCGGCTCAGTTGACCCGAGCCACGTCTCGCCAGGCGGAAAATACAACGCGAGTTGGCCCGGGACGGCGCCTAGCGCGACGGGTTGCAGGTCGGGAGTGACACCACTCGCGGCGCAGGCTTCGCGAAAATATTCGTGGCAGCTGTCGTTAGGCTCGAAGGTCAGCGCCGGGACCCCCGCGACGAGAAACAGCAGCGAGTGTGTCCCGTAGTTGGCGCCGACGTCGACGAACAGCTCGGGGCGCCAGGCACCTTCGAGGAGCGACGCGTAGCATCGCTTGATGTCGGGCTCGTGACCGAGGATCGACACTGCCTCATCCCAGTCCAGCCACATTCGATCGCCGCGAAGGGGCAAGCGCACCGCGCGTCCGGCGAAGCGGACCGTCCACGTTCCCACGCCGCTTCCACCACCGACGTCGCGAAAGATCTTCGCCGTGCGAACGTATACCAGCTCGATCGCGCGGCGTCCGAGTCGCGCATAGATGGCGTTCAGCACCGAGCGCGTCGGCCGATGGCGGATGAGCGCTCTCAATAGCCGCTCCAGCGAGGGACGGGCGCGACGGAAGACGCGACGCGGGCTGAGTACAGGCATGTCGAGTTCGCATGGGCAAATTTGGTAGCGAGCAGAATATGGTGTGCCCGCGCCGAGCTTCGGCGTAACCTAATATCCGGTTGCACGGCGCATCGCGCCCGTTCGAAGTTTCGTTGACCCCGGGTCCCGCGGCGGGTAAATTTTCAACCCCGTCGAGAAGTGAAGCCCGGCGACGTACGCTCCCGCTTCACGCGATGCCGGGGTCACCCCATGCTCGCGTTCCGCTCTTTCCAACAGCACCACGGGCGATCGCTGTTCGCCATCCGTCGTCGAGGACCTTCCGTGTCCGACCCCGCGCTCGAATCCGTTCTGACTGGTGCTCCACAAGCGTGTCCTGTGTGCGGAAGCGCCGGCGACGGGCGCGTGCTCGAGCGTTATGACGCAGCGCAGGCGGCCGCTCACTTCTGTCCCCCGTGGCGCGATGCCGACCGCTACCTGCGTCTCCAAGCCGCGATCAGGCGGCTCTGGGAAGGCGACGCGTGCGAGATCCACCGCTGCCCGTCGTGCGGCTTCGGCTTCGCGGTTCCCTACGTCGGGGGCGACGAACAGTACTACGCGATTCTGCACGAACAACATGGCTACCCAATGTGGCGCTGGGACTACGACGTAGCGTTAGGCGTCGTTGGGCCGTCCGGCGGTGGGCTTGCGCTCGACATCGGCGCCGGTACAGGCGCATTCCTGCGTGCCCTCGGGCCGGGGTGGTCACGATGCGCGGTGGAAGGAAGCGAAACGACGCGGGCGATTCTTCGCCAGTCCGGCATCACGGTCTTCGCCGACCTCGCTGAGGCGGCGGCGCGCTCGCTGCATTCTTTCCAGCTTGTCACGCTCTTTCAGGTGCTCGAGCACATCGCCGACTTCCGCACCGTCCTCTCCCGCTGCCGCGAGCTGATCGCACCCGGCGGAACGCTCGTGATCACCGTCCCCGATTGTGATGCGATGCTCGCTCAGCCGTCGCTCACCGGCGAACACGACATGCCGCCGAACCACGTCGGGAAGTGGACGGCGCGCAGCCTCGCACTGGCGCTCGAAGCGGCGGGGTTCGAGGCGACGCATAGCGTCTTCGAGCCGTCCTCATGGAAGCAGACGACGACGCACATCTACGGGCGCGTCCGCACCGACGGGCAGAAGCCGGGGACCCTCGCCGCGGCTGCATACCGAATCCGGCGGCGGGCGGCGCGCATTCCGCTGCTCGCCCTGGCCGGCGCGCTGGCTGCGCCGCGGTTGCTGCCGCGGTGGCGCGAGCTCCGGCGCGGCGGCGCCTTCGCGACGATCGCTCGGCCGTTAGGCAGCGGGGGCTGACGCGGCTGACGCCGGCGCTTCGCGCTCGGCCGTCATGAGCCCCTCACCAGCGGCTGGCCACATCGACCTCGCCAGATCGCCGCGACCGGCGGCGGTGGCCCTCAGGATGCGCGGGTCGCGCGGATGGAGTCGGATCCGCGCTGCGATGCGGACATCGGAACCTTCGAGATGTCCTCGCGGCGACGATGCGTCTCGTCCGACGGCGGAAATGCCCGAACGAGCTCACCGCCTCCAGGCGCTGGATCGCCCCATACGCGCTCGTGAACGACGACTCCCGGCCAAAGCTGGACGATCTTCATCTGCAGGGCGGTCCGCATCTCCCCGGCGATCGTATGCATGTGGGAGAGCGCAGTCTCCTTCCCTGCCCCGTCCTTCCAGAGGACGAGAGATCCGACCCGGTGGTCGCCTTCGATCAGGGGAAGTTTGATCTCCCAGAGAGTCGGATCTTCGTGATCCCCGCGGTTCCAGGACCAGATCGCGATGTCGTCCTCGAGTCGCCGATCGTCGAGCGTGCCGACGTGCCCTGCCCGCACGAACGATGGCCGCAGGCGAACTTCCGCGCGCTGGAAGTCATCGGCGGCGAATGCGTCCTCCATGATGTCGAAGATGCGTTCGAGATCGCGCTGGCGCGCAATCCGCACGCTCGCCTCGCGAATCCGGACTCGCCGCCCGATGACGAGGCGCTGCTGTACGCCCTTGCGCAGCAGCCGGCCCAGCTCCTCGAATTCATAGTAGCGAAGGCGCTGCACGACGACCCCGACCCCGAGCCCAACGACGGCGAGGACGATCGCGACGTACCCCGACTGGTTCACCAGCAGCATCCCGCCTAACGCGAGCCCGGCACACCCGGCGTACATCAGCAGCGCGACCTTTGCCGGCGAATGCCCGAGTCCGAGCAGCCGATGATGGATATGGCCGCGGTCCGCGGAAAAGATCGGCTGCCCGCGGAGGAAGCGCCTGGCGATGGCCAGCGAGGTGTCGAGCACCGGCAGACCGAGCGACACCAGCGGGATCGCGATCGCCACGACTGTCGATCCCTTCTGCGAGCTGATCGCACCGATCCCGGCGAGCATGAAGCCGAGGAAGAGTGAACCGGAATCGCCGAGGAAGATCGACGCGGGGTGGAAGTTGTAGCGGAGGAAGCCTAACGTTGCGCCGGCGACGGCGAGCGTCACCAGTGCAGCACCTGCCTGCCCGTTGATCGTCGCCACGACGAACATCGTCGTCAGCGCGAACATCGCCGCGCCGGAAGCGAGGCCATCGAGTCCGTCGATCAGGTTGAAGGCGTTGGTCAGCCCGACGAACCAGAAGATCGTGAAGAACAACCCCATCACAGGGTTGAAGTGGATCTGTCCGATCAGCGGCAGCGCGATGGTGTCGATGCGGACACCGGCGGCGAAGATCGCAACCGCGATCGCGATCTGGACCGCGAACTTGTACCGCGCGCGAAGCTGTCGCAGGTCGTCATACAATCCGAGCAGGAACGTCGCCGCGCCGCCGATGACAATGACCGTCAGCTTGGAGCTCGTGAATCCGACACCCTCAAATCCACCGCGCACTGCGAGCACGGCAAGCGCAACTGCCACCGAGAGGAAGATCGCGACGCCGCCAACACGCGGGATCTGCCGCGTGTGCAACTTGCGGTCATCGGTTGGATCGAACATCCCCGCGCGCGTGGCGCGCTCGCGAACCAGGTAGGTCAGCGCAAGGGACGCGATGAGGCTCGTGGCAAATGCCAGAACCGAAAGTTTTATCGAGGCGTGTTGCACTTAGTTCACGTCGTGCTGGGCCGGCGCTCAAATACGCACAGACAAAGCAAGATCAATGCCTGCACCAGGCGTTGGCCTCGACGGTTCCAGACAGCATCGACGCGCCATTCAAACTCAAGCACGACTTGCATTTAGCCGAGAACGCCGCGATGCGCGAAGGGCGCTCGCAACCGCTCGAGCGCCCTTCAGAAACTATACGGGTCACATCGACTGGTCACCCCACCGTCACCGTCACCCTCGCCCCCGCCCTCCGCAGTCGACCCGCCATCGCCTCGTCCACGCGCGCCTTGAGCACGATCTCGTCGCCGTCCATGCGCTGGTCGATCACCTCCGCCCCGCGATGGATCTCCGCGAGCAGCTTTCCCTCCCCTGCCCCGAGTCGCACCTCGGCCACAGCGCTCCGCGCCCGCAGCGCGATCACGAGTGCCCGCTTCAACGGTTCGAGCTCGCCGTCGATCACGCTCGACACGAACACGGAATTCGGCAGCAGGTTCGCAATCCGCTGACGCATCGCCACCACCGTCGCGTCGTCGAGCTGGTCGATCTTGTTGAAGACATGAAGCACCGGCTTTTCCTGCAGCCCGAGCTCCGCCAGTACCTGATCGACCACGACGCGCTGCTCCTCCCACTGCGGATGACTCGCGTCGATCACATGCAGGAGCAGGTCCGCGTCGCGCACCTCCTCGAGCGTGGCGCGGAACGACGCCACCAGCTGGTGCGGCAGCTTGCGTACGAAGCCGACGGTGTCGGTGACGAGCACTTTCCCGTGCTCGCCGAGCTCCGCCTCCCTCGTCAACGGATCGAGCGTCGCGAAGAGACGATTCTCGACGAAGATGTCCTGCGCGCCCGACAGCGCGCGAAGGATCGACGACTTTCCCGCATTGGTGTACCCGACCAGCGAGGCGCGGAACTCGCCGCGCCGCGACTGGCGCTGAATCTCGCGCTGCCGCTGGACGTCGCCTAACCGTTCTTTCAGCAGCTTGATGCGATGGTTGATCAGCCGCCTGTCCGTCTCGAGCTGCGTCTCGCCAGGACCACGCACGCCGATCCCGCCGCGGAACTTCTCGAGGTGCGTCCACATCCGCGTCAGGCGCGGCAGCGTGTACTCGAGCTGCGCCAGCTCGACCTGCATCTTCGCTTCCGCGCTCCGCGCGCGCGTCGCGAAGATATCGAGGATCAGCTCCGCGCGATCGACGACGCGGGTCGCGATGCTGTCCTCGATGTTCTTTCCCTGCGACGGCGTCAGCTCGTCGTCGAAGATGACGAGCGTTGCTTCCTTCTCCGCCACGCGATCGCGCAGCTCGTCGATCTTCCCCTTGCCGAGGTAGGTCGCGGAGTTCGGGCGATCGATCTGCTGCGTCAGCTCACCGACGACCTCCGCCCCCGCGGTGTCGGCCAGGGCGGCCAGCTCGCGAAGATGCTCGTCGAGCGAGTGACGCGCGCTGGTGCCCTTGCGCGGCGCGCCGACCAGCAGCGCGCGTTCGGCCGGAGGGCGGAGGGAAATCGTTTCTTTAGCGATGACTGCCTGCCGTTACTTGAAGGACACTGCCGGCGAGAACCGCCCGGACTTGTCGTACGGGACGGTGAAGTTACCAAGGACCGTCGCCACGGTGAAGTCGCCCATCACGCGGTATGGAACCGACCCCATCGCCAGCAGCTGCTTGCCGGCGCTGCCGATGCCGGCGTAGGTGAAGTTCACCGGGATGCGCACTTCCATGTCCTTGCCGCCCTCGACCGACATCCGCGAATCGAGCGAACCGGTTGCGAACGACACGGTATCCACGAGCAGGTTGTACGTCACCCGCGACGCATCGAGGCGGAAGTTGTTCGGGTTGTGAACGTTCATCACGACGTCCACCGATCCGCCAGCGAGGCCGAGCCCCGTGACCTTGACGTCCTTCACCGACACGTCGGGCTGCGCGAACATCTGCTTGCCCATGCCGTTGCATCCCACAGCCGCCACCGTCGCCACGACCGCGGCAACCATCGTCATCCGTCGCATCTCGATCCTCCACGTGCGGTTGGAAGTTCACTCCGACTGCTGATCGCGTTGTGTGTCCGTCGACTGCTCGCCTAACGCTCGCTTCTTCTTCTCCTCCCACCACGCCAGTCGCTTCGCGATTTCCTTCTCGAAGCCGAACGGGCCGGGCGTGTACAGCTCCTCGCCGACCAGTCGGTCCGGCAGGTACTCCTGCGGAATGTACGCATCCGCCGAGTCGTGTGCGTACTGATACCCTTTGTGATAGCCCAGTTCCTTCATCAGCTTCGTCGGCGCATTCCTGATGTGCAGGGGTACAGGTTCAGCTGGATGTTCGGCGGCCAGCTCAAGCGCCGCGCTGAGCGCCGCCTTGCTGCTGTTCGACTTCGGCGCGGTCGCGAGGTAGATCGTCATCTCGGCGAGCGGGAGATAACCCTCCGGCGCGCCGAGCATGTGATAGGCATCACGGGCAGCGACGGCCAGCTTGAGCGCCTCCGGGTCGGCGAGACCGACATCCTCGGCGGCCATCGCGATCGCGCGGCGAAAGATCGTCATCGGGTCCTCGCCACCGTGAATCATCCGCGCCATCCAGTACAGGGCGCCATGCGCGTCGCTCCCGCGCAGCGACTTGTGATACGCGGAGAGCATGTTGTAGTTCTCTTCGCGACCCTTGTCATAACGCGCCACTCGCAGCTGCAGCGCCTCGCGCGCGACCTCGCGCGTGATGTGGCCACCGTCGGCGACGTGCTTCGCAGCCGCGTCGAGCACCGTCAGCGCTCGCCTCGCATCGCCGTCCGCCTCTTCGGCGAGAAACGCGATCGCGTCGTCATCGACGCGGAGTCCCATCGCGCCGAGACCGCGATCGCGATCGGCGATCGCCGAGCGAAGCACGAGATCGAGGTCGGCCGCGGTGAGCGGCTGCAGCACGAAGACGCGCACCCGCGAGAGGAGCGCGCCATTGATCTCGAACGACGGATTCTCCGTCGTCGCGCCGACGAGCGTTATGGTTCCCGCTTCGACGTGCGGGAGAAACGCATCCTGCTGCGCCGTGTTGAGGCGGTGGATCTCGTCGGCGAAGAGGATGGTCCCCTTGCCCATCCCGTTCAGGCGATCTTCCGCTTCGTTGACGATCTCGCGGATGCGCGGCACTCCCTCGGTGACCGCGGAGAATGGCACGAAGGCACGATCGGTGTACTGCGCGATCAGGCGCGCGAGTGTCGTCTTGCCGGTGCCGGGCGGTCCCCAGAGGACCATCGAGGAAACGCGGCCGGAGGCGATCTCTTCGCGCAACGGCTTGCCGGGCGAAAGGAGATGCGCCTGCCCGACGTACTCCTCGAGCGTGTGTGGACGCATGCGCGCGGCGAGCGGCTGCGCACCGGCGGTGGCCGCGAAGAGCCCCGGCTCGCGCGGCGTTCCCGGTCTCCGCTTCGGTGCCGGAGTCATCGCGCGATCGCCCGCGCCACGAAGAACAGCGCGCTCCCGACGAAGAACGAGAGCGGCAACCGCCAGTCGCGCTTCGCCTGGAACTCGGGCACGAGGTTCGACGCCGCGACGTAGAGCGTGACCCCCGCTGACAGCGCCAACCCGTGCGTCGTCAGCGCCGGCACCCCGTCGGTCAGTGCGACGCCGACGATCGTCGCGCCGCCTAACGCGGCAGCGGCGAACAACGCGCGCCGCCGCGATGCACCGGCCGCGAGGAACAGGCTCGAGATCGCGAGCCCCTCGGGAAACTTGTGCAGCAGGACCGCGACGAATATCAGCGTCCCGACCGTGACGCTGACGCCGAACCCACTCGCGATCGCAACGCCGTCGACGATGGTGTGCATCATCAGCCCGATCAGCGCGCTCACGCTCACCGCTTCGGTGACGTGGTGCGTCTCCTCGCCGAAATGGAAATGCTTCACCAGCGTGTGCTGCGTCAGGTGAACGAGCATGTAGCCTGCCAGCGCCACGATCGCCGCGTCAGGCCCGCCGCGAAGGATCGCCTCGGGGAAGATCTCGACGACGACCACCGCCATCATGAAGCCGGCCGCCAGCGCGACCATGTTGTCCAGCGCGCGGACGCTCCATCGCGCCCGCGATACCACGGCCAGCGCACCGAGGACGTTCGCCCCCGCCGCCAGCGTGCCGTACACGTACTCCTGCCTCACGAGGCGACGAGTCCGAGCCGCTCCGTCGCCGCCGCGATCGCGTTGTCGAGCTCCGGCGCCGCGGGAAAATCGTCGCGCTTCGCCTTCCAGCTCTTGGTTCGCACCATGCGCTGTTCCTGCAGTCCCTTGCCCTCGAGGAGGTAGAGCCAGCGATCGGTCCGCGCGTAGATGAACAGCTCGAGGTAGGGATTGAGCGTCAGCTGATCCTCGCTCGTATTCACCGTCACCTCGACGCCGCCATGTTGCGCGAGCAGCACCTTGAGTCGCGCCAGCGTGTCGCGAACGTCAGGCAGCGCCACCGACTCACCCTTCCAGATTCGACTCGACCGCTTGTCGTCGATCACGAGGTCGACTGCCGGCGACAGCTGCTCAGTGAGCGCGTAGAACAGGTCGACGACACGCTCGGCGTTCGCGACGACGTGCGCGGCGTAGTAGTCGTCCTCGTGGACGAAGGTGAAGCCGTCGAGGCTCGCGCGGAAGCGCTTCCAGATCGAGCCGTCGGGTTGCTTGCCACGGAAGAACATCAGCCAGGGCCTCGTCGATCGTTCATTTCTTCGCGCAGTTCGCTCGCGCGCGCGATCAGCAGATCAGGCACATTGCGCGCCGGATCCTCGAGGACCCAGTCGAGCAGCGCGTTCAGGATCTTACCCAGCGCGGGCCCGGGGACGAAACCGGCGCGACGCAGGTCGTCGCCGTCTACGGCCAGATCGGACAGGTCGACCGGGTCACGAAACGCGATCGTGATTGCGCGCCGGGCCAGCTGCTTGACCGCGAGAGCGCCCGGCGCATCCCGGCCGGCGGCGCGATCGGCGGACCAGCGCGCGGCGGCGACGCGAAGCAGTGCGCCGATGCGCGTGCGACCCGCGGCGGCGACCCAGCGACGAATCGCGACGTCGGGCACCGCGCCGGCCATCAATTGCTCTCGCATCGGTCCCCCAACGACCAACCAGCGCTCGACGAGCGCTGAGATCCACGCCGTATCGAGCTTCGAAAAACGAAGTGCGGTCAGCGTCCGCGTCGCGTCGCTGGGACGCAGCGAGAGGAAAAGGAGCGTCAGGCGAGTCAACCGCCGCTCCGAAGAGCGCGGGCCCGGAAGCGGCCGGGGTGCGGCGTCGATGGCAGCGAGGTCAGTATCGCTCGTAGTCGCGAGTGCGGGAATCAGCGTCGCGAACGCTCCCGAGTCGCGCCAAAGTGCAAACGCGCGCGACGGCCGCGCCACCTGCTCCATCGTCTTCTCGATCTCCTGCTTCACCCGCTCCGCGGACAGGCGGCCCATATGCGGTGCGCTCGACACGATCGCGCTCCAGGTCGCGGGGTCGAACTCGAAGTCGAACCGTGACGCAAAGCGAATCGCCCGAAGTGCGCGAAGCCGATCTTCCTCCATGCGGGCATCGGGGTCGCCGACAGCTCGTACCACCCGCGCCGCAAGGTCGTGCTGCCCATCGAACGGATCGCGCAGCTCCTTCCGGCTCGGCGACCACGCGATCGCGTTGATCGTGAAGTCACGCCGGGCAAGGTCGTCGTCGAGCGATGCGCCGAACTCGACGACCGCGTGCCGGCCATCGGTCTTCACGTCGCGCCGAAAGGTCGTCACCTCGTGCAGCGTTCCGGCGCGGTCGAGCACCCCGACGGTCCCGAACTCGATGCCTACCGGGACGGTCCTGCGGAAGAGCGCCTGCACTTCTGATGGCTTCGCGGCGGTGGCGAGATCCCAGTCGAGGTGCGGGTGGCCGAGAAGGGCATCTCGCACCGCGCCTCCGACGCACCACGTTTCGTAGCCGGCTCGTTCGAGGCGCGCGGCGATGTCGAGGACGGGTTGCGGCGGATCGAGGCGGGTCGTCAAGGCAGCACGCGTCCTGGCGAGCGCTTCGGTAGTGCGCTCCCCATCGTTAGGTTTATGAACTTATGTCGCTGATCCCTCTCCTCGACCGATCCGCCGCGTCGGATGCGCTGAAGCAAGCGATCCGCGCGATCGCCAGCCAACCGTGGGGAAACGCTCCGTCCTGCGAGCACATCGCATTCCGGCGCGGTTTGCCCGCGGTGAAAGTCGAACGACTGCTCACTCAGCTGTTGCACGAGCTCCCGGATGAAAAGATCGAGCGCGTCGAGATCGACGCGCGTTCGGGCTGCTCGGATTTTGGCGGGCAGCTGGGGGTGCACACCGCTGACGGGCTCCGCGTCTTCGAGTTCGTGTGGGACTGCCGCTGGCGCGCCGCCGAGGAAGGGTGGACGGACCACTGGGGCGAGCCGGATCAGATCCGCGCCGCTCGCGAATTCGGTTGGCGCTGCTTCGCTGTCTGGACCGAACGCTCCACGGTCAACCACACAACACTGCTCCACCGTTGACGTTGAAGATCTCGCCGGTGACATGCCGCGCGAGATCGGAGCAGAGGAACACGATCGGCCCGGCGATGTCTCGCGGGGATGCGACGCGACCGATCGGGATCGTCGCCGCGATGCGCTCCCGTCCGCCATCGGACAATGAATGCGCCGCCATGTCGGTGTCGACCCAGCCGGGCGCGACCGAGTTCACCGTGATCCCGCGCGGTGCGAGCTCGATGCACAACGACTTGGTGAACGAGATCATCGCACCCTTGCTCGCGGCATAATCGGCGTGGAACGACTCGCCGCGCTGGCCGGCGGTGCTCGAGACGAGAACGATCCGGCCTCCATCGCTCATCGCGCGCGCCGCGGCGCGTGCAGTGAAGAACATGGCGTCGACGTTCTCGCGCATCGTCCGCACCCATCGCTCATCGTCCATCTCGGCGACGGCGACGTCGGCGGTCGGCCAGATACCCGCGTTCCCCACGAAGAGGTCGATTCCGCCGAACTCCCGTGACGCGCGATCGAGCAGCGTGTCAGCGCCCTGGCGCGTCGCGATGTCTGCCGCCTGCGCGAAGGAGCGAACGCCGCGATCGGCGACCTGTCGCGCGACCTGAGCCGCTTCCTCCGTTCGCGCCTTGTACCCGATGCCGACGTCGGCGCCGCACTCGGCGAGCAGGATCGCCGTCGCGGCGCCGATGCCACGCGAGCCGCCGGTGACGAGCGCACGCTTTCCGCGGAGTGAGATCATCCCGGGAAGCTAACGCGGCGTGAAACGGGCACCAGAGCGCGAGCCGCTCAGTTCGAACCCGGTGCGTCGATGACTTCGCGCTCGACGATCTCGCAGATGAGGTGCTCGATGCAGAGATGAATCTCCTGCGCGCGGTCGGTCCGGTCCGTCGGCACGATCACCATGTGATCCGCTTCCCGCGCCAGCGCCCCGCCATCCTTCGCCGCAAAGCCGAGTGTGCGAACGCCCTTCGCTTTCGCGGCCCGTGCAGCGTGCAGCACGTTAGGCGAGTTCCCGCTCGTCGAGTGGATGATCAGCAAGTCGCCCGGCTTGACGAGTGCCTCGACCTGGCGCGAGAAGATGAAGTCGAATCCGAAGTCGTTGCCTGTCGCCGTCAGCAGCGAGGTGTCAGTGGTCAGCGCGACCGCCGGATAGGCGCGCCGGTTGCGCATGTAGCGGACGACGTACTCCGTTGCCATGTGCTGCGCATCGGCCGCGCTCCCGCCGTTCCCGCAGAAGAAGAGCGTCCCGCCACGCTCGACGGTTTCGCGTACCATGCGGTACGCCTGCTCGATTTGCGGTCCGAGTCGCTCGGCGGTGCGGCTCGCGGTGTCGGCGAGCTCGCGAAGCCCTTCGATGAGGCGGGCGGTTGGCTGGACGTCAGGCATGCGGTGTAGGTCTGGGCTGTGAGCGGGGGACGACGAGCAGGCAGCGAGTGGAAACAACGGTGCGGCGGATCCTGCTTGCGCCGTTACCTCAAATCGCGTCTCCCGCCGGCGAGCGCGCGACCGAGCTCGCGCAATCGCTCGCCCATCCCACGACGACGCGCGAGTGCGGGGACGGGAAGGAGCGGTTCATTGCCGAGTATGCGTCGCGGGTTCTCGCGCGTAACGAGGTCGGCGTGCGATTCGGTCGAGATTTCGGACACCCATTGGCGAGCAGCCGCGAGCGAGCGCGAGTCGGCGTGATTGTCGCTCGCCATGCAATCGACGAGTCCCTCGCTCACCAGTTCGCGGGCCAGGACCGAGAGCGGTGATTTTCCGAACAGCATCACCGCATCCATCTGGATCACCGCGCCGCACTGCCGCCATTCCCGGACCGCGTTCACCGAACATCCCCAGTACCGCTCGGGATGCGCGAGCACCGGCACGGCTCCGCTCATGCGGATGCGAAAGAGCTCGGCCCCGCCGTTGCCCGGCGGTGCCGTGCGCGGGAACTCGACGAGGATCGCATTCGAGCTGCCTAACGCGAGGTCGCGCCCGGTCAGGTCTACGCCCGGCTCGTCGAGCATGATCTCCCAGCCGAGCACGAGTCGGGGGCGGTTGCTGACCGCGGCCGCGAGCTCGGCGAGGATCGCCGCATGCTTCTCGCGGCGCTCGGTGGCAGCCGCCACGCCCGATGCGCTGAGGTGTGGGGTGCAGACGACCGTTTCGACCCCTTCACTCGCGAAGCGCTCGAGCACCGGACGTGACGCATCGATCGACGGCGAGCCGTCATCGACGCCAGGCAACAGGTGGGTATGTAAATCGATCACGCGCCGACGCGCGCCGACGCCGCCGCCGCGTCGGCAAGCGCACGAACCGCTCTCGATCCATCGCGTTCGATCACCGTGCCGACGACGACGTAGTCGGCACCGGCCTCGCGCGCTGCGCGCACGGACGCCGCGTTGCGCACCCCGCCGCCGACGAAGAGCGTACCGCGCGTAGCCGCGCGTGCCGCGGACACGAGCGCCGGCGAAACGGGCCGCGACGCTCCACTCCCCGCGTCGAGGTAGACTGCCTGCATCCCGATGAGCATCGCGGCGCGCACGTGCGCGGCAACCAGCTCCGGCTTGTCCGCAGGCAACGGGCGCGTCTGGCTTACCGCTTCCACCGACGTGATATGGCCGCCGTCGATGAGGCAGTACGCGGTGCTGAGTATCGCCACCTCTGGATGGCGCTCGAAGAATGGCACGGCGCGTACGTGCTCCTCGATCAGGTACTGCGCATTCCTCCCCGATACGAGCGAGAGTAGCAGCACACCGTCCACCTCGGCGACGAGCTGCGACGCAGTCGCGGGGAACTGAAGCACCGGAACGCCGTTCGCGCCGCGCCGCAACGCGCGAGCGACGTCGATCGCGCGCCCGTCGTCGCCGAAGCTGTTGCCCAACAGCAGCGCGCGCGCGCCCTCGCCGGTCGCACGTCGCGCGATCTCTTCCGCATCGCGCGCATTGGTGCGCGCGGGGTCAACGAGAATCGCGAGCCCGCCGTCGCTCGAGAGCGACTCGAGCGTCACGCGGTCGCTCCGAGCCGGCCGATCCGCACCATCGCATCGGTGGCGCTCGCCTCGATCGCGCGCGCGGTCTCGGACGGGATCTCCACCAACGCCTCGAACGCGTAGGTCACCAGCGCGTCGGCAGCAAGCAGGTCCGGAGCCGCCAAGCGCGTCGAGCAGCCCTCGGCCAAGAGGCGATCGAGAAGTGATTCCCCCGCGCTGAGCGCTACCGCGGCAAGTGATCCCCGACCGGCGGCCTCGGTCGCGGTGACCGCGCGCATCAGGCGGTCGCGCAGCGTCGGCGGCGCGGGCTCCGTGCGCCGATCGAGCCACTGCGCCAGCTCGGCGCCGCTTGCCTTCGCGTCAGGCAGTTCGGCGCTCATGCCGTACCGTTGACATGACGCTCGACGATTGCCGGCGCGGCGGCCAGCGCTGCATCGAGCTTCGAGACGTCGGGGATCCCGGCCTGCGCCATGTGCGGCTTTCCGCCGCCCCTTCCGCCAGCGACGGCAGCGACGTCGCGGACGATGGTATCCGCGCGAACGCCGCGCTCACGGAGGTCGTCGCTGACCACGACCAGGATCGTCGTCTTGCTGTCGGCGAGCGACGCGCCGAGCACGCCGACCCCGCTCCTGATCTGATCGCGGAGCGTGTCGCCTAACGCCTGGAGCTCCTTCGCATCGGCCACGGTCACGAGTGACACGACGAGGCGCGCGTTGCCGACCGCGGTCGCCTTGGCCATCAGGCCATGCATCTGGTCGCCGCCACCGCGGACCGCGTCCTCGAGCCGCTTCTCGAGCGCCTTGCGTTCGTCGAGGACCGCCGTTAGGCGCTTCTCGACTGTTTCCGGCGTGGCCTTGAGCGCATCGGCGATGCGTCCCAGCGTGCGCTCGCGTTCGCGCAGCAGCTCGTACGCGCGCTGCCCCGTCGCTGCCTCGATGCGCCTGACGCCGGCGGCGACGCCCGTCTCGCTGAGGATCCGGAACAGCCCGATCTGCGCCGTGTTGCGGACATGCGTGCCTCCGCACAACTCGGTCGAGAATCCGGGGACGGTCACGACGCGCACGACGTCGCCGTATTTCTCCCCGAACAGCGCCATCGCGCCGGTGGAGAGCGCGTCCTTGTACGGCATCTGCACCGTGCTCACGTCGACACCGGCCCAGATCCAGCGGTTCACCAGTCGCTCGATCACGTCGAGCGCATCGGGCGCGACCGGTCCGTGGTGAGTGAAGTCGAAGCGCAGGCGGTCGGGCGCAACCAGCGACCCCGCCTGGTGCACGGCCTCGCCTAACGTCTGGCGCAGTGCCGCGTGCAGCAGGTGCGTCGCGGTGTGATTCCGTTCCGTGTCGCGACGGCGGTCGGTGGGAACGCGCGCTGTGGCGGGGCCGAACGCGATCTGGCCCTGCAGCCGTCCGACCGCCGCGACACGCCCCTCGATCTTGCGCACGTCGTCGACATCGACGCGCCAGCCGTCACCGACGATCTCGCCGTGATCGGAGACCTGGCCCCCGGATTCCGCGTAGAACGGCGTCTCGCGCAGCACGACGGCGACGCGGCCGTCGTCCAGCCGACGAAGCGCCGAGACGTTGCTCTCGATCGACACCGTGTCGTAGCCGACGAAAACGTTAGGCGGCACCGCCGACGTCGTGTGTGCCGCAGCGCCGACGCTCGTCGCTGCAGCCTCGTCGGCGGTCTCCCACTCCCAGTCCTGTGCACTGTTCCCGCTGACACCGAGCTTGCGAGTCTTCCGTTCGGCCTTCGACTGCGTGCGCTGCGCCTCGAGGGCGCGCTCGAAGCCCGGAATGTCGACGGCGTATCCACGCTCGCGCGCCATCAACTCGGTCAGGTCGATGGGAAAACCGAAGGTGTCGTAAAGGCGGAACGCATCCTCGCCGCTCACGGTGCGCTCCTGCGTGGTGTGCGCCGGCGCCAGCTCGTCGAAGCGCGTCATCCCGCCCTCGATCGTCGCGAGGAATCGCTCCTCTTCGGCGCGCACCGTGTCGACGATGTGCTTGCGTCGCTGCGCGAGCTCGGGATATGCCTCGCGCATGGTCTCGATCGTCTCGTCGGCGACCTGCGCCAGCGTCGGCTCGGCGCGTCCGAGCAGCCAGGCGTAGCGAACCCCGCGACGGAGAATGCGGCGGAGGACGTAACCGCGCCCCTCGTTCGAGGGAAACACGCCGTCGGCGAGCAGGAACGTCGTCGCCCGCGCGTGGTCGGCGATGACGCGGAACGCGGCCGGATCCACCGACACCTGCCCGTTCTTGACCGCCGAGGACAGCCGCGTGTTGGTCGCGGTCCGGGAAACAGGAACCGTGTAATGGTCGGCCGATTCGCGACCGCGATACTCGATGCCGGTGATCTGCTCGACGCGCCGGATCAGCGGGGTGAAGACATCGGTGTGAAAGTTGTTCGTGACGCCCTGCAGGACCGCCGCGATGCGCTCGAGTCCAGCGCCGGTATCGACGCTCGGCTTCGGCAGCGGCTCGAGCTTTCCATCTGCCTGACGGTCGTACTGCATGAACACGAGGTTCCAGATCTCGAGGAAGCGGCCTGCCTCCGCGCCCTCGACGAACGCGTCCTGCGAATACTCCGACGTCGCGATGTCGGTCCATTCGCCTTTCGCGCCCGGCGGAAACGTCCAATCCGTCGCGACGTGCGCGAGGTCGACGTAGATCTCGGTGCACGGGCCACACGGGCCCGTGTCCGCCATCTGCCAGAAGTTGTCCTTGTCGCCGAGCCCATAGATGCGCGAGTCGGGGAGACCGGCGATCTCGCGCCAGAGTGCGCGCGCTTCGTCATCGGTGTGATGCACCGTGACGCGAAGGTGCTTCCGGTCGATCTGCAGCTCCTCGGTAACGAACTCCCACGCGAAGCGGATCGCATCGCGCTTGAAGTAGTCGCCGAAGGAGAAGTTGCCGAGCATCTCGAAGAAGGTGTGGTGCCGGGCGGTGTGCCCGACTTGCTCGAGATCATTGTGCTTGCCGCCGGCGCGCACGCATTTCTGCGCGGTCGTCGCGCGACGTTTCCCTTCGGGCGGCGCCTCGAGGCCGAGGAAGACCTTCTTGAACTGGACCATCCCCGCGTTGGTGAACAGCAGCGTTGGATCGTCGCCGGGGACGAGCGAGGAGCTCGGTCGAATGGCGTGGTCCTGGCGGGCGAAGTAGGCGAGGAAACGCGCACGGATGTCGGAGGCGTGCATAGACCCGGGAATATACGGGTTGCACGCCGAAGGGCTCAAGCCACGGCGATCGCGCTCTCGTCGCTCGCGATCGAACTTGCCGAACAAGATCGCGTTCGCTTCCAATCCTCAAGCGCACGTACGGCGACTGCCTTAGCCCGCAACGGGCCTACGGGTGTTCTTTCGTCGCGAGTCCAGATTCCCCGGGGTCAGGATCGCGGGGGCCCGCTTTACCGGGCCACGTTTGATGTTACGCGAACGTTCGCCGCGGCGACTGCCTGCAAATGCGCAAACTGCTCGTCACTCCGTCCTGGGGCGTACCTCCCCGAAGGCCGCGCCGAGCGCCGCTTCCGTTGCATCAGCGAGCCTTTCAATCGTGAACTTCGAGACGATCGCCCGCGATCGCTGCCCCATTACATCGCGTTGCTCTGGGGGAAGACCCGCAAAACGGGCCAGACACGAGGCCAACGCATCGACGTCAGCAAAGGGAAAACGGAAACCGTTTTCTCCGTCGCGGACGAGGTCCGGCGCGCAACCGACGGCGTCACTCACAATCGCCGCCAAGCCGGCCGCCATTCCTTCATTCACGGCGAGACCCCAGGTCTCGAGGTAGTCAGATGGAAGAACGACGCAGTCCGCCATTGCGTACCAATCGGGGATGACGCTCTGATTGACAAATCCGGAAATCGAGACATGCGATTTCAGCCCGTGCTTGCTGATCGCGCGCTCCAGTGGGGCCCGTTGCGGCCCCTCTCCGAGATACACTAGATGCGCGTGATGCGAGGCGCTTCGGCTCTTGGCGAACGCCTCGAGCAGGTCGAACGGCCGCTTTCGCTCAATCAGCTTCGCTGGTACGACGAAGACGACCGCGTCCTCCGGTACGCCGAGCGCCACTCGAAGGCGACGCCGTGCCTCGCTCCGTGGTGCGGGCGCAAGGTCGAAGCGCGCGTTGTCAACGGCGTACGGCGCCCAATGGAGCTTTCGCTCGGGGACACCGAAATGCCGATAGAAATCCGCGTTGCGAGAACCTATCACGAGGAAACTCGCGACACGGTGAAACGCCGCCCGATACACGAGCTCGCGGACAGGAAGCCAGACGATTGATCGCACGATGCCTCGTAATCCGCCGGCTCCGCGCCGAAGCAGGTTGGACTCTCCGCGCACGAGCAGAGGAATGCCTAACGACCGGGCGGCGCGCATCAGTTGGACATGAGCGAGCGACTGCCAACCAAGGACGAGGAGAGCGTCGACGCGGTTTTCCAATAGAACTGCGCGCGGATCGCCGAGCCGAGTACCGGCAAAGGCATCGACATCATCGTTGGCGGCCAGATTCTCCAGGAACCGATGCTGGTATCCTTCCAGCAGCGGGATGTCCCAGCTGAATGCGGTCCCAAACCCCTTATCGAGTGAGACATCCAATCCATGCCGGGAGCCGAACATCACTACCAGCTCCATCGATTCCCGCGTTGCAAGCTCCCGGAAATAGGGGGCTTGGTACTGAAT
>JBJMNK010000015.1:0-5047 GCA_045804265.1 Gemmatimonadaceae bacterium | reverse complement strand
TAGATCACCGTCCGGTTCCACGGCGTGCGCGGCGCGCGGTCGTTCCCCCAGGTGAACGCCGAGTCGATGACGACGCTCTTCGGCACGCCGCCGGCGCTGTTGGAGAAGTCGGGCTCGAGATCTTCCTTCGGCCCGCCGGTCTTGTACGCGAACAGCGAGTTGCTCCACTTGATCGTCCCGCTGATCGCCTTCGCGTACGGGTCGATCAGCAGCTTGCCGGGGTTGAAGCGGTGTCCTTCCTCCGGCTTGTACGGCCCGTGGACGCGATAGCCGTAGAGCTGCGCCGGCCTGACGTCAGGCAGGTAGCAGTGCCAGACCTGGTCCGTGCGCTCGCGCATCCGGATCGTCTCGAACGCATCGGCGTCCTCCGTGTGGTGGAAGAGGCACAGCTCGACCGCCGTCGCGTTCTCGGAGAAGATCGCGAAGTTCACTCCCTCACCGTCCCACGTTGCACCGAGTGGGTACGGGTGCCCGGGCCAGACTCGCATTCCTATTGTTGCTCCCGGCGGAACAGCGCCGCCGCGTGTGGTGGTAGTGTGATCGTGTCGCCGTCACCGCTCGCCTCGCGTACCGGCTTCGCGTCAGGCACGCGATATGGTGCATCCTCGGTCGAGAGCAGCGGGTCCCATGCCTCGCTGCCATCCGGCACCGGGATCCCCTGTGCCCGCTCGCCGAGATTGAAGACGGCGAGCAGCGCGTTCCCGTCGTCGGGAGTGAGCGCGACGGTGAGCCAGTGCTTCGCCGCGTCGTGCGCGACGGCGATCGCCGCGTCGCCCGGCCGCAGCGCCGGCTCCTGCCGGCGGAGACGCAGCAGGTCGCGATAGAGCGCGCGCAGCTCGCGGTGCGGCGAGCGCTCGCCTTTCGCCCAGTCGAGCTTCGACCGCTGGAACGTCTCCTCCGACTGCGGGTCGGGGACTTCGTCGCCCCAGCCGAACGCCTCGAACTCCTTCCGTCGTCCCTCGCGCACCGCCGCGACCAGCTTCGAGTCGCCATGGCTGACGAAGTACTGGAACGGATTCGTCTCGCCGTACTCCTCCCCCATGAACAGCATCGGCACGTACGGCGAGAGGAGGAGCAGCGCCGCCGCGAGCTTCTGCTGCTCGAGCGACACGAGCGTCGTCAGCCGGTCGCCGGCGGCGCGATTGCCGACCTGGTCGTGGTTCTGGGTGCAGATGATGAAATGATCGGACGAGACGTCGGTCGCCGGTGCACCGTGCGCGCGCCGGCGGTGCCGCGACGGCCTTCCGTCGTAGACGAATCGCTCGGCAATCGACTTGCCTAACGCTTCGACGCACCCGAAGTCGGCGTAGTAACCCTTGTCCTCGCCGGTGAGCAGCGCGTGCACCGAGTGGTGGAAGTCGTCGCTCCACTGCGCGTCGAAGCCGTAGCCGCCGACCTCCGGTGGCCGCACGACGCGCGGATCATTGAGGTCGCTCTCGGCGATCACCTCGACCCGGCGGCCGAGCGCCTTCGCCTGCGCGTGCACCCGCTCGACCAGCTCCTGCAGGATGTGACGCGCGCCGAAGTCGTAGATGCCGTGGATCGCGTCGAGGCGCAACGCGTCCATGTGGTACTCGGTCACCCAGTAGAGCGCGTTCTCGATCACGAACCGCCGCACCTCGGTGCTGTCGGGACCGTCGTAGTTCACCGCCGGTCCCCACGGGGTCTTGTACGTCTCTGTGAAGTACGGGCCGTAGAGTGGGAGGTAGTTCCCTTCCGGCCCGACGTGGTTGTAGACGACGTCGAGCACCACCGCCAGCCCGTGCTCGTGCGCGGCGTTCACCAGCCGGCGCAGCCCCTCCGGCCCGCCGTAGGCGCTGTGCGGCGCATACAGCGAGACGCCGTCGTAGCCCCAGTTCCGCCGGCCGGGAAACTCGGCCACCGGCATGATCTCGATCGCCGTGAGGCCTAACGCCTTGAGCTCCGCCAGCCGCTCGATCGCCGCGTCGAAGGTGCCGGCCGCGGTGAACGTCCCGACGTGCAGCTCGTAGATGACGTAGTCGGCCATCTCGATCCCCTTCCACTGGCCGTCGCTCCAGCGGAAGGCGGCCGGGTCGACGACGCGCGAGGGACCGTGCACCCCGTCGGGTTGCCACCGGCTCACCGGGTCGGGACGCGGATCGCCGCCGTCGAGGCGGAAGCGGTAGTCCGCGCCCGCCTTCACGGCGGGGATCCGCCCGGCGAACACGCCGCCCTCGCCCTCTTCGAGCGCGACCGGCCGCTTCCCGCCGTCGAGCACGGCCTCGACACGCTTCGCGTTAGGCGCCCAGACGCTGAACCTGGTCCCGTCGCCGTCGATCGTCGCGCCCCGCTCGAGCGCCCACCGCGCGCTCACGAACCCGCCCGGCCGGCAGGCACCGTGCGGAGTGCCGCCGCGCCGGCGATCGGGATCCACACCCAGTCCGGCCTGTTGTTCAACTCGTACGACATCTCGTAGAACACCTTTTCCGTCTCGAAGAGTTCGCGCACCGCATCCACCTTCCGCGGCGTCGAGGGGAGATACGCGCAGTTCCCGCCTCCCTGGTAACCATCGAGGAACGCCTCGCGCGCACCGCGCTCCCATTCCGCCGCACGACGCTCGACGGTCTCGCCGGACGACCGCTGCTCCGCCGCGAGCGTCGCCGCCGCGTACGCGAACGAGCGCAGCATCCCGGCCACGTCGCGCAGCGCGCTGCTGCGCTCGCGACGCTCGGCCAGCGGACGCGCCGGCTCGCCCTCGAAGTCGATCACCTGGAAGTCACCGTCCTGCGTTCGCAGCACCTGCCCCAGGTGGTAGTCGCCGTGGTGGCGGATGAGCTGACCCGCATCCTCACCGATCAGCTCGACCAGGTCGTCGAGGTGCGCGAGGTATGCGTCACGGTCGTCGATGATGGCGCGAGCGCCGCGATCGTCAGGCAGTCCGGCTCCGGTCAGTCGCTCGCCGAGCAGCGTGATGGCATCCTCGATCCGCCGCCGGGCGTTCGCTGCCCAGCGCTCGACGTCGGCGCGCTGCGCCTTGCGTGGCGTGAAGTCGGGTTCGTCGCGCGACGAGGCGAGTGCGTCGTGCAGCTCGCGCGTGATGTGTCCGAGCTGCCGCGCTTCCCCGGCCCACGGATGCGGCGCGCGCTCGTCGCGCCCGGCGAAGTACGCGCGGCTTCGCTCGAGCGCGTCCTGCCACGCGTCCACCGAACCGGGGAGGAATCCCTGCAGCATCCCGGCGATGCTCTGCACGCCATGCCCCTCGTACCTCATCACGCCGAACAGCGGCGGCGTGTGCCTGAACTTCGTCTTTGCCGTGAGGAAGCGGCCGATCTCGACGTCGGGGTTGAGCCCGGCCTCCAGGCGCCGGAACAGCTTCATGATCGCGACGTCGCCGAAGACGATCGACGTGTTGCTCTGTTCGGCGCGCATGGTGCGCGACGGGAGCCCCGCGACTCTTCGCGCCTGCTCTTCCTGCCCGTCCACCAGCTCGATCACCCAGCGCGCTGCGCCGCCGTCCTCGGGGGTGGCCAGCGCCTCGCCGGCACCGAAGGCGCTGCCTAACGCTCTGCGGAATCCTGCGTCCTCGACCGCGTCGAAGAGGAATCCCTGCTCGCTGCCGGCGTCGATCCGGGCGAGGATCGCCGACGGTGTCTCGCCATCGCTCGCGCGCCTGACGGTGAGCGGGAGCTGGTAGTACGCAGTTGCGCCCGCGCCGGTGTCGACATCGAGTCGCACCACCGCGGCCGGCGTCCCACCGCGCAGTTCGATCACGTCGCCGATCGTCACGCCTGCGGGCGCGCGTCCCTTCCCGCCGAACCACCGTCGCTGCAGCAGGAACGACGATAGCTGCTCCGCCGTCAGGCGGTGCAGCGCGTCGGCGTGCAGCGCGTCGCCCAGCCGCGCGACGCGAAGCGTCGGCAGTCCCGTGTTGCTCACGGCCGCTTGAGCCCCGTGCTGGCGGCGCTCAGCTGCTCGGCTTCGTCCTTCGACGCGAGCCGGAACCAGTAGAATCCGTGCGGGCCGGTCGTGAGCAGGTACGGCAGCTCGCCGATCGCCGGAAATGGTTGATCGCTCCAGAGATCGACCGGTACGCAACCCGAGAACTCGCGCAGGTCGATCTCCACCGCCTGCGCGTAGCGCGACAGGCTGTGCACGCAGAGGAGATTTTCTCCCTGGTAGCGGCGCATGAAGATCAGCACGCGCCGATTGTGCGCGTTGATCACTTCGAAGGTGCCGCGGCCGAACGCCGCATACTTCTTCCGCACGCCGACCAGCCGCCGCATCCAGCGCAGCAGCGACGTCTTCGTCCGCTCCTGCGCGGCGACGTTGATTCCATGGAAGCCGTACGGCGGGTCGACGATCAGCGGACTGTAGAGCGCGGCGTTGTCTCCCTCGGAGAAGCCGCCGTTCTTGTCGTCGTTCCACTGCATCGGCGTGCGCACGCCGTTGCGATCGCCGAGGTAGACGTTGTCACCCATCCCGATCTCGTCGCCGTAATAGAGGATCGGCGTGCCGGGCATCGACATCAGCAGCGCGTTCATCAGCTCGATCTGCCGGCGCCCGTTGTCGAGCAGCGGCGCGAGGCGGCGGCGAATCCCGACATTGATGCGCATCCGCCGGTCGGTCGCGTACTCGTTGTACATGTAGTCGCGCTCTTCGTCGGTCACCATCTCGAGCGTGAGCTCGTCGTGGTTGCGGAGGAAGATCGCCCACTGGCAGTCGTCGGGAATCGCCGGTGTTCGCTGCATGATCTCGACGATCGGCGTGCGGTCTTCCTTGCGCAGCGCCATGTACATGCGCGGCATGAGCGGGAAGTGGAACGCCATGTGGCACTCGTCGCTGTTCCCGAAGTACGGGATCACGTCGGGCGGCCACTGGTTCGCCTCGGCGAGCAGCACCTTGTCCGGGTAGAGCGAGTCGACCTCCTTGCGCACGCGTTTGAGATAGGCGTGCGTCTCCGGGAGGTTCTCGCAGTTGGTCCCGTCCCGCTCGAACAGGTAGGGCACGGCGTCGAGCCGGAACCCGTCGAGGCCGAGGTCGAGCCAGAACTCGAGGACCTTCAGCATCTCTTCCTGGACCTCGTGGT
>JBJMNK010000014.1:0-100632 GCA_045804265.1 Gemmatimonadaceae bacterium | reverse complement strand
GTAGACCGCATGACGCGCGTGCGTGAGTGCGGCTTCGTCGACGTCGGTCGCGTAGATCTTGACCCGCTCGCGGAACTTCGCTTCGCCGAGCACCTCGGCGAGCACCATCGCGAGCGTGTACGCCTCCTCGCCGGTCGCGCAGCCCGCGCTCCAGACGCGGATCGGCGATTCCGGGGTGCGACGCGCGATGAGATCGGGAATCACCGTCTCGGTGAGGGCCTTCCACGGCGCATCGTCGCGGAAGAACGCGGTGACGTTGATGAGGACCGTGTCGAAGAGGCTCGCGAACTCCTCGGGGCGATCCTCGAGCTGGCGCATGTACTCAGCGTAGCTCGTGGTCCCGATGTCCTGCATGCGCCGATCGATGCGGCGCTGGAGACTTGCCCGCTTGTAGCCGGTGAAGTCGAAGTTGCGGTGCTTCTTCAGGAATTCGAGAAGCGACTCGAGCGCTTCGTCAGGGGCGTCAGCGGTTGACACTGTCGGGTCTTCGGGAAGGGACGCCGGCGGCTTCAATCTCCGCTCGGGATCGCGGCGCCCTGATCGTCAGCCGGCACGACGGAAAACGGGCCACGGGCGAGGACGTTCTTGATGAGCGTTGCACGTTCATTGAGGTCGCGCGCGCGCTCGGCGAGTCGCGACACCGAGACAACATTGCCCTGCCGCTCATTTCGTGCAACCATGCGCTGCACGAACGAGGCATGCTCCTCGAGCGCGGTGTAGGCCGTCCACATCGCCGCCTCGAGCGCGCGTCCCTGCTCGGAGAGCAGCGCGTTCGGCGTGAAGGTGTGGCCGACGCGGCAACGATACCCGAGCAGCTTGCCTTCGGTTGTCTCCCATAACGCGCCGTGGCATTCGGGGCAGGTGAACCCCGATGCCGTATCGATCGTGTTCTTCATCGCATCGGCGGCGCCGAAGCCGTGATCCTTCTGCGGGTCGCTCTCAGGCCCGGTCTGTGGGCGAGCGGTGGCGGGAGCACTCGCGTCGTCGTATTCGTCTCGGGGCGACATCGTCGGTTCCTCCTCGACTACAGGTGTCCGACTCAGGTCGCTCAGCAACGACGCGATGGAGCGCAGTGGGGCGACGTGATCCGCTCCCACGAGTTCGATCACGCTCTGCGGCATGGACGGGTACAGCGCTTCGGCCGGATCCTGGGCGATGACGACGCCACCGCCCTTGTGAATCTCGATTGCGCCGGCCGTGCCGTCATCGAGATTCCCGCTCAACACGACGCCGACGACGCGCGGTCCGTAGCTCTGCGCGGCGGAGCGAAAGAGCGCGTCGACAGCCGGCCGGTGCCCGTTCTCGCGCGGGCCCATGGTGAGCTCGACGCTTCCGCGCCTCACAGTGAGGTGCTGGTCCGGTGGGGCAATGTAGATGCGCCCATGCTCGATCCGCTGGCCATTGCGCGCGTGCGCGACGCGGAGCGTCGTCTTTCGGCGCATGAGCGCGGGCAGCACGCTCTCCGCCGAAGGCGAGATGTGGATGACGAGAAAGATCGCGGCGGGAAGGTCCTCGGGCAGCTGTGCAGCGAGCGCGAGCGCAAGCTCGACGCCACCTGCGGACGCGCCGATGGCGATGATGTCATGACCAGGCATGACGAGTCAATGATGCATAGTGTCGGCCAGCCGGACGCGACGCGCCAATCGCGGCCCGCGCCAACAGTTTCCCCCCCCCCCCCTTGCGCGGCAAGCAGTTGACCGGCTTATTGGGAATGTCACATCGTTGAATGACGTTAGGCAGGAACGGGCGTCGCGTCATCGCCGAAGAGCCGAGAGTCCGGTCGAGAAGCGGCCGAAGGCGGATGTCATGATGAGCGAAGGCACGGCCAGCCACGGCGACGCATCGAACGTCGTCATCAACATCGAGAAGTTCGCGCGCGACATCGATTCCGCGAGACGCCGGATCGCGCCACTGCTCGAGCCGACGACCTCGGCGCCGCCTGAGACCACTCCGCCGGCGACGGAAATCGCGTTGATGCTCGAAGAGCTCAACGTCGCCGAAGAAGAGATGCGGCAGCAGGCGGACGAGTTGATCATGACGCGCGATCAGCTCGAGCAGGAGCACCTCCGCTACCTCGAGCTGTTCGAGGATGCGCCCGACGCCTACATCATCACCGACGAAGCAGGTGTCGTCCGTGAGGCGAATCACGCCGCCGAGCGGCTGCTGCAGATCGATCGCCTCCGGCTTCGCGGCAAGCCGCTCGCGGCGCTCGTCGACGAGGAGTTCCGCCGCGCCTTCCGTCTCATGCTCGATCTCCGCTGCGGCGCACCCGAGAACATCGAGTTCGACACGACGATCCGTCCGCGCGACGGGGAACCGATCAACGTCGCGGTCCGCATCCGGCGTGCGAAGGGGCCACGGAATGCGGAGCTGCGCTGGATCATCCGCGACGTCACGCCGCAGCGGCGCGCCGAGGCCGAGCTGCGGCAGATCAACGCCGCGCTCGAGGCGCGCGTCGCCGAGCGGACCGTCGCGCTGTCCGACGCCAACGCATCGCTGCAGACGCTGATCGAGCAGGAGCGTGAGTCGCGGACGATCGCCGAGCGCGCGAACCGCGCGAAGAGCGAGTTTCTCGCCGTGCTCAGCCACGAGTTCCGCACTCCGCTGCAGGGGATCTACGGCTACGCCGAACTGTTCGACTCCGGGATCCACGGTCCGTTGAGCGTCGAGCAGCACGAGGACA
The DNA here is from genome assembly GCA_045804265.1 of Gemmatimonadaceae bacterium. Taxonomy (GTDB): domain Bacteria; phylum Gemmatimonadota; class Gemmatimonadetes; order Gemmatimonadales; family Gemmatimonadaceae; genus JABFXC01. The sequence continues at coordinate 97,949 of JBJMNK010000014.1, read as the reverse complement.
TGAAGCGGATCCGGCAGGGGCTCGGGCACCTCGTCGGTCTCGTGAACCAGCTCCTCGATCGCGCCAACATCGACGTCGGCCACGTCGTGCTCGATATCGCCGATGTGTCGCTCGAGCGCGCGCTGCGCCTCACCGACGCGCTCGTCCTGCCGCAGTGCCATGCAAAGGCGATTCGTTACTGGCGCGACGGCGTCGATCCGACGGTGGCGGTGCGTGGCGATCTCGAGCGGCTGCAGCAGGTGCTGATCAACATCGTCGGCAACGCGGTGAAGTACACAAATCCCGGCGGCGCGATCGAGATCACCTGCAACGTCAGCGCGAGCGAAGTTGCGATCGAGGTGACGGACACCGGGTGCGGAATACCCGAGAACATGCTCGAGTCCGTATTCGAGCCTTACGTTCGTCTTCGCGCATCGGGGAACACCCCCGCCGCGGCGGGTACGGGTCTCGGTCTTGCAATCAGTCGAGACCTGGTGCGGCTGATGGGTGGAACCCTCATCGCTCGCAGTCGGATCGGCGCCGGCTCGACCTTCGTGGTCACCTTGCCGCGCGCGACCGACCTCCCCGGACGCGGCTCGTACAACGCGGGCTCGGTCTGAGATTCCCTAGCCGGTAGTAGAAGTGGAAGTCCTGCTGAAACGTTGGGTGAGACACGGCGGCGAACAATCGATGGTCGCCGAGGTGGATGCGCGTCACGTGCCCGGTGCGTGCCGGGACTACTGCCTGATCCGCGAGACGGATTCGCAGATGCGCCGCATCTGGCATTATCCCGCCGATTGGGACCGTCTCGATGACGCCGCGCTGGTCGCGCTGTTCGAGGCACCGTACGCCGCACCGGTCGCGCGCGAACGCCAACAGGCAGCGCCTCGCGCCGCGCCGCAGATCGTGATCGAGGCGGGCGCCGGACGATAGCGCGGCTGCGAGAATGACGGCGGGGCGTCAGGCACCCGCTGCCCAACGCCCCGTCTTCCATCGTACCGCTGATCCGCTCAGCTCACCTTGAACTGGTGAATCATTCCGTGCACGAAGTGCGGCTTGCCGTCCTTCGCGTCGGGGATGAAGCAGATCAGGCCGTACTCGCCAGGAGTGAGGGTGAGCGGAAAGGTCGCACGCTCGCCGACGCCGAGCCCGGCGACGCCGCTGAGCGGCTCACCCGGGGGCGGGCCATCCATCTTCTCGACCCAGGCTGCCACGTCGGCGGCGGTCTTCCCCGGCGCGAGCCGGACGACCTGCACCTCGTGCGTCTGCTGCGCGTCGTTCACGACGCTGACGACGTGCGCCCCCGCGGTCAGCGGCGTCGAGATTCCGAAGGCGTAGTCGGTAAGCTTGATCTCGACGTCGGCCGGGAGTGTGGCGGTCGCGACCGCGCTGCCGGTGACGACGAGTGGACGCGACATCCCCTTCGCGATGTGCGGGACTCCGTCCGGGCTCGGCACCAGGCAGACGAGGAGGTAGTTCCCCGGCTCGAGGGTGATCGTCGCTTCCGCGGTCTGCCCGGGCGCGGGCGGGTTCACGCCGGCGACCTCCACGGCCCACGCCGGCATCGGGCCCGGGGTCTTCATCGCGTTGAAGAGATCCGCCGGCGTCTTCGTCGAGTCGAGGCGAATCAGCCCGACCTGGTGGATCTCACGACCGGGGTTGGTGACGAGCCGGATCGTGGTCAGGCCCGCGTGCGCCGTATCCGGCGCATCGAACCCGTAATCACGCGTCTTCACGGTCAGAACGTTAGGCACTGCGGCGGAGGCGACAGTCGCCGACGGGTCGGCGTGGTCGGGACGGGGGGTCGTGCAGGCGATCGCGGTCAGGGCGAACGCCGCGACCAGCATCGGTGCGCGGAGGGTTTGCATGGTGGGGTTGGGGGGTTCACGGGTCGCAAAAAAGCCGGCCGGCGGCGGCCGGTCGACGGGATACGTTGCGCCAGCCGATCCGGTTTCGCAAGCGCGGGACGCAACAGCGCGCCCGCAGCGATCACGAGACGCGGATCGTCCCCTCGCCCATCATCACGCTCGATCCGCCGACCCTGACCGCGGTGATCGCGCCGTCGTTCTTGTCCGCTTCGACCTCGATGATGCTCGGACGTCCCATCTCGAAGCCCTGCTCGACTACCCAGCGCAGGGTCCCCTCGCGGCGCGGGTCGCGGGCGCCGAGGTAGCCGCCTAACGCTGCGCAGGCGGAGCCGGTCGCCGGATCCTCGGGGACGCTGATCCCCGGCGCGTACATCCGGGCGCGGATGTCCGAGCCCTCGCGCTCCGGATCGCGCGAGAAGACGAAGATCATCGACGCCCAGGCGTTGCCTAACGTCCGCTCCCACTGCTCCATTCGGATCCGCGCCCGCTTCACCGCGTCGCGGTCCTTCACCGGGACGAAGAGGAAGGGAAGCCCGCACGACACGCTCTGCGGCGCAAAATGGCCGCCGACCAGGTCCTTCGCCTCGAGCGAGAGGATACTCGCCAGCGTCTCGCGCGTCGGCACCGGCGGCCCGATCTCGGGGAGCTTGGCCACCGAGAGCTGCGCGAACACCGCCTTCCCGCCGCTGGCGCGAATCGTCACCGGCACCGGCCCCACTTCCTCCTCGAGGACGATCGCCGTGCGCTCCCCCTCGAGCGGGATCTCCCCGATCTCGGCCAGCACATGCGCCGTGCCGACCGTCGGATGCCCGGCGAACGGCACCTCCCCCCCCGGCGTCCAGATCCGCACCCGCCGCGTCCCCCCCTTCTCCGGCGGGAAGACGAAGGTCGTCTCGGAGAAGTTGAACTCCCGCGCCAGCGCGAACATCTGCTCGTCGTCGAGCCCGACCGCGTCGGGAAAGACGGCCAGCTGGTTGCCGCCGAACGGCTTGTCGGTGAAGATGTCCGCGGTCAGATACCGGTAACGCATGCTCGGTTGGTTTGTATCGCCTGTTCGATTGTCAACACGGCGAGGTGAGAGTAGCGAGTCTGGCTACGACACTGCGATGAAGAGATGATCGAGGCTCCGATAAAGAGATCAGCGAAGAGCGAACCTGCTGGGCGCGACGACAACGACGGGTGTGCCGGTAACCGCAATCGTTGTTTCGTCGCTCGTCTCTCCTCTCTCAATCGGAGTCTCGATCATTTCTCTTCGCCGTGTTGAACGAGGAACGCACGGCGTCGCTCGTCGCCGTTAGACAGCGAGAGAAGACTACTCCCCATCCAGGAACGGGTACCGATAATCAACTGCGGGCACCATCGTCTCCTTCACCGCGCGAGGAGAGACCCAGCGCATCAGGTTGAGCTTCGAGCCGGCCTTGTCGTTCGTTCCCGATCCGCGCGCTCCCCCGAACGGCTGTTGTCCGACGACGGCACCCGTGGGCTTGTCGTTGATGTAGAAGTTACCCGCCGAGTTTCGCAGCGCGACGCTCGCTTCGCGTAAGGCCTTACGGTCGCGCGCGAATACCGCACCGGTCAGCGCGTACGGCGACGTCGCGTCGACCTGCTTCAGCATCTCGCTCCACTTCGCGTCGTCGTAGACGCTCACCGTCACCACCGGGCCGAAGATCTCCTCGCACAGCAGCCGGTAGTTCGGATCCGCGGTCTCGACCAGCGTCGGCCAGACGAAATAGCCGACGCTGTCGTCGGTCTTTCCACCGGCGATGATCTTCGCGTTCTGCTTCGCGTCGCCGAGGTACTCGCTGATCTTGGTGAATGCCTTACGGTCGATCACCGCGCCCATGAAGTTCCGGAAGTCGCGGACGTCGCCGACCTTGATCTCGTTGATCATCGCTTCGCAGCGGTCGCGCACCTCGGGCCACATCGACTTCGGCACGTAGACCCGGCTCGCCGCCGAGCACTTCTGTCCCTGGTACTCGAAGCCGCCGCGGATGATGCCGACCGCGAGCGCGGCGGGATCGGCGCTCGCGTGTGCGACGATGAAGTCCTTCCCTCCGGTCTCGCCGACGATGCGCGGGTACGAGCGGTAGCTCGACATGTTGCCGCCGATCGTCTTCCACATGTTGTTGAACACCGCGGTGCTGCCGGTGAAGTGCACCCCGGCAAGGTCGCGGTGCGAGAGCGCGACGTCCGAGATCATCGCCGCGTCGCCGGGGACGAAGTTGATCACTCCGGGCGGCAGCCCCGCCTCCTCGAGGATCTTCAGCGTGTACCACGCGCTGAGCATCGCCGTCGCCGCCGGCTTCCAGAGCACCGTGTTCCCCATCAGCGCCGGCGCGGTGGGAAGATTCCCGCCGATGGCGGTGAAGTTGAACGGCGTCACCGCGTAGACGAATCCCTCGAGCGGCCGATAGTCGACGGTGTTCCACACTCCCGGTGAATTGATCGGCTGCTCCTCGTACAGCGACTGCGCGAAACCGACGTTGAAGCGCCAGAAGTCGATCAGCTCGCAGGCGCTGTCGATCTCCGCCTGGTACGCCGTCTTCGATTGGCCGAGCATCGTCGCCGCATTCAGCGTCGAGCGTCGCGTCGTCGACAGCAACTCGGCGGCGCGCAGGAACACCGCGGCGCGATCCTCCCAGCTCCACGCCGCCCACTCGCGATGCGCGGCGCGCGCCGCGTCGATCGCCTGCGTCACGTGCTCGCGCGACGCCTTGTGCCAGTCGGCGAGCACGTGCTGGTGCGCATGCGGCATCGTCGTCGTCGCCGTCTCACCGGTGCGGATCTCTTTTCCGCCGATCACGAGTGGGATCTCGATCCGCTCGGCGCTCATCGACGCGAGTCGCTCCTTGAGCGCCTTCCGCTCCGGCGATCCCGGTGCATACGATCGCACCGGCTCATTCACCGCCGGTGGTACGCGCCGCACCGCGGCAAACGCGCCGAGTCCGGTACCCGGCGCACTGTCGGCCGACATCGGCTGCTCGTTGACGACTGCGCCCGCCGCGCGCGCGGACGATTTCGGGACGGTTGGTGCTGACATGAAGCCCTCTGTTGACCGTGAAAGCGTATGCATAAAACTAAGCCCCAACGGCAGCCATAAGCCATCAGCCGTTAGCCATGACGGCAGCCATTAGCCGTTAGCCATTAGCCATTAGCTTGCTCCGATGCGATTTCGCCGTCGTCGCGCCGCAGTTGCTCAACGCTAATGGCTAATGGCTAAAGGCTGGTTGTCGCGCCGCAGTCGCTCAACCCTAATGGCTAATGGCTAAAGGCCAGTTCCATATCGTACCCGGCGCAGCGGTCACGATGGTCGCGCTGGTTTTGGCTGCGTGCAGCGCCGCGCCGGTCGTATGGGCTCCTGCCTCCACGCGGGCCGGTGATCACCTGCAGGGGCGGCTCGTGCTCGACGGCGTCGAACCGCGGTTCACGGTGGACACCGCATCGCTGCTCGCGCCGCAGATGCCCGGTGCTTGTCCCGCGAGCGCGCGAGTCGCGGTGAGCGGGACCAGCGGTGTCGAACGCTACGTCGCGTGGTGGGCGCCGCGCGCCGACTCGAGCTCAGCGCTGTTCGTCGCGCGCAGCATCGACGCCGGACGGAGCTGGAGCACGCCCGAGCTGGTGGACAGCGCCGATCATAATGCGGTTGGCTGCAACCGGCCCGCTCCGGCGATCGCGGCCGACTCTTCGAGCGGATACGTTCACGTGGCGTACAGCATGCGAGACGTGCAGGGAGCCGGGGTCTTCTTCTCGCACTCGATGGATCGCGGCCGGATGTTTCATTCGCCGGTGACCATCATGTACGGGGACGAATTGACAGACGCGGCGATCGCGGCGCGTGGCGACACGGTCGTCGTCGCCTTCATCGATCCGAGCTCCGACCATCCACAGGTGAGAATCGCGCTCTCGCACACGATGGGACACATCTTCGAGCAGAGGCTGACGGTGCCGTCGTCGAGCGACGCGAGCGAGCCCGCGATCGCGATCGCCGCCGGACGCGTCGCGGTCGCGTGGGTCCATCGCGTGCCTGACGGCGCGATCTCCGTGGTCGTCCGCAGCGGGCGCTTCGGGGGCGCGCGGTGACCCTCGCATCCGGCCGGGCGCGATGAGCGAACGACGCGTCCCACGAGCGCTCGACCGCGCGGTGCGCGCTGCGACGCGCGTGCTCGTCGCCGATCCATCGGATCAGTCGCGCGCGCTGGTATGCGACGTCGTCAAGGAGCGCGGCTACACGCTCGTGCAGGCATGTGACGGCGAGGAGGCATGGAGTGCATGGCAGCGCGAACGGCCGGCGCTCGTGCTGATCGACGCCGAGATTCCGCTCGTCGACGGTGCCGAAGTCTCGCGTCGCATCCGGGCAGCCGACCCGGCTCACTCGACGTTCGTCATCGCGCTCGCCGAGCAGGATGGCAGCGATCTCGAACGCATGCTCGACGCGGGCGCCGATGACTATCTCTCCAAGCCACCGAGCGCCGAGCGCGTGCGCGCCCGCCTGACGATCGCCGAACGGCGCATCCTCCTCGAGGAGCAGCGGCTGGCCGCCGAGAGCGAGCTGGCGCACGCGCGCTGGCAGGAGGGAATCGGCGAGACGACGACCGCGGTGGAGCACGAGATCAACAATCCGCTCGCGGCGCTCATCGGCTACGCGGCCATGCTCGAGAAATCGCCGACGCTGGCGCCGGACGATCGCGCGCAGGTGAAGATCATCACCGAGCAGGCGGAGCGGATCGCGGCGGTGGTGAAGCGGCTGTCGAAGTTGAAGAATCCCCAGTCGGTGGAGTATCTCCAGGGGTCGAAGATGATCGACCTCTCAATTTCCGCGGGCGACGAGGACCTCGAATGAGCATCGAATGAGCAGCCGCTATCTCGGAGCGCACACGATCGACAAGGGCGGGATCGACATGGCGGTGAAGCGCGCGGCCGCGTCGAACATGACGGCACTGCAGATCTTCACCGCGGTCCCGAAGTTCTACAACGAGAAGAACGGCGTCCGCCCCGAGCGGGCCGAGCGCTTTCGCGAGGCCCTGAAGGCGTCGAAGATCGCGCCGCGAAACACGATCGCGCACGCGGCCTATGTGCTCAACGTCGCGACGCCGGAAGAGGAGAAGTGGGCCCGCGCGAGCGCGGGGCTCGCGAAGGAGCTCGAGCGCGCGACCACCCTCGGACTCGGCGCCGTCTGCTTTCACCCCGGCGCGGCCACCGACGGTGATCGTCAGGCAGGCGCGCGCAGAGTGGGGAAGGCGATCACCAACGCCCTGCGAAAAGTCGAAGGCGACACTCGCCTGCTCATCGAGAACACCGCCGGCGCGGGGAACACGGTGGGGCGCACGCCGGGGGAAATCGCCGCAATGCTCGCCGAGGTGCCGAGCGAGCTGCAGTCGCGCACCGGCTATGGGCTCGACAGCTGTCACCTCTTCGCCGCGGGCTACGACCTCACCTTCGGCCCCGACGCGCCGACCGCGGTGCTCAACGAATTTGAGGAGGCGACCGGGCGCACGCCGTCCTTCTTCCACCTCAATGACAGTCAGGGCGCGCTCGGCTCGAACGTCGATCGCCACGCGCTGATCGGCGACGGCAACATCGGGACGGAGGCGTTCGGCTGGCTGCTCGCCGACAAGCGCACAGTGGGAATTCCCCTCGTGCTCGAGACGCCGCAGCAGAACTACGAGATCGCCGACGACGATGCGCACCCCGATCCGTGGGACGAGAAAATGATGCGACTCCTCGAAACGCTGGTCGGGGGCTGAGCGTCCAACACGCGGTGGAAGCGTTACGGAGGCGGTTCCACCGAGGGAAAATGACCGTGCGTCCGGGGGCAATCGGTGTGACGCGAGAGCATTCTCGCAGGGAAAAACGCCGATTCTCCTATGGGAAATTATGATTTTCCTATTGCGCCGCGCGTGATGGTGTGTAGTTTGGGCGCGTCGGACAGGTATTTTCCCCAGAGAAAACGCACTCCGATCATCACACAGGAGACAACGCATGGCAGCCAGAAAGAAGGCCGCGAAGAAGGGCGGCGCCAGGAAGGGTGGCGCAAAGAAGGGTGGTGCGAAGAAGGGCGGCGCCAAGAAGGGCGGCGCGAAGAAGTCGACGCGCAAGGCCGCGAAGAAGCGCAGCGGCGCGAAGCGCACCCCGAACGCGGCGTTCATGAAGCCAATGCAGCCGAGCGAGCAGCTGTCGAGCGTCGTCGGTAACAGCCCGATGCCGCGCACCGAGATCACCAAGAAGCTCTGGCAGTACATCAAGCGGAAAGGGCTCCAGGATCAGAAGAACCGCCGCATGATCAACGCCGACGAGAACCTCCGTCCGATCTTCAAGAAGGAGCAGGTCTCGATGTTCGACATGACGAAGCTCGTCAACAAGCACCTGTCGTAAGCTGGTCGGCTGGTCCAGGGAAGCTTTCGGGCGACTCGAGCGAAGGGGTGCGGCCAACCGGCGCACCCCTTCGTTGTTCCCCGTGTATCGTTCTCTGTCCTCCCCGCGGCCCACGCCGTGGTCCGCGCATCACCTGACCGCCTCCTCGTTCCCGCTCGTTCTTCACACGTGGCTTCTCGCAAACGCAGCTCCGCACCCGCCAAGTCGAAGGGCACCGTCGCGCAGGCGCGCGGCAAGGCCCCATCGTCAGGCAGGGCGTGGGAATCCTTCAAGTCGCTCGCGGCGCTGATCGCGATCTTCCTCGCCATTCGCGCCTTCGTCGTCGAGGCGTATCGCATTCCGTCGCCGAGCATGGTGCCGAGCCTTCTCGTCGGCGACTGGCTGTTCGTGAACAAGTTCATCTACGGCCCGAACATCCCGTTCACGAACACCCCGATCCGGCTGCGCATTCCCGGGACGCCGATTCGCGCCTATCGCGATCCACATCGCGGCGACATCGTCGTCTTCCAGTCGCCGTACCAGATCGACCAGCCGCAGGATCCGACACCGACGCTGGTGAAGCGACTGATCGGGATGCCCGGCGACACGATCTTCATGCGCAAGGGACTCGTGTACGTGAACGGGATGCCGCAGCGCCAGGGCTATGGCAGTCACGAGCCACCCCCGCCCGGCGCACCCACGTCGATCGACCCTCTCTTCGACTGGCAGCACAAGTTCGAGCTGAGGGGCTCGCGATTCGGCGCTCCGCCGGCGCAGCCGGTGCACGACGACTGGGGGCCGCTCCTCATCCCCGCCGGGCACTACATGATGCTCGGCGACAACCGCTACAACTCGAAGGACAGCCGCTACTGGGGATTCGTCCCGCGCAACAACGTCCGCGGTGAGCCGATCTTCGTGTACTACTCGTACGACCCCGAGTGCGGCTCGGGGGTCTGCCCGCTGACGGATATCCGCTGGTCGCGGATCGGCCACCTGATCCGTTGACCGCCTAACGGTGCGCGAGTGAGCGCGACACCAGTGACGCCGGCGCCGGCCGAGCCGACGGGCGCGGTCGTGACCGACCGCACCGCCGCACTTCGCGACGCCGCGCCGCGACTCATTCGCGGCCTCGGGCTGATCGGGACGGTGGCGCTGGTCGTCGGCAACATGGTCGGGACGTCGGTCTACACCCTCCCGGCCTCGCTGGCGAAGGCGACCGGACCGTTCGGGATCGTCGCCTGGGCGTTCGTCGCCGCCGGCTACCTGTTCGTCGCACTCGTCTACTCGCGACTGGGGACGCGCTTCCCCCGCACGGGCGGGCCCTACGTCTACGCGCGACACGCCTTCGGCGACCTGACGGGATTCATAACGGTCTGGTCGTACTGGGTGAGCGCGGTGATCGGCAACGGGGCGATCGTGACCGGCGCGGTCGGCTACATCGTCGGCTTCTCGCCCATGCTCGCCGAGAGCGCCGCGCTCCGCTTCGCCCTCGCGTTAGGGCTGGTGTGGGGGCTTTGCTGGCTCAACATCCGCGGCGTCCGCCAGAGCGGCCGGGTGCAGACGGCGGTGATGTTCCTCAACCTCGTCCCGCTCGTGCTCGTCGCGATCGCCGCGCTGAGCCACTTCGACGCCGCAAACCTGCACCCGTTCGCGCCTAACGGCTTCGGCTCGATCGCCGTCGGTGCATCGCTGGTGGTCTGGGCCTACTCCGGCATCGAGTCGGCGACCGTCCCCGCCGAGGAAGTGCAGGCGCCGGAACGGACGATCCGCCGCGGTACCATGATCGGCTACTGGGTCGGCACTTTCGTCTTCCTCCTCACGGCGCTCGCCGTCGCCGGGTCGATGCCTAACGGCGTGGTTGCCGGCTCGGCGCGCCCGATCGCCCTCGCCGCCGAGCAGGCGCTCGGTCCCTGGGCCGGCACGCTCGTCGGCCTCGCGGCGGTTGCCGCCGCGCTCGGGACGCTGAACGGGTGGATTCTCATGTCGGGACGCATCCCCCTCAGCGCGGCGGAAGATGGATTGTTCTTCCGTCCTCTCGCCGCGATCCATCCCAAGTACGGAACGCCCGCCGTCGGGCTGGTGGTCGGCGCGATGGTGACGAGTGCCATGCTGCTCCTCTACTTCTCGCACTCGCTGCTCGCGGTATTCGACTTCATCGTGCTGCTGTCCGTCCTGACGACACTGCTTCCGCATCTCCTCGCCGCCGCCGCCGAATTCGCCCTCGCCGCGGACGGCGGCGGCGGACGTGCAGGAGCCCGTGTCGTCGCCGCGATCGCCTTCCTCTTCGTGCTCTACACGATGTACGGCGTGGGATGGACAGTGATCGGTTGGGGGACGCTCGCGGTGGCGGCGGGGCTGCCGCTGTACGTGATACTGAAGAAGGGGTCAGGGGTCAGGGGTCGGCAACTGCCTGAGGTGCCGAGTGCCTAACGCGCCAAGCCCTGGCCCCTGACCCCCGACCCCTCCCAGCATGCCCATCCACTTCCCCTTCGACCCGAACATCGCGAACGCGTCGACCATTCCGGCGCGGCTGTACACGGATCCCGTGTACCTCGAGCTCGAGCGCGAGAAGATCTTCGCGCGGACATGGCAGCTCGTCGGGCGGACGGAGCAGGTGGCGGAGAGCGGGCAGTTCTTCACCACCGAGGTCGCGGGTGAATCGCTGGTGGTGCTGCGGGAGGGCGAGAGGCTGCGCGGATTTCATAACGTCTGCCTCCATCGCGCCGGGCCGGTGGCGTATGGGTGTGGCAAGCGCCAGACGCTGCAGTGCAAGTATCACGGCTGGACGTATGACCTGCAGGGAAACCTTCTCCGCGCTCCGGAGATGGAAGGCGTCGAGCGCTTCGCGCTCGCGGACATGCACCTGCAGCCGGTGCAGGTCGCGAGCTGGGGACCGCTCGTCTTCGTCAACGTCGATCCAAAGGCGCCGCCACTCACCGACTTCCTCGAGGACATCCCCGAGCGCGCGGCGCACTTCCATCCCGAGCGCATGCGCTGGGTGATGACGAAGGATTACGAGATCGGCTGCAACTGGAAGGTCTACGTCGACAACTACCTCGAGGGCTACCACCTGCCGGTGGTGCATCCCGGACTGCACAAGGAGCTCGACTACGACCAGTACCGCGTCGAGCCGCACCGCTACTACTCACTGCAGCACGCGCCGCTGCGCCCAGTGCCGCCCCACCTCGCTGCGCAGCGGCAGTACGTGCCTAACGCGCCGGAGGACCAGGCGCAGTACTACTGGCTCTTCCCGAACACGATGCTCAACGTCTATCTCGGGCAGGTCCAGACGAACGTCGTATTGCCGATGGGCCACGATCGCTGCAAGGTGATCTTCGAGTGGTTCGCGCTCGAGCCCCCGGCCGACCCGGCGACCGACCCCGCCTGGTCGAAGCTCGTCGCCTTCAGCGACGAGATCCAGGCCGAGGACATCGAGATCACCGAGGCCGTGCAGAAGAATCTCCGTTCGCGCGTCTATGACCGCGGGCGATATTCGGTGAAGCGCGAGAACGGCGTTCACCATTTCCACTCGCTGCTGCACGAGTTCATGACCTGATGAGATGATGACGTCGCACCGGATTCAGAGCGCTCGCGCACCCCGTACATCGACTGCGATCTTCGCGCTGGCTGCACTGGCAGCGGCAGCCGCTGCCTGCTTCAGCGGACACGACTCGAAGCGCGACCCGACCGGTCACGAGTTTGCCCCCCCGCCGCCACCGCGAACCGCGGCGAAGGAGCAGTGCGCGACGACGCCGAGCCCGATCACGACCCAGGGCATCGGCCCGGTGCTGATCGGAGCGCGGATCAGCGCCGTCGCCGTCGCCTGCGAGATCCGCGACAGCGCGATCACGTTAGGCGAGGGGATGACCGAGCGTTCGCACTTCGTCGCAGTCGGCGGCGGCCACGTCATCGCGCTCTCGACCGGCAGCGCCGACACCAGCATCACGCGGGTGATCGTCCGCGACTCGGTGCTTCGGACGGGGAAGGGAATTCACGTCGGGAGCACGGTCGGTGCACTGCGAGCCGCGCACGGCCGCGTCTGCGCGTCGGTGGGCGAGGGAAACGTCGTCGCCTTCGCCGACAGCATTCCCGGGGTCTCGTTCGAGACGAACGTCAGTCCGGGCGAGCTGCATGGTGGGGCCGCTGCGGTCGAGAAGGATGCCACCGTCCTCCCAGACGCAGCGACGATCGACGCGATCTGGGTGACCGGCGCCGCGGCGCCGTGCCTGAAGCGTTAGGCACGGTCCGGCATCGACGGAACGCGGTCGCGCAGCGGCCGCGCGGGCATCGGCAATCCGTCACCGGAACTTCATCGTCGGCTAACGTGATTGTCAGCGGACGATAATGTGCCGGTGCCAGTATCGCGGGAGACTCAACCCCGAGGTCTCCGATGCATACCGCTCCCGCCTCAGAAGTGCAGGCGACGCCGAATGTCACACCGATGATCGACGTCATGCTCGTACTGCTCGTGATCTTCATGGTCGTCGCCCCCGCGCTGCTCGCCGGGACGGCCGCTGTTCCGCCGGCTGCGGCGTGGTCGGTGAGCCGCCCCGAGGACCCGGCTGACCATGTCCTCGGGATCGATGCGCAGGGCCGGTTGAATCTTGGCAAGGCGTCGATCGCTCACGACGAGCTGCCGGCATTGCTCCAATCGATCTACGGCGACATGAGCGGAGATCGGATCCTCTACATCCGCGCCGACAAGGACGTCGACTATGGCGTGGTACTGGACGCGATGAGGATCGCCCGGCAGAGCGGAGTCGCCGTCGTCGGGATGATCACCGAGCAGCGGCTCGCACCCGTCAGGCGTTAGGCTCCCGCTCTTCCGACGGCTTCAGTTCGCGATTGCGTCGACATCACCGGCGCACAGCGCGCGCACGTTGCGCGTGATCTCCTCCGCCGGCCAGTCCCACCAGGCGACCGCCTGCAGCCGCTCGATCGTCCCCGGGTCGAAGCGGTAGCGGAGGATCTTCGCCGGGTTGCCGCCGACGATGGCGTAGGGTGGAACATCCTTCGTCACGACCGACGCTGTCGCCACGATCGCGCCGTTGCCGATGTGCACGCCCGGCATGATGAGCGCGCGGTATCCGAACCAGACGTCGTTCCCGACCACGGTGTCGCCCTTCGTTGGCCAGCGCTCGGGCATCGCCGCCTCCCATCCCTCGCCGAAGATCGGGAAGGGATAGGTGGTCAGCCAGTCGGTCGGATGACTCCCGCCATTCATGATGAAGCAGGTCTCGGCGGCGATGCTGCAGAACTTTCCGATGACCAGCCGGTCGCCGACGAAGTCGAAGTGGTAGAGGACGTTCGACTCGAAGTGCTCGGGGCCGCGCGGGTCGTCGTAGTACGTGTAGTCACCGACCACGATGTTCGGCCGGGTGATGAAGTTCTTCAGGAACCCCGTACGCGCCACGCCGGTGATCGGGCGACGCGTGGCCGGGGAGGGGCCGTTCGGGGCATTCTCCCGACTCACTGCCTGACGAACCGCAGCACGTTCGCCTGGAACCGATCCGCCCCAACATCCGTCCCCTTTCGCGGCGCCTGTGCGATGAGCGCATCCACTCGCTGCAGGCGGTTCCCCGGATCCGGGTGCGTGCTGAAGAACTCCGGCGTCCGCCCGCCCTGCGACTGCTGCTCGAGGATGACGAGCAGGTCGTGCATTCCCTTCACGTCGTAGCCCGCCTCGTCCATCAGCCGCACGCCTAACGCGTCGGCCTCGAGCTCGTCGTTCCGGCTGAAGCGAAGGCTCACCAGCTGGCTGATCGCCGCCGCGATCGCCGCGTTCTGCGCCGTGGAGCTCGGGTGGTCGGGGTTGTACGACGCGATCGTCGCCGCGCCGACGAGCGTCTGCGCGAACTGCTGCTTCGACAGCTGCTCGGCGCCGTGCCGCCCGACGACGTGCCCGATCTCGTGACCGAGAACTCCGGCGAGTTCAGCTTCGTTGTGGAGCTGGCGAAGGAGGCCGACCGTGATCGAGACCTGTCCGCCGGGAAGCGCGAAGGCGTTGATCGTCTGCGGATCGGCGAGGACGTGGAAGTCGTACTTGTACGGGCCTTGCGCCGCGTCGCTCTTCGCGACGATGCGCTGCCCGACCTCCTCGACGTAGTCGTCGACGGTCCGGTTGGTGATCTCGCCGCCGAACTGCTGCGACATCTCGGGGAACGCCTGCAATCCGAGCGCGACCTCCTGGTCCGGCGCGATGCTGATGTGCTGCACGTCACCGGTCACCTCGTTCTTCGAGCTGGACGAGAAGTAGGTGATCGCTCCGATGATCGCCATGATGATGGCGGCGATGAGACTTCCACCTCGACGCACGATTGCCTCCGAGTTTGTCGGCGCGCGCCGGCGAGCCGCCGGCTCGGTGCTGTTCGCGCGTCGCTGTCGCGAAGGAGGAGGGCAACGCATGTGCCAGAGCCCGCAACTTGTCGGGCGGGCGTGGCGTCTCCATCCGATCGTGCGTCGACGCGCTGCATCACGTCCGGCCCGCGAGGCTCCTGCCCGAGGCTGTCGTGCGCGCGGTCACGCCGGTACGTTTGCCGCCGTGCCGACCGAATCCTTCACGCCACTCCGCGAACGCCGCGCATCGTCGCTCGCGGTCGCGTGCTCGCTCGCGATCTCGGTGGTGTTCTCGCTCGCCGCCACCGCGACGATGTCGCGCGCGCAGGTGCCTGCGCCCGGACCACATCCGATCGGGCTTCCCGACCAGCCGGGGAGCGTGGTCGTCGACATCCGGTTCTGGTCGCAGATGCTCGGCACCACCAAGCAGGCGCGCGTCTATCTCCCGCCGTCGTACGGCAGCGGCGCGAAGCGCTACCCGGTCGCCTACTACCTGCACGGCGCGAGCGGGAGTGAGAAGGACTGGAGCACCCAGGGGCGGCTCGGCGCGACGATGGACTCGCTGATCGCGACCGGGATGCCGGAGATGATCGTCGTCATGCCTGATGGCGACGATGGCTGGTACACGACGTGGAACGCGCTCGGAAATTTCAGTGAGTGCACGCGCAATCCGCCAAGCAGGGAGAGCGCCGCCGACTACTGCGTCCCGTGGCCCAAGTACGACGACTACATCGCCCGCGATGTCGTCGCTCACATCGACTCGACCTTTCGCACCATCGCCGACCGCGCCCATCGCGGCATCGCGGGGCTGAGCATGGGCGGCTATGGCGCGGTGTCGCTCGCGTTAGGCTATCCCGACGTCTTTTCGGCCGCCGCCAGTCATTCGGGAGTCCTCGCGCCGCTGCGCGGCATTGCCCACGACAGCGTCCCCGCCCCGCAACGCGATGCGCAGGACATCGACGAGGTGAAGGCGCGGTGGCCGCAGTGGCTCTGGCCCTCGCTGGCGCTCGCATTCGGCGGCCGGGACATGTTCGGCTGGTGGGCGCGCGAGCCGCTGCGCATGGCCGACCGCGCCATCGACAGCGGGCGCCCGCTGCCTCCGCTCTTCATCGACTGCGGTGTCGATGACCCCTTCCTCCCCGAGAACCGCGAGTTCGTCGCCGGCGCAAAGGCGCGCGGAGAAAGTGTCGAGTATCACGAGTGGAGCGGGGGGCATAGTTGGGAGTACTGGAGAGCGCACCTCCCTCAATCTCTGGTGTGGCTCTCGGGGCGCATCTCGCGGTGAACTCTCCGTGCGGTGTACTGCGACGAGTGAGGCCGTGCGGCCGGAGTTCAACACGGCGATAAAGAGATGATCGAGACTCCGATGAAGAGAGCAGAGATGAGCGACGAAACAACGATTGCGGTTACCAGCACCCCGCTGGTTCCGTCCCGTTTGGCTGGTTCTCTTCTCTCTCCTCTCTCGATCGGGGCCTCGATCATCTCTTCATCGTAGTGTTGATGCCGGCCCCAGCCACGCGTATGTTCTGACTGATGCCGACCTACTTCCCCCGACACACCGTCACCTGGACGGTCGAGGAGCCTGCGGCGTTCCGGAAGCTCACGCTTTCGGTCGTCGAGATGGGGCTCATCACCGGCGTGGTGCTGCGGCTGTATCGCGCACTCGTGCTCACGCATGGTGCGAACAGCTGGGTGTACTTCGGGCTGACGTCGGCGTTCGGGGCGCTGCTGCTGTTCGGGATGTGCACCGCGCACCTGGCGAACTTCCCGATCAAGCACTGGCTCTGGCGCGCGCCGCTCTTCGTCGCGCTCGAGATCGCGGGCGAGCTGCTCGCGAGCCTGGCGCTCACCGCGGTGCATCGTGAGCCGTGGGGAAGCGGCCGCGCGACGTTCGCCGACTGGCCGCCGATGGCGGGCGACCTGCTCGTCTGGCGGGCGATCCCGGTCGTCGTCTTCACCCTGATCCTCGCGCTCGTCGTCCAGCTCGTCCGCGTCCTCCTCCTCCGCCATGAGGACCGTGACCATACGCTGACCGCGATCCATGAGGAGAACGAAGAGCGCATCGCAGAGCGCACCGCCGCCGAGGAAGCCGGGAAGTAGTGGCGAGCGTTATGTTTGAAGGATGAGGATCCACAACAAGAAGCTCATCGTCGTCGGCGACCGCGTCCTGGTGAAGGTCGAGGAGGGCGAAGAGCGGTCGAACGTCGGGCTGATCCTTCCCGCGACCGCGCTCGAGTCGCAGGCGGTGCAGGGCGGGCGTATCGTCGCGACCGGGCCCGGGCTGCCGATGCCCGACCTCAACGAGCACGCCGACGAGCCGTGGCGGATGGGAACAAGCCGCCGCGAGACGAGGTTCGTCCCCATGCAGGCGCGCGTCGGCGACTATGCGATGTTCTTCCGCAAGGCGTCGGTCGAGATGTCCTTCGAGAACGAGCGCTACCTGGTGGTGCCGCAGTCGGCGATCCTCGCCCTCGTGCGCCACGCCGAGAACGACGAATGATCCGGCGCGCGCGCCTCGCCTAACGGCGAGGGCGTGCCTGACGGTTTTCCGCGATTCAGGAGGTTGTGCCGATGTATGACGAGAGGATGATCACCCCGATGCGCCAGGAGCTGACGCGCGTCGGTGTCGAGGAGATGAAGACCCCGGAGCAGGTGGACGCGAAGCTCAAGGACGCGAAGGGGACGACGCTGGTCGTCGTCAACTCGATGTGCGGCTGCGCCGCACGCAACGCGCGCCCGGCCGTGATCAAGGCGCTCCAGAGCCCGGCGAAGCCCGACGTGCTGACGACCGTATTCGCCGGCCAGGACACCGCCGCCACGGCCCGCGCCCGCAGCTATCTCACCGGCTACGCACCGTCGTCGCCGTCGATCGCGCTGCTCAAGGATGGAAAGCTCGTCTACATGCTCGAGCGCCATCAGATCGAGAGTCGCTCGGCGGAAGCGATCGCGAAGGACCTCGAGAGCGCGTTCGAGAAGTACTGCGACAAGACCGAAGCCGTTAGCCATTAGCCGTTAGGGTCGAGCAAGAGCGGGGTCAGGGGTCAGGGGTCGGGCACTGCGGAAGCAGTTGCTGATCCCCGACCCCTGACCCCTTTTGCCGTCCGCTTACTGCGTGCGGCTTACCGCTTATCGCCAGCTTGGGTCTCAACGGCGTCAAGTCAAACCGCGCCCGCGCGCGCCGCGGCAACGCTACACCTAACCGTCCGGCACGCCCTCTGCACTTACCCTGCGCACGACTGAGCGGCGACGGTAGCCCTCGCGTACGCTACCCAACGGAGGATGCAGCGATGGAACGGAATCCGAACGACAATCTCAATTCGCAGAGCGGGTCGAGCAGCACCGGGGCTGGCCCGGAGTCCGGCTACGAGTCGGGCAGCAGCTCCGCGTCGACGAGCGGCGGCTACGGCGGCACTGCCGGCCTCTCCAACAGCGGCAGCGAGGGCTACGGCGCGTCAGGCAGCGACGCTTCGTCGTTCGGCTCCACTGGTGGTTCGACGGGCACGTCAGGGTCGAGCTTCGGGAGCGGATCGTCAGGCAGCGGCAACTTCGGCGGCAGCGCTGATTCGCTCGCTGACAAGGCGAAGGACACGTTCGGCAACGCGACCGACAAGGCGAAGAGCGGCCTCTCCGGCGCGAAGGACAAGGCCACCGAGCTGAAGGCGACACTCGCTGACAAGCTCGAGGCGGGGGCGAACAAGCTCCGCTCGCAGCAGTCGGGCACCGGCTCGTATGCCGGCGCGACCGGCAGCGGATCCGCGAGCATCAGCGCTGACAATGGCCAGCTCGGCCAGATCACCGACAAGCTCGCGTCCGGGATGCAGGGCACCGCGGACTTTCTCCGCAACGCCGACATGGACCAGATGAAGGCGAGCGTCGAGAAGCAGGTCAAGGAGAATCCCGGCCGCTCGCTGCTCATCGCAGCCGGCATCGGCTATCTCCTCGGCAAAGCCTTCCGCAAGTAGGAGGTCCCCATGGCTGTCGATCTGGACGACGGCCGCCGAGGCGTCGGCGCTCTCCTTCGCGATCTCGCGGAGGGGAGTGGCGCCCTCGTGCGCAACGAGGTGAAGCTCGCCCGGCTCGAGCTGTCGAGGATGCTCGCCAGCGTCGGTCGCGGGACGGCGATGGTCGCCAGCGGCGGTGTATTCATGCTGCTCGGCACTCTCGCGTTCTTCACCGGGATCATCCTGCTCGGCGGCGACCAGTGGCTGCACGATCGCTACTGGCTGGCTGCGCTCGCGTTCACCGTGATCGCGTTCGCGATCGCATTCGTATTCGTCAAACGGGGACAATCGGCACTGTCGCCCGCGAATCTCGCCCCGGACAAGACGGTGGCAACGCTCAAGGAGGACAAGGAATGGCTGAGACAACGGCTGACGTCCGGCGGGACATCGAACTGACGCGCGAGCGGATGTCGGACACGCTCACGCAGCTCGAGCAGAAGCTCAACATCATGCAGGTCGTGAAGGACAACCCGTGGCCGGCACTCGCCGTCGCCGTCGCCGCCGGCGCGCTCCTCGCCGGCTCGCGCTCCGACGTGAAGGCCGCTGCCGCGACGGTCGGCGCGACCAGGGGCGCCAGCAACAAGGTCGGCGAGATGCTCGACGACGCAGTCGCGACCCTCGTCGGCGGCGTGCACGGCGCTTTCCAGAGCAAGCTGGAAAGCTGGGTCAACGACCTCAAGTCATCGTTAGGCGCGACCAACGTCGGCAGGAGCGGCAACGACGGCAGCCGCGCCAACGCCTCGCTCGGGTCGGGGAACGGCGGCAACAGCTTCGGCTCGTCGTCGCGCAACTTCGACGCCTCGTCCGCCGCATCAGCCGGCACCATGGGCGCGGCCAGCAACACCGACGCGCTTCGCGCCGACTGAGCGCGGACACTTCTGTGAAGACGGCCGGGAGCATTTCGCTCCCGGCCGTCTTTCGCGTTAGGCGGTCGCTGTTCCCCGCGGCGGTGCTCAGTGGTTCAACCGCGGTTGCCGTTTCCCTTCTTCGGTGCACCCGCATGCGACGGCGTCGTCGAAGGCGGGTCGCTCGCCGGGAAGCTCTCCAGCTCCGCCTCGTCCACCTTCTGGTCCGCGCTCTGCTTCCCGTCCGCATCGCGCGGGATGTTCACCTTCTTCGACTGCTCACTCATCGTGCATTCTCCTCGGTGGCTGTATCCTGGGAGCTGTTCCGCAATTCGAAGTCCAATCCCCTGAGCGTTCAGCTCCGCCGCAGCCAGCGCGCCACTTCGCCGAACGACGGACGCTTGCCGTACATCAGCAGCCCCGTGCGGTAGATCCGCGACGCCAGCCAGATCGCGATCGCGATCGCGACGATCATCGCCACGAACGATCCGGCGACCTGCTGCCATGGCACCGAGACGAGGCTCAACCGCAGCGGCATCAGGATCGGCGCCGAGAACGGGAAGATCGATGCGACCACCGCGAGCGTCGTCCCGGGGTTGAGCAGCACCGGCTGGATCAGGATCGCCGTCGCCACGAGCAGCAGCGTCACCGGCTGCGCCGCCTGCTGCGCCTCCTGGTCGCTGTTCACCATCGCTCCGACCGCGGCGAACAGCGCCGAGTAGAGCATGAAGCCGAGCACGAAGAAGAGGAGCAGCAGCGCCAGCACCGCCGGCGGGATGCTCGGCAGCGTGATCGACGCCGACGTGATCTTGAGCGCGTGCATCACCGGCTCGCGCAGCTTGATCACGATCAGCGAGCCGATCACCCAGAGAATCTGCTGCGTGATCCCGACCGCGCCGACGCCGAGCACCTTGCCCGCGAGCAGCGTGTCGGTCGGCACGCTCGACACCACCACCTCGGCGACGCGCGTCTGCTTCTCCTCGAGCACCCCGCGCAGCACGTTCTGCCCGTAGATGAAGATCGACATGTAGAGGAGGAAGGCGAGTGAGAAGGCGAAGATGTACTTCACCAGCCCACCCTTTCCCTCTCGTCCGCGATCGCCGATCTGCTCGGCGTCGATGTCGATCGGCTTCACGCTCGTCAGGCTCGTGACTCGCTCGGGATCGAGCCCTGCCTGCTGGAGGCGCTGCGACAGCACCGCCTGCCTGACGGCGGACTTGATCCGCTCGATGTCGGCGAGCGATGCGCCGTTGCGCCCCGCGTAGCGTGTCTCGGTCGCATCGAGGACGTGGGGCCCGAGCACGAGGTAGCCGCGCGTCTCCTTCCGGATCACCGCCAGCGTCGTCGCCGACTCGGCCGCCGCCAGCTGCGTCGTGTCGAGGACGATGATCTGCGTCGCCGCGGTGTCGTTCGACTGAAGCCCGCCGCCTAACGCGTACTGCACGCGCTTGCCCAGCGCCGACCCCGATGCGTCGAGGATGGTGATGTGCGCGATGTTGGCCGTGTCGATGCTCTTGCTCGCCAGCCACATCGGCAGCAGCGTGATCCCGCCGAACAGCAGCGGCGTGAACACCGTCGAGAAGATGAACCACTTCGTGCGAACGCGCTCGAGGTACTCGCGCTTGATCACCGCCCAGAGTCTACCCATGTCCGCTCATCCCCGTCTCGACTCCGGTGGCCCCGACTTTCTCGAGGAAGATGCTGTGCAGCGACGGCTGCACGCGCTCGAAGCGCCGGATCGGTGCCCCCGCTTCGACCAGTCGCCGCAGCAGGACGCCGGCGTCGGCTTGCGGCGCGAGCTCGAGCTCGTAGAAGCGATTCGAGTCGTCCGCCTCGCTGACTAACGTTGCGTCGGCGAGGATCGCCTTCACCGCTGGCGACGCGTCGCCATCGAGCGCGAGGGCGATCGTCCGCTCGCCATGCTCGGCGCGGACGTCGCTCACCGCGCCGTCGAGCACCTTCTCCCCCTTGGCGATGATGCACACCGAGTCGCAGAGACGCTCGGCGTTCTCCATCACGTGCGTGCTGAAGATGACCGTCTTCCCGCGCCCCTTGAGCTCCACCACCGTGTCCTTGAGCGCCTGCGAGTTCACGGGATCGAGTCCGCTGAACGGCTCGTCGAGGATCACGAGCTCGGGGTCGTGCAGCAGCGCGCCGATGAACTGCACCTTCTGCTGCATCCCGCGCGACAGCTCGTCGACCTTTGCCAGCCCCCAATCCTTCTCCGGCGTGCGCAGTCCCAGTCGCTCGAGCCAGCTGGTGATGCGCGTGTCGGCCTCGCGTCCGGAGAGTCCCTTCAACTCACCGAGGAACTTGAGCACGCGCCGGACCTGCATCTTCTTGTACAGCCCACGCTCCTCGGGGAGGTAGCCGACGCGGTCCTGGATCGAGCGGTCCCGGTGTGCACTGCCGAGCACCGAGATCGTGCCGCTGTCAGGCTCGATGATGTCGAGGATCATGCGGATCGTCGTCGTCTTGCCGGCGCCGTTGGGCCCGAGCAATCCGTAGACGCTGCCGCGCGGGATGACGAGCGAGAGATCGCGCACCGCGAGGTGAGCGTCATAGCGCTTCACGACGTTGCGGATCTCGATGGCTGGTTCAGGCATCTGCTCCTGCTGCGTGGGGGGGAGAATCGCCCCCAAGCTACAACGCGCGGCGTGGACACGCACGCGGTCGGGGAGTAAGAGAGCGGTAAGCCGCCGACGCGAGTCGCTGCTTGTCCCGGTCGCATCGCGAGGGGATATTGGCGCCCATGGTCCGAGCGTACGCGCAGTGGTCATTTCGGCGACCAGCAACCGTCAGGCGCTGCCTGCGAGTGATGATCGTGGTGGCGAGCGTCATGCTCGTCGCCGTGGCGTGCAGCGATCGTGGCCGCACCGTCGGTTCCGAAAACACAGAGCGCGTGCCGGACGCGCACGACGACGCCCCGCTGGTCGTGCTCCACGCCGGGAGCCTTGCCCGGCCGCTGCGCGCTGCGCTCGACAGCTTCACCGCGCGCAGCGGAATCCCCGTCGTCACGCTCAGCGCCGGGAGCGTCGAGGCCGCGCGGCGCATCACCGAGCTGCACGACATCCCCGACGTCGTCGCCCTCGCCGACGAAGACGTCTTCACCGCGCTGCTGATGCCGCGATACGTCCAGCGCTACTGGACATTCGCGCGGAACCGCATGGTCATCGCGCTCGCGAACGATCGGCCGTCGACGGAGAAGATCGATTCGACCAACTGGTATCGAGTCCTCAGCCAACCGGGCGTGGAGGTCGGACGATCGGATCCGGATCTCGATCCCGCCGGCTACCGTGCGCTGATGGTGCTCCGGCTCGCCGAGCTGGCGTACCATGATCATTCCATCGAGCGCGCGGTGCTGGCGCGCTCGCCGTCGCGCAACATGCGGCCGAAGTCTGCCGACCTCACCGCGCTCCTCGAGACCGGCGCGATCGACTATGCCTTCGTGTACGAGTCCGTCGCGCGCGCGGCGAAGCTGCGCTGGATCCCGCTGCCGCGGTCGATCGACTTGAGCGACGATGCGCTCGACAGCGCGTACGCACACGTCGAAGTCCGCATCGCCGGCCACACGCGAGGCGACTCGATCACCATGAAGGGAGCAGCGATCCGCTACGCGATGGCCGTCCCGAACGCCGCGCCTGACGGCGCACGCGCGCGACGGCTCGCCGACTTCCTCCTCTCACCCGACGGCCAGGCCGCGATGCGCGCCGCTGGTCTCGATGTCACTCCGCCTCGGCTCGTCGAGTCGATAAATGCGGCGCGCGGCGCCACGCGCGCGCAATGACCACGCGCTCGACGCAGCGCATCGCCACTCTCATCGCCGCCATCGCGGCTTCGCTACTCCTGCTCTTCCTCGCCATTCCGACGCTCGCACTCGTCGCCCGCGGTGGGGCGAGTGGGGTCCGCGGGCTCTTCACCGACGCCGAACTTCGTGACGCGATCCTGCTCACGGTCACGACTGCGACGACCAGCACGATCGTCGCAATGGTGATGGGGACACCACTCGCCTGGTTCCTCGCGCGCCACGATTTCCGCGGCCGTTCGTTCGTCGACGCGCTGCTCGACTTGCCGCTGCTGATCCCGCACCCGGTGGCGGGGATGGCGCTGCTGCTCGTGCTCTCGCGCTCGTCCGCGCTCGGCGGGGCACTCCTCGCCGCCGGCATTCGCGTCGTGAGCACGCCCCTCGGAATAATTGCGGCGATGCTCTTCGTCTCGGCGCCGCTGTACGTCAGCGCGGCACGCGAAGCGATCGCTCGCGTCGATCCGCGATACGAGGGCGTCGCCCGCACCCTCGGCGACACGCGCTGGCGCGCGCTGCGACGCGTGACGCTGCCGATCGCGCGGCGCGGGCTGCTCGCCGGTGCCGTCGTCGCCTGGGCGCGCGCGTCGAGCGAGTTCGGGGCGATCGTGATACTCGCCTACCACCCGCGCGTCGCCAGCGTGTTGAGCTACGATCGGCTCACCGGCTATGGTTTGCGCGAGGCGCTCCCAGTCGCGGCGGCGCTGGTGCTGGTCGCGCTCGTGCCACTGATCCTCCTCCGCGCGTTAGGCGCGTACCCCGGTGCGCGCCGCGCGGAGAACGCGTGAGCGTCGCACTCCGTGACGTCACCGTCAGGCAGGGGGCGTTCACCCTCGACCGCGCAACGCTCGAGGTGCCTGACGGCGCGTACGGCGTCGTCCTCGGCGCCGCCGGCTCGGGAAAGACGACGCTCCTCGAGACCATCGCCGGCATCCGCGCGCCGAGCAGCGGGATGGTGTCGCTGCGAGGCGCGGATGTCACTGGCGTGGCCATCGAAGTGCGCGGCGTCGCGCTCGTCTACCAGCAGTCGCTGCTCTTTCCGCATCTCGACGTCCGGCAGAACATCGCGTATGGCGCCGCCAATCGTGCCGCCATCGACGACGCGGTGCAGCACACCGGGGTCGAGCCGCTCCTCGCCCGGTCAATCATGACGTTGAGCGGTGGTGAGCAGCAGCTCGTCGCGCTCGCGCGGGCGATCGCCAGCCAGCCAACGGTCCTCCTCCTCGACGAGCCGTTCGCCGCGCTCGACCCGCCGCGCCGCGCCGCGATGCGGCGGATGACGCGGGCGCTGCAGCGCGATCGCGGGATCACCGTCGTGCACGTGACCCACGACGTCGGTGAGGCAGCGCTCCTCGCCGACACGCTCGCCGTGCTCGACGCCGGCCGCATCCTCCAGCACGGCGTCGCGACCGACGTCTTCGCTCATCCCGCCAGTGGGCGCGTCGCCGAACTGCTCGGCGCCGAGAATGTCCTCGCCGGCGTCGCCACGATGGCGACCGACGGCATGGTCGAGCTCCGCGCCGGTGCGATCACGATCCATGCGTTGCCGCCTAACGGTTGCGCGGTGACTGGCCCGGCGCATGGCGTGATCGGCGCCGACGAGATCACCCTCTCGCGCGAGGCGAAGGAGAGCTCGGCGCGGAATGCCTTCACCGGCAGGGTCGTCGCGGTGAGCGGGGCAGGGGCGCTCGTCCGCGTCGAGATCGATGTCGCGGGCACGACGCTCGTCGCGGTCGTCACCGCCGCCGCCGCGCGCGAGCTGCGGCTCGCGTCGGGCGAGCAGGTGCACCTCGCCTTCAAGGCCACCGCGGTCAGGATCTGCTGACCGCGGCCGCGCGCCGATCACATCCCGACCTCGTTGCCAAGCAGGTCGTGGGGCCACGAAGCGCGGATGCCGCCCTGCCGAACGTACGTCGTGACCTGGGCCCAGTGCCGCACGCCATGCGTCACCACGTTGACGAGGATCTTGCGTCGCGTCGCCGTCACCTCGCCGGCGGTCAGCGTCGTGAAGGTCATCGTGCCGGCGAGCGATGCTTCGTCGGCGACGGCCATGTAGCGGTCGATCATCCGCCGCGCGTCATCGCCGATCGCGAACAGCTCGGCGATCCCGTGCTGCGTGAACGCCGGCCAGTCGGTCACAGGCTGAGCCGTCAGTCGCTGGCCGTAGCGCAGCTCGACAGCGAAGATGTGGCGCACGAGCCCGCGCACTGTTGCCATCGACCCGTCGCCAGCCTTGAAGTCGAGCGCGCTCGGGTTCGCGGCGAAGAACTCTCGCCAGCGCGCGGTCTCGATGTCACGCCACGTGAAGAGCGGCGCGATGAGTGTCGTTGGATTGGCCATGACCGAACATTCGCCCGATGACCCAGCGCCGCGCAATTCGGCCGCGGAGCCAGACGCGCCGCGAGCTAGCCCTCGCCGCTCCCCGACAGCGCGTCGCCGAGCGCCTGCCAAGGCATCAGCACGCACCCGATCCGCGCCGGGTGGCGAGCGACAGGGTCGAATGCCAGCAGCCCGCCTAACGCGTCGCGCGTCACCGGCTCGTGGCGGAGCAGCCGTTCCAGCGCCGCCGCGGTGCGCCTCACCGCTCCGATCGTCGCCCCCCTCGCCATCTCCGTCATCATCGATGCCGACGCGACCGCCAGCGAACATCCCTCGCCGGTGAAGCGGACGTCGCGGATCACGCCGCCGCTCACGATCGCCTCGACCGCGATCTCGTCGCCGCACGTCGGATTCGAGATGCGCGCCGACGTCGTCGCCCCAGGCAGCGCACCCCTGTTGTGCGGCTTGCGATAGTGGGCGAGGATCTGCTCCTGATACAGCGCCTCGGCGCTCGCGCTCAGTGCCTCGGGCGCGCCGGGCACGTCAGGCAGCCCCGAAGATGCGCTGTGCTTCGCGTACGCCATCCACCAGCCCGTCCACGTCAGACTCGTCGCTGTAGACGTAGAACGAGGCCCGCGCCGTCGCCGCGACGTCGAGCCGCCGCATCAGCGGCTGCGCGCAGTGATGACCGGCGCGGATGCAGACGCCGCGCTCGTCGAGGATCGTCGCCAGGTCGTGTGGGTGAATCCCCTCGACCGTGAAGCTCACCACGCCGCTCCGGTCGCGCGGTGCCGGGCCGTGGATCGTCACGCCGGGCAGCTCGCGCAGCCGCTCGTCGGCCAGCGTCGTCAGCATGCGCTCGTGCTCGAGGACGCGGTCCATCCCGATCGACTCGAGGTACTCCACCGCCGCCGCCAGCCCGACCGCATCGGCGACGTTAGGCGTCCCGGCCTCGAACTTGTGCGGCAGCGTATTCCAGGTCGTCTCCGCGTCGCCGACGATGTCGATCATGTCGCCGCCCATCTGGTACGGCGGCATCGCCTCGAGGAGCGCGCGCCTGCCGAGCAGGACCCCGATCCCCATCGGCCCGCACATCTTGTGGCCGCTGAAAGCGTAGAAGTCCACCCCGAGCGAGTCGAAGCCGACCGGCAGATGCGGTGCGCCCTGCGCCCCGTCGCAGATGATCGCGACTCCCGGCGCCTTCTCGCGTGCCAGCTTCACGATGTCGCGGACGGGGTTCACCGTGCCTAACGCGTTGGACACGTGTGGGAACGCCACGACCTTCGTCATGGGCCCGAGCATCGCGCCTAACGCGTCGAGGTCGATCCGCCCGTCGCGCGTCAGCGGCGCGATGCGGAACCGCGCCCCGTTCGCCAGCGCCAGCTGCTGCCAGGGGACGAAGTTGGCGTGATGCTCCATCGCCGTGACGACAATCTCGTCGCCGGCGCCGACGTGTCGCCCGCCCCACGCCGTCGCCACGAGGTTGAGCGACTCGGTCGTGCCGCGGGTGAAGATCAGGCAGTCGCTGTCGGCGATCCCGGCGAACCGCGCCACCGTCTCGCGCGCCGCGTGATAGCGCTCGGTCGCGCGCACGCTCAGCGCATACGCGCCGCGATGCGGATTCGCGTTGTCACGCTCGTAGTAGTCACGCATCGCATCGAGCACGACGCTCGGCTTCTGCGACGTCGCCGCCGAGTCGAGGTAGTGGAGCGATGGATTTCCAGCGAGCAATGGAAACTCGCGCCGGCGCTCGCTGACTCCGCTGCCTGACCCTGACCCCTGACTCCTGACCCCTCGAGGCCCTGAGCCCCTGACTCCCGCGGTCCCGGTCATCGATTCACCCTCGGGCCAACGAGAACTTCATCGCCCCGCACGCGGACCTCGTACACTGGCAGCGTCTCCTCCGCCGGGCCTCGCAGCACGGCGCCGCTCCGGCAGTCAAAGCGCGCCCCATGCCACACGCACTCGATGGTTCCATCGCCGATCAGCTCCCCCGACGACAGCGCGAATCCCTGGTGCGGGCACTCGTCGCTGATCGCGCGGATCACGCCGCCGTCATTCAGCAGGCAGACGCGCTCGCCTCCGGCCGTGATGACGCCGAGCAGTGCGCCCGCCGGCAGGTCGCTCACCTGCGCCACGCGCGTGAAGGCATCGGCCACCGGATTCTCCGCCGCGCTCATGCCGACGCCGTCGCGGTCATTCGGTGCTCACCGCCGGCGCGTCGCCCGGCGTCGCCGGCGCGTGGAGCGCCGCGTGCATCGCGTGCCAGCCGAGGCTGGCGCACTTCACCCGGGCGGGAAAGCGCGCGACGCCGCCGAACGCGGACAGCTTGCCTAACGCGGCCCGCGCCTCCTCGCTCACCGGCTTCCCGGTCACCAGGTCGTGGAAGCGCTCGAACATCCGCTCCGCTTCGGCGCGCGTCTTTCCCTTCACGGCCACCGTCATCAGCGACGCCGACGCCTGCGAGATCGCGCACCCCTTTCCCTCGAAGCGGACGTCGGCGACGCGGTCGTCGTCGCCCACTGTCAGCCAGACGCGGAGCTGGTCGCCGCACATCGGGTTCCGCCCGTCCGCAATGCGATACTGCACCGCCGGTGCATCCCCGCTCGACACACCCGGCGCGCCGTGGTTTCGCGGCGACCGGTTGTGGTCGAGGATGAGGCTCTGGTACAGCTCCGTGATGTCCATGTTCATCACCATCCCG
Organism: Gemmatimonadaceae bacterium; assembly: GCA_045804265.1. GTDB lineage: Bacteria > Gemmatimonadota > Gemmatimonadetes > Gemmatimonadales > Gemmatimonadaceae > JABFXC01. Next base: position 69,744 of record JBJMNK010000014.1, on the reverse strand, counting down.
CGCCTCGCGGCTGCCGCCCGTGCCTAACGATCGTCGCGGGTGAAGCGCGCAAGCGTCAGCTCCTCGAGGCTGTTGCGCAGCGGCTCGAGCTCGATCTGCTCCAGGACGTCGGCGGCGAAGGCGTACGTCAGCAGCTGCCGCGCCCGCACCGCGCCGACCCCACGGCTCTTCATGTAGAAGAGCGACGTCTGGTCGATGCGGCCGACCGTCGCGCCGTGCGTGCACTTCACGTCGTCGGCGAAGATCTCCAGCTGCGGCTTGGTGTCGATCACCGCCCGCGGCGAGAGGAGCAGGGTGTGGTTCTCCTGCTTGCCGTCGGTCTTCTGGGCCTCGGGATGGACATACACCTTCCCGTTGAAGACGCCGTGTGCGGTGTCGTCGAGCACCCCGCGATAGACCTCGCGGCTGTAGCAGTTCTCCTTCTGGTGCTCGATCCGCGTCTGGTGATCGACGTGCTGCTCGCCGTCGGCCATGTACAGCCCGTTCAGCGTCGCGCCACACCCCTCGCCGCCGAGCACCGTCCAGACATTGGTGCGGGAGAGCGCGGCGCCGGTGGCGAACGAGAAGGAGACGAAGTGCGAGTCCTTCCCCTGTCGCGCGTCGATCGTGGCGACGTGGTAGGCGCGCGGGCTCTCGCGCTGGATCTTGTAGTGCGCGATCGTCGCGCCCTGGCCAAGCGAGATCTCGGTCACCGAGTTGGTCAGATACGTCGCCTCGCCCAGCGCGACGTAGCTCTCGATCACCGTCGCCTTCGCGTTAGGCTCGGCCACGATGAGGATCCGCGGGTGCGACGCCCCCTTGGCCGACAGCGCATCGGAGACGAAGAGCAGGTGGATCGGCGCGTCCGCTTCCGCATTCGGCGCGAGGTGGATCACCGCGCCGTCGGTGTGCAGCGCCGCGTTGAGGGCGACGAACGCACTCTGCTCGACCGTGCAGATCGAGCCGAGCGTCCCTTCGACGATGTCGGCCATTTCTTCGCGCGCCTCGCCTAACGGCAGGACGCGGACCCCGGCATCGAGTGCGGCGCCGCTCGAGAGCTCGGCGTCGTAGCGTCCGTTGACGAACACCAGCGTCGTCCAATCGTGCCCGCCGAAGGTGAAGGGCGCGAGCTGTTCGGCGGTGACCTCGCCGCCGGGCTCCTGCAGCGCGCGGACATCCAGCTCGGCGATCGGCGCCGCGCTGGTGTACTTCCAGTCTTCGTCGCGCGTCGTCGGGAACCCGATCTTGGCGAAATGCTCCGCACCACGGGCGCGCAGGTCGCGCAGCCAGCGGGGCTCGCCCTTCCGCTTCGTCGCCGCGGTGACGTCCTCGAGGTACGCCGACGTGCTCACGCCGCGGCTCCGGTCGCGCCGGTGACCCAGTCGTAGCCTTTCGCCTCGAGCTCGAGCGCGAGCTCCTTGCCGCCGCTCTTCACGATGCGGCCGCCGGCGAGGACGTGCACGAAGTCGGGGACGATGTAGTTGAGCAGCCGCTGGTAGTGCGTGACGACGATCGTCGAGCGATCGGGGCGCCGCAGCGCGTTGACGCCATTGGCGACGACGCGCAGCGCGTCGATGTCGAGCCCGGAATCTGTCTCGTCGAGGATCGCCAGCCTCGGCTCGAGCACCGCCATCTGCAGGATCTCGTTGCGCTTCTTCTCGCCACCGGAGAAGCCGGTGTTGACCGAGCGATTGAGCATCGCATCGCTCATGTCGACCAGCTTCAGCTTCTCCTCCATCACCTCGAGGAAGTCCATCGGGTCCACTTCCTCTTCGCCGTGCGCCTTCCGGATCTCGTTGTACGCCGTGCGCAGGAAGTACGCGTTCGACACGCCTGGAATCTCGACCGGATACTGGAAGGCGAGGAACACCCCCTTCTGCGCCCGCACCTCGGGATCCATCTCCAGGAGGTTCTCACCGTCGAACGTCACCGACCCACCGGTGACCGTGTACGCCGGATGCCCGGCGAGCACCTGCGCCAGCGTGCTCTTCCCCGAACCGTTAGGCCCCATGACGGCATGCACTTCACCCGCTCCGACGGTCAACATGATCCCCTTCAGGATCTCCTTGTCGCTCACCGTCGCACGCAAATCATTTATTTCTAGCATTCCTCAATTTCCCATGAAGTTCGGCCGTTAGCCCTTAGCCGTTAGGGTTCAGCGACTGCGGTAACTGCCGGCGGCCGTTAGCTGATGGCTAATGGCTAATGGCTGCCGTTCAGCCGACGCTCCCTTCCAGCGTGATCCCCAGCAGCTGCTGCGCTTCGAGCGCGAACTCCATCGGCAGCTCCTTGAACACTTCCTTGCAGAAGCCGCTGACGATCATCGACACCGCCTGCTCTGCGCTCATCCCGCGCTGCTTCAGGTAGAAGATCTGGTCCTCGCCGATCTTCGACGTGCTCGCCTCGTGCTCGATCGTCGCCGTGTTGTTGGCGACCTCGATGTACGGGAAGGTGTGCGCGCCGCAGCGGTTGCCGACGAGCATCGAGTCGCACTGCGTGTAGTTGCGCGCGTTCTCCGCCTTCGGCAGCACCTTCACCTGGCCGCGATAGGAGTTGTTCCCCTGGCCGGCGCTGATCCCCTTGCTGACGATGTTCGACTTCGTGTTCTTCCCGATGTGGATCATCTTCGTCCCGGTGTCCGCCTGCTGGTGGTTGTTGACCACCGCGACGGAGTAGAACTCGCCGGTCGAATCGTCGCCCTGCAGGATGACGCTGGGGTACTTCCAGGTGATCGCGCTCCCCGTCTCGACCTGCGTCCACGAGATCTTGGAACGCGGGCCGGCGCACTTCCCGCGCTTGGTGACGAAGTTGTAGATCCCGCCGACGCCGTTCTCGTCGCCGGCGTACCAGTTCTGCACCGTGCTGTACTTGATCGTCGCGTCGCCTAACGCGACCAGCTCGACGACCGCGGCGTGCAGCTGGTTCGTCGAGCGCTTCGGCGCCGTGCACCCCTCGAGGTACGAGACGTACGCGCCCTCGTCGGCGACGATCAGCGTGCGCTCGAACTGTCCGGTGTCGGCGGCGTTGATGCGGAAGTACGTGCTCAGCTCCATCGGGCAGCGCACGCCCTTCGGGATGTACACGAAGGAGCCGTCGCTGAACACCGCCGCGTTGAGCGCGGCGAAGAAGTTGTCGCTGTACGGCACGACCGAGCCGAGGTACTTCTGCACGAGGTCGGGATGCTCGCGCACCGCCTCGCCGAAGCTCATGAAGATGATCCCGAACTTCGCCAGCTCCTCCTTGTACGACGTCCCGACCGAGACCGAGTCGAATACCGCGTCGACCGCGACGCCGGCGAGCTGCTTCTGCTCGTTGAGCGGGATCCCGAGCTTGTCGTAGGCTTCGCGAATCTTCGGATCGACCTCGTCGAGGCTGCCTAACGGCTTGGCAGTCTTCGGCGCCGAGTAGTAGACGATGTCCTGGTAGTCGATCGGCGGGTACTCGACGTTCGGCCACCGCGGCTCGGCCATCTGCTGCCAGCGCCGGAACGCCTTGAGCCGCCAGTCGAGCAGCCACACCGGCTCATTCTTGCGCGCCGAGATGAGGCGGACCGTCTCCTCGGTGAGTCCGCGCGGGATCGCGTCGGCCTCGATGTCGGTGACGAACCCCGCCTTGTATTCGCGGTTGACCAGCGTCTCGATCGAGGTGCTCATTGGCTCTTCACTGGTTCTGCTCTCACGCATAACTGCCTGCAAGGACGCGCCTTACGTCGTGCAAACCGCGCCCGGCGACATCGGATTCCGATGCGCGTTGGAAAGCCCTATAAAGTTAGTCCCTTTTCCCGATAATTCAACAAAACGAGCGGTCGAGGACAGCGGACGGCCGAGAATCGCACCGGGTGCCCGGCGGCTCGCCAGCCCGCCCAGAAAATCCGTTCCGCTCTGAGCGCGTCGCTTTCTCTCTGCCCGGCAGTTCTCCTGTGGTTCGACGGCGGGCGCTCACTCTGCCCAATCCGCACCATCGTCGTGTGATTTGTGACCAGTCTCGCTGTGCAGGCGTCGTTCGAACGCTACCGTCCCGCCGGGCGCGCCTTTCGCATGCCTTCCGCAGAGACCGGCTAGCATCTCGTCAGCCCAATGCCCTACCTCGAGTACGACCACCAGACCCGCGCGCTCGGACCCGGCGTCCTCTCCATCGGGAGCGGCACCGAGGCGTCATGGCGCATCGTTGGGCGGGACCTGATGCCGCTCCACGCCATCGTCACCCTCCTCCGCGATGGCAAGGCACACGTCGAGCCGGGGAGCGCGGCGTCGGCGATCGTGGTCAATGGCGCCGAGCTGCCTGACGGTCGCGGGACGCTCAGCTTCGGGGACGTGCTCCAGATCGGCACCGCCCGCTTCAACTACCGGCAGTTCGCCACCGACGAGAGCACCACCGGCCGGCCGGGCTACCTCCACGACACCCGCCGCGGGCGCGTCTACACGTTAGGCGACGTCACCGAGATCGGGCGTGACGTGAAATGCGCGGTGAACCTCCAGGAGCCCGAGGTCTCGCGCGTCCACGCCGAGATCCTGCGCGGACCCGAGGGTGGGTTCTCGGCCAAGCCGGTCGGGAGCGCGTACACGCTCGTCAACATGAAGCGGCTCAACGCCCCGACGCGGCTCCACGAGGGCGACGAGGTCACCATCGGCCGCACGGTCTTCCGCTTCACCCTCGAGCCGCCTTCGTCGCTGCTCGCGATCGGCGCGCATGCCGGCGGCGGGATGGACAAGCGCGCCGCGAAGATGCAGACGATGTTCGTCGGCACCGTCCAGGCGCGCGACATGATCAGCAAGAAGGAGCAGCGGAAGTACCTGCAGATCATCGCCATCGTCGGCGCGGTCGTGCTGGTCGTGGTTGTCATCGCCCAGCTGCTCACGCGTTAGGCGGGAAGAGCGGCGAGGAGCAAGACGAGCCTGGCGGGAAGCTCCGGCTGAGCTGGAGAGGTCCAACGGCAAAGCAACAGGAGCCACAGAGGGCACAGAGGAGGTCGTGATCAAACCCCTCTGTGCCCTCTGTGGCTCCTGTGGTAATCAACCGGAGCAGAATGTCCTGGGGATCGCGCATGGCGAGATGACCTCGCCGATACCGGCGCTCCCGCCGCCCGCCGTTCTCGCCTGCCTAACGCATCAGCTTCAGGCCGACCACCACCAGCACCGCGATCACCACCACCGCGGCCGCGATCTTTCCCCATGGGACGCCGCTCGTCGCCTCGTACTTCGGGCGCTCGCCGGTGTTGATCGCCTGCGTGTTCACCGTCGAGCGACGGCTCCACTCCGCGGTCGCCGGCGCCGGACTGTCAGCCAGCTTCACCCCGCCCGGCAGCGGACCGCGCGTGAATACCAGCGTGCTCTGGCCGATCCCGATCTTGTCGCCTGGCTCGAGCACCCGCGGCGCCGAGAGCCCGTAGCCGTTCACCGTCGTCCCAGCCGAACCCATCGAGTAGAGCACATGTGCGCCCGCCTCGCTGCGAATGTCGGCGTGGAAGCGCGAGACCTGCGGGTCCTTCACCACGACGATGCTTGCCGCGTCGCGACCGACCGACACCGAGCGCCGCTCGAGCGGGTAGGCGATGCGCGCACGCTCATCGATGAGGAACGCCTTCTCGTCGGGAGCGTCGGCGGGCGGCTTGAGCTTCGCCTCGCTCCGCGCGTAGACGAACCGCGCCGTCCCGGCCGCGATCGTGTCGCCGTCGGCGAGGGGGAGGGGACGAACGCCGAGCTGGCGGCCGTTCACGAGCACGACGTTCTGCGTCGAGCAGGACTTGACCGACGCCTGCCCGTCGCTGCCTAACGATATGGTGAAGTGGCGCGCCGAGAGGTCGGCACCCCCGACTCGCCAGGTCGCGGCGGCGCCGCTGCCGACGATGGTCTCGGGATCGCTCAACTCGCGGATCGTTCCACTGGTTTCCAGCACGGGCATCGGTACCATTCCTCCGGGTCCACTCTCGGGTCTCGCCGGCTGAAGATGCCGGCGCGTCGTTGAAAGCTGATCACTCCTCCCCTCGACGTCTACACCAGACTGAATAAAAGCACTCATCGCAACGAACGCGCACTCGACGGTGAGCATCGCCGCCGTCGCGATCGCCTCGACGCGCGCGGACTTACAAAGGAGCGCGAGCTGCGTCACCTTTCCTTCCCGCTGCTCGTCGAGAGGGGCGGCCACGCACCCGGCGCCGCGCACGACAGCATGTGGGGCGCCGTGGCCGCACACTTCTCCGAATTACGTCGGGCGATTGGATCGCCCGCTCAGCCTTTGTCGATGTCGCACGCAGGAAAGCTCCGCCTCACCATCGTCGCGCTCCTCGGAGCAGCGGTCGCCGCATCCTGCCGCGACCGGCACAAGACACCGACCGCGCCGCCCGCCGACACCATCGCGCAGCTCGACACGCAGACCGCGAAGGTCCCCGCTGCGGCTGCCGACACTGCCGCGCCGAAAAAACCCACCGCGCTCTCCCCTCTCGCCGACTCGATCGCCGAGCGGATGGTGTTTCCTCCGCGGGGGCAGCTCTGGTTCACCGCCGCCGCGCGCGGCAAGCGGATGCTCGTCGACATCGGCCGCGTCGACATGGACGTGAAGGCCGAGCCGCGGCTGAGCGCGTACCTCGAAGCGATGAATCGCCTCTCGCCGATCCCGGTTGGCGCCCGCTTCCGGCTGAGCGGGCCGTGGGGCGCGGACAGCGCCGTGCTGAAGGAGTTCGCGTCGTGGAACGGCCGCATCGTCGGCGTGCTCGCGGTCGCGCCGCGCGTCGATTCACTCGCGCGCACGGTCGAGCCGCTTCCCGCAGCAGCCGCGATCACCGACTCCGCCGTCGCGTCGGTGACCGACAGCTGCAAGCGCGACTCGTTAGGCGAGGAGCTCACCGATCGGGCCGGCATCGTCCGCGACTCGATCTCGCAGCAGATCCTCGAGACGGCGAAGCCACCGTACGAGCGGCTGCAGAACTCGCTCAAAGTCTCGAGCTCGCGCATCCTCGGCTGCTACGGCCGGCTCGGCCATGTGCTGGTGATCGTCAGCGCCCGCGCCGGCAACACCGAGTGGGTCGCCGAGCGCATGGCGATCGTGAATGACAGCGGCGCGGTGACACCGCTCAAGTTCGGCGACTATCGCTTCTCCGCGCACGACGGAGTGTACGCCTTCGACGCCGACCGCGACGGGATCGACGACATCGCCACCCGCTCGCTCGGCGAGGCGATGGGCGGACTGTCGATCATGCGACTGGACACCGCGCGCAAGCGCCTCGACCGCCTGACGGCCGGGTTCTCATGGGAGAGCCGGTGAGGGGCTCCGTGTTTGGCGGTCGCCGTTTCGCCGTTCGCGGCGCAGTGGCCGACGGCTGTAAGCGGTAAGCGACAAGCAGTCAGCGCAAAGCGGCACGGCCGCGGCGGCAGGACGTGACCGGATGAGGCGCGGGCTCGGCGGTGCGCTTTCTGCAACCGCTGCTATCCAGCCGCTGTGCGCGGTCCCGCTGTGCCGCTGACTGCTTGCAGCTTACCGCTTACAGTCAAGGCGGCGAGGACCGCGCAAGCGGCGCGAGCGCCGGCGCCGCCGACGGCAACGGTGACCCCGCCAGCACGAAGATCGTTCTTGAAGGGGGCGCGTCGCCCCGGCCGGCCGCGCGAGCCGGCCGACCGCGAAACACGATGGAGCGTTAGGCGGGAAGCATCACTGGTGTCCCCGCCGCAGATACGCTCCTGAGGAGGATTCATGCGCAGTACCGCAGTGAAGGGCCGCTTCATCACCATCGCGATGCTCGCCGTCACCGTTGCCGCGCTCGCAGCGTGCGGGGAAGGGGCAGCACAGGACTTCCTCACTCCCATCGGCGGCGGTGGTGGGTCGGGCGCCGATAGCGTGAAGCCGACCGTCGTCTCGACGAATCCAGCCAACGGATCGAGCAGCGTTCCGCGCGCGGCGACGGTGACCGTCACCTTCTCCGAGAACGTCGACTCGGCCAGCGTCACCAACGCCGCGTTCAGCCTCGACAATGGCGTCACCGGGACGATCGTGGTGAATGGCGCGACCGCGACGCTGACTCCGTCGCCCGGGCTGCCGGCGTCGGCGGTCGTGACGGGTACGATCTCGACCGCGGTCAAGGATCGCGCCGGCAACCCACTCGCCGCGCCCTACACATTCCAGTTCGCGACCGCACCCTGATCGTGCGCCGCGCTGAACCACGCCCGGCGCGGCTGCGCCGGGCGTCGATGTTGATGGCCGCGTCGCTGCTGGTCGCGGGATGCCGGATGGGTCACGCGCCTGCACCGGCGCCAATGAGCGCCGATCCGTCGCACCCGGCCATGCACGGCGCGCCGATACCGGCGGGCGTCTCAGCCGACGACTACCAGTACCTCCGCGACCGCCACCTGATCATCCCGGTCGCGCACGCGCAGCTGGCGCGAATCCCCGACAGCTTCTACGACGCGCGCGACGGACAGCGGCGTCATAACGCTGTGGACATCATGGCGCCCCGCGGCACCCCCGTGCTCGCCGCCGACAAGGGACACGTCCTCAAGCTGCGGAAGGGCGGGGCCGGCGGGATCACGATCTACGCCGTCGATCCGAAGTCGCGCTTCGTCTACTACTACGCGCACCTCGACCACTATCGAAAGGGAATCACCGAGGGCGACGCGCTCGAGCAGGGCGACACGATCGGCTTCGTCGGCACCACGGGGAACGCGCCCCCCGACATCCCGCACCTGCACTTCCAGGTGATGCTGATGCCGGAGGACGGAAAGTGGTGGACGGGAATCCCGGTGAACCCGCGCCCGCTGTTCGTCGAGTAGCTTTCGCCGGGTCGAAGGCATCGGACCCGCGGAGAGTACGGCGCATGAGCGAAGGACAACGCACCCCGAAGATCACCGGCAAGGAGCGCGCGGCGCTGCGCGGCGAGGCGCACCACCTCGATCCGATCGTGCACCTCGGCAAGGAGGGGCTGACCCCGGCGGTGATCGCCACCCTCGATGATGCGCTGCGCACGCACGAGCTGGTGAAGGTCGCGCTGACGAAGAACGCCGCGATCGACCCGAAGGACGCGGCGCACCAGCTCGCCGGGGCGACAGATGCAGACGTCGTCCAGGTGATTGGCCGGACGACGACGCTCTACCGGCACAACCCGGATCTCGAGCGGAAAAAGGGCGACCTTCCGCCGTGGCGTTGATCGCAATCGGCGTCTAAATTCTCTGATTCGTCCTCACCGAGCGAGCCATGCCCTACGTCATCACCGAGCCCTGCATCAACACGAAGGACCGCGCCTGCGTCGACGTCTGCCCGGTCGACTGCATCTACGAGGGTCCGGACCAGCTGTACATCAACCCGGACGAATGCATCGACTGCGGCGCCTGCGAGCCCGAGTGTCCGGTGACGGCGATCTTCCCCGAGGAGGACGTCCCCCAGGCGATGCGCTCGTACATCCAGCTGAATCGCGATGTCTTCACGAGCCCGAACCCGCCCGGGCGGCCCCAGCGTTAGGCAGGAGCCGGTGACCGGCGGGTGACCACCATGGCACTCCGCGCTGTCACCTTCGATTACTGGGACACGATCTACACCGGCGCTCCCGCTCCCGAGCGGGGCGCACTGCGCCAGGCGGCGATCCGGCGCCTGTTCGAGACCTTCGGCCGCGCCATCCCCGACGAGGAGTTCGTCACCCTCTACCGCGCCGCCGGCGCGGAAGCGGAGCGCTGGTGGCGCGAAGAGCAGCGCGGCTACACCACCCAGGAGCGCATCCGCTGGCTCCTCGCCCGCGTGAACGTCGAGCGTCCCGCCGACTGCGCCCACGTCGCCGCCGCCGAGCGCGCGATCGACGAAGCGCTGCTCACTCACCCGGCGCCGCTGATCGCCGGCGCCGGCGACGGCCTCGCCCGGCTCGGCTCCGTCTACACGTTAGGCATCGTCTCCGACACCGGCTTCGCCTCGGGGAAGGCGCAGGACCGCCTGCTCGCGCACGACCAGCTGCTCTCGCTGTTCAGGGCGACCGTCTACTCGATGGACATTGGCCACGCCAAGCCGCGCCCCGAGCCCTTCAGCGCCGCCCTCCGCGCGATAGGCACCAGCCCCGCCGAGTCGCTGCACGTCGGCGACAACGAGCGCACCGACGTCCGCGGCGCCCTCGACGCCGGCATGCGCGCCGTGCGCGTCGACTTCGTCCAGCAGGGGGGCCCATCCGCCGCCGAGTTCGTCGCCCGATCGTTCGAGGAGCTGACGCAGTACCTGCTGGCGCAGCGATAGGGGGTCAGAGCCCCGAAAGGGGTCAGGGGTCGGGGGTCGGCAACAGCCTTGCATCCATGCCGCCTAACGCTCAGGCGCGATGCACTCACCGCCTGGCCCTGACCCCCGACCCCTGACCCCTGACCCCCTCGAGGCTACGTCAGGCTACGTATCGCCCGTCTCCCCCGAAAATCATAGCTTCGCGATGTCCCGATCAGGAGGGAGTCCTGTTCACTCGCCCATGGCACTCGCACTACGACGACGGCGTCCCGGCGTCGCTTGCACCATATGACCAGCTCACGCTCATCGACGTCGTCCGTCGTCAGGCAGCGCAGCGTCCACACGCACCTGCCCTGCGCTTCGAGGGGGCGGTCACGACCTATGCCGAGATGCTGGCGCAGGCGGAGGCGTTCGCGCATGCGCTCGAGCAGCGCGGAGTGAAGCGCGGCGACCGTGTGGCGCTGCTGCTGCCTAACGTGCCACAGTTCGTGATCGCCGAGCTTGGCGCGTGGATGGCCGGCGCGATCGTTGCCCCGATGAACCCGACCTATCCCGACGACGAAGTCGCGGCGCTTCTCGAGCGCGCCGGCGCGACGGTCGCCGTCGTGCTCGCGCCCTTCTACGACCGCCTGAAAGGAATACAGGCGAAGACCGCGGTGCGCCACGTCGTCGTCGCCCATCTCCGCGACGCGCTCGCCTCGCCGAAGTCATTGCTCTTCCGGCTGCTCAAGGAACGTCACGGCGGGCACGGCACCGAGCCGCGCGCGGGCGACGACCGGATGTCCACGTTGATCGCGCAGCATCGTGGGAAGCGCCCAGCGACCGCGCCGCCGCGCGCCGATGAGAGCGCGGTGCTGCTGCCGAGCGGCGGGACGACCGGCACACCGAAGCTGGTCGAAGGGACGCATGGCGGGCTCACGGTCTCCGGGCGCCAGCTGGACGCGTGGCTCGCGCCGGTGCTCTCGCGCGGTCGCGACACTTTTCTCGTTCCGCTGCCGCTCTTCCACACCTATGGGCTGTCAGGCATCCAGTCGCTGGCCTTCGTCGGTGGCCAGTCGCTGGCGCTCGTCGCCAATCCGCGCGACACGGCCTCGATGCTGCGCACGATCCGCCGCGAGCGCCCGACGTTCCCCTGCGCGGTGCCGACGCTGCTCGTCGCGATCATGTCGCACAAGGACTCGGCGAAGACCGGCGCGGCGCTTCGCTCGCTGAAGCTCTGCTTCTCCGGTGCCGCGCCGCTGCTCGCCGAGACGCGTTCGAGGTTCGAGTCGCAGACCGGCGCGCTCGTCATGGAAGGCTACTCGCTGACCGAGGCGCAGATGGCGGTGATCGCCAATCCACCGTTAGGCGCGAAGAAGATCGGCAGCGTCGGGATGCCGCTCCCGGACGTCGACCTTCGCATCGTCGACACCGAAGACACGACCCGTGAGGTCGCGCGCGGTGAGCCGGGTGAGGTGCTCGTTGCCGCGCCGCAGCTGATGCGCGGCTACTGGAACCAGCCCGACGAGACGTCGGCGATGATGTCGACCGACACGAAGGGCGTGCGCTGGCTGCACACCGGCGACATCGGCTACCTCGACGAAGACGGCTACCTGTTTCTCACCGACCGGAAGAAGGAGCTGATCAAGGTCTCCGGCTTCCAGGTCTGGCCGCGCGAGGTGGAAGAGGCGATCTCCGCACACCCCGCGGTCCTCGAGGCCGGGGTTGCACCGGTGAGCGATCCGGGAAAGGGCGAAGTGCCCAAGGCGTGGGTGGTCCTGCGGGCGGGTCAGTCCGCGACGGCCGACGAGCTGCGCGCCTTCTGCCGGGGGAAGCTCGCCCCGTACAAGGTACCGGTGCAGGTGTCGATCGTCACCGAACTGCCGAAGACCGCGGTCGGCAAGGTGCTGCGCCGCAAGCTTAGGGAGCTGGACGTGGCGCAGCGTTAGGCAGGCACCAGCGGATGCACGGCAAGCGGGCGCACGGCGTCATCGCCGCGCGCCCGCTTGTCTCGCACCATGATCAGCCGCCCAGCTGCCTGACGAGCTGTCCCCGGCGGTAGAACCGCACCGCGTCGGCGCGACCGTCGCGGTTGGTATCCACCCACTGCTGGATCATGCGGCCATCGCCGCCGAACCACGACGCAACCTCGGGACGTCCATCGCGATCGCGATCGATGTAGCGCACGCGGTAGTCGTTGCCGCCGAGCCAGCGCGTCGCGCTGCTCGTGCGCTGTCCGCGTCCCCAGATCACCGCCGACGCCATGTCGGGAAGCGTTGACGGATAGCCGCTGCCGACGGTGCTGCAGCGCTGCCGCGTGTCGAGGCACTGCGTCGGCACGCCATAGCCGCCGTTGCGATCGTACCTGCCATTGCTGTCGTAGCCGCCGTTGCGGTCATGACGCGCGTGGCTCGCCGCACCGCGATCGTCTTCGTCACGGTCGTCGTCATCGCGATCGTCGCGCTGCCAATCCCTGTGCCCCTTTGGGTTCTTGCACTTGACCTGATACTGCTCGTCGCCGTTTCCCTTGAGGTGCCTCGTCTCGCGACACTCGCGACCGCGCGAGTCGATGTAAGTGCGCGTCTGCTTCCCGCTGTGTCCCTGCGCGGCGAGCGGCGCGGCGAGGGCGACGGTGGCGACCGAGAGGATCACGATGGGACGGTACATCTGCTGCCTCCTTGCAATGCCGCCGATGCGGCGTGTGGTGTCGTCGTGCACCACTGGGAAAGGCAGCATCGATGCCCGTCGCCGGCGGCTGGCCCGCGATCACTAACGTCGCGTCAGGCAACGAGTTGTGGCGAATGTCACCGCGATCACATTCTCGCATCTGTCCGCGTCGCTGGACGCCCACCGTCCCGCGAATGCGACGACCGCGATAGCTTCAGCGCGACGCCGCCTCTTCTGCCGCCCGCCCGATCGCGACATGCAAGCCGAAGCCGTGCAAGCCGTCGAGCCCATGACGCCGATCATCATCGGCGTGTTCTTCGCCGCGCTCGTCGTCGCGCTCACTGCGCTGGCGCGACGACTCCCGGTGCCGACGCCGATCCTCCAGGTCGCGGCCGGCCTCGGCATCGCGCTCATCCCGCGCATCATGATCCCGGAGCTCGAGCCCGACCTCGTCTTCTTCGTCTTCCTTCCGCCGGTGCTGTGGGCGGCGGCTTACTTCACGCCGCTGCGCGAGTTCAAGGCGAACATCCGCCCGATCGGCTCGCTCGCGGTCGGGCTCGTGCTTGTGACGTCGGTCGCTGTCGCGCTGGTCGCGCGCATGCTCGTCCCAGGGATGCCGTGGGCGGTCGCCATAGCGTTAGGCGCGATCGTCAGCCCGCCAGACGCGGTCGCCGCCGAGGCGATTCTCTCGCGCCTGCCGGTGCCGCGGCGCGTCACCGTCATCCTCGGCGGAGAGAGCCTCGTCAACGACGCGTCGGCGCTGATCCTCTACCGCACCGCGGTCGCCGCCGCGGTCACCGGTGTCTTCAGCTGGGGCGAATCGATCGTCCGCTTCTTCATCGACGCCGGCATCGGCACGCTGATCGGGCTGCTCGTCGGCTGGCTGATCGTCCGCGCCTCACGGCTGACGAAGGACGCGCTGGCCGAGACGCTGCTGACGCTCGTCGGTCCGTACCTCGCGTGGACGGTGGCCGAGTCGCTGCACGTGTCCGCGGTGCTGGCCTGCGTCGCCGGCGGCCTTTACCTCGGGCAGCATCTCTCGACCGCGGTGTCGCCGACGTCGCGGATCGGGACACGAATGGTCTGGGAGCTGGTCATCTTCCTCCTCAATGCGCTGATCTTCATCATCCTCGGCGCCGAGTTCGGGGCGATGCTGCGGAGCGAATCCGTGCAGACGTTAGGCTTCGCCCTCCGCAACGGACTCCTCATCGGGCTGGTGGCGATCCTGGTGCGGCTGGTCTGGGTCCCGATCTGGACCTTGATCCCGCAGGAGGTTGCGCGCGCCCAGCGCCGCGGCGTGCCCGAGCCGAGGTCGCCGGCTCCCTATCGCCGCAAGGCGCTGTTCCTCGTCGGCTGGACGAGCATGCGCGGGATCATAACGCTCGCATCGGCGCTCTCGCTGCCGCGCCTGCTCGGCAGCGGCGCGCCATTCCCGTTTCGCACCGAGATCATCCTGATCGCGATGTGCGTGATCGTGTTGACGCTCGTCTTCCAGGGCGTCACGCTGGCGCCGATCATCCGCGCCTTCGGCTTCCCCCCCGACGGGACGCAGCTCGAGGAGGAGGCGATGGCGCGGCGCGAGGCGCTGCGCCGCGGCGCCGAGGCGCTGGAGGACATGTCGCGCGAGCCGTGGGTCGACCGCCGCGACGTCGAGTGGCTGCGGGCCGAGCTCCGCGATCGCGCCCGCCTCGCCGAGCATCACGGCGGCGGCCCGCTCGCGCGGCGGCGCCTCCGCTCCGGCATGATCGCCGCCGAGCGCCGGATCCTCGTCCGCCTGCGCAACGAAGGCGCGATCTCCGACGAGGTACTGCGCGAGCTGGAGCAGGAGCTCGACTTGGAGGCGATCCGGGCGGGAGCGGGGGACGCGCGGTAGGAGCTGACCGGGGCGTCGCGACGTTAGGCGCGCGGCATCTCACCGCCGTTAGGCCCCAGGCGTTCCCGCAGTAAGCGATAAGCGGCAAGCAGGCAGCGGACGGCGTTGACGACGCTGCAGTTCCGCGGTTCGCTGACTGCTTGCCGCTTACCGCTTACAGCCAGTCGCGCACATCAGGTCGCACCAGCGATAGCGGCACCCTCCAGCCCAGCCGGAACCCGCGTCGCCCCCTCCGGCAGCCGCTCCGTCCGGTCCAGGCGGTCGACGTCGATCGCCAGCGCGCCGTCGGTGCTGCTGGCGAAGATGCTGGCGAACTTCACGTCCCAGCGGATCTCATCCCAGGTGTAGGACGCACGCGCGGTCACGCGCGTCGAGAACGTCTCCTCGTGTGCGTTCACCAGGATCAGGAGCTCGGCCTCCGCGGCAAGCAGCGATTCGGGGGTCGCGCCGCGCAATGGGCTGTCGGCGGTGATCGGGTGCACCACCGTCCAGTGCAGGGTGAAGAACTCGACCGAGTTCCGCTCGAGGGTGAGCGGATAGAAGTTGCGCTCGCGCCGCCCGTCGGTCTCCTCGAAGAGCACGAGGTTCACCCGCACCTGCACGTCGCTCAGCTCGCCGGGGCGCACGTTCACCATCCGGAACATGAGTCCGCGCCCGCCCTCGTACGGCGCGACGATTGCCGACTCGCTGAAGCGAAGGCGCATCCGCGGACGCGTCAGGCGAGCGATCACCAGCCCCGCGGCGGCGACGAGCGTCAACGGGCCGACCAGCGACTCGAAGACGACCAGCCAGTTCGCCGTCCCGCCGACCGCGTAGAGGGCGCCGGTCCCGGTGGTCGTGAACACGCCGACGCTGAAGTCGAACGCGCGGAGGAAGGGATCGTCGAGGCCGAGCGCGCTCGCACCATGCAGCGCGCCGTCGCCTAACGCTGCGTAGGCGAGCGCGAAGCACCCGTTCATGAGCAGCACGATCCCCGCCAGCCAGGCGAGGAAGGTGGGCCAGCTGACATTCAGCGCGCCGAGGTAGAAGCGCGACGAGCGCTGCGCGCCGATCCCGTACTTGCGGCTCGTCGGCACGCCGTCATGGGTGAGGAACCGGCCGCGGACCTGGTTCGCGACCACCCGGCCAAAGCCGAGGTCGGGAGGGTGGGTGACCGGAGGCGGGCCGGAGAGTTCGTTGTCTGTTCGAGGAGCAGTCACGCGAGATGGCGGGAAAAGTGGTGCGCGATAGTCGCGGAGAAGCTAGCGTAACTCATGCAGCCCATGGGCGCGAGCGTCCAACGAATTCGCGCGGTTGCGGGTAAGCAGGATTGAAGCGCGGGACGATCGAGCAATGCATCCCTCGGTCAACGACTGGAGACAACGAGAAGGATCCCGATGACCACGAGCAGCGAAGGCCGGCCCCTCGCCGGCGACGGTGCCTTCGGCGCATCGCCGGGGTGGCGCGCGCAGCTTCCATTCGTCGCCTTCGCCTTCGTCGTTGCCTGCCTGTTCACGCTCGCGGTCACGCCGATCGTGATGATCCGCCGGCTCGACGGGCTCCGCCGCGTCGCCAATGGAACTGTCGGCGCGGCGCGGCCGATCTCGGGGGATCTCCGGCTCCTGTTCGTCGAGGAATCGGATGACCAGGAAGACTATCTCCTCGAGCGTGACACAGTCGCGCTCACGCGGTATCGCCGGCGTCGCATCGAGGACGAGAAGCTGTTCGCGCGGCTCGATACGCTGGCGCGGGTGATCGGCGCGCCGGTCGAGGCGGACGTCGACGAGCTGGCACGACGTGCAGCGCGCTGGCACGCACTCACCGACGCGCAGGTCGACGACCGCGTGAGCGCGCGCGCGTTCACCGCGTCGCTCCCCCGCGTCACCGCGGGACGCGACTCGGTGCTCGCCGCGAGCGAAGCGCTGCGCGCCGCGCTCAACCGCGCGTACGACGACGACACCGCGAAGGGAACGGCGATCCTCGATGACCAGCGCGTCGTGTCGGCGACACTCGGTGTCCTCGCGGTGCTGACGACGCTCGTCATCGCCTGGTTCGCGCACCGCGAGCGCGCGCTCGGTCGCGAGCTCGCCCGTGCCGTCGCCGAAGAAGCACGGCTCCGCGGCGAGTCCGAACGCCGTCGCGAGGAGATGGAGCGCCTAACGGCGGAGAAGAGCCGACTCATTCGCGGCTTCACCCACGACGTGAAGAACCCGATCGGCGCCGCGGACGGCTACCTCCAGCTGCTCGCCGAGGGGCTGATGGGTCCACTCGACGAGAAGCAGCGCGTCAGCATCGATCGCGCGCACCGCTCGCTGGCCTCGGCACTGAACCTCATCGGCGACCTGCTCGAGATCTCGAGAACCGACGCTGACAGCCTCGTTGTGGCGCAGGTACCGACCGACGTGTGCGAGATCGCGATCGACGCGGTGGACGAGTGGCGCGCCCGGGCGGAGGCGAAGGGACTGCGCCTGGCAGTGGACTGCCGCGACGACATCCCGCTGATCACGAGTGATCCGGCGCGCGTGAGGCAGGTGGTCGGCAACCTCATCTCGAACGCGGTGAAGTACACGCCCAGGGGATCGGTCGTCGTTCGCGTCCGGATGGCGGAGGCGAGAGGATCGCGGACGATCCACGTCGAAGTCACCGACACCGGCCCGGGAATCCCACGCGAACGGATGCACCTGCTCTTCCGCGAGTTCGTCCGGCTCGACCCCGCCGCCGGCCCCGGTGTCGGCATCGGGCTCGCGATCAGCCAGCGGATCGCGACTGCGCTCGGTGGGACAATCGAAGTGAGCAGCGAAGTGGGACGAGGGACAACGTTCACGCTCACGCTGCCGGCGGGGGAGCGCAGCACGGCGACGAGGGAGGAGGAAGAGCGATCCTCATCTGTTGCGCCGTTCGTTGTTCCTCGTTGACTTGGTACGAGGAAGTACAAGGGACGAGGGACGCGCGGCGGCCTAAGGCCGCACGCTGACAGGGGACGTGGGACGTGGGGGAGTTGCAACGGGGAACATGGGACGAGGGAGTGGCGCCATTAATCCCTGTTCCGCGTTATGAGGGACATGGAAGTACGAGGGATGAGGGACGAGGAAACTCCGCATGCCTCCTGGTTCCGCGGTACGACGAAGCACGAGGAGCGAGGAAGCGGCGGAAGAACGGCGGCGTCCCTCGTCGCTCATCCCTCGTCACGCGATGCCGGGCGAAACACGGGACCAAGAGCGCCACTTCGTCGTCCCATGTCCCTCATCCCCCCTTGTCCCTGGTCAAAGCGGACCACGGAACAAGGGCGCCACTGCCTCATTCCATGTCCCCCGTTGCAACTCCCCCACGTTCCATGTCCCTTGTCCCGCTCGTCGCGTGAGGCGACGGCGGATTCCTCGTCCCTCGTCCGACCCTTGTCGCTGGTGAACGAGGAATAGTCGCGCCACTCCCGCGTTCCTCCTCTACTTTTCGGTCGTGATTCCCGACCGTCTGACATTCCTGCCCCGCATCGCCGCGATCGCTGACGCTCAGCGTCACCGTCAGACGCTGAGCGGATGACACCGTCGCACCACGCGCCGCACCACTCGCACATCAGCCGCACCCGCGCCTATCTCGTACTCGCCGTTGGCGTGTTCGCGATCGGGTGGTCGGCGATCTTCGTCCGCTGGGCGGAAGTGCCGGGGTGGACGTCCGCCTTCTGGCGGATGACGCTCGCGCAGATCGTCTTCGTGCCGTGGGCGCTCGCCGCGCAGGGCGCGCGCGCGCGCCCGTCGCGCGCGGCAGTCGTGGCGGCGATGATCGCCGGCGCGTTCTTCGCCGCCGACCTCGCGTTCTTCAACACGGCGGTGATGGTCAGCTCGGCGGCCAACGCGACGCTGCTCGGCACCAACGCACCGATCTTCGTCGCGTTAGGCGCGTGGCTGCTGTATCGCGACCGGCCGACCCGGCTCTTCTGGATCGGCTTCGCGCTGAGCTTTGCCGGGATGGTGGCGATCGTCGGGCTCGACATCGTCAGGCACCCGCGGCTCGGAGTCGGCGACGCGTACGCCGTGGCCGGGTCGGCGTGCTACGCGGGCTACCTGCTCTACGTGCGGCGCAGCCGGCAGAGCATCGATGCGCTCACCTTCAGCGCGATCTCCGGGGTCACCGCCGCGGCGACGCTGCTCGTCATCTGCCTCGCGATCGGGACGCCGCTGCATGCATACCCGGCGCACAGCTGGTGGGCGATGATCGGGCTCGCGCTCGTGACGCAGGTGGTCGGGCATCTCTCGGTCGCCTACGCGCTCGGCCGGCTGCCGGTCTCGGTCACCTCGATCGCGCTGCTCGGCCAGGCCCCGATCACCGCGGTGCTCGCCGTCCCGCTGCTCGGCGAGCACCTTACTCCGCTCCAGGCACTGGGCGGAGGGTTGGTGCTGGCCGGGATCTACGTCGTCAACCGCACGCCGCGGGCGCGCGCCGTCGAGCCCGAGCCACTGCTCGAATGAGATCCACCTGACGTGGACCAAAGTGCATCAGAGTGCATCCGATGTTCACCGTGACTCATGACCGCTGACTCAGCCGAGATCGATCCCCGTCCCGCATCCGCGGCCGGCATCGCGGCGGCGGGACATCATCGCGCCGGGCTGCGTACGCTTGCGATCGCGGCGTTAGGCGTCGTCTACGGAGACATCGGCACGAGCCCGATCTACGCGATGCGCGAGGCGCTGCACGGAGTTCACGGCGTCGCGCCGACGCACGACAACGTCCTCGGGCTGCTCTCGCTGATCTTCTGGGCGCTGATCCTCGTGATCTCGGTCAAGTACCTCGTCTTCGTCATGCGCGCGGACAACGCCGGAGAAGGAGGGATGATCGCGCTGACCGCGCTCGTCACACCGGCGACGCCGACTGCGCGGCGGCGTCGGCTGCTGCTCGTCCTCGTCGGGCTGTTCGGCGCATCGCTGCTCTATGGCGACGGGATGATCACGCCGGCGATATCGGTGCTCAGCGCCGTCGAAGGACTCGAGGTCGCGACGCCACTCTTCACGGCCTACGTCATACCGATCACGATCGCGATCCTCGTCGCGCTCTTCTGGGTCCAGCACCGCGGCACGGCGCGCATCGGCGCCGTCTTCGGCCCGGTGATGCTGGTGTGGTTCGCCTCGCTCGCGGTGCTCGGCGTTGTGCAGATCGCGCAGCATCCAGCCGTGCTGTCGGCGGTGAGCCCGGTGCACGGCGTTCGCTTCTTCGCCGAGAACCGGGCGCATGGATTTCTGGTGCTCGGATCTGTCTTCCTCGCGGTGACCGGCGGCGAAGCGTTGTATGCCGACATGGGTCACTTCGGGATAAGGCCGATCCGCATCACCTGGTTCTACTTCGTGCTCCCGGCACTGCTGCTGAATTATTTCGGGCAGGGTGCGCTGGTGCTCGTCGATCCCGAAGCGGCGACGCATCCGTTCTTCCGCCTCGCGCCGCACTGGGCGCTTATCCCGCTGGTGGTGCTCACCACCGCCGCGACGGTGATCGCATCGCAGGCGGTGATCTCGGGTGCGTTCTCGCTGACGCGTCAGGCAGTGCAGCTCGGCTATCTCCCGCGGCTCGACATCCAGCACACCTCGACGACGCAGATTGGCCAGATCTACATCCCGGGATTGAACTGGGTGCTGATGATCGCCTGCATCGGCTTGGTCGTCGGCTTCCGCTCGTCGAGCAATCTCGCTGCCGCGTACGGCGTCGCGGTGACCACCGACATGGTGTTCACCAGCATCCTGTTCGCAGTCGTCGCGCGCACGCGATGGCACTGGGCGCTGCCGACGGTGGTCGCGCTCGCCGCCGCATTCCTCTCGGTGGATCTCGCCTTCTGGGGCGCGAGCCTGCTCAAGATCCCGAGCGGCGGATGGTTCCCGCTCGTGATCGCGGGTGTGGTGTTCACGATCATGACGACGTGGAATCACGGCCGCGCGATTCTCGCCGAACGCATCATCGAGCGAACGGTGCCCTTCGACACCTTCCTCGCCGAGATCACGGCGCATCCGCCGGTTCGCGTCGCGGGGACAGCGGTCTACATGGTGCGCGATCCGCGCGCTGTACCGCACGCGCTGCTGCAGAACCTGAAGCACAACAAGATCCTGCACGAGCGGATCATCCTGCTCGCGGTGCTCACCGAGGCCGAGTCGCATGTCGCGGCGGATGCGCGCGTGCAGGTCGAACGCCTCGCGCCGACGATCTACCGCATCGTTGCCCATCATGGATTCGCCGAGGACCCCGGCGTCCCCGAGCTCTTCGAGCGGCTGCGGCTGGACGAGCTGCACATCGACCTCGCCGACACGACTTTTTTCCTCGGCCGCGAGACGCTGCTGGCGACGGATCGACCAGGGATGGCGATCTGGCGGGAGAAGTTGTTCACCGTGCTGTCGCGCAACGCACGCCGCGCAACGGTCTTCTTCCGGCTGCCACCGGACAGGGTCGTCGAGCTCGGGGCGCAGATCGAGCTGTAGCGCGAAGATCGTGATCCAGGTCGCGCCGAGCCGGTCGATTCGTTTGTGTTGACCCGCTCAATTCAGCCGTAAGGGTCGGGTTACGGCCCAGCTCGGCAACTCGTCTTTTCAGCGAAGCCGAAAGAGCAGCAGACAACTGAAGGCCGACAAGAGCACACCCGTCGTGAGGCGGGGCCGCAAAGCCAGGAGTCTCGCTCAGGGAATGCGAGATCGTCCGGATGCCGAAGCCGAGCACAGGTCCGCGGTCCCGTGGCCGCCCAGCGCTCGACGAGAGCTTCGTCGCGATGGGATGCCGCGGGATTTTTTTTCCGGATCATTTCGCCAGCGCTGCCTAACGCGCCGGCGGTCACACGAGCAGGAGATGTCCAGGAGATGTCATCGATGAACGAGACGATCGCGCCGCTGCAGCCTCTTTCGCCACGGCAGTTGCCGGCAGCAGAGCTGGAGCGCCGACGGGCGGAGAACGCGGAGCTGATCGAGCTCGCCCGCCCGCATCTCGAGTGGCTGTCGGCGGCGCATCAAGGGGTGCCGCACGTCGTCTCGCTGGTGGATGGAGAGGGAGTGGTCCTCGCCTCGGTCGCGAAGCAGCTCGACGTGGCGCGCAGCGCGCGACTGCCGGGGATGGGCGCTCCGGTGCAGCTGCCTGACGGCGCGACGATCGGCGCGATCAAGCTCCATGTCGGCACCGACGGCGACTCGGCGTCGCGACTGCTCGTAATCGCCCACGCCGCATTCACGATCTCGCAGGAGCTGAAGCGCCGGGCACAAGCCCGCGCGCTCGCTGCCTGACGTTGCGGTAACGCCGTCGAGGCGCCGCCCCGATCTGCTCGGGCGCGGCGGTTCTCCCGCGCCAGTCCAAGGATCGGACGCGTCAGGGTTCTCCCCACCGCACCGTCGCTCGAAGCCGCACAGAAGTTCCTGACTTCCACCGACAGTCGGGACCGCCGGAAAGCGCGATTCTCATATCGAGATGAGAAACTCGCCTTTCCCAGAGGTCACGATGTTGTCGGCTACCTCGGATCACGCACTCCGCGCCCTGCTCGTCCTCACCCGCGCTCGACGCGTGATGCGCGCCGACGAGATCGCGAAAGCGACTGGCGCCCCGCAGAACTACATGGCGAAGACGCTCAACGCCCTCGCGAGGGCGGGGATCGTCGCCAGCGCGCGCGGACCGGCCGGCGGTTTCGCGCTCGCCATTCCGGCGTCGTCGCTCCCGCTCGCGCGCGTCGTCGATCTCTTCGAGACCCCGCGTGCCCAGACGCGCTGCATGCTCGGCACCGTGCCCTGCGAGCCGGCGCATCCCTGTGCGGCGCATGACTGCTGGACCCGCGTGATGCGCGCGCGTCGCGAGCCGCTGCTCTCCACCACCGTCGCTGATCTCCTCGCCGGTGATGCCGCCGCTTCCGTCACCACACCGTCGCGCGAACCGATCGCCGCGACGCCTTCCGCTGCCTAACGTCCTCCTTCAATCCACGGACATCACTCCCATGACTACCCCCCGCATCCATCTCCCGGCGCCGCTGCCGCTGCCGAAGATCGCGCTCGTCGCGGCGATCGCGCTGGTCACCATCGCCGGCGGGACGATCGTCGCCCGCGCGCTCCCGTCGCTCGATGGCGCACGCCGCGCTGTCGGCATCCCGATCCACACTCCCGACGGAGTGGTGAAGGGCCAGGAAGTGGCGGTGCTGACCGAGGCGCCTAACGTTCCACCGCCGATCACCCGCGACTACGCGACGAGGGTCATCGTCAACCTCGAGGTCACCGAGAAGCCGATGCGCCTCGCCGACAGCGTCGAGTACACGATGTGGACGTTCGGCGGCTCGGTGCCGGGACGGTTCATCCGGGTCCGCGAGGGCGACCTGGTCGAGCTCCACCTGAAGAACGCGGCCAACAGCACGATGCCGCACAACATCGACCTGCACGCCGTGACCGGTCCCGGCGGCGGCGCGAAGGCGTCGCTCACCGTCCCGGGCGGCGAGTCGGTGTTCACCTTCACGGCGATGAACCCCGGACTCTTCGTCTATCACTGCGCGACGTCGCCGGTACCGATGCACATGGCGAACGGGATGTACGGGATGATCCTCGTCGAGCCGAAGGCCGGGCTGCCGAAGGTGGACCGCGAGTTCTACGTCATGCAGAGCGAGTTCTACACGACGGGGAAGTACGGCGAGCATGGCCTGCAGACGCTCGACATGGACAAGGGGATCGATGAAAAGCCGACCTATGTCGTCTTCAACGGCGCGGTCGGCTCGCTCACCGGTGACCGCGCGCTCCAGGCGAAGACGGGTGAGAAGGTGCGCCTCTTCGTCGGCAACGCGGGCCCGAACCTGACCAGCTCCTTCCACGTCATCGGCGAGATCTTCGACAACGTCTACATCGAGGGCGGAACGGTCGCCCAGCACAACGTGCAGACGACGTCGATCCCCGCCGGCGGTTCGACCATCGTCGAGTTCGGGGTCGAGCAGCCGGGCGACCTGATCCTCGTCGACCACGCGATCTTCCGCGCCTTCAACAAGGGAACGTTAGGCGTGCTCCACGTCGAGGGCGGGAAGAACATCAACGTCTTCGCCGCCATCAAGGGACTCGGCGTGCCCGCCAGCGGCGGCAAGTGAAGACACGGCTGAACTTCACAGGAGCCACGGAGGGCGCGGAGTGGTTCGATACAACATTCTCCGTGCCCCCGGTGCCTCCTGTAGTCACTGCCTTCCCTTCTGTGGGCTTTCCCTGATCCCTCTTCGCGCCATGCTTCCTCTCCTGCTCTCACTGGCGATCGCGACCACTGTACCGACGCCGAAGCCATCGGCGTCGATGGCGCGGATCCCGGCGGGCTCGTACCAGCCGCTGTACGGGGCAATCGGCGCCGCACCGGTGGCCGTCGACGCCTTCCGGCTCGATCGTGAGCCGGTCACGCGCGGCGAATATCTCGCCTTCGCCCGCGCGCACCCCCAGTGGCAGCGCGGCGCCGTTCGCCCGAACTTCGCCGGCGAGGGCTACCTCTCGGCGTGGCCGGGAGCGCTCGATGCCGGAAACGCGACCGACCTGCGACGCCCGGTGACCGAAGTCTCCTGGTTCGCCGCCAAGGCGTACTGTGAATGGCGGGGCGAGCGCCTGCCGACCGTGGACGAGTGGGAGTACGCAGCGTCGGCGAGCGAGACGCGCACCGGTGTCGCCCGTGACCCGCGCTTCATCCGCCGCCTGCTCGCGCTCTACGCCGTCAGGCCTAACGATGGCATCCTGCCGCCGGTCGGCTCCGGCTTCCGCAACGTGTACGGCGTCCGCGACCTGCACGGCCTCGCCTGGGAGTGGACGCTCGACTTCAGCGACGCGACGGCCTCCGGCCGCTCGCACGAAGCGGGGAGCAGCGCCGGTGGCCACATGTCCTCCTGCGCCAGTGCCGCGATCGGCGCCGGCGATCCCACCAACTACCCCGCGTTCATGCGCTACGCCTTCCGCTCCAGCCTTACCGGCCGGTCCACCGCGCGAACGTTGGGCTTCCGCTGCGCCGCCTGAGGCGCCCCGTAACGAGGATTCCAATGACGCTCCCGTCGATTACGCTCGCCGAAGCGGGACGGCGATGACGCGCATCGATCCACTGCTCGCGGCCAGGCAGGCGGTCGCCGTCCGCCTCGATCGACCGGCGACCGCGATCGTGTACGACAGTCCCGACGTGCGGCTGGTGGTCTTCCGTCTCGAGCCGGGGCAGGAGGTCGCCCCGCATCGCAGCACGTCGTCGGTGCAGCTGACGGTGCTCGAGGGACGGGGAACGCTCAGCGGCGAAGCGGAGGCGCGATCGTGCGGCGTCGGCGACGTCGTCGTCTATGCCCCACGCGAGTTGCACGGGGTGCGCGCGAGTGACAGCCAGCTGCTGCTCCTCGCCACCATCACGCCGCGTCCGGGAGACACTCACGCATGACATGGTTCGTGAAGTCGTTCCTCAAGGCGAGCCTTGCCTGGCTCGCGGCAGGGGTGTCGCTCGGCGTCGCGATGGCGGCGCATCCGCTCTGGACCGTCTATCGCCTCGTGCACGTGCACATGGTGCTGCTCGGCTTCGTGACGATGATGATCTACGGCGTCGCGTACCACGTGATCCCCCGCTTCGCCGGATTCCCGCTGCACAGAGCGCGCGCGGCGGTGTGGCACTGGTGGATCTCCAACACCGGGCTCGCGCTGATGGCGACCGGCTTCGCGATCCGCGTGCGCGACGCGACCGCCGGAACCTTCGTGCTCGCGACTGGCGGGACGCTGTCCGCAACCGGCGCGTACATCTTCGTCTACCTCATCTGGCGCACGATCGACGGCCCCACCGCGCTGCGCGAGGGTGCCCGCCGGGCGCAGGCGGTGCTGCAGGAGTCGCGCGCGGGGGCGCTGCCGGTGCTCGGCGCGCGGCCGCCGGCGCGTGGGCAGCCCGCGCAGCGTTAGGCAGCGATGCACTCCCTCGGGACCGCGAGCCTCAACGCGCAGGAGTTGCGACCGCAATATCAACGTGAACTACAACAGCACTGCAACAGCAACGGCAACTGCAACCGCAACGAATTGTTACAGAGAACTGCAGGAGGAAAACGAGGCAGGGAGGAAAGCCAGCAGTCGCGACGTGACACTGCGCCTGCAGCATGACTGTTCTTCCAGAGATGCGACTGCTACCCGCCACGTCGCGAGCCGTCCCCTCATCGCATCCCTCTGTGCCCTCTGTTTCCTCCTGCAGTTCTCCGTGACAGGTAGTTAGCCGTTGCCGTTCCCTCGTTTATCGTTGCCGCCGTTCTCGCCGCCTAACGGCCGATCCACCAGGTCGCCTTGACGAGGAAGACGTTGTCGGGGCGGTCGCGGAACAGCGCCGAGTAGTCGCGGCCGAAGCGGTAATCGCCGTCGGAGAAGCTCCCTTGGCGCTGTTGTGTCCAGACGAAGAACATCGTCGAGCCGGGGCGATACTCCCAGCGCAGCACCACCGTCCCGCGCAGCGAGCGATAGCTGAAGTTCGGGTTGCCGATGGTGAACCGCCGCGCCGGACCGTTGCTGGTCGCGGTGCTGTCCGGGTCGATCTCGTAACCGCCGGGAACAGCTACGATCGAGCCGATGTCACGCCCGTACTCGAGCTTGCGAAGCGTGCGCGGGGCGGCGAACTCGCGGAATCCCGAATAGTCGCCGCTGGCGAAGAACGGCTGCGCGTAGAGCTGCAGGGTGAGGTCGGGCTTGAGCGTCCAGTTCACGCGCGTGTCGAACGAGACGGTCTTGGTCCGGATGTAGGCGAAGACATAACGCTTCCCTCCGAACGCGGTGGCCGTCGGGTCGGAGACGGTCGTCACGTACTGCGCGACGTCGTCATCGGCGGTGTAGCCGGGCGAGAGCTGGATGAAGACGCTCGCCGCCGGCTTGAGCGCGATCCCCGGCGCGAAGGTGAAGGTGTGCGTCGGGACGCCGACACCACGCGCGCCTTCGAACGTGACGTCGAAGACCGCGCGCTGGCGCGCATCGGTGGACAGCTGCAGGTGCCCGAAGTTGTAGCCGTTGCGCATGACCGTCGGGCCGCCGCGCGTCAGGCGGTCGTCGTCGGTCGCCCAGCGATGGATCACGAAGCTGCGCACGTTCCAGTAGTTCGGCAGCTCCATCCCGTAGTACGCCTGCGCCTGCTCGTCGGTGCGCAGCCCGTCAAAGTTGAACTGCTGCTGCCCGCCGACGATGGTGAAGATGTTCCTGTAGTAGCGCGTGGGCGTGGTGTACTGACGCCCGATGTTCGCGTTCATCCACTTGTAATCGGCGCGATCGAGGAACGAGAGATCGTTCACCTCGAAGCCCGGGCTGCGCCAGTTCTGCGCCGTCTCCCAGAGCCAGTTGCCGTTCTCCTTGGCCAGCCGGGTGTAGAAGCCATATCCGCGGAGCGACGTCGCGGTCGTGTCGTAGCGCGTCGTGAACAGCCCGTCGCTGCTGACGTCGCGATCGGGGCGCTGGAAGTAGTGCGCGCTCGACCGTTCGGTGGCGGCGATCGCCACCGGTGATCCGCTGACTCCCGAGCCGACGATGCTGCCCCGCCAGCGATAGTTGCGCCGATCCCACGAGTGGCTCCAGTCGATGCCTAACGCGGTGGCCTGGTCGTGCAGCCGATCCGTCAGCACCGAATCGCCGCCGAGCCGCCTGATGGTGGACGTGAGCGCGACACCGACCGTCGTCGCGCCCTGCCGGTACTCCTTCTTCACCCGGCCGACGAAGTAGTTGGTCAGCGGCTCGACCTGCTGCGTCAGCTCCGGGGTGCCGGGAGCGACGATGTAGTGCGAGCTCTCCTTGTTGGCCACCGCGTCGAGAAGTCCGATCGTGTAGCCGGCGTTGGTCCGCCCGGTGATCTTCGCCGCGCCGAGGATCGTTGCCTGGTCCGGCGTATCGGCGAAGCCGTTATCGCCGGCGCGCTGAGCGACGTAGTCCGAGAGCTGCGGGGGACGCCCGATCCGGCGCGAGTAGAACAGCCCGAGTCCCGACGTGTTGCTGCAGAAGTAGCAGCTCATCCCGCCGAAGCTGAACGCGCTGCGCCCGGCGACGAAGAACGGCCGCTTCTCGTCGTAGTAAGTCTCGAACGCCGACAGGTTGAGCGAGGCGGGATCGACTTCGACCTGGCCGAAGTCAGGGTTGAAGGTCGCGTCGAGGGTGAGGTTGCTGGTAAGCAGGTACTTGAGGTCCGCGCCGGCGTTGACGCCGAGGTCGTGATTGGTGTGATAGGGATCGCCGGGCGCGGAGTACTTGAACGTCCCCTTCGACACGACGTACGGCAGCAGCTCGAGCTGCCGCGGCCGATCGACGATCACCAGCCCCTGCAGGTGCCCGAAGAACGGTGCGCCCCCGCTCTCGTTGCGCTTCCGGAACGACCACATGTCCTGCTCGTTCAGTCGATCCGCATAGCGCCAGAGCTGCATCCCCCATGTCTGGATGCTGTCGCGCGAGAAGCGGAGCTGCGAGTACGGGATGCGCATCTCGGCGGTCCATCCCTTCGCGTCCACGTGCGACGCGCCCTCCCATACCGGGTCCCATGAGTCGTCGCCGCTGAACGACTCGCCGCGCACGCCGGCCGGGTTGATCTCGAACCACACCTCGTCGAGGTGGTTGTGATAGGGGTCGAGGACGATCGCGATCTTGTCGGTGGTGAGCGAGTTGAACGAGCCGTTGTTGCCATCGGCGGCGAGCAGCTGATCGCGGCGGGCGAGCGGAGCGCGAATGCCGGCGCGCCCGGTCGGGTCGGTCATGCGCGCGCCGACGTAGAGTGCCTCGTCGTCGAAGAGGATGCGGACTTCGGTCGGCAGCGACGCCGGCGCGCCCTCGTTAGGCTGCGCCTGGCGGAACTCGGTGACCGGCGTCGCGTTCGCCCACGCTGCCTCGTCGAGCCGGCCGTCGATGGTGATCGGGCCAGTGCGCCGGGCCGCGGTCGCGACCGGGGGTGCGACAGGATGGACCGATGCGTTCTGGGCGGGGAGGGTGAGCGGTGCGAGCGGCGTCGCGAACGCGACGAGCATCGTGATCGCTGCGAGATGGTCCGCGCGACGGCGCGGAAAGGCTGGACGTGAAGAGTCTGGGTATGCCATGAAATCCGTTTACGCTCCGAGAGGCACCGCGTTTCAACCGCGTGCGGTCGATCATGACCGGCTCCGATTCGACCGCTCGATCAGGCAAAAGGTTGAAAGAGCCGTCGCGGTCGCCTGCGGCGACACCGGCCAATCCAGTCTTGCCGGGTCCGGGTCCCGGTCTCACATTCGCCGAATGAACTCTCCGCGCGAGCTTTCGCGCCGCTCGATGCTCCTCGCCTCGGCGGGAAGCGTCGGGGCGCTCGCCCTTTCCTCGGCCGGGTTGGCTGACGCAGCACCCCTCGGCGTCGCGTTGGCCCCCGGCCGCGTGAAGCAATCCGTTTCACGCTGGCCGTATGGAAGCATCCCGCTTCCCGAGTTCGCGCGCGCCTGCAAGGCGATGGGGCTGGCGGCGATCGACCTGCTGCAGCCCGAGGAGTGGAGCGTGGTGCGCGATGCCGGTCTCGTTCCGTCGATGGGCTATCCGACGGCGCGCAACGACTTCATCGCCACCGGCTTCAATGACCCGGCGAACCACCCGATGCTGCTGCGCGAGCTCGAGGCGACGATCCCGCGCGCGGCGCGCGAGGGGGTGCCTAACGTCATCGCCATGTTCGGCAACCGGAAGGGACGGAGCGACGCCGAGGGGATGGCCAACTGCGTGGCCGGGCTGAACAAGATCGCGCCGCTGGCCGAGGAGCAGAACGTCACCATCTGCGTCGAGCTGCTCAACAGCAAGGTGGACCACAAGGATTATCAGGGCGACCACACCGCGTTCGGCGCGGCGGTGGTCCGCGGCATCGGCTCGCCGCGGGTGAAGCTGCTCTACGACATCTACCACATGCAGATCATGGAAGGAGACGTCATCCGCACGCTGCGCGACCACGCGGCGGAGATCGGCCACTTCCACACGGGCGGCGTCCCCGGGCGGCACGAGCTCGATGGGTCGCAGGAGCTGAACTACCGCGCGATCGCGACGGCGATCGCCGATACGCGGTTCACCGGCTTCCTCGCCCATGAGTTCGTGCCGACGCGCGATCCGCTCGCCTCGCTGCGCGCGGCCGTGGAGCTCTGCACCGTCTGACCGCAGCCACTCGTCACCACGTGAGAGGGGGGAAGTTTCGATGGAAGCACCAGAACAGGCCGCGGCGAAAACGCCGCAGCAACAGCAGCAGCTGAACCGACGCGAGGCGCTGCAGCGCCTCGCGATGTTCGTCGGCGGGACGCTCGCCGCGAGCACCATCGCCGGCGCGATGGCCGAGAACGCGTACGCCTTCGGCGAGGGGTCAGGGGTCGGGGGTGAGGGGTCGACCGCGTGGACACCTCGCACCCTGACGGCGGCGCAGCTGGCGATCGTGAACTCGCTGGTCGACCACATCATCCCCCGCACCGACACGCCGGGCGCGAAGGACGCGGGCGTCCCGCAGTTCGTCGACGCGCTGCTCACCGATCACTATCGCGCGCCGGAGCGTGACCGGTACCTCGCGGGGCTGCAGGGGGTGAACGTGCGCTCGCTGCGGAAGTACAAGAAGCCATTCGTCTCGACGACGCGTGCGCAGCAGGCGGCGATCCTCACCGAGATGGACCACGAAGCGTTTCCGGCGAAGGGGATGATCGCGAAGCAGGAGAAGAAGGAGCAGCCACCTCCGCGCGATCCGATCGTTGGGCCGGGGAGCGGCGGCAGCGGCTCGTTGGCGCAGCCGACCGCGGCCGACGTCGATGGCGCGACCGAAGAAGTGCGCACCGAGATCGCGTCCGGCTGGTTCTGGCGCCGGACGAAGGAGATCACGCTCGTCGGCTACTACACGTCGAAGGCGGGCGCGACGCAGGAGCTGCACGTGAACCCGATGGGAATCTGGAAGGGCGACATGCCGTACAAAACCGGGCAGAGGGAGTGGGCATGAAAGGCCACGAGCAGAGGAACGCGTGATGTTCATTCACAGCAGGGCCTACGACTACGACGCGATCGTCGTCGGATCGGGGATCAGCGGCGGGTGGGCGGCGAAGGAGCTGACGGAGAAGGGGCTGCGTGTGCTGCTGGTGGAGCGCGGCCGGAACGTCGTGCACGGCAAGGACTACATCACCGAGCACAAGCCCAACTGGGAATTCCCGCTCCACGACCGGCGCATCAATCCCGAGGTGCAGGGCTCGGAGGATTACCAGATCCAGGCGCGCACGGGTCAGTTCCGCGAGTCGAACAAGCACTTCTTCATGCGCGACACGAAGTACCCGTACGTCGAGGAGAAACCGTTCACCTGGATCCAGGGCGACCAGGTCGGTGGAAAATCGCTGATCTGGGGACGCCAGGTCTACCGCTGGAGCGACCTCGATTTCGAGGCGAACCTGAAGGACGGCGTCGCCGTCGACTGGCCGATCCGCTACGCCGACATCGCGCCGTGGTACAGCTACGTCGAGAAGCACATCGGCGTCAGCGGCGAGAAGCTCGGGCTGCCGCAGCTGCCTGACGGCGAGTTCCTCAAGCCGATGGAGATGAACGCCGGCGAGAAGTTCGTGAAGCACGGGATCGAGAAGAACATTCCCGGGCGGCACGTGACGATCGGCCGTGTCGCGATCCTGACGGAAAATCATAACGGTCGCGCCGCGTGTCACTACTGCGGCCCGTGCGAGCGCGGCTGCTCGACCGGCTCCTACTTCTCGAGCCAGTCGTCGACGCTGCCCGCCGCGCAGAAGACGGGGCGCCTGACGATCCTCCCCGACTCGGTCGTGCACTCGGTGCTCTACGACGACGCGAGCAACCGCGTCCACGGCGTGCGGGTGATCAACGCCAACACGAAGGAAGAGCGCGAGTACCACGCGAAGCTGATCTTCCTCAACGCCTCGACGTTAGGCACGGCGCGCATCCTCCTCAACTCGAAGTCGGCGCACTTCCCGAACGGGCTCGCCAACTCGAGCGGTGTCCTCGGCCAGAACCTGATGGACCACCACTTCGTCGTCGGCGCACGCGGCGACATCGTCGGGCTCAAGGACCACTACTACCAGGGCAACCGGCCTAACGGCATCTACATCCCGCGCTTCCGCAACCTCGGCGACGACAAGACGAAGCGGACGGACTACATCCGCGGCTACGGCTACCAGGGTGGCGCGAGCCGCGCCGGCTGGGGACGCGGCGGATCGGGGCCGGGCTTCGGCGTCGAGCTCAAGCGGTCGTTGCGCGAGCCGGGCGACTGGTCGATGGGAATCACCGGTTTCGCCGAGTGCCTGCCGCGCCCCGACAACCGGGTCACGCTCACCGACGAGAAGACCGACGAATACGGGATCCCGGTGCTCAAGATCAACTGCACGTGGGGACCGAACGAGCTGGCGATGCGGAAGGACATCGCCGCGGCGGCGGCCGAGATGCTCGAGGCGGCCGGGTGCAAGAACGTCGCGACCTATGATGCCTACAACCCGAACGGAATCGGCGGCGAGCCGGGACTCGGCATCCACGAGATGGGAACGGCGCGGATGGGCCGCGACCCGAAGACGTCGGTGCTGAACGGCTTCAACCAGTCGCACGACGTGCCGAACCTGTTCGTCACCGACGGCTCGGCGATGGTGAGCTCGTCGTGCGTGAACCCGTCGATCACCTACATGGCGCTGACCGCGCGTGCCTGCGATTACGCGGTGAAGCAGATCAAGGACGGAGTGATCTAGGCGTTACAGCCAACGCGTGGAGTCGTGGCCTGTACAGTGCGTGTATGACCATCGACTCCACGGTTGGTGATTTGTGTCGCATCGGATCGTGATCGGAATGGCCGCGGCTGCGCTCTGTGCAGCCTGCGGCTCGGACAAGTCCACCGCGCCGGTGGCCGACAAGCTGTGCGGCGGGGGCGGGGTGGTGACGCTCGCCGTGAATCAGGCCGCGACGATCGATTGCAGTGCAGGGTCGGTGGTGGACCTCGGTGGCAGCGGCGCCCACTACCTGATCGTGCCGCAGTTCGCCAGCTCGCACGTCGCAAACGCCGGCGTCGGCTACACCCTCGCGGCGCATACACTGACCCTCACTGCCGACATCGCATCGGCATCGGTCACCGCAACCGCGCCGCTGCCTAACGGCGAGGACGGGTTGCGGCTCGCGCGCGCCGTCACCCCGTTCGTGGCCAGCGGTGAAACGCAGCCGGGGGCGCGCCAGGCCGCGTTCGACTTCGCGCTTCGCAAGCGCGCGCGCGACGCGGTGGCGTCAGGCGCGTGGACCAGGGCGGGCGCAAGCCGCAGTGCGAGTGCTCCGTTGCGCGCGGTGCCGGCGCTCGGCAGCATGCGGGCCTTTCAGGTCGTCTCGAGCTTCGACACCAAGAACCCGACCTTCGCGACGGTCAACGCGCAGCTGACGTACGTCGGCGCGAACGTACTGGTCTACGTGGACGCGCAGTCGCCGACCAATGGCTTCACTCCCGACCAGCTGACGGCGTTCAGCAAGCTGTTCGACGAGACGCTGTACCCGATCGACATCGCCGCATTCGGCCAGCCGAGCGACATCGACGGGAACCAGCGCGTGATCATGCTGCTCACGCCGATCGTGAACGCGCTGGTGACGAAAGCGGAGTGCGAGACTGGCGGCTACGTCGGCGGATTCTTCGATGGCTTCGACCTGGTGTCGAACAGCGTGAACTCGAACCAGGGCGAAGTGTTCTACGCCGTCGTTCCCGACCCATCGGCATCGGTGAGCTGCGCGCACACGGTGGCGCAGCTGCTCGACGTCGTCCCGGCGACGTTCCTCCACGAGCTGCAGCACCTGATCTCCTTCTCGCAGCACGTGGTCGTGAACAACGGCGCCGCCGAAGAGGGATGGCTCGACGAGGGGATGAGCCTCGTCGCGGAAGAGCTGGGGAGCAGCTACTACGAGCAGAAGTACCCGCCGCCCAGCGGACGCACCAATCCGGCGCAGCTCTTCCCTGATTCGGCGGAAGGATTCATCGTCGGCCTGCTGGGTGATTCGTACACGTACCTCGAGCGCCCCGACACCGCATCGGTGACACTGCACTCGGATGCGGACGGCGGGCTGGCGTGGCGCGGCGGCGACTGGCTGCTTCTTCGCTGGCTCGGCGATCACGAGAGCACGGACTTCTACCAGCGGCTCGAGCACAGCAAGGCGACCGGCATCGCCAACATCTCCGCGGCTGCGGGCGAAGCATTCCCGACGTTGTTCGGCGACTTCAGCCTCTCGCTCTGGGCCGACAGCATTCCAGGGCAGCCGCGGTCAGCAGTTCCGGCGCGTGATCGCTTCACCACGCGGAATCTGCGCGAGCTCTATCAGGCGTACTACAATGCGGGCGGCGGCAATCGCCCGTATCCGGCGCAGGTCACGACGCTCACCATCGGCAACACCGTAACGGGGAAGATGGTCCCCGGGACGATGATGTTCTATCGCGCCGATGCGACGACGCCGATCCGGGTGAAGTTCGCGCCATCGTCAGGCACCTTCGACTCGAACCTGCACCCGCAGCTCAGCATCTACCGGCTTCCAAACTAGCACGCGGAGTTCTCGACGAGTGCACTGCTGGCCCTCGGGCGGTACGAAGCGTACTGTCCGGCGACCGCCAGTACGTCATGCTGCAGGGGGGGAGCCAGACGCCTAACGACGCCAGCGGGCCCGCGCGACAGCGTGAAATATTTCTCGACGGCGTTGCCGGCCATCGTCCGGGAATCCCGGTCGATGCGCCGCGCCTCGAGGAGAAAGCGCGGGCAACGATGAGCGCCAAGGCGTCCGCGTACGTCGCCGGCGGCGCGGGCGCGGAGCGCACGATGGCGGCGAACCGCGCCGCCTTCGACCGCGTGCGGATCATGCCACGAGTGCTGCGCGACGTCTCGGCGCGCGACAGCTCGATCACGCTGTTCGGCGCGACGCTGCCGTCGCCGCTGCTGCTGGCGCCGATCGGCGTGCTCGAGCTGGTGCACCGCGACGCTGACCTCGCGGTCGCGCGCGCGGCGGCGGCCGAGGGGGTGCCGATGATCTTCTCGAGCCAGGCATCGGTGCCGATGGAAGCGTGCGCGTCGGCGATGGGCGCTGGATCCCGCTGGTTCCAGCTCTACTGGAGCCGATCCGACGCACTGGTGCGGAGCTTCGTCGCCCGCGCCGAGCGGTG
Organism: Gemmatimonadaceae bacterium; assembly: GCA_045804265.1. Classification (GTDB taxonomy): domain Bacteria; phylum Gemmatimonadota; class Gemmatimonadetes; order Gemmatimonadales; family Gemmatimonadaceae; genus JABFXC01. The sequence continues at coordinate 35,012 of JBJMNK010000014.1, read as the reverse complement.
CGGCTGCAGCGCGATCGTGCTCACCCTCGACACGACGCTGCTGGGATGGCGGCCGCGAGACCTCGACCTGGGCTACCTGCCATTCCTGGAGGGGAAGGGGATCGCGCAGTACACGAGCGATCCCGTGTTCCGGGCGAGCCTGCGCGAGGCAGGGGTCGGGGGTCAGGGGTCGGGGCGCGCGTCGGGCGGCGATCCGCCGGCGCGCCTAACGATGTCATCGCTGCGAGCGTTCGCATCGATGGTCAGGCGGCATCCAGGGGGCTTGATCGACAAGCTGCGGTCGGGGGAGCCGCGGGCGGCGGTGCAGCGATTCATCGCGACCTACTCGCGCCCGTCGCTGACGTGGGACGACCTGTCTTTCCTGCGCGAGCTGACGACGTTGCCGATCGTGCTCAAGGGAGTGCTGCATCCCGACGACGCACGTGAGGCGATCGCGCGCGGGATGAATGGCGTCATCGTCTCGAACCACGGCGGGCGCCAGGTCGATGGCGCGATCGCCACGCTCGACGCGCTGCCGGCGATCGTCGACGCGGTGGCCGGGCGCGTCCCCGTGCTGCTGGACAGCGGCGTGCGCACCGGGAGCGATGTCTTCAAGGCGCTCGCGTTAGGCGCGACCGCGGTCTGCCTCGGACGCCCCTGGGTCTACGGCCTCGCGCTCGCCGGCGAAGCCGGGGTGCGCGACGTGATCCGGAACGTGCGGGCGGAGCTCGACCTGACGATGGGGCTGGCGGGGTGCGTCTCCGTCGCCGAGATCGAGCGCGGCTGCCTAACGCCTGCCGTTAGCCATTAGCCATTAGGGTTGAGCAACGGCGTAGCCGCGGTCGCTCAACCCAACGGCTAATGGCTCAGAGCTGCCATTACGGATGCGGCGTGACGCGAGCCGTCCCGCTCACCCACTTGTTGTTGCCGCGGTCGATGTCAGGGATGCGCTTGTCGGGGTCGACCTCGATCTGCACTACGCGCTTGCCGGCGAACTCGTACTGCCGCAGGTACTGGCTCGTGTTCGTGCTCCACACCTCGGCCGGGTAGTCGAAGTTCTGGGTCGAGCCATCACTGAATGTGAAGCGGGCGTGGATCGGGAGGACGCCTCGGGCGCGGTTGCCGTAGACGACGGCAACCATCGTCGTGTCGCCGCGCGGCTGCGTCGCGACGGTGTCGATCGCCTGGTCGAAGAGCGGGTTCTCGACGAACCACTCGCGGAAGAACCAGTCGAGGCGGCGACCGCTGACGTCTTCCATCGTGTGGAAGAAGTCGTCGGGGCTCGGGTGCTTGAACGCCCAGCGCGCGGTGTAGGTGCGGAAGGCGTCGTCGAACGCGTCGTGACCGAGGATCTCCTCGCGCAGCAGCTGCAGCCCGACGGCGGTCTTCACGTAGGCGTTCTCGCCGAGCAGGCGCGGGTCGATGCGATCGGGATTGATCTCGAGCGGACGGTCGGCTCCGCCGCCCATGTACTGCTCGACCAGCTCCATGTCGTTCTGCGCGCGCTGGGTCTGCGTCCCCTTCTCGGGAAAGCGGCGTGCCTCGGAGAAGTAGTTGATGAAGGTGTTGAACCCTTCATCCTGCCACATGTGCATCCGCTCGTTCGAGCCGACGATCATCGGGTACCACATGTGCCCGATCTCGTGCGTGACGACGTTGTACAGGTCGTACTTGTCGGCGCTCTTGTTCTCCATCGCGACCATCGGGTATTCCATCCCGCTGATCGGTCCCTCGACCGCGGTGATCTGCGGCCACGGGTACTGGAACCAGCGCTCCGAGTACTCCTGGATCGACATGCGCGACATGTCGGCGGCGTCCTTCCACGTCGCGATCGCGCTCGGACGGTAGTAGGCGTTGGCCATGTGGCCGTTCCAGCTCGACGCGTCCCACATGTAATCGGGCGACGCGGCCCATACCGCGTCGCGGACCTTCTGCGCCTTGAAGTGCCAGGTGAGCGTGCCGCTCTTCGTCCTGCGCGCGGCGCCGCTCGCGAGCTCGTCCTGCGTGATGATGTTCACCGGAGTCGCCGAACTCGCGGCCTGCCTGAGGCGGGAGATCTGCGTCGGCGTCAGCACCTCGGTCGCGTTGGCGAGGCTTCCTGTTCCGGCGACGATGTAGCCCGCGGGCACTGTGACGTACATGTCGAAGTCGCCGTACTCGAGGTAGAACTCGCCCTGTCCGAGATACGGCTCGGTGTTCCAGCCGCGGAGGTCGTCGTATACCGCCATGCGCGGATACCACTGCGCGAGCTCGTAGAGCGCGCCATCGCGGCCCATCCGGTCGGCGCCGTGCTCGGGAATGTCGAAATGCCAACCGATGCTGAGCGTCGTGCTCGCGCCGGGCGCGAGCGGCGAGGAGAGGTCGACCTTCATCATCGTCCCTTCGACGCGTGAGGTCAGTGCCTTCTTCCCCTTCGCGGCGACCTGGTCGAGATGATCGATGAAGTCGCCGCCCTCGAAGTTGCGCGCGCCGAAGCGCGAGGTGGCGGGGAAGACGTACGAGTTGAGCGACCCTTCCTTGAACGCGTTCTGCTCGACCTGCAACCAGACGAAGTGCAGCGTGTCGGGCGAGTTGTTGACGTAGTGGATTGTCTCTTCACCCTTGAGCGATTTCGCCGCGGTGTCGAGCGTCCCGCGCAGCACGTAGTCGGCGCGCTGCTGCCAGTAGCGGGGGCCCGGCGCGCCGGAGCCGCTGCGATACTGATTGCCCGGCTGCAGCTGGAGCGGCGCGAAGATCGAGGTGTCGCCGGCGCCGCGGCGTTGAGCGGCCGTCAGTGGAGCAGGCTGGCCGGGCTGGCCCTGCTGCGCAACGAGCGGCGAGGCGAACGGCGCGAGGAGGAAAAGCGCGGCGGCGAACGACGCAGCACGAGCGGAAGAGAATCGTCTCGACATGGGAGCGGAAAAAGGGTGTGCCGAATTCTATCAGGAACCGTGGCGGGGCGAGGTACAGGATACGTATGCCTGTGACGGTCCGTTGTTCCGACGGCGGGAACGGGGACTGCGAAACAGCGGGGGGCGGAGCATACGAGACAGCGGAGAGCGGATCGGGAGATGGCCCGATGGGCGACACGGCGCGGGATAGAGGGGTGGCCACGCCCGAGTCGGTCGCAGTGCCGAGGGAGGATCGTTCGGTGCGCCGCGCTCGGTGTGGCGCGGCCGATGGGATCAGCAACTGAAAGACAATCACGCGGATTTCACGGATAACACGGATCGCTCCGTGGAGAGGCGAAATCCCGTGTGGCGGGGCTGAACAACTTGGGGCACGCGTGGTGAGATAATCTCGGCATGCATGCCCTAAAGTGTTTCTCGAGATGCTCGCGAAGCGAGCGGAGCTCATTCGGGCGCTGGGCGCGATCCGCGTAATCCGCGTAATCCGTGTGATTGTCGTTCAGCTGTTGCGACCATTCCCCACGCGTAGCCACTGAGCGAGAGCGATGCTGGTCGAGGCACGTCTCGACTCGCTGTCTCGAGATACATCGCTTTCTCGCCTCCACGAGAGCCGAACGGCGCAACCGCGGTGCGGCTGCGCCGTTCGCTCACTGCTTACCGCTTGTCGCTTATCGCCGCTGTTCCGCCTAACGCTTCCCGTTGTACGTGATCCGCCAGACCCGCCCGCCGAGATCGTCGGTCACGTAGATCGAGCCGTCGGGGCCCTGGGCGATGCCGACGGGGCGGTGCTTCACCGTGCCGGGCTGCACCTCGTTCGCCGGGACCTGCGCGAAACCGTCGGCGAAGATCTGGTAGTCGCCACCGGACTTGTCGCCGTCGAGCGGCTGGAAGATCACGCGGCCGGGGGCCTGCTGTTCGGGGGCGCGGTTCCACGAGCCGTGGAACGCGATGAACGCGCCGTTCTTGTACTTGTCGGGGAACGCGTTGCCCGTATAGAAGAACAGCGACATCGGTGCCCAGTGGCCGCCGTACGTCGCGACCGGCTCCTTCTTGCTGTCGCAGCGATCGCTCTTCTTGCCGTCGCCGCCATACTCCGGTGCGTCGACCAGCTTCTTCTGGTCCACCGCGTAATAGCAGTATGGCCAGCCGAAGTCGTCGTTCTGGTTGACCTGCACCAGCTCCTCGGCCGGGTTCTCAGCCTGGTACTTCGGGTCGGGGAACTTGCTCTTCCAGTAGTCGAAGAGTCCGTCGCGCCCGTGCTGCGTCGCCCAGAGCTTGCCGCCGTTAGGGTTGATGGCGAGTCCCATCCCGTTGCGCAGTCCGGTCGCGAAGCGCGCCGCCGGCGAGAACGTCTGGCCGGTCTTGTTCGCGTCGAACCTGAAGATGCCGGCGCGGGTGCTCAGCTCCCTGCACGGATCCTGGCCGGGCATGTCGGGCTGGCGATCCTTCGGCTGACAGGCGTTGGTGCTCGAGCCGACGTTGACGTAGAGCGTGCCGTCCTTGTCGATGTAGAAGTTGCGAGCGACGTGCCCCGGCTGCGCCGGGATCCCGCTGACGACGACTTCCATCTTGCCGGTCGGGACGAGCGCGGTCGAGTCGAGCGGCCAGCGGACGATTCGCGACTGCTGGTCGACGTAGAGGTGGCCGTTGTAGATGCCGATGCCGGTCTCGCCGCGATCGCCGAAGTACTTGACCGAGTCTGCCTTGCCGTCGCCATTCGCGTCGCGAAGAACGGCGACGCCGCGCGGGGCCGGCGCCTGCGGCTGGCCGCCGAGCCTCTGCTCGGTCGACGGCTTCATGTTCTCGAGCGTGATGTAGACGACGCCGTTAGGCGCGACGACGACGTGGCGTGCCTTGCCGATGCTGTCGGCGAATATGGTCGCGCAGAAGCCCGACGGCAGCGTGAGCTGCGCGTCGTTGCCGGCCGGGCAGGCGGCCGCGGTGTTCGCGCCACCGCTGTTCGCGCCACCACTGTTCGCGGCAGTGGTGTCGGTGGTCTTCTTCTCGCCACCGCTGCAGGCGGCGGCGAGCGCGGTGAGGCCGACGAATGAAATGATCTTCGTGTGGCGGGTCGTGCGCATGCTGGTTTCCCGGGAGTTCTGGTGGTGCCGGTCGCGGGCGGACGCGCTCTGTGCCGCCGCCGGCGCAATCAGCGCACGCACGATGCGGACCGGACGGCGTAGCACAGGCATTGCCTGTCGACGTACGCATGAACGTGCAGCCTCGGCGCTCGCTCGCCGCCGACCTCGCTCGTGCTGCGCGAGCGCGCGATCGCGGCATGCTCTGGCCGCGTTGGATCTTCCTGCGTGCGCTGGGGCTGATCTTCTTCTCGGCGTTCTACTCGCTCGCGTTCCAGATCCGCGGGCTCATCGGTGAACGCGGGATCCTTCCCGCCGACGACTACCTGCACGAGCTGGCGCAGGCGATCCCGGGTGCGATTCGCTTCTGGTACGCGCCGACACTCTTCTGGCTCGGCGCGAGCGATCACGCGCTCATGGCCGTGGTCGGAATCGGGCTCGTCGCGTCGGTCATGCTCGTCGTGAACATCGCACCGCGGGCGAGCGTCGCGACGTGCACGCTGCTCTTCCTCTCCTGCATCGGCGCGCTGCAGGACTTCTCGTCGTACCAGTCCGACGGGATGCTGCTCGAGGCGGGATTCATCTCGATGTTCTTCGCGCCGCGCGGGCTGCGCCCCAGGCTCGGGGCGATCGATCCACCGACGCGGGTCAGCCGCTTCCTGCTCCAGTGGGAGTGGTTCCGCATCTACTTCGAGTCCGGAGTGGTGAAGCTCGCCAGCGGCGACGTGCACTGGCGCCACCTCACGGCGATGGACAAGTACTACGAGAACGGCCCGCTGCCGGCGTGGCCAGGCTGGTACGTGCAGCAGATGCCGCATCTCTATCACGCGGCGACCGCGCTGCTCACGCTCATCGTCGAGCTGGTGCTGGTGTGGGCCCTGTTCGCGCCACGCCGCTGGAGGCTCGCGCTGTTCGGGGTCGTCACCGCGCTGCAGGTCGGGATCATCGCGACGGCGAACTACGCCTTCCTCAACTACCTGGTGCTGGTGCTGGGAGTGCTCCTGCTCGACGACGCAGCGATCGGGCGCGTCCTGCCGGCGCGCTGGCGCGCGTGGGCGAGCGAGCTGCCTAACGGCGACGATCCGCCGCCCGGCTGGCGCCGCGCGCGCGCGATCGCCGGCGGGGTGATGCTCGCGTGGCTCTTCGTCGCAACGCTCTCGCCGCTCTTCGGCATGACCGGACTCGGCGCCCTCGACGTTCCCGCGCGCACCCTCGAGCCATTCCGCGTCGCCAACGAGTACGGGCTGTTCGCGAACATGACCGAGGCGCGCTTCGAGATCGAGTTCCAGGGGACGCGCGACGGGCGGAGCTGGCGCAGCTATCGCTTCCGCTACAAGCCGCAGGATCCGCGCGAGCGGCCGGGCGTCTATGCGCCATACCAGCCGAGGTTCGAGTGGAACCTCTGGTTCGCGTCCCTTGGAGAATGGCGCGCATCGCCGTGGGTGGTGCTGACGCAGGAGCGGCTGCTCGAGAACAGCCCGGCGGTGCTCGCGCTCTTTCGCGAGAACCCATTCCCCGACGGGCCGCCGACGGCGGTCCGCACGGTGCTCTGGCGCTACTGGTTCACCGACCTCGCGACGAAGCGTGCGACCGGCGCGTGGTGGAATCGCGAGCTGCTTGGGCCCTACTCCGGAACGCTGACACGCGACAGCGACGGACACATGAGCCTCAGCGGCGGATCGTGATCGAGCGCTGATGTCGCTCGGGAGTTGACCACTCGCGAACGAAAAATCGAGTGGGCGTACATCGAGCGCGGCGCTAACTTGGCGCGTCGTGACCACGAACCGTTCAGCGCCCGCGCGCGCCAATCGCACGAGAGCAGCTGCGTCGCACGCGATGACTCGGCTCGCCACGCTCGCGTTCGGGCTCGCCGCGGTGGATCGCGCCGGCGCGCAAGCGGTCCATCCGGAAGGCGACACGGCGCAACGTCCGGCCGCGCAAGCTGTCACGGAAGGACGCGCTGCCGCTCGACGGCTCGCTTCGCAACGCGTCGTCGCGGCGAGCGACTCGATCGCGTCGCTGCTGCGCGCGGATTCCGTACCCGGCGTGGCCATCGCGGTCTATCACGGTGACGTGCCTGTGCTCGTCCGTGCATACGGACTGGCCAACGTGCAGTATCTGCGGCCTCTTCGCACGAGCGAGCCGATCGAGATCGCATCGGTAACCAAGCAGTTCGTCGCGGTGGCGACGCTGAGGCTCGTCGAGCAGCACCGCCTCGCGCTCGACGACAGCGCGGCGCACATCATCCCCGAACTCGCCGACCGGTATCCGACCGTGACCGTGAGGCAGCTGCTCAATCACCGCTCGGGGATCGCGCACGTCGACGAATCACTCATCGGACACCCGCCGCGCGACGTCGCCGGGGTGGTGCGCGTGATCGCCGCCGCCGCGCCTGAAGCGCTGCCGGGTGCGGCGTTCTCCTACAACAACGCGAACTATCACCTGCTCGGCGCCATCATCGAGCGCGTCACCGGCCAGCGGTGGGACGAATACCTGGACAAGACGTTCTTCGAGCCGATCGGGATGAAGCACACGCACGCCTGTCGCGCCGGGGTGAGCGGTCGCGCGACCGGGTACAACCTGTACGGCGGCTATCGCGTCGTCGGCACTCCGCTGCCACCGATAGCAACCGGCGCGGCGGCAGGGATGTGCGCGAGCGTGGAAGATCTCGCCCGGTGGACGGTAGCGCTGCACGGCGGGCAGCTGCTCGACAGCACCAGCTACCGCGAGATGACGACGCCGGCCACCGCCGGCGAGTGGGGCTACGGCATGGGCGCGATGATCGGAGCGTTCGCCGGCCGGCGAACGATTGTGCATCCCGGAGGCACGAGCAGTGGCGCGCGCAGTCTCACTGCGTATTTTCCCGGCGACTCGCTGGCCGTCGTGGTGCTGGTGAATGCGGAGCCGGTGGACATCGACCGCGTCGAAGCGGCGATCACCGATGCATGGTACGGGATATCCGCCCCCCGAGATCATCCGTGAAGCTCGCATGACCTCCGCAGCACCCAAACGCATCCTCGTCGTCGACGACGACCCGGCGATCTGCAAGGCCTACAGCGAGGTGCTGTCGGCCAACGGCTACGTCGTGATGACCGCCGGGAGTCACGCCGCCGCACTGGCCGAAGTGGCACGGGCCAAGGGCCAGATCGACGCGATGATCCTCGACATCGGTCTCCCCGACGCCGACGGCGCCGACGTCGCCCGCGACATCGCCGCGCAGATCGGCAATCGGCCGACACTATATGTGAGCGGCTGGGCGGAAGACTTCTGGCAGCTCTCCGATGCGCCGGGGCGCTGGCGCGTCAGGCAGAAACCGATCCCGATTCCCTGGCTGCTGCAAGCCGTCCGCTGGCTCGCCGACGGCGGCGACCCGCCAGCCGACTGAGGGGGGAGGCACGGCGTCGGATGTGCGGCGTCGGAAGCGCCGTTAGGCGCTGAGCTTGAAACGCGTCAGGCAGGCGCTGGGGTTGGCGGGCAGGGGGGCGAGATAGTCTCACCATGCGTGCCCCAAGCAGTTAACCAGCAACGAAATCTACAGGAGCCACAGAGGGCGCAGAGGGGTTGTGATCAAACCTCTCTGTGCCCTCTGTGGCTCCTGTTCAATTCAGTTGTGTCGTGAGACACCCCTCTGTGCCCTCTGTGCCTCCTGTGGAAATGCAGTTGCAGTCGGCAGTTGATGCGAAGCGCTGTCGCTTGCGGTGTCTCGGCCAGGGGTGAGTTTGGACCGCACCCTCTCCGCGCCTCGTGCTCTGGTAACCGAGCCGCTGGCACTGGCCCGCCGTTACGCCTTCCTCGCCGCCTAACGGCGCCTCATTCCACCGGCGCCGAGGCCAGTTGCACCGACACCGTCGTTCGTCCGGCCAGGTGGCCGTTCTCGTCCAGCCTCACGACGCCGATCCGGATCGTGTCGCCCGGCTTGCTCAGGCGGAGGACGCGAAGGAGCTCGCTGGCGGTGCGCGTCGGCCCGTTGTTGATCGAGACGATGATGTCGCCGGGCTGGAGACCTGCTCGGCCCGCCGGCGCCCGCGGGTCCACCGTCCGGATGATCACCCCTTCCCGCACCGGCAGGTTGAAGCGGTCGGCGATCTCGGGTGACAGGTCGGCCGGGTTGATCCCGAGGTACGGGCGCGTGATGTGGCCGGTCGTCAGCACCTGGTTCGCGATCTCCTGCGCCAGGTTGATCGGGATGGCGAAGCCGAGACCGGTCGTGCCCTGGAGGATCGCGCTGTTGATCCCGATGACGCGCCCCTGCGAGTCGAGCAGTGGACCGCCGGAGTTCCCCGGGTTGATCGCGGCATCGGTCTGGATCAGCCCGCCCAGCTCGAAGCCGCGCGGGCTGCGATTGATCGCCGAGATGATCCCGGTCGTCACCGTGCGATCGAGCCCGACCGGGTTGCCGATCGCGATCGCGGTCTGGCCGACCTCGATCTGGTCGGAGTTGCCTAACGGTGCGGTCGGCAGCCCGGTGAGCTGGACCCGGACGACCGCGATGTCGACGCTCGGGTCGCGGCCGAGCACCTGCCCCGGGATCTGGCGTCCATCGGCGAGGCCGACCTCGACGCGGGTCGCCGTGCCGACGACGTGGGCGTTCGTGATGATGACCCCGTCGGCGCGGATGATCACACCCGAGCCGAGTCCGACGCCGGGATCGGTGACGCTGACCACCGCCGGCGTCGCCTGCTTCGCGACGCGGATGATCGTCGCTTCGTCGGCGAGACGCCCCTGCGCGGCGAGCGGCGCGGTGATCGTCAGCGGTGCCGCGAGCAGGATGACGACCGCAGCCGAGGCCGCGTGTGCGCGGTCGGCGAAGGAAACGTGAGTTGTGGTGCGCATGGGCGCGGCCTCGTGCGTGCTACGCAGCTCCGCCCAGCGCGCAGTCGTGCGCGAGGTGCCGCTGCTCGATCTGCACAGTCGCATGCTCGATGCCGAACCGGTCGTGCAGCTGCCGGCAGGCATGCGTGATCAGGGCATCGGTGTTGCCGCCGTCAGGCACGACTAGGTGCGCGGTGAGCGCAGCGTGCGTGGTGCTCAGCCCCCAGATGTGCACGTCATGAACGTCGGTGACGCCGGGGAGCGAGGCGAGGTACGCGGTCACGACGTCGGTGTCGATTCCCGGCGGTACCGCGTCGAGCGCGAGGTTGATCGAATCGCGGAGCAGCCCCCAGCTGCTGACGGTGATCAGCGCGACGAGCATGAGGCTCACCACCGGATCGATCCACGTCCAGCCGGTCCACATGATCGCGAACGCGGCGACGACGACGCCCGCCGATGCCGCCGCATCACCGATCATGTGCAGGAACGCGCCGTGAATGTTGAGGTCGTGCTCGCGTCCACGCATGAACGCAATCGCGGTCGTTCCGTTGATCGCGATGCCGATGAGCGCGACCACGATCACCGTCGTCGTCGCGACAGGGCCGGGATGCCTGACGCGATGCACCGCCTCGACCGCGATCGCGCCGACCGCGATCAGCAGCAGCGCGCCGTTGCCGAGCGCGGCGAGGATCGAGAAGCGGCGCATTCCGTAGGTCCGGCGCGACGTCGGCGCGCGCGCGGCGAGCATCGTCCCTGTCCAGGCCAGCGCGAGTCCGAGGACGTCGCCGAGGTTGTGCCCTGCATCGGCGGTCAGCGCGAGCGAGTGCGCGCGCATGCCGTAGATCGCTTCCGCGACGACGAAGGCGAGGTTCAGCCCGATTCCGATCGCGAACGCGCGGCCGTAGCTCGCCGGTCCGTGATGATGATGATGATGTCCGGCCACCCCTAAGCGTACGGTAAGGGCGGGCGCGGCGTCAACGCTCCCATTCTCCAGATCCGAGCCCTCCGATCTGGCGCCAGGATCGTGCTCTGGCCCATAGCTGGCATGCACAGCAGCCGTGACGATGCCCACCGAACCACGACCGCACGGCCAGTCGCTCGAGCGCAAGCTGCCGCTGCTCATCACGACGCCGCTCGGCGGAGTGCTCGTCGCGAGCCTGGTGCTGACATACGCGACGCTCGCCGAATCCGCGCGTGACGCAGCCCACGATCGCCTCGCCCGCTCCTCAGCGCAGCTTGGCGCCCTCGCCCGCACCTCGATGACGCGGCTGCGGGCGACGGTCGTCGCGGCTGCGCGCGACAGCGCGGTCCGCGCCGCGGCAGTGCGGCCGACACCGGCCGCGTCGGCGGCGGCATCGGCGAGGCTCCGTGGCCTGCTCACGCCTAACGATACCAACGTCGCGGTCGAGCTCTGGTCCACCGACGGGAAGCGCATCGCCTTCGCCGGCCGCGACCATCCTGCCGCCGCGCCGGCGAGCGATGTCCCCGGCGTCGAGGTCAGCGTCCTGGCCGATCGGCTGCACGTGAGCGGGTCACCCGATTCGGTGCGCGTCGGCGCGCTCTACGTCGACGAAGGTCATCCGCACTTCTGGATCGTGGCACCGGTGCGCAGCGGTACGCGCCGCGTCGGCTACGTCGCGCGCGAGTATCGCATTGCGGGGGGCACCGCCGCCGACGCGACGATCGAGGCGCTCGCCGGTCCCGGCGTGGTCGCGTACTACCGCAACGCCGACGGTTCGCTCTGGTCCACCCTCGGTGGCGAGATCGCGTCGCCGCCGGCGAGGCGCGACTCGACCGGCGACGGAACGGTCGTCACACGACCGCGCGCCGGCCGGCTGCTCTCGGCCGAGCAGCGTGACATCGGCGGCCCGTTCGGGCTCGTCTTCGAGATCCCGGAACGGGGGGTGCTCGCCGCGCCGCGAGCGGCAGCGCTGCGTCTCGCGCTGGTCAGCATCGTGCTCCTCGGCGCCGGCGTCATCGGCGCATGGGTGGTGAGCCGCCGGATCACCGGCCCGCTGGCGACGATCACGAGAGCCGCCGAGACGATCGCGAGCGGCGATTACGGCGTGCGCGTCACGCCGCGCGGCGACGAGGAGCTGCGGCGACTGGCCGCGAGCTTCAATCGCATGGCCGACGAGATCCGCACCACGCACAGCGAGCTGGAGATGCAGGCCGCCGAAGCGGAGGCGGTGGCGATCGACCTCGATCGGGCGCGTGCACAGGCAGAGGATGCGAATCGCGCCAAGTCGGAGTTTCTCGCGGTGATGAGCCACGAGCTGAGGACGCCGCTGAACGCGATCGCCGGCTACACCGAGCTGCTCGAGCTCGGGCTGCGCGGCCCGGTGACCGACGCGCAGATGCGGGACCTCGCACGCATCCGCGCCAGCCAGCAGCACCTCCTCGGCCTGATCAGCGCGGTGCTCGACCTGAGCCGGATCGAAGCGGGACGGGTCAGTTACGAACTCGCAGCGATTCCGCTCGACCCGTTTCTCGCCGGTCTCGACAGCCTCGTGGCGCCGCAGGCGGCGGCGAAGCACCTCACCCTCGAGCACCATCCGGCCGGGGCGCCGCTGGCCGCGCTCGCCGACCGGGAAAAGCTGCGGCAGGTATTGCTCAACCTTCTCTCGAACGCGATCCGCTACACACCGTCAGGCGGACGGGTGACGATCAGCGCCGCGGCTCGCGACGACCAGACCGTCGCGATCACGGTGAGCGACACCGGCATCGGCATCGCCGCCGACGAGCAGGAGAAGGTCTTCGAGCCATTCGTGCAGCTCGACCGCTCGCTGACCAAGGTTCGCGACGGGATCGGGCTGGGGCTGGCGATCAGCCGCGACCTCGCGCGCGGCATGGGGGGCGAGATCACGATCGAGAGCGGTGGCACCGGCCGCGGCTCGCGGTTCGTCGTCACCCTGCCGCGGGCGCCGCTGACGGGGCACGAGGTGCTGCCGGCGACCACCGGCGAGGTGCAGGCCGCGCGTTAGGCAGGACGCGTCGTCGCCGGCGGCGCTCCGCCCTGGTATTGACATCGGGTGTCATAACACATATCATCGGCATCATGGTCACGTCGCCGCGGTTGCAGGAGGAGCTTCGCCAGACGAAGCCGTTCCAGAGCCTCGAGCAGGAAGCGCTGCTCAGCATCGAGCGGACGGCGGCGATCCTGAGCCATGGCGTCGCCGACGCCCTCCGGCGCTACGAGATCACCCCGACGCAGTACAACGTGCTCCGGATCCTCCGCGGCGCGGGTGAGCGCGGGCTCTGTCGCAACGAGGTGCGCGACCGGCTGGTGTCGCAGGTCCCCGACGTCACGCGGTTGCTCGACCGCATGGAACAGATGCAGCTCATCGAGCGCGAGCGCGACACCGATGACCGGCGGATGGTCCTCACCCGTCTCACCCGGAAGGGATCGCAGCTGCTGGCGCGCATCGACGAGCCGGTCGCCCGGCTGCACGAGCGACAGCTCGGGCACCTCAGCGCGGCCAGGCTGCGGACGCTGATCGATCTCCTCGCCGAGGTGCGACGCGGCGACCCCGGCGGCGACCGGCCCGCTCCACCGACTCGCTGATTTCATACGTGATGGCGTAACCTTCTTCATCCACCATCGACCCCACGGCACTCATGTCCTCCCGCTACGCCAACGCCACGAACTACTCACGCCGAGTCGACACCGGCCTCCTCATCCTGCGCATCGTCATCGGGATCGTGTTCCTGATGCATGGGGGGCAGAAGCTGTTCGTCTTCGGATTCTCCGGTGTGAGCGGGGCGTTCGGCCAGATGGGGATTCCCATGCCCGGGATCACCGGGCCACTGGCGGCGATCGTCGAGTTCCTCGCCGGCGGCGCCCTCGTGATCGGGCTGCTGACGCGACTCGCCGCGCTCGGCCTCGCGATCGACATGGCGGGCGCGCTGCTGATGGTGCACCTCAAGGGCGGGTTCTTCCTGCCTAACGGCTACGAGTTCGCCCTGACGCTCTTCGGCGCGAACGTCGCGATCGCCATTGCCGGCGCCGGCTACTACTCGCTCGACCGGATCATCGCCGAACGGCGCGCAAATCGCTGACGGCAGCGCGCATGGACTACAAGTACGGCGTCGCGCCGCCGGGGTACCGCCTGCCCGAGGCCACGCGGCTCGGGCGCGTCCGGCTTCAGGTGGCCGACCTCGCGCGCTCGCTCTCGTACTACGAGCGCGTGCTCGGCCTGCGCGTGCTCTCGCGCGACGAGTCGAGCGCATCGCTCGGCGCCGCCGGCGAGGCGACGCCGATCGTCGAGCTGCGCGAGCGGCCGGGGGCGACGCCGGTGCCGCATAACGGCCGGCTCGGCCTGTACCACTTCGCCATCCTCCTCCCCGACCGCGCAGCGTTAGGCGCGTTCGTCGCCCATCTCGGCGCGATCGGCGTCCGGGCGGGGATGTCGGACCACCTCGTCAGCGAGGCGATCTACCTCACCGATCCGGACGGGCTCGGGATCGAGGTCTATGCCGACCGGCCGCGCAGCACGTGGCGGCACGAGGCGCGGCAACTGGTGATGGCGACCGAGACGCTCGACGTGAACGACGTCGTCGCGGCGGCGAACGGAGTCCCCTGGTCAGGGATGCCAGCTGGTACGCGGCTCGGCCACGTTCACCTGTTCGTCGCCGACCTGCAGGCGGGGGAGCGCTTCTACCACGTCGGTCTCGGCTTCGACAAGGTGGTCTGGAGCTATCCCGGCGCGCTCTTCCTCTCGGCGGGCGGCTATCACCATCACCTCGGCACCAACACCTGGGCACGACACGCATCGCCGGCGACCGAGCACGATGCGCGACTGCTCGACTGGGACATCGTCCTCCCCGCCGCGACCGACGTCTCGGCGGCGGCGGCGAGCCTCGCGACGCAGGGCGTCGCGGTGCAGTGGGACACCACGGGCGCCGCCGCCGCCGACCCGTGGGGGACGACGCTTCGCCTGACGACGGGCTGACGGACCGGACCCGCGCCTAACGCTCGATGCGGACCGGCGGCCCCGGGCCGCCGAACCCAACACCCCGACACCCCGACACCAGCATGACCATGCTCCGTCGTTTCCTCGCTGCCGTGCTCACCCTGGCCGCGGTCGCGCCGGCGCTGCCGGCGCAGACCTTCGCCACCAGCGACTCGGTGCTCCGCCGCATCTGGACGCTGGGGATGGACAGCTCGCGGACCTATGCGCTGGCGCAGCCGCTGCTGGACTCGATCGGGCCGCGACTGACCGGGACGCCGCAGCAGAAAGCGGGGAACGACTGGCTGGTGAAGACCTACCGGTCGTTAGGCATCGACGCGCGAAACGAGAGCTACGGGACGTGGCGCGGCTGGCGGCGTGGCCCGACCCACATCGACCTGATGGCGCCGCGGATTCGCAGCCTCGAGGGGACGATGCTGGCGTGGAGCCCGGGAACGAAGGGAGCGGTGTCCGCGCCGGCGGTGATCCTTCCCGACCTGACGGACGCGGCGGCGTTCGCCCGTTGGCTGCCTAACGTGAAGGGAAAGTACGTGCTCATCTCGATGGCACAGCCGACGTGTCGTCCCGATACCACCTGGGCATCGTGGGCGACCGCCGATGCGTATACCCGGATGCGCGAGGAGCGCGCGCGAGCGACCACCGCGTGGGCGCAGCGGGTGCTCCGCACCGGCGGCCCCGCCGACAGCAGCTACGCGCTGGCGCTGCGCAACCTGCCGGCGAAGCTGGAGAAGGCCGGAGCGTCAGGCATCGTCACCAACCTCTGGTCGCAGGGGTGGGGAGTGGACAAGATCTTCAACGCCCGGACGACGTCGGTGCCGACGGTGGACCTGAGCTGCGAGGACTACGGCCTCGTCTTCCGGCTGGCCGAGCATGGGCAGGGGCCGGTGCTCCGCATCGACGCCGAGGCGCAGGCGTTAGGCGAGGTGCCGGTCTACAACACCATCGCCGAGATTCGCGGCAGCGAGAAGCCCGACGAGTACGTCATGCTGTCGGCGCACTTCGATTCGTGGGACGGCGGCAGCGGCGCGACCGACAACGGCACCGGCACGATCACCATGCTCGAGGCGATGCGCATCCTTCGCCAGGTCTATCCGCATCCGAAGCGGACGATCGTCGTCGGGCACTGGAGCGGCGAGGAGCAGGGGCTGGTCGGATCGCGTGCCTTTGCCGCCGATCACCCCGAGATCGTGAAGGGGCTGCAGGCGCTGTTCAACCAGGACAACGGCACCGGTCGCATCGTCAACATCTCGGCGTCGGGGCTGGTCGGCGCGAGCAACGTCTACGCGGGTTGGCTGGCGCGGATCCCGAGCGAGATCAGCCGGCAGTTCAACATCAGCTTTCCCGGCACGCCGGCGGGCGGCGGGAGCGACAACGCGTCATTCATCTGCTACGGCGCGCCCGCATTCGGGCTCGGCTCGACCAGCTTCGACTACGGCGTCTACACCTGGCACACCAACCGCGACACCTTCGACAAGATCGTCTGGGACGACCTCAAGTCGAACGCGACGCTGGTGGCGATGCTCGTCTACCTTGCGAGCGAAGACCCGCAGACGGTTCCGCGCGACCGCCGGTTGATGCCGCCGGCGCCTAACGGCCAGCCGCAGGAGTGGCCGGCCTGCCAGGCGCCGCCGCGCAAGTCGTCGGAGTGGACGAGATAGCCGGCGAAATCTGGTGCACGATGCATGATGCACGATGGCACGATGCATGGTCATCGATACCGCGATGCACGATGAATGATGCACGGGACCGCTGGATGCATCGATACACGAACGACCGCCGCGCCCCGTGCATCGATCCCGTGCATCGGCGCCGTGCATCGGCCCCGTGCATCAGGTTGTGCATCGTGCATCAGTTTCATGCATCGTGCATCAGTTTCATGCATCGTGCATCAGTTTCATGCATCAGGTATCCAGCAGTCCCGCGCATCGTGGATCGCGCATCGCGGTATTGTCACCATACATCGTCTTTTCCGGCATCGTGGATCGCAGGTGCGGACGCGACCAGTCGGCGCCGTCAGCTTCCCTGCAGCGCCCCCTCGACGGCGGTGACCAGCGCGTCGCCGTCGAGCGGCTTCTGCAGCAGCGTCAGCCCGGCGATGTCGATGTCCTCCAGCGGATCGACGAACCCCGAGACCATCACGATCGGCACCGCATCGCCGCGGGCGCGGATGGTGCGCGCGAGCTCCCGTCCGTCCATCACCGGCATCGACATGTCGGTGACGATCACGTCGAACCGTGGCTGGGTGCGGTCGTAGGCCGCGATCGCCGCGCGGCCATCGCCGACGTCGGTGACGAGATAGCCGGCGGCGCCGAGCATGCGGCGTGTCGCGGTGCGAACGTGCTCGTCGTCCTCGACGAGCAGCACGCGGACCCCGGGCGATCCGGCACGCCGGCGCGCGCCGGTGTCGAGCGACATGGCGTCGCCGGGAGCGTCGGTGGGGAGCGGCGATGGCAGGAGCACCGTGAACTCCGTCCCCGCGCCGACCGCGCTCTGGACGAAGATCGAGCCCCCCGCCTGCGTCACGATTCCATAAACCGTGGACAGGCCGAGCCCCGTGCCGCGCGACGCTTCCTTGGTCGTGAAGAAGGGGTCGAAGATGCGGGCGCGGACCGCGTCGTCCATCCCGATGCCGGTGTCGCGCACGACGAGGCGCGCGTAGCGGCCGGCCGGGAGCGACGGCCAGCGCGGATCGCCGTCGGCGGCCGTCACCGCGCCGGTCTCGATCGCCAGCCATCCGCCGTTAGGCATGGCGTCGCGGGCGTTGACGGCAAGGTTGACGATCACTTGGTCGAGCTGCGTCGGGTCGGCGACGACGATGCCGGCGTCGTCGCCTAACGCGACGGACATCGTGATGTCGGGGCCGAGCAGCCGGCGCAGGAGCTTTTCCGTTCCCTCGACGACCGCGTTGAGCTGCACCGGCTTCGGCTGGAGCACCTGCTTGCGGCTGAAGGCGAGGAGCTGCCGGGTCAGCGCGGCGGCGCGGCTGGCGGCATCGACGGTCTCCTGCGCGTACTCGCGCGTGATCGCCCCCGGCTCGAGCTCGGACAGCAGCAGCTGTCCATAGCTCATGATGATCGTGAGCAGGTTGTTGAAGTCGTGGGCGACGCCGCCGGCGAGCCGGCCGACCGACTCCATCCGCTGGGCGTGACGGAGCTCGTCCTCGAGCCGCTTGCGCTCGGTGATGTCGCGCGCGACGGTGAGCGACGCTTCGCCGTCGGCGAACGGAATCGGCGTCGACGACGCCTCGAGATCGATGTGCCTGTCGCTGCCGTCGATGCGGCGGAAGCGATGCTCGGCGATGCCTAACGCTTCGCCGTTCTTCAGGCGGGAGACGCGCTGCGCCACCAGCTGGCGCGACGACGGATCGGCCATGTCGACGAGGCGGATCCCGATGAGCGCTTCCGGCGACGCCGCGCCGAAGGTGCGCGCGGCCGTCTCGTTCGCGAACAGCACCTTGCCGTCGCGATGGACGACGAGAGGGTCGGGAAGGAGGTCGATCAACGCGCGGTAACGCTGCTCGCTCTGCGCGAGCAGCACGCGCCCGCGCTCGCGCTCGTCGGCAACGCTGCCGAGAAAGAGCCCGGTCACTGCCAGCGACGCGATGAACGTCTGCAGCTCGAGGTTGTCGCGCGGCAGCACCCCCGACAGATGCAGGATGACGACCGCGCCGACGTCGAGCACCGCCGTGAGCGCGGCCGCGCCGCGCACACCGTGAACGATCGCGATCCAGCCGAGCGGGATGAAGCAGACCACGTAGGCGAGGAAGCCAAGCTGTGGCGCGAGGCCGAAGCCGAGCCAGAGCACCAGCGGGACGGACAGCACCAGCGCGACGTCGCGCTGCACTGCGCCGCGGCTCCTCGGGCGCTGGACCGCCGGCGTCCCCGCGCGCTGCAGCCGTCGCTGCCACCATCCGGCAGCGGCGAGGAGCGCCGGCGTCAGCGCGAGCACGGCGACGATGTCGCCGAGCCAGAAGATCAGCATCGCGCTGGGCGCCATGTCGCGCGACACCGAGCCGTCCATCATCGCGTCCGCCGTCCCGAGCGCGGCGGCGAAGACGCTCGCGACGCTCATGAACCCGGCGAACAGCGCGACGTCGCGCGGGCGGGAAAACGACGGATCGAAGTCGAAGCGGCGAAGGAGCATCACCGCACCGGCGTAGATCAGCTTGAGCGCGAGCGAGACGGTGACGACGCGCAGCAGCGGATCGGCCGGGCCGGCGAAGCGCGCGGCGAAGACGAGCGCACCGGCGAACATCGGGATCACGGCGCGCGGTCCCCAGATGATGCAGGCCGCAACGAGGAGCGCGGTGGGTGGATACCAGACGCTGACGCCGGGCCAGAGCTGGAAGACACTGCGCGCCACGATCAGCGCGATCCACCCGAAGAACAGCGCGAAGATCACCGGCAGGTTCCACGGCAACGCGAATCCGCCACTGCGCGCGGGCGCAGCGTTGGTGGAGTGGATTGCGGATGAGGGGCTCATCGTCGTCGCGGATTCGGTGCGCAGCGGTCGTGGCGAGGGTCAAGCTCCGTTGCTGACGACTGAGCAATACACGGGTCAACATACTGGGTGGATGTACGATGCATCGTCTCTTCCGGCATCGTGCATCTCCCGCGGACGCGACCCTTCGCTTTCATTTTCCGGACGCCGCGACTCGATTCTCGAGCACGCGAAGCGGTTACTTCGTTCACCTGCATCGCCGTGGCGCGCTTCACTTCCGCCGCTCAACCCAGTGTCCCCAGTCATCATGACCAGACTGACAGCGCTCCTGCTCCTCGCCATCGCCGCCTGCACGCGGCCCTCGTCGACTCCGCCGGAGCCGAAGGCCGCCGCGCCGCGCGACGGTGTCGAGCTCGTGACGAGAATGCACGACCGCTACGCCGGACACTGGTACAACACCGTCACCTTCACGCAGACCACCACTCAGCACGCGCCCGACGGGACGGCGCGTGTGTCCACCTGGCACGAAGCGCTGCGGGCGCCGGGTACGCTTCGCATCGACGTCGGTGCGCCGGCCGATGGCAACGTGATCATCTACACCCGGGACTCGAGCTATCGCGTCCACGCCGGGAAGCTGGTGCGCGCCGGCGCGGACGCGAATCCGTTCATGCCGTTCGTGGTCACGATGTACCACGTCCCGGTCGCGGAAACGTTAGGCGAGCTGGCGCGCTGGCACTTCGATCTCACGCGCATTCGCGCCGACACGCTCGCCGGACGGGCGACCTGGGTGGTCGGTGCCCGCGACGCGAGCGACACGACCTCGGCGCAGTTCTGGGTGGACGCTGAGCGGCTGGTGGTGACGCGATTCATCACCGCGCCCGAGGCGATGGCGCCCGGCTTCGACGTTCTCCTCAACGGCTATCAGCCGCTCGGTGGCGGATGGATCGCGACCGACGTCGACATCCGCATCGGCGGGAAGTCGGTGCAGCGGGAGCAGTATGCGGATCTGCGCGCGAACGTGGATCTCCCGCTGGCGTTCTTCGATCCGCATCAGTGGCCGGCCGGTCCGCCGCCGCAGCCGGCGAGCGCGTCGGCGCTTCCGCCCAACACCACGGTCATCCTCGTGCGACACGCCGAGAAGGCGGATGCGTCATCGGACCCGGTGCTGAGCAGCGCGGGGCAGCTGCGTGCGAACGCGCTGGCCGACTCGCTCGCGCATGCCGGGATCGCCGGGATCATCGTGACCCAGCTGCAGCGGACCCGGCTCACCGCGGCACCCCTGGCGTCGCGACTCGGGTTCGAGCCGATCGTGGTCCCGGCCGGCGCGCCCGGAGTCGATCACGCCGCCGCGGTCGCGGCGCTGATCCGCGAGCGTTATGCGGGCAAGACGGTGCTCGTGGTCGGGCACAGCAACACCGTGCCGGCGATCATCGCCGCGTTAGGCGCGGGCGAGGGCGTGACGATTCCCGACTGGGACTACGACGACATGTTCACCGTGCGCGGAGGCGCGAGCGGAGCGCCACTGCTGGTGCGATCGCACTACGGGCAGCTGACGACGGCTCCATAGCTGCAACCGCCGGTCGGCCACGGCGGACGCGCCGCCTTGTAGTGGGCTGGCCGCGGCTAGCCGCGGCGCTTCGCGTGGCGGCGGTCACCCTCGCGCCGCTCGTGCTTCGTCCGCGGCTGCATCCAGCGGGCGGAGTACCAGACGGCGACACCGATGAGGATGATGTACACCGGTGGCAGCAACGGCTTGTACGCCGGCGCCCAGTTGCCGAACCAGTAGAGCAGCGCGATCCCGCCCGCGATCAGCAGCAGGACGAAGATCAGCCCCGTATGGCGCCTGTGCAGTCTCATTCCTCGTGAGTGTCGATCGTCGGCCACGCTTCCCGCAGTCCGGTTGAATGTAACCCTCATTTCCACGCCTGTCGTGCTGATACACCGGGAGGCGTTTCGGGTTACGCTCGCCTGACCGCTCGCGTCGCCACTCCCCGCGACCGGGCGCCTTACGGCGCATCGTCAGGCACAGCTGCTATTCCGCACGGCGGCGGAAAACCATACGTTTGCCCGATGCGACTCCTCTCCCGCACCGGGCCGGGCCTGCTGGCCCTCCTATTCGCCCTCCTCGCCGCCGGGAGCGCCAGCGCCCAGCGCGCGACCCTCGAGCACCAGGTCGTCAGCAGGACGCTGCCTAACGGCCTGACGGTCGTCGTCGCCGAGAATCACGCCGTCCCGCTCGCCACCATCGAAGTGGTCGTGCGCGGCGGGGCGATCACGCAGCAGCCCGACGAACAGGGCGTACCGCACCTCTTCGAGCACATGCTCTTCCGGAGCTACCGCGACGCCGGAGTCCAGAATTTCGGCGAGGCCGCGTCGCGCATCGATGCCGGCTACAATGGCACGACCAGCGAGGAGTCCGTCACCTACTACGCGACCGTCCCCGCCGGTGCGGCCCAGGACGCGGTCGGCCTGCTCGCGCACCTCGTCATCGATCCCCGCTTTCGCAAGGAAGACCTGCAGACCGAGCGGCAGGTCGTCTTCGGCGAGTTCAATCGCGACGTCTCCGACCCGCGCGGACAGCTCAACAGGGCGCTCGAACGCCTGCTCTGGGGCGACAGCTACTATCGCAAGAACACCCTCGGCGACGCGACCTCGATCTGGGGTGCAACGCCCGAACGCCTGACGACGATCTACAAGCGCTACTACCTGCCGAACAATGCGGCGATCGTCGTCACCGGCGACGTGGCCGCGCCGACGATCATCGCCGAGATCGAGAAGAAGTTCGCCGACTGGAAACGCGGTGCCGATCCCGCGACCGCGTACCCCGTCCCGGAGATCGCCACGCTCGCCAAGGCACACGCGCTGGTGATGAACGGCGACGTGAATGACATCACCATCATGATGATGTGGCCGGGTCCGCGCGTGACCGCGGACTCGGTGGACGGATATTCCGCCGATGTCGTCAGCGAGATCCTCGACGATCCCGACTCGGACTTTCAGCAGCGACTCGTCGACTCGGGGCTCTTCAGTCATGCCTCGGTCCAGTACCTCTCGCTCGCCCACGTCGGCCCGATCACCTTCGTCGGCACGACGACGCGCGCGAAGCTCGACATCGCGCTCACCGCGCTCTCCCGCGAGCTGACGATGATCGGCGACTCGAACTATTTCAGCGAGAGCGACCTCGCGTTCGCGAAGAAGCGTCGCGCCGTCGAGACGGCGATGGAGCTGGAGACCTCCGACGGGATGGCGCAGTCGCTGAGCTACTGGTGGGCGGTCACCGGGCTCGATCACTACTACGGGTACGTCGACAACCTCGACGCGCGGACGACCGCCGACCTCCACAGCTACGTCAAGCGCTACATCGTGCAGCATCCGTTCGTGATGGGCGCGCTCACGCCTGACGCGGACGCGAAGGTGGCGCAGGCCTTCCTGCAGCAGTTCATCGACTTTTCGGGGTTACCCCAATGAACCGCGCTCCCCTGGTCCTCCTGCTCCTCGCCGCTGCTGCGTGCGTCAACCACAAGGCCGAGCGAATCGCCGCGACGACCGCCGACGGCCGGATCGTCTCGATCGACAGCGTGACGGACATGTACGATGCGAGCGGGGTCCGCGTGATCCAGCGTCGCAACGCGGCGAACCCGGTGGTCGCGGTGGACGTGTACCTGCTCGGCGGCCTTCGCGAGGTGACGTCAGCGACGCAGGGGATCGAGCGGCTCGCGCTCATCGCGTCGCAGTACGGGACGCAGCATTATCCCGGCGGCGCGGCGCGCGCCGCGATGCGGCGAACAGGGAGCCAGGTCGTCATCGAGCCGGAGGAAGACTGGACGAAGTACGGATTCCGCGGCGTGCAGAGCGAATTCGATTCGACGTGGAACGTCTTCGCCGACCGGCTGATGCACCCGGCGCTCACCGCGCGCGCGGTGAACGCCACCCGCGAACGGTTGATCGGAAGCGTCAGGCAGCGCTTCAACTCGCCTGACGGCGCGATCACCGCGATCGCCGACAGCTTCGCGTTTCAGGGTCATCCCTACGCGCTGAGCCCCTCGGGTGTGGAGGGCTCGCTCGCGGCGCTCGACTCGGCGGCGCTCGCGCGCTTCGTCGCCGAGCGCATGATGCGGTCGCGCATGCTCGTCGTCGTGGTCGGTGACATCGATCGCCCGGCGATCGAGCAGGCGATCGCGCGCACCTTCGCCCAGCTTCCGGCCGGCGACTACCACTGGACTCTTCCCGAGCGCGCAAAGCTCGACAGGCGCGTGGCACTGGTCGAGCGCGAGATGCCGATGAACTACGTCCTCGGCATGTACCAGGGGCCGCCGGCGTCGGCGGGCGACTATGCCAGCTTCCGGGTCGCGGTGGCGATGCTGGGCGCGATGGTGACGCAGGCGGTACGCGAGGAGCGTGGCATGAGCTACGCCGCATACGCCCCGTTCTACGACCGGGGTGTCAGCGCGGGAGGATTGTACGCCTCGACCAACCAGCCGATCGCCACGCTCGACCAGATGCGCGAACAGGTGCAGCGGATGCGGGCGTTTCCGCCCGACTACCCGTTGTCGTCGTTCACGAAGCAGTTCGTGCTCGAGTACCTCGCGCAGAACAGCACGAGCGCGGAGCAGGCGGCGTCGCTGGCGCGTGCTCAGCTCTATCGTGGCGACTATCACTTCGCGCTGAAGGAGATGGACGATGTGCGCCGAGTGTCGACCGGGTCGGTTGCGGCTGCATCGCGGCGCTACTTCACGAACATGCGCTTCGTCTACCTCGGGGATACCACGCACGCGGGGGAAGAGCTGCGACAGGCGATGATGAGAGTCGACCGGCCCTGAGGCAGGGAAAAACGAACGGCGCCGGGTGAAATCCCGGCGCCGTTCGCGCACTGCTCACTGATGCTGCCGGTCGAGCGCTCGAGCTACTTCTGCGCTGATCCGGCGTCGGCGACGGTGGCCGACTCGAGCTTCTTCACGCGCTCTTCCAGCTCGGTGCGGCGGCGGCGCGTCTCCGCGGTTTCGTTCTCGATCGCGGTGATGCCCTCTACCTTCCGGTCGTGCTCGGCCTTCACCACTGCGAGGCGGCTCTCGAGGCGCACGATCTGCTTGTCGTAGCCGTGGAGCTGCCAGGCGAGGCGGCGGTTCTCCTGTTCCATCGCGAGGACCTGGTTGCGGTCCTCGTTCATGTGCCAGAAGCGATGAAAGATGTTGTTGCTCGGTGCCTTCGCCGTCACGGTGACGGTCTCCAGAACGTTAGGCGCATGGCTTTCTGGACCCTGAGCCTGGGCGCGAGCGCGCGAGGCGGTCAGGGCCAGCGCCATCGCGACGAGCGCGACGGTGCGTGACATCGGCTACTCCTTGCTACTGGGGGGCCCGGGCACGGTGGCGTCAGCGCCACGTAATCCACCCGGGAAAAATCGGACTTCATAGGTACAGACGCACCGCCTGTTTGTGCCGCAACTTTCCCGGATTCCGGGAGGAATTTCATGAGGTTTTCGTGAAGGCGGGGGCGGCAATTGCGTGACCGCGGTCGATTGTGGCGCGAAGCGCGCAGCGAAGGTGAGCCGGGTTACACCTGACGGCGCCAACACCCGTTGCGGCGCGAATGTAGTGTCGGCCTGACGCCCACACTCAACCATTCAGCAGGAATTCCAACGTGCAAGCAGAGCCATTGATCGAGTGGTCGGAACCGGTGATGGAGCTCATCGGATTCATCGCAATCTTCCTGTCCGCCGGGGCGGTGGGGTTTCGCTACTCCTCGCTGCGGGGGAAGGTGGGGCGTACGGGACCGGACGCTGCCACTTACGACACCGCGGCTCGGCGGGCCGCGGTGCTCGGGCTCATCGGCGCGCTGATCGCGATGGTGCGTTCGGTCCAGGCGCTGCCGTCGATGGCGGCGAGGGCGCACACGACGACCGGTGCATTGCTCGGCTCGAACTTCGGCGCGCAGACGATGATCGGTTTCGCCGTGCTCGCGCTGATCGGGTTCCTGCTCGCGAGCGGGCGACTGTCGATCGGCTGGCCGATCGCGGCGATCGGCGTGGTGGTCGGCACGCTCCGCGGCGCGTTGACGGCGAGCTGGTCGCGGTTGGTGAACCCGATGCACGAGCTCGCGGCGAGCCTCTGGATCGGGACGTTGTTCGTGATGGTGGTGGTCGGGCTGGCGCTCGTGCTGCGGAGCGACACGCCGGCCGAGCGGCGCGGGCCGATCGCCGCCGACATGGTGAACGCGTTCTCGCCGCTGGCGCTCGTCTGCGGCGGGCTGGTGGTGCTGTTCGGGTTGATCACCGCCTGGACGCACCTCAACCCGCTCTCGTCGCTGTGGACGACGCCATACGGGTACGCGCTGATCGCGAAGCTGCTGGTGGTCGCGCTGGTATTCGGCCTCGGCGGATGGAACTGGCAGCGCGGGCGTCCAACGTTAGGCAGCGAGGCCGGTGCCCGGGGCCTCAAGCGCTCGGCGACCGGCGAGCTGCTCGCCGCCGGCGTCGTGCTGGTAATCACGGCGATCCTGGTCAGCCTCCCGTCCCCGCGCCGTCCCGGTGCCGGCGGCCCGCCGGGCGAAGGGCCTCCGCCCGGCGCTCCCGCTGTCGCGCCGCAGTCGGCGCCGTAGCCGCTGGTGGCGTCGTAGCCGCGGTCGGCCCTGTACCGGCGGCAACGGCGGCAACGGCGGCAGCGGCAACACCGTGCTTGACAAACGCCGCCAGCGGGGACGTCTTCCACGCCGATGACGCTCATGATGCCGACCAGCGAGGACGCGACCACCCTCGACACCTTTCGCGCCCGCGTGGTGCGTCATCCGGATCGCCTCGCGCTCGAGGAGCTCGCGGCCGGGGGTGCTCGCCGTGATGCCCAGCTCACCTGGCGCGAATGGCACGAGCTGTCCACGCGCGTCGCGCGGGCGCTGATTCGCGACGGCGTCCAGCGCGGCGATTCGGTCGCGATCCTCGCCGGCAACCGCAACCTCTGGCCGATCGCCGAGCTCGGAATATTGATGGCCGGTGCGGTCAGCGTCGGCGTCAGCGGCGACGACGCACAGATCGCCTTCGAAGTCGGCGACTGCCACGCGGTGGCCGCGATCGTCGACACGACATCCAACCTGCAGAAGCTGATGGCGCATCGCGGCGAGCTTCCCGCCCTGCGCATCATCGTCTGCGAGGACGGCGCCTCCAACGGCGCGCGCTGGTGGGGTGAATGGCTCGACGACTCGATGGCGACCGACACCCCGCTCCCCGACGCCGCGCCTGACGATCTCGCGTTGCTCGTCTACGGCTCGTCGCCCTCCGGCGAGCGCCGTGCGGCGCGGATCACCCACCGCTGCATCACCGCCAGCACCGCATCCGCGGGAAAAGTGCTCGCGCTCGGCGAGCAGGACTGCGCCGTGAGCGTTCTCCCGTACAGCGACGCCGAAGAGCGCGTGCTCGGGCTGCACCTCCGGATCCGCTGCGGGATGTCGGTCGCCCACGTCGCCGACGAGCGAACGCTGTGGCGGGCCGCCGGCGCGATCGACGCCACGGTGCTCATCGGCCAGGCCAGCCACTACGAGACCTTGTACCAGTCGCTGCTCGCCCACGAGCGAACGTTAGGCAACGACGACCGTGGTGCATGGACGTCGGCGATCACGCTCGGCCGCGAGCGAGTCGCGCTGCGTCGCGCCGGCGAGCCGGTGCCCGACCCGATCGAGGCGCGCTGGCGCATCGCGATGACTCCGAGCCGCGCCGCTCGACAGCTGCTCGGTGCGACGCTGCGAGTCACGACCGCGCGTGGTGCTCCACTGGCGGGCGAGGTCGCCGATCATCTCGCCGCGATGGGGATCGTCGTCCGCGGCGGCTACGGACCGGTCGAGCACATCTGCGCAACCATGCAGCCGCCCGACGATTGTGCGCGCGACAGTGGAGCGCCGATGCCCGGTACCGAGCTCCGCATCGGCGACGATCGCGGCGTGCTGGTGAAGCGGAGCGCGCTCACCTTCGCCGGCTACCACGAGCGCCCATCCGCGACGCGCGACGCCTTCACCAGCGACGGGCTGTGGCTGCGGACGGGACGGCGCGGCGAGCTGCTGCCTAACGGCCACCTGCGGCTCGACGCATCGCACCAGCCAGCAGCCGGCGAGTGACGCAACCGGGGCGCCGTAGGCGTTGATCCTTGTGAAATCCTTGTGGCTGCGCGGCTAGACTGCATCAATGGGCGGAGCGACGATCGATGGCCGGTCGCCGCCTTGCCGCCCGGTCAGATCCGCCATGCCCAATCCCTACCGCCAGCTCAAGCACGTGCTCTTCGGCCGGCCGCTGCCGAGTGAGCGACTCGAGCACGAGCGACTGAACAAGAAGACCGCGCTCGCGGTGCTCTCCTCCGACGCGATCTCCTCGGTTGCGTACGCGACGGACCAGATCCTCTTCGTCGTCGGCGGTACAATCGGCGCGGCGGCGATCGGCTATGTCGTGCCGATCTCGGCGATCATCGTCGGCCTGCTCGTCCTCGTCGGCTTGTCATATCGACAGACGATCTTCGCCTACCCTAACGGCGGAGGGTCGTACACCGTCGCGAGGGAGAATCTCGGCGTCGCACCCGGGCTCGTCGCCGCGGCTGCGCTCCTCACCGACTACATCCTCACCGTCGCGGTGAGCATCTCGTCCGGGGTCGCGGCGATGACGTCGGCGTACCACGGTCTCGCTCCCCACGCGGTGACGATCGGTGTGCTGTCGATCGTGCTGTTGACGGTCGTGAACCTCCGCGGCGTGCGCGAGTCGGGGGCGGCGTTCAGCGTCCCGACGTATGCGTTCATCATCATGATGCTCGCGCTCATCGGCATCGGCGCCTTTCGCGCGCTGAGCGGTCATGAGCTCGCGACGCCGGCCGGCCCCCTCAACGTCGATCCGGTGTCGGCGCGGCAGGCGGCACGTACGGGAGCCATCACCGGCTTCGCAATGTTCTACCTGCTGCTCCGCGGATTCGCCGAAGGGTGCGCGGCGATGACCGGAACCGAGGCGATCTCGAATGGGATCCAGGCGTTCAAGCAGCCTGCGCCGCTCAACGCGTCTCGCACGCTGACATGGATGGTGTCGATCCTCGCCGTGTTCTTCCTTGGCGTGTCCGCGCTCGCGCGCCACTACCACGTGATGCCGACCACCGACCAGACGGTCCTCTCGCTGCTCGGGCGCCACATCTTCGGCGGTGGGGCTGCATACTTCGCGCTGCAGTACAGCACCTTCGCCGTGCTGGTGCTCGCGGCGAACACCGCGTTCGCCGACTTCCCACGCCTCGCCGGGATCCTCGCCAACGATCGCTACATGCCGCGCCAGTTCTCGGCCCGCGGCGACAGGCTGGCGTTCTCGAACGGCATCGTGACGCTCGCGCTGGTCGCGATATTGCTCGTCATCATCTTTCACGGCGACACGGCGCGCCTCGTCCCGCTCTATGCGATCGGCGTCTTCGTCTGTTTCTCGCTGTCGCAGTCGGGAATGGTGATGCACTGGTGGCGCGCGCGCGACGAGGGTTGGCGCCGCCGCGCGACGCTCAACGGGTTGGGTGCCGTTGCGACGGGACTCGTCGCGCTCGTGCAGGTGGTGACGAAGTTCACGGAGGGCGGGTGGATCGTCTGCGTCATCATCCCGGCGATCATCCTCGCGCTGGTGAGGATCCATCAGCACTACGAGGCGTTCGCGCGCGACATCGCCTTCACGGGACAGAGTCCGATCCTGCCGCTGCATCACACCGTCGTCGTCCCGGTGAATGGAATCACCAAGGCGACCGCGGGCGCACTGATGTACGCGACGACGATCTCGGATGAAGTCGTCGCGGTGTACATCGAGATCGACAAGCGCGCCACGGCGCAGGTCGAAGAGCGCTGGGAGGAGTGGGACATCGGCGTGCCGCTCGTCGTGCTGCCGTCGCCATACCGCTCGATCCTCCGCCCGCTGGTCGAGTACGTCGACAGCCTGCGCATGCTCGCACCCGGCGAGCTGGTGACGGTCGTCGTGCCGGAGATCGTGCCGAAGCGGTGGTGGGAGCACTTCCTCCACAACAAGACCGCGCTCTACATTCGCACCGCGTTCATGTTCAAGCCGAACGTCGTCGTGGTTGCGGTCCCCTATCTCGTCGGCCATGCTTACCGCCTGCGTGACCTGGCCGATTATGACGGCGACCTTGCCGCGATGGACTTCGAGCCCGACGAGCCGGCGGCGACGCCGCTCGAAGCCGCGCCACTCGCCGCGGCTCGGGATGCGCCTAACGCGCCCGACGTTCGCCGCGTCAGGCGCGCCTGACGCGCGGCGCTCGCCGTGAGCGACGCCTCGCTGGCCAACGCGGTCCTCGTCATCGACGACGAGCCGCAGATCCGGCGCGTGGTCCGCAACGCGCTGAGCGGGATCGCCACCCGCGTCCTCGAGGCCTCGTCGGCGCGCGCCGGGATGGACCTCGCCGCCGCCGAGCAGCCGGCGCTGATCATCCTCGACCTCGGGCTGCCCGACATGGATGGACTCGAGGTCTGTCGCGACCTGCGCAGCTTCACCCCGGCGCCGATCATCGTGCTCTCGGCGCGGCACGGCGAGCGGGAGAAGGCAGCGCTCCTCGACGGCGGCGCCGACGACTACATGACGAAGCCCTTCGGCACGCTCGAGCTGCAGGCGCGCGTGCGGGCGCAGCTGCGCCGCGCGTCGGTGTCGGCGCCGACGCCGGCCCGTCTCGTCCTCGGCGATCTCGAAGTGGACCTCACGCGTCGCGTGGTGACGCGCGCGCAGGAGGAAGTGCACCTCACCCCGACCGAGTGGGGGCTGCTGCGCGCCTTCCTCGGCAGCTCCGGGAAGACGCTCACGCACAATCAGCTCTTCCGGAAGGTGTGGGGCGGATCGGCCGGCGACGCGCAGCAGTACCTTCGTGTCTATGTCGGCCAACTCCGCCGGAAACTCGAGCGCGATCCGATCCGTCCTCGCCTCATTCGCACCGAGCCCGGTGTCGGCTACCGATTCGAGCCTAACGGCTGACGGCGGCGCGACGACCGCGCCGCCCCGCCGCAGCGTCGGGTTGCGCGACTGGGCGCTCTGGCTCGGCGCACTGCTCGTGGCGACCGCGCTGCTTCATCACTTCCGCGGGCGGCTCGACAAGGCGCACGTCGCGCTGGTGTTCGTGCTCGTCGTGCTCGGAGGCAGCGCGGCGGCCGGACGACGCGTCGGCATTTCGCTCGCGCTCCTCTCCTTTCTCGCCTTCGACTACTTCTTCCTGCCGCCATTCGGCACCATCATCGTCGCGGATCCACTCGACTGGCTCGTCCTCGTGACCTTCCTCGTCACGGGCATCGTCGCCGCGCAGCTCCTCGAGCGGCTGCGCCGTGAAGCCGAGACGGCGCGCGCTCGTGCCGACGAGATCTCTCGACTGGCGAAGGTGCGCGACGAGGCCGAGGTCCTGCGCCGCGCCGACCGGCTCAAGGACGCATTGCTCGCGGCGGTGTCGCACGACCTGCGCACGCCGCTGACGACGATCAAGGGCATCGCCCACGAGATCGTCGGCGGCGCCAACACCGAGCGCGCCGAGATCATCGAAGCGGAAGCCGACCGCCTCAGTCATCTCGTGGACGACCTGCTCGAGATGTCGCAGCTCGACGCCGGCGCTCTCCCGCTCGACACGGCACTCAACACGGCCGACGACGTCATCGGGGCCGCACTGCAGCGGACGCAGGTCGCGCTGCAGGGCCGGATCGTCGACGTCGAGCTTCCCGACGGCGCGATACTCGTTGGCCGCTTCGACTTCTCGCACGCGCTGCGGGTGCTGACGAACCTGCTCGAGAACGCGTCGAAGTATTCACCGGCGCTGAGCGCCATCGTGATACGCGCCGGTCGCCGCGGCGACTGGCTCGAGTTCGCGGTGGAGGACACGGGTCCCGGCATCCCCGACGACGAACGCGAGCGCGTCTTCGAGCCGTTCCGCCGCGGATCGATCGTCCCCGACGGCGTGCGCGGCGCCGGGCTCGGCCTCTCCATCGCCCGCCGGCTCGCCGAGGTGCAGGGCGGGTCGCTCCGCTACGAGCCGCGCGAGGGCGGTGGAAGCCGTTTCGTCTTCACCGTCCCGGGCGCGGAGGAGGTTCCGCTCGAGTAGGCCCGCCTAACGTTCGAGCCGGGCGCCGGGCACGCTGGATTTGCGCTGCATTCCTTGCGAAACTCTTGTGCGGAGCGGGTCGACGCTTGTGCCTCCTTCATGGGGAGCGCGAGAACTTTCGCGCATGAGTCAGGACTGGTCCGCCACCACCCTTGATGCGACCTCCGGCTACGACGACTCCGGCGTGCGGGGGTTCTTCGACGAGCTGCACCGGCTCGGCCTCGGCGAATGGCTCCGAGCAGTCGACCACCATCCACCCGGCGCCGCGACGGCCTTCGATTGCGCCGCCCTCGCGTGCGCGTTAGGCAGCATCCACTGGTGGTCGGTCTGGCGGGCGCGGGACCAGCTCGCGACCGAGCTCCATCACTTCGGCTGCCGCGAAGGACAGCGGCTGCTGCGCCCGCCCGGCCGGCGCGAGCATCTCACTCGAACGACCGAGTGCGTCGCGCTCGCAATCGTCGCGCGGGCGCATCTCGACCTCGCCGTCTTCGCGCGGCTGACCGCGCCGTTCACATTGATTACCCCGCACCCGCCTGACGCCGCATCGGCGCGAATGCGTCCAGCTCTTGGGATGGCGCCGCTAGCTCGCGGTCCTTCACCGTACAGCGGAAGGACTGCCCCGCTGCGCGAACCCTGACACCCGCCGTCGCCGTTCCGCCAGGCGGCTTCTCTCCACTCTCATCTCTCCATCGGAGTCTCTCTCATCTCTCGTCGCCGTGTCGATACCGACCCAGTGCGCGACGAACCGACGAGCGACGACCCGACGAGCGTCGCGATCTCCTTCCCGGCACGCTGCACCACCGCCGCCACGTCGCCGAGCAACCCGCTGATCTCCACCACCCAGTCGCCGGTCGATCTGACGGGCATCGTGCCTCGCAGCGACGCCATGATCCGCCCGCGCAGCTTGAGCGCGATCGGACCGGCGAACTCGATCGCGTTGAAGTGCGGATCATAACGAGTCCCCAGCCCCTCGATCAGCGACGCGGTCCGCGCGAAATAAACCAGGTCGCTCGGCAGGACGATGGGTGCCTCGAAGATCTCGGCCAGTACGCGATCGGCCAGCAGCCGCTCGAGTCGCTCGCGCGTCACCGACCGCTCGCCGGCGATCACGAGCAGCTTGCGAACGAGGTGAATGATCGCCTCGCGATCGGAGCCGGGGAGCACCACGCCTAACGATTCGAAGCCGGCGACGATCTGCTCGACGTCGCCGCGGATCGCCGCGAACACGGTCTCGACGAGGCGCAGCCGCTGCTCGCGCGGGACGCGAACCGCCATCCCGAAGTCGAGCAGCACCAGTCGCCCGTCAGGCGCGACCATCAGGTTCCCCGGATGCGGATCGGCGTGAAAGAGCCCGTCGATCAGCATCATCTGGATGTACATCTCCCTCACCGTCGCGACGACGTCGGTGCCGCGCACCTTGCCCGTCGCGATCCAGTCGCCGAGCATGTCGATGCGGCGCCCATCGACGTAGTCGAGGACGAGCACGCGCTGCCGCGTCATCTCGTGATGCACCGCGGGAACGATCACTTTCTTGTTCGCAGTGAAGTTGGCGCGGATCTCGTCGGCGACCGCGGCTTCCTTCCGGAAATCGAGCTCGTCGCCGACCCGCACCGAGAACTCGGCGATCGCCCCCTGCAGGGCGATCACGTGCCGGTTCGGCCAGTGCTTCGCCACCGTGGCGAGGATCCGCGACGACGCGCGCACGTCCACCGCGACCATCTCCTCGACGTGTGGACGCAGCACCTTCACCACCACGTCCCGCCCGCCCAGCGTCGCGCGATGCACCTGGCCGAGCGATGCGGCGGCGATCGGCACGCGATCGAAGGTCTCGAACAGCGTCTCCACCGGCGCGCCGTAGCTCTCGCGGATGGTGCCCTCGACCTCCTCGTACGACACCGGTGGCACCTGGTCGTGGAGTCGGCCGAGCGCACTCAGATACGGCTCGGGCACGAGGTCGGCCCGGGTGCCGATGACCTGCGCCAGCTTGACGAAGGTGGGGCCAAGCCCCGCAATTAGGGCGACCAGCCGGTCGGCACGCCGCTGGTGAAAGGTGTCCGAGCGCACCAGGGGCGCGCCGGCGACGATCCAGCGCCGGCGATCTCGCAGGAACGACAGGACGAACGGCAGCAGCTGGAGCGAGACGACGAAGGCGCGCATGATCCTTGAAAGATAGCGACCCCGACATGGCCCTCACCCACCTCTTCTTCGACATCGGCGGCGTCCTCGGCTCGAACGGCTGGGACCGTGAGCAGCGCGAGCGTGCCGACGACCGGTTCGACCTCGGCGACGAGTTCGAGCACCGCCACCAGGAGCTCGTCGGCGACTGGGAGATCGGCCGCCTAACGCTCGACGAGTACCTCGACAGCGCGGTGTTCTTCGCGCCGCGCTCGTTCACGAAGGAGGAGTTCATCGCTTTCATGTTCGACCAGAGCGAGCCGTTCGTCGGTACGATCTCGATCGTGAGCGAGATCGCCGCCCGTGGGCGCGTGACCCTGATGACGCTCAACAACGAAGCCGACGAGCTCAATCGGCACCGCATCGCGAAGTTCGGGCTCGACCCGCTGTTCGAGGCATTCCTGTCCTCGTGCTGGCTCGGCGTGCGCAAGCCGTCGCATGTGATCTTCGAACGCGCGACCGCGATCGCCGGCGCCGATCCCACGTCGGTCCTCTTCGTCGACGACCGCCAGCAGAACCTCGTCCCGGCCGCGGCCGCGGGGTGGGAGACGCATCACTTCACCGACGCCGCCCGGCTCCGCCTCGATCTCGAGGAGCGGGACATCCTCTGATGCGGCACGTCGGAGTGGTGCTTGCGCTGTTGCTGCTGCCTAACGCGTGCGTCGTCGTCAGCGACAGTGGCAGCGACTCGGCGACCGGTGCAGTGGTCGTCGATCTCGACAGCGCCGGCCGCGCCAGCCGTCAGCCCACGGACTCGGCCGCACTCGCCCGCGCCTCGGCGCAGCTCGCCCGCGACTCGGCCGCCGTCAGGCAGTCGAGCGACTCGGCGCGCCGCGCCTTCGCCCTCGACTCGATCGCTCCACCGAGCGAGGCCGAGGTCGCGGCGTACTCGCCGCCGGTAACCACACGAACGGGTCGGCGCGACACCGTCGAAGTCGAGGCGACACCGAGCGAGCTCGCGACACTGGCGTCGGAGCTGATCATCCCCGTGCAGGGCATCGCCGCCCGCGACCTTCGCGACAGCTACACCGAGCCACGCGGCGGCGGGTCGCGCAGCCACCAGGCGCTCGACATCCCCGCGCCGCGGAACACGCCGATCCTCGCCGCCGCCGATGGCCGGATCCTGCGCAAGTTCTCGAGCAGGGATGGCGGCAACATGATCTACGCCACCGACGCGACCGAGAAGTTCATCCTCATGTACGCGCATCTCGAGCGCTACGCCGACGGCCTCACTGACGACATGCCCGTCAGGCAGGGCCAGGTGATCGGCTACGTCGGCACCACCGGCAACGCCCCGCCGAACCTCCCGCACCTCCACTTCGCCCTCGCCCGCGTCTCCGACATCCGCGACTGGTGGAGGGGGACGCCGATCAATCCGTTCCCGCTATTGGCGAGTCACGGCGGGTAAAGCTTTGGTGACTGCGGACTATTGCTGACCAGGTCATTCGAGCCGCTGGCTTCGTCGTATGTCGGCCGTTGTCCTCAGCAGTCCGGCGTCGTGACAGTTTATTCTTGCGAGACACCGAGACACCGAGGACAGCACGTCAACAGATGCCGTTGCACCACGGCCAAAAAAACCTGGGGGCAAGTGGGCGAGAT
>JBJMNK010000013.1:0-46219 GCA_045804265.1 Gemmatimonadaceae bacterium | reverse complement strand
GCGATCTGCGAGCCGGGGAGGAACGCGTCGACGCCCATGAGGTCGACGACCACGCCACCCTTGATCTTCTTGACGAGCGTTCCTTCGACCGGCTGGTCGCTCTCGTATGCAACGCGGATGCGCTCCCACACGCGCATGAAGTCCGCTTTCTTCTTCGAGAGGACGACCGATCCTTCCTGGTCTTCGAGGTGCTCCAGCAGGACCTCGACCTCGTCACCGATCTTGAGGTCGGGGTGGTCCTTGAACTCTTCGAGGGGAATCGTGCCTTCGGATTTGAAGCCGATGTCCAGCACGACCATGTTGTCGCGAATGTCGAGCACGCGCGACTTCACGATCTCGCCCTCGTCGATCGAGGCGAGCGTGCCGTTGTACAGCTCCATCATCCGGTCGTACTCGTCCGACGAGTAGTCGTCCTCGTCGTAGAGCTCGGGGCGGCGGTTGATGAGGGGACGGAGCTGCGCGCGCTGCGCATCGCGCTTCTCGCGCTGCAGGTCGCGCTTCTCCTGCGTCATCGTCCCGCCGGTTGAAGTGGTGTCGAGTTCGGGCATACCGATCAGAAAGCTCCTGATACGCGGAGTTGACCTCGCCGCGTCGAGGCAGAAATGGGATAAGGGCCGCTTGCGAGTGCGAGCGGCTAGAACCATTGAAACTACGTGGTCAGGTGGCGGGACGCAAGTTGCGAGGGACGTTGAGTTTATCCCTTGTCGCTCGCTCTTTCTCGAACTGCCCGCCGCGGCTCGCCAGTCAAACTCGAGGCATCACGCGCCTTCGCGCTCTCGTTTCCCCACTCCCTTCGCCAGCGCGACGATCCGTTCCACCTGGTCCGCCTGCGTCAGGTAGGTCGTGTCGATCAGGATCGCGTCGCGCGCCTGGACCGTCTGCATCGAGTCGCGCGCGTCGCGCTGGACGAGGCGCTCGGTCTCCTCGGCGATCTCGGCGTCAGTCGGACGGCGCGACAGGCGCTGCACGAGACGGCGCTTCGCCCGCTCCCATGGATCGGCCACGAGGAAGATCTTGAGCTGCGCCTCGGGGAAGACGACGGTGCCGATGTCGCGACCGTCGACGACCACGTCGCTGCCAGCGGCGACGCGGCGCACCTCGCCGTTCACCCAGTCACGGATGCTGCTCATCCGCGCGACCCGCGACACCTCGCGTGTCACCTCGCCACCGCGGATCTCGCCGTCGGCGGGCTCGCCATGGATGAGCGGAAGGAACCCGCGATCGGTGGGACGGAGCGAAACCTGGCGCGCGACGGCGAGCACCGATGGCTCGGACCACTCATCGGGCGATCCGCCGGCGCGGAGTCGCGCCGCCGTCACGGCGCGATAGAGCGACCCCGAATCGACATGGCGAAAGCCGAGTTTCTCGGCGACCCACTGCGCCGTCGATGACTTTCCCGATGCGGCTGGTCCGTCGATCGCGACGACCATTTTCCGGTGTGGATCAGTCGGAGCGTGGTGAGCGACGTTCGTGTCGGGCATGCGAACAATCTAGGGCAATGACGAACGTGCACGGTGGCCTGGCTCACTCCCCGTGCCGCGACCAGTCACACGCGCAAGCAGCTCCCAGAAGCCGGGGAAGGAGACGATCGCGCAGTCGGGATCGTCGATGGTGATCTCGTTACCCGGAAGCGCCCCCAGCACACCGAACGCCATCGCCAGGCGGTGATCGCCGTGGGTGACGACGTGCCCGCGGAGCGGCCGGTCGCTGCCGGTGACGCGAAGCCCATCCACGAGCTCCTCGGCGTCGACGCCTAACGTTCGGAGGTTGGCGACGACCGCGGCGATGCGATCGCTCTCCTTCACCCGCAGCTCCGCCGCTCCGGTGATCTCGGTCGTACCGACGGCGCGCGCCGCGACGCAGGCGAGCAGCGGCAGCTCGTCGATCATCGTCGGAATCTCGGCCCCTCCGGCCGCGGTCGCGCGCAACGATCCCCCGCTCGCGCTGGCGACGATCGTTCCGACCGGCTCATCGCCCTCGCGACGTTCGCCTTCCACGCGAATCCGTGCGCCCATGCGCCTGAGCGCATCGTAGAAGCCGGTCCGCGTCGGGTTGACCCCGACGCCGGGCAACAGCAGCTCGCCACGATCACACAGCACGGCCAGCGCGGCGAAAAACGCAGCGGATGAGGGATCACCAGGGACGGCGATGTCGAGTGGGCGAAGCGTATCCGCGGGCGAAACGGTGACGGTCGTCTGATCTGTGGAGACGGTCACTCCCGCCGCACGGAGCATCCGCTCGCTGTGGTCGCGCGATTGCTCGGGCTCGCGCACCGTTGCCTCGACGCCGGCGACAACGGCGGCGAGAAGGATCGCACTCTTGATCTGCGCGCTCGACTTCTCGCTCCTCCAGACGACAGGGCGCAGCGCTCCCCCGCGAACGGTCATCGGCAACCCGTCGCAGGAGAGCAGCACCTGTGCACCCATCGCCTCGAGCGGCCTTGCAACTCGCCGCATCGGCCGGCGCGACAGGCTGGCATCGCCGACGAAACGCGATTCGAAGGCGAACCCCGCGCACACGCCCGCCATCAGGCGAGTCGTCGTGCCGCTGTTGCCGCAATCCAGCGTCGCAGCCGGCGCCTGGAGCCCGCGGCGTCCTCGCCCGGCGATCCGCAGGACGTCCTCGTCGAGGTCCGGGACGTCGACGCCTAACGTTCGGAGGACCGCGGCGGTGGACTGCACATCCGCGCTCCGAAGAATGCCGCGAACGTGGGACGTTCCCGTCGCCAGCGCGGAAAGCATGAGTGCGCGGTGCGAGATGGACTTGTCACCGGGGACCCGGACTTCACCACTGACGTTCAGCGGAGCCATTGCTCCAGCGTCGTTGCAATGTCGGTCCGCTCGTCGCGGTACTTCACGATCACCGGCGTCTGGAGCGCGAGTCCCTGCTCGGCTCCCCACGCATCGCTCACGCGGCGCGCGCCAGGAACGACAACCGCGTTTTCCGGAATCTCGAGCGGGCGATCGGCGGTGCCTCGATAGACGGTCTGCTTCACCAGGTCGTACACCGGCGTGCCGCGCGTCAGGATCACCCCCGCACCGAGCACCGCGCCCTGCCTGACGACGGTACCCTCGTAGACTCCGCAGTTGCCGCCGACCATGACGCCATCCTCGATCACCACTGGCGACGCGTTGACCGGTTCGAGCACCCCCCCGATCTGCGCCGCCGCCGAGAGGTGTACCCGCTCGCCGATCTGCGCGCACGATCCGACCAGCGCATGCGAGTCGATCATCGTACCGCTTCCGACCCACGCCCCGACGTTCACGTACATCGGCGGCATGCAGACGACTCCGCGCGCGAGGTGCGCGCCGCGCCTGACGGCGGAGCCGCCAGGGACGAGTCGCACGCCGTCCGCGACCGTGAACCGTCGCGGTGGCATCGCCTGCTTGTCGACGAAGCCGAACGTCGTGTTCATCGGGATCTCGGCGACGTTCGAGATCCTGAACGCGAGCAGGATCGCGCGCTTGACCCACGCGACCGCCTGCCACGAGCCACTCTCCTGCCGCGCAGCGCGCAGCTCGCCGCGTTCGAGCGCGTCGAGGACCGTCTCGATCGCCGCGCCTGCCTCCGGGTGCAGAGTCTCGCCCGGCGGCGTAGCCGCGAAGCGCTCGATGTCGCGCTCGAGCGCATCGATGGACTCGATCATGTGAGCGAGCCCGCCGCCTGAAGTGCTGCGCGAAGCGTCGGCAGGTGCTTCTCGTCGAGCGGCACCAGCGGCAGCCTGACGGTGCTCTCCATCTTCCGCATCATCGCGAGTGCCGCCTTTGCCGGAATCGGGTTCGACTCGATGAACGCGGCACTCATCAGCGGCATGAGTGCCTGGTGCTGCTCGCGCGCCGCGGCAAGCTCGCCCTTCGCGCAATGCTCGGCCAGCCGCGCCATTCGCTTCGGCGCCATGTTGGACACGACCGAGATGATCCCTGAACCACCGGCGGCCATGACGGCGAGGGTGAGTGAATCGTCGCCGGAGAGGACCTGGAATCCATCGGGCGCGCCGACGATAATGTCCATGATCTGGCCGAGATTTCCGCTCGCCTCCTTCACCGCGACGATCCGGGGATGCTTCGCCAGCGCGAGGGTGGTCTTCGTCTCGATGTTGCTTCCCGTCCGACCAGGCACGTTGTACACGATGATCGGCAGCTCGGTCGCGTCAGCGATGGCGGTGAAGTGCGCGATGATTCCACGCTGCGGCGGCTTGTTGTACATCGGCGAGACGTGGAGCAGCATGTCCGCGCCGGCCAGCTGCATCTCCCGGGACAGCTCGATCGCCTTGCGCGTGTCGTTCGATCCGGCGCCGGCGACGATCGGCACTCGCTTGTGCGCCTGCTCGACGACGATCTCGACGACGCGGCGATGCTCGGCCGGCGTCATCGTCGCCGCCTCGCCGGTCGAACCGCAGGGGACGAGGAAATGAATCCCATCGGCGATCTGCCAGTCGACGAGATCGCGCAGTGCCGGTTCGTCGATGCTGCCGTTTGCCTGGAAGGGCGTGACGAGCGCGGTTCCGCAGCCGAGTAGACCGTTAGGCATCATGGAAGGAGCGAGTCGAGGAGATCGGACATGTCGAAGACGCCGCGGCGGCCGATCAGCCATCGCGCCGCGAGCAGTGCGCCATCGGCGAAGACGCGCCGGTCGCGAGCTTCGTGCGTGAGCCGGATCTGCTCGAACGGGGCGTCGAAGATGAGCTCGTGCGTGCCGGGCACGCTCCCCGTCCGGATGCTGGTGACCGGGACGGCTTTTCGCAGCGGGCCGGCCATCACGTCGCGCAACATTGCGGCGGTGCCTGACGGTGCGTCCTTCTTCGCGCTGTGATGCGTCTCGACGATGTGCGCGTCGAAGCCGGTGAGCGGCGCGAGCACCGTGGCCGCGCGCTCGGCGATGCGCGCGAACACCGCGACACCGACCGAGAAATTTGGCGCGGTGAACAGCGCACCTCCCAGCTCGGTCGCGAGCGCGCGCAGCCGTGGGAGCTCGTCGTACCATCCGGTCGTCCCGCTCACGACCGCGACGCCGGCGCGCAGCGCCGCCTCGATATTGGCGGCCGCAGCCTGCGGCTCGGTGAACTCGACGGTGACCTGCGCCCCGTTGAGCGTCGCCCGCGACACGCCCTGCCCGCCCGGATTGTGGCGTGCCCCGATCAGAGCGCACGTCGTGAAGCCACGCTCCGGCGCGAGCTGGACGAGAGTCCGACCCATCTTTCCGTCGCCGATCACCGCGAGTCGCGGTGCGCCCGCTGCCGCGATTCCGCCCGACTCGGTCATGGTGCCGACTCCCCACCGAAGAATGTCTCGTGAAGCCGGCGCATCGCGTCAGCCGTCTCCGCTTCGTCGATCACGACGCTGAGGTTGATCCCCGCGGCGCTGAGCGAGACGAGGTGCACGCGCATGCCGGCGAGCGCACCTAACGCGCGACCCATCGCTTCGCCCCCGTCGCCGATCCCTGCCCCGACGACGGCAAGGACTCCCTTGCCGCGCGCGATCGTGACGTCGCCCAGCTCCCGCAGCGCGACGAGCAGCTGATCGAGCTCCTCGCTCTCGTCGATCGTGACCGACACCGAGACCTCGGACGTCGCGACCACGTCCACCGAGACGCCGTGCCGCTCGAACACCTCGAAGAACCGCCGGAGAAATCCCGGCACCAGCAGCATCTTCGCCGTCCGCATCTGCAGCAGCACGATCCCGCCTCGCGAGGCGATCGCGCTCACTGCCCGCCGCGGCGCTTCGTGGGTGATCCGCGTCCCTCGCCCGCCGGGATTCCGCGAGTTGAAGATCCAGACCGGGATTCCCCTCTCGACGGCGGGCGCGATCGTGCTCGGGTGCAGGACCTTCGCACCGAACGATGCCAGCTCCGACGCTTCATCGAAGCGGATCTGCTCGATCAGCTTCGCCCCGGTGACCACTCGCGGGTCCGCGGTCAACATTCCGTCGACGTCGGTCCAGATCTCGATCGACTCGCTGCCTAACGCGGCGCCGAGCAGCGCTGCGCTGTAGTCCGAGCCGCCGCGTCCGAGAGTCGTGGTGACGCCGCCTGTCGTCGCACCGATGAAGCCGCCCATTACCGGCACCTCGCCACGCCGGATGATCGGAAGCACCTTGTCGCGCGCCGCGTCGGCAATCAGCTCGGTCAACGGCTCCGCGCCGCAGTACCGGTCGTCAGTCACCATCACCTCGCGCGCGTCCACATGCTCGGCGCGCAGCCCCGCGCGGCGCATCGCCGCGACGACGAGCTGTGATGACAGCCGCTCGCCCATCGCCGCGATCGCGTCCTTGCTGCGCGGGGTGAGGTCGCCGAGTACCGACAGCGCTTCGGCGAGATGGGCGAGCTCGTCGAACATCGCGCTGAGATCGGCGGAGAGCTCGTCCGCGTCCTCACCGTCGCCAAGCAGCGCAGCGGACTGTGTCAGGTGCCGCTCGCGCAATGCCTCCACCGCACGCACAGCGCCGATCAGCTGGCCGCGCGACGCCTGTTCAGCGAGGGCAAGCAGCGCGTTGGTGGTTCCGGCGAGCGCGGAGACGACGACGATCGGCTCACGATCGAGGCGCCCCCGCACGATCTCGATCGCCCTGGTGATCGCCGGCGCATCGGCGACCGAGGTGCCGCCGAACTTTACGACGATCACGCGGTCCCGAGTCGCCCGGATGCCACGAGCAGCTCGGCGTTCTGCACCGCGGCCCCGGCCGCGCCGCGAATGACGTTGTGCGCCATCGCGACCAATCGCAGCCCGAGCACCGGATCCTCGCGGATGCGACCGACCACAGTGGACATGCCGCCACCGGCGTCGGCATCGCGCCGCGGTTGCGGACGATCGGCTTCGTCGCGAACGATGACCGGCCGGTCCGGTGAAGTCGGCAGCCCGCGGGCCTGTTCAGCGCCGCGCCAGCCGCGCAGGGTCTCGCGAGCCTGCTCCGGCGTCGCGCGCTGCTCGAGTTCGAGCGAGACACAGATCGTGTGGCCGTTCTCCACCGGCACGCGATTCGTCTGCGCCGCGACCATTGTCGCCGCCGGCCTGACGGACGTACCATCGATCGCCCCGAGAAACTTGCGCGTCTCCTCCTCGATCTTCTCTTCCTCGTCGCGGATGAACGGGATGACGTTGCCTAACGCGTCGAGCGACGGCACCCCGGGATAGCCGGCTCCCGACAGCGCCTGCATCGTCACCACCACCATTCGCCGGATGCCGAACGCGCGATGCAGCGGCGCTACCGCCGAGACGAGCGCGATCGTCGAACAGTTGCCATTGGTGACGATTCCGCCCGCCCAACCTCGCCCCTCGCGCTGCGTGTCGAGGAGCGCCATGTGATCGGGATTCACCTCGGCGATCACCAGAGGCACGTCCGGTTCCATCCGGTGGTTCTTCGCGTTGCTCACCACGACGCAGCCCGCGCGCGCGAAGGCGGTCTCCGCCTCCCCCGCGACCGTCGAGTCGAGCGCCGAGAACACGAGCTCCGACGAGATGGCCGATGGATCGCATGGCACGACGTTCATCGCCGCGATCGCCGGATCGAGCTCACCGCCGAGCCAGCGCGCCGCCTCACCATAACGTTTTCCTGCCGAACGCTCCGACGCCGCCAGTTCGGCGAGCTCGAACCACGGATGGCGCGCGAGCAGCTTGATGAACGCCTGCCCGACCGCGCCCGTTGCTCCGAGCACCGCGACCCGACGGCGCTTCGTCACGACGAGAGCAGCGTGCGGGTGATTCGTTCGTATGCGTCGACCGCAGCACGCAGTTCGCGCACCGAGACGTGCTCGTCCGGCGTGTGCGCCACATGAATCGACCCCGGTCCGAACAGGAGTGGTGTTCCCCAGCGGCTCAGTAGCGGGATGTCGGACGTGTAGGCAACGGGCGCGGTCTCGAAGCCGTCGATCGTGTGAAACTTCTGCATCGGAATGTGCGAGCCGTACTCGAGCTCCGCCTTTCCCTTCGCCCATTTTTCCAACGCCGCCCTGAGCGGTGCGACATCGCTGACGAGGCGGAACATCAGCTCCGCCTCGGCGTGCTCGGGAATGATATTCGCTTCCGTGCCACCGCGTATGACGCCGATGTTGACCGTCGTCTCGCCGAGCACCGGATCGTTAGGCATCGGCAGCGACTTGACCGTCGGCAGCAGCGCGAGAAGAGGCTCGATGGCGGACTCGCCGAGATGGGGGTAGGCGGAATGCGCCGGACGCCCGCGCGTCCGAACCATCACGCGCTGCGATCCCTTCGCCCCGCTCGCCAGCTTGCTCTCGGTCGGCTCGCCGTTGATGAGAAAGCGGCTCGTCGCCGGGAGCCGGTTTGCCGCGCGCGCACCGTCCGACCCCTTCTCTTCACCGACGACCATCAGCAGGTCGACACGCTGCTCCCCCGACTGCACGAGCCGGTCGGCGGCAGCCATCATCGCGGCCGCGATTCCCTTTGCGTCGCAGGCGCCTCGGCCGTAGAGAAGGTCGCCCTCGAGGCGCGGCGGAACGTAAGGCGGCA
The DNA here is from genome assembly GCA_045804265.1 of Gemmatimonadaceae bacterium. Lineage (GTDB taxonomy): Bacteria > Gemmatimonadota > Gemmatimonadetes > Gemmatimonadales > Gemmatimonadaceae > JABFXC01. The sequence goes on along the minus strand of JBJMNK010000013.1, from coordinate 37,758 downwards.
CGGTGTCGAGATGCGTGGACATCGTGACACCGCCACCGGCGCGCGAAGCCCAGACATTCGCTCGTCCCTTCGAGACTTCCTGCACATGCACGTTCCAACCGCGGGTGACGAGCCAGCGGGCGACGAAGTCCACCGCGCCGCGCTCCTCGCCGGTCGTCGAGGGGATCGCGAGCAGCTCGGCAGCGAGAGAGACAACGTCGGTCATTCGTGCAAGTTACTCGTCGCTCGCGGCGTTCGGCAATTCGACTCCATGTGCACGACGGGCGGAGAGCAATTGCTCTCCGCCCGTGACTACCTCGGACTTCCTGCCGCGTCAGGCCGCGCGGCCGCCGCCAGGATTTCGTCCGTTCGGGGCGCGGGGCGGCGGCCGGTGTCCCGGACGTGGGAGGCCGCGCGCGGCGTCCCATCCCGTGCAATCGATCCGCCTCGAAAACGAGCGGCGGGCGGAGCCCCCCTGCGCGGCGCTGTCGAACGATTCACCGTTCGAAGCGCCGCCTACCTCGGGGCGGGCACGATCGTCCCGCGAAGCCCCTGGATCGTGGTCTTGGCCAGGCGTTGTCATGCTCGGGAATTGGGCAGAAATCATGCCCTCGGTACGCGGTCGATCAGCGGCCCAACTGCGCGTCGAGCGACCGGGTCTGGACGTTTGCGGCCGACTCCGCGCCCCGCGCGAGCTCGACGAACATCTGCTGCACGAGCCGATTCGCATCGTCGGCATAACGATCGTGATCGCGCTCGCATTTCTCGCCGATGTCGGCGAGGTGCTGGATTCCCAATTGGCGTCCCGCTTCCCGGAACGTCTTGAACGTATCCTCGCTCTGCCGGGCGGTGACGATGTCGCCGACGAGCCGGAGGAAATCACTCTCGCGGGCCGCGTCGGCGAGGTCGCGCGCGACGCCGAGCGCCTTCCCGAGCGCCTTCTTCGCCGCGCCCGACTCGGCGCCGATCTCCTGCTGATACTCCTCGAGCATCCGCTGATGCGACTGCATCACCGGGATGTACTTGGTGCACAGGTCGCGGAACCGCGGATCTTCGGCCTGCGATTCGTGATCGACGAGATTCTTCACGAACGTGTCGTGCTGCATCACCGCGTTGTTGATCTGGCTCTTCAGAAAGTCGATTCCTCTTTCCATCATCTGCTCCGGTCAGTGGTGCGCCCACCAAGTGCAGAGGACGGGCCAGCATCACACGAGCTGCACGATCATAGCGTGCCGTCGAGGACGCTCGCGCGAACGCGAAAGAACCACGCGGGCAATTGTAGACGCGCCGAGCGAGCACGCTCCTCGAGCGCATTGAGCAGGGCACGCTTGAGCGCGAGCCCGTCTTCGTCCGACGGAAGCGTGCGCAGGGTGCGAACGAGCAGCGTGGAATTGTCGAGATACGCAGCGAGCGACGGCAGACCGTTATGACTGGCAGTCGCGGGTGTCGGAATGAATGTGAGCGCAGCCCTGGCGTGGTGCGCACCGTCGAGGGCGGCGGAGGAAAGGGTCCGCGAGTCGACGTCGAGAACGCTTGCCAGCCGCTGGCATAGGGTGCTGGTGAGCTCCGATTTCCCGGTCATCACGCGCCAGAGCTGCTGTCGCGAGGTGCCGGCTGCGCGGGCGAGGAGCTGCTTGGAGACACCCCGATCGACGCGAAGCATCTCGATCCGCTTGCCAAGGGGCGAGAGCTGTGGCGCCCGCAGATCCACCGGCTCGGGGGCACCGGCCGGCCCGTCGTGCGCGACGTCGGCGCGCATCGCCGACGTCTGCTCCGCCCGCTGAATCGTCCTGCGGCCGATCGTTGACATACGTAACCTGATACTATTATATTGGCGATACCGAATTAACACCGAACTCGTGCAACAACCGTAACCCAAGGCTAGGGCGCGTCATGAAGAAAGTCAAATCGCGGCGGGCCCCCGCGAAAACGACGCGACAGAAGGCGGCGATCGACGCCAAGCCAACCGGGAAGCGGTCTCGCAAGACGGGAAAAGGCGGTGCTGGCCAGGCGGCAGATCGTCACGCACGGGCCGGAAAATCGCCGACCCGGAGCGGTGCGAAGACGGCGACCGCAGCAAAGGCGAAGAAGGATGCGAAGCCGGCGCTGCGGATTCGGGAGCTCGACCCGCTGCGAGTATGCGGCGGCAGAACGAGCGTCGTGCAGCTGTTCCGGGTCGAGGAGCAGCTCATCGATGCCAAGCCCGCGGGTGCGCGGCAAGTCCACCTCGTGTTCAACGACCGGCACGGGTGGTACTGCGAACACGGTCGGAGCTGTCACGCCGTGAGTGCGGTGATGCGGCATGCAGGAATTCGATAACACGAGACGCGAATGACAACGGACGGACGAGAGGAGTTCACCATGATCGCACGACACGAAACGCAGCAGCTCGATCGCAACGACATCTGGAGCCGGCTGGCACTTCCAGTTGCATCCGAGACGATCGCCTGGCGGCAGGACGGCCGCCCCATTCAGCGCGACGGACGCTACATCGCCCGCTTCGTCGCCTACATCGAGGCCAACACGGTGCGCGAGCGCCTCGACGCGGTGGTCCCGGGCGAGTGGGACCTGACGCTCGAGCTGCTCCCTGCTCTTCCGGGCGCGAGCGCGGACGAGGGTACCGCGTGCACCTTCAAGGCACGCCTTCAGGTTCTTGGCGTCATCCGTGAAGACGTCGGCACGGGCAAGGACTACAAGCAGGCGTCGACCGACGCGTTCAAGCGCGCAGCGGTTCGTTTCGGCATCGGCCACGAGCTGTATGCATACGGACAGAACTGGGTCGAGCTCGACGGCGATGGCAAGTTCGCGAAGCCGGTCGAAGATCCAGCCGCTGCATACGCGCGGAAGCTGTCGCGCACCTCGCGCGACGACGGGAAGGAAAGCGCCGTTGCAGAGCCGATGATGATGCACGAAGCGGCGACGAGCGACGCCGAGTCGGATCGCCCAGCTCCGGCGCGCAAGGTGGCGAAGGGCGCCGATCTGGCGGCGCTGCTGCCTGATACGCCGGGCTGCCCGAAGTGCGGCGGCAAGATGTGGGACAACCGGCTGTCGAAGCGCAACCCGAAGGCGCCCGACTACAAGTGCCGCGACCGGTCGTGCGACGGCGTAGTGTGGCCGCAGCGCGGCGCACCGGCCGCCCCGGCGGAGGGAATCGCGATCACGCCGACATCGGAGAACACGCAGTCGGAGTGGACGGACGAGATTCCGTTCTGACAGACCACACCGGCGAGCGGTAAGCAGTAAGCGAAACGGCGTTGCAGGTGCACACCTGCAACGCCGTTTCGTCGTTCCGCCGCTGGTTCTCAGGCCGTCCGCTGACAGCGTGCAGCTTATTACCTACGGTCTGGAGTTCATGGCCGGCAGGGTGCTCCAATGCCCGGGGCGGGAATCGAACCCGCATTCCTTTGCAGGAAGGGGATTTTAAGTCCCCCGCGTCTACCATTTCGCCACCCGGGCCTGCTCATCGTACCAACGAGAACGGAGCCGGACGCGTTCGCCGCGTCCGGCTCCGTTCATTATTCGAGAGCGGGAAACGGGACTCGAACCCGCGACCCCAACCTTGGCAAGGTTGTGCTCTACCAACTGAGCTATTCCCGCGTGCGCGAATCATAAAGTGGTACGACGCCCCGGGCAAGCGGCTTCCGCGCGCGCTATTCCGTGGCGCGCTATTTCGCGCGCGCTTTTCCGCGACGCTATGTCGTGGTGCCCAACGCGTGCACCGCATACCATGCGCTCCAGGCGACGAGCCCCGACAGAGCGGCGTCACCGCCATTCGCGATCGCACGCCCCGCGTCATCGACTTCCTCGGCGGCGAGGCCGTTGTCCAGCGGCGAGCGACGCAGCCATTGCAGCACCGCTGCCGAATCAGGGCCCATCAGCCGGGCGCACTGCTGCGCGAGAAGCTGTGGAGTGCTCGACATCGCGCGCACCGTGCGCCGATACGTCGAGTCTTCACGGTCGACCGCTTCGTACAAGGGGAGCCAGAGTGCCGAACCGTACGGATCGTCGTCGGCGGACGAGCCACCGGCGAGATCGACGGCCGAGGCGAAGGTGGTCTTGTCAGCGCGACCGACGACGAAGTGTCGCTTGAGCGCGGCGCGCACCGCGTCCGGATCTTCGACGTCGCGCGCGGTATCCTCGTCGAGCGTGCGGCGAAAGACGTCGAGCGCCTGCGCGGCGACCGCGTTCCCATGCAGCGTGAACGGCTGCGTACTCGGCGCGCCGGAAAGCGTGACTTCCGTCGTGAAGAGCGGGACGTTGCGATCGCGGCGCGTCGCGAGATCCTCCGAGGACAGGTACAACGTTTCCGCCACCACTGGCTCGTCGACGATCTGGTCGTCGTCGGTGCCGCGGATGTAGCGGTCGACCGCGAGCGCATACGACGCCGCGCCCTCGAGCGAGAACCCAGGTTCGAACAGCGTGCCGTCGAGGTAGTGCACTCCCTGCCCCGGCGCGTATCCGTGCAGCTCGCAAACCCGGATGAGGATTTCGCGCGCGAGCCCGGCATCGGCGAGCTGCACCGCGGGAAGGGTCCAGGCCAGCGCCTCCCAGTCGCGCACCGTTAGGCCGCGACCGTTCCACGGCGCCCGCGTGCGCACGACGTAGTAGTGTGCGTCGTCGAGTGCGCGGCCGACCGCATAGAAGTACGAGAACAGCAGGTTGCGGTTGATGAGGCGATCCATCTCGTCGTTCCCCGTTGCCTGCTCGAGCGCCTGGATCGCATCGCGCGTCGCCGTCAGCAGCTCACGCCAGCCGCGCCGACGCATCACCCCGACCGTCGCCCTCGCTCCATCGCGTTCGGGGCCGGCCGCGAGATAGAAGGCGGCCTGCGATCGGCCTCCCGCCGGCACGCGCAGCTCGCGACGAAGCGCGAACGTCGCCGCTCTCTCGTCCACGTCCACCGCGACATCCGAGTCGGCTCCAATCGCCAGCGCGACGACGCCCGGCAGCGCGCCACCCTCAAGCAGGACCACGCCATCGGCCGTGCGCGACACCTGGTGCGAATCGTCGAACGGTCGCGCCGAACGAACACGCTGCTGCCGGTAGCCGAGCTTTCCCTCGAGTGAGAGCGTGACCGCGACCGACTGGCTCGAGCGGTTCTCGAGAGTGATCGCGTACACGGCGCCAGCCATGTCGGCATCGCGGCCGTACGGCGCGAAGATCGTCCCGCGGATGACGAGGCTCCCGGCCGAGCACGTGAAAGTGGGGAGCCAGTTGAGGGCGCGTTCCCAGGCGATGCCGTGCTGCGCGAGCTCTATGCGCTGACCGTCCGCGACGATGGTCGGGCGCAGCAACGGCTCGCCGTTCCCGGAGACGAAGTCCGCACTGCCGGCGATCTCGATCGCCGCCCGCGCGCCCCGGTGCACCACGCCGACGGCATGCAGCGCTCCGTCAGCCGGGTGAATGCACGGGAGCGCGAGCCAGTGGTTGCCCGTGATCTGCCATGGTACTGTCGGCAGCGGTAGCGCGGCGGATGACGCGGGTCGTGTTGACATGCGAGAGTGACGAATGATAACCTACGCGTCATGCATCGTCACGGCGGCGGCGTCCGCCCGCCCATCAGGCTTGCACCCAGGCTCGCCCTCGCTCTCGCGATCGCGAGCGTTTTTTTCGCCGGACGCGCAGATGCGCAAGGCGCGCCGGTCCGCATCGACGAGGATGCGCGAAGCGTCCCGTCCGGCGTGCTTCGCGTCGGCATCAGCACGGACTTCGAGTACACCGAGAAGCTGCGGCTCCCTGACGGCAAGCAGGTCCCGCTCGCGCGCCGACTCGGCTTCGACTCCACCACCGACAATGTCGTGGCGTCGTCGGCGGTGTCGATCACGCGACTGCGGCTCGCACTCGATTACGGCGTCACGCGTTGGCTCGCCATCGGGGCGAGCGCGCCGCTCGTGCGACGCCGCGTCGAAGCGTCGGCGGACACAAACGTGCTGCAGGCGCCGCTGACTTCGCGCAAGAAACGCGTCACGGATTTTTCCGCGCTCACCGGGTTCACGCGGACCAACGTCGGCGACATCGACTTCACCGCGCGAATCGCGTTGTTCGACAACACCCGCCGCGGCGCGCCGCTGCGCCTCCGCGTCGCGGCGGAGGGCGGCTTCCGACTCGCGGCCGGGCCGTCGCGGAGCGTAAACAGCATGCTCGATCCGGGAGCGGGCGACGGCCAGAACGACGTCATCGCGGCGGTGTTCGCCGATGTCGCGTTAGGCGGCCGCTGGTCCGTCGCCGCCGCCGCCTCGCGCACGTGGCAGCGACAGGACCGGCAGACGATCCTCCTCGCCGATTCGCTTTACCCTTCGGAGCAGATCCGTCGTGGCGTCGCGCGCGATCTCGGCGACCTGACGGCGATCATGATCGCACCGCGGTACCGCCTGACGCGCTACATCCAGTTCGCCGCGTCGGCGTCCCAGCTGACGAAGACCGCCGACAGGTATTCCGGCGCCGTGCCAGATGAGGGCTGGGGGCTGGTCGCCCCGCCTGGCGGCAGCTACGGCATCACTCGCGCCGGTCTCGGGATCGTCTTCTCGACGATGCCTAACGGCGGCGCGGTCGGCTCATGGCCGGCCGAGATCGTCTTCGAGCATAGCCAGATCGTGCACAGCTCCGGCGCGGCGGTGCCCGACACGCGCGTGGACCGGCTGGGCGGGCGGCTCTACATCAAGCTGTTCTAAGCTGTTCTAAGCTGTTCTGATTTCGCCGTTACCGCTTGTCGCTCGCCGCCGCGCCATCGTCCGGCGACGACTTCGCGATCGACGCGCCGCGGCGCTTGATCGGCTTCGGCTCCGGAACGACCGCCGTCTCGAGCAGTTCGGCGGCATGCGCGCGACTGATGTCGCTTTCCGGGTCACCCCCGAGCATGCGTGCGAGCTCGGTGATTCGATCCTGCTCGAGGAGGACGGCGACGTCCGCGGTGGTGACTCCGCCGCGCGCTCCCTTCGCCACGAGGATGTGATGGTGCGCGCGCGCCGCGATCTGTGGCAGGTGGGTGATCGCGAACACCTGATGATGCGCGGCGACGCGGCGCATCGTGTCGCCCACCTGGAGCCCGACCTTGCCGCCGATCCCGGCATCGACCTCGTCGAAGATGAGCGTCGGCACCTGGTCGAGCCGGGCGAGGATCGTCTTCAGCGCCAGCATTACGCGCGACAGCTCGCCGCCTGACGCGACACGCGAAAGCGGACGCGCATCGTGGCCGACGTTGAGCGCCACTCGAAATTCGGCGTCTTCCGCGCCTGACGGCCCGATCTCGGTGCACGGGACCAGCACGGCGACGAAGTGGCCGTCCGACATCCCCAGCGAGGGAAGCACTTCGTCCACCGCCCGGCCGAGCCGCGAGGCGGCGTTCCGCCGCATCGTCGTCAGCTCGGCGGCGCCCTCGGCGAGCCGCGTGGTCGCATCCCGCTCGCGCTGCTCGAGCGCGCGGAGGTCGAGGCCGGCCGATTCGACCAGATCGAGCTCGGCGCGGGCCTTCGAGCCTGTCTCGATCACCTCGCCTAACGTTCCGCCGTACTTCTTGGTCAAGCGGAAGATGAGGTCGCGGCGGCGTCGCACTTCTTCGAGTCGCTCGGGGTCGAGCTCCACCGCTGCCTCGTATTCCTCGAGCTCGCGGGCCAGCTCCTCGAGCGCGTAGTATCCGTTGTCGAACAGCTCCTGCAGGCGGGCCCGCGATGGGTCGATGCGGGTGATCGACGCGAGCGCCCGCTGCACAGCGCCGAGGTGCGTCAGCACCGCCTCCTCGTCGCCATCGAGCGCACTCGCCGCACCGCTGGCCAGCGAACGCAGCTCTTCGGCGTGCTCGAGTCGGCTCGCTTCCTCGTCGAGGCGTGCATCCTCTCCCTCGATGAGCCGTGCCTCCTCGATCTCGCGCACGACGTGGCGGAGGTAGTCGGCCCGTCGCTCGGCGTCCGCCTTGCGTCGACGGAGCTCGGTGATCTCGTGCCTGACGGCGGCCAGCGCCGCGTGCGCCGTGCGCACCGCTGTCGCCTGCTGCTGCGCGCCGGCGAATGCGTCGAGGATCGACCGCTGTTCGTCCGGGTCGAGCAGCGTTTGCGCCTCGTGCTGGCCGTGCACGTTCACCAGCAGCCGCCCGATCTCCGAGAGCGCGGCCGCGGTGACCGGGGTGCCGTTGACCCACGCGCGTGCCCGGCCTGCGGCGGCGACCTCGCGCTTCAGCACCACGGTCGACTCCTCGACGTCGATCCCACGCTCGTCGAGCAGCGTCGAGATCTCCGGCCGGTCGGTGACGTCAAAGGTCCCCTCGACGATCGCCTTGTCAGCGCCGGTGCGCACGACGTCGGTGTTCGCCCGCTCGCCGAGCAGCAGGCCTAACGCGCCGACGATGATCGACTTGCCCGCGCCGGTTTCGCCAGTGAGCACGTTGAAGCCACGCGCCAGCGGAAGCGTCAGCTGTTCGATGATCGCGAAGTTGCGAACCCGGAGCTCGGTCAGCATCGGTCTCTTGTCAGCGGTCGCCCGCGGCGCCGAGCCGCTCCTCGCGCCGCTCGTCCCGGTCGACCAGTCCGCCCCAGCCGAGCTTGAGCCGCATGCGGGCAAAGAAGCTCGTGCCGGGGAAACGCACGATCTGCACCGCGCGCTCGCTGCGCGAAATGACGAGCGTCTCACCACGCGCGAAGGTCGTCCCGACCTGTCCGTCCACCGTCACCAATAATTCTTCGGGCCCATCCTCTGCGCGCAACGTGACTTCCGCGCTCGGCGGAAGCACGAGCGACCGGATCGACATCGTATGCGGCGAGATCGGCGTGAGGATGATCGACTCGACGGTCGGGTAGACGATCGGTCCGCCGGCCGAGAGGTTGTACGCCGTCGACCCTGTCGGCGTCGCCACCACGATCCCGTCGGCGGAGTACGACGCGATCGACTCGCCGTTCGCGGCGACATCGAGCGAGACCATCCGCGCGAACCCGCCCTTGTGCAGCACGACGTCGTTGAGCGCAAACCACCGCATGCGTTCCATCCCCACCGCGTCGAGCGCGCGAACGTCGAGCGTCATCCGGCGCTCGGCGTGAAAGTCGCCGTGCGCCAGACGCTCCACGCCGGCTTCGAGATCGTCGACGCCGCACGAGGTGAGGAAGCCGAGCCGGCCGAGGTTGATCCCGAGGATGGGAACCGCCAACCCGTCGAGTGCGCGGGCGCCGCGGAGGAGGGTGCCGTCCCCGCCTAACGTCAGCAGCGCATCGAGCCGCCGTGGGTCGGTGAGCACCTCGTGCTCCTTCGCGATCGCGTGCAGCTCCGGCTCGAAGGCGAGCGTGATGTCGAGGCGGCGCGCCAGCGCCGTGAGCCGGCCCAGTACGTCAGTAAGCCCGTCGTAGCCGCGATGCCCGACCACGCCGACCCGCATCAGCCGGCGACCGCTTCGCTCTCGTGCTCACTCTCGTGCAGCGCGCGCACACGCGCCGCGATTCCAGCCGCGTCGAGCCCCGTGTCCGCGAGCTGCTTCGCCCGCGACGCCGCATAGACGATCCGGTCGGGCACTCCGTGCGCGATCACGCGCACCGACGGCTCGAGGCGCTCGACGATTGACGCCATGTACGCACCGAAGCCGTTGGTGACGACTCCTTCTTCCACCGTGACGAGGATCCTGTGGTCGTGGAGGAGCGCCGAGAGCGTGAGCTCGTCATATGGCTTGATGAAGCGACAGTTGACTACCGTGACGTCGAGCCCTTCGGCAGCGAGGGTTTCCGCGGCCTCGAGCGACTTGAGCACCATCGTGCCGACTGCGAGGATGGCGACGTCGCGGCCATGGCGCAGCACTTCCCACGTACCGTACGGCACTGCCGGGACATCGCGCATGTGCGGCGCGACGTCCGGTGCCGCGTCGCGCGGGTAGCGAATCGAGAATGGCCCGTCGTGTCCCGTGCCGGCGCGGAGGAGCCCGAGCATCTCGGTGGCGTCCTTCGGCGCGGTGATCGTCATGTTCGGGACCGCGAGCATGTACGGAATGTCGTACAGCCCCATGTGCGTTTCGCCGTCCTCACCGACGAGCCCCGCGCGATCCATGCAGAAGAGCACGTGCAGCTTCTGCAGCGCGACGTCGTGGATGACGTTGTCGTACGCACGCTGGAGGAACGTCGAGTAGATCGCGCACACCGGTACGATGCCGCGCGTCGCCATCCCCGCTGCGAACGTCACCGCGTGCCCTTCGGCGATACCGACGTCGAAGAACCGCGTCGGGTGCGACTTGGCGACGACTCCCGTGCCGGTCCCGCTCGGCATCGCGCCGGTGATCGCGACCAGGCGCTGGTCTTCCTCCATCAGCTCCGACAATCCCTTCCCGAACACCGCCGTATAGCCGGGATTCGCCGACGACGCCTTGAGCTGCTTGCCCGTAGCGGGATCGTGGCCCGGTGGGAGGGCGTGCCATTTCTCGGTGTGCTCGCCGGCGGGAAATCCCTTTCCCTTCTGCGTGATCACGTGCACCAGTCGCGGCGACTTCATGTCGCGCACCGCCGTGAACGTGTCGATGAGAACATCGATGTCGTGCCCATCCACCGGCCCGAAGTAGCGCAGCCCGAGCTCCTCGAACAGGACGCCGGGGGTCAGAAAGTTCTTGACGCTCTCCTCCCAGCGCTTCACGAGGTTGCCGACCATCTGCACCTTGGCCGGCGCGCTGGTCAGCATCTCGCCGATCGCGCTTCGCACGCGGTTGTACAGCGGATTGCGCTGGATGGACACGAGATATTTCGACATCGCACCAACGTTAGGCGCGATCGACATCTCGTTGTCGTTGAGCACGACGATCAGGTCGCGCCCCGAGTGGCCGGCGTTGTTGAGCCCCTCGTACGACAGCCCGCAGGTCAGGGCGCCATCGCCGAGGATCGCGACGACCTTGAGCTCCTCACCGTTCAGCTCCGCGGCGGTCGCCATCCCCAGCCCCGCGGAGATCGCGGTGCCGGCGTGCCCCGCCCCGAACGCATCGTAGGGGCTCTCCGTCCGCTTGAGGAAGCCGGACAAGCCATTCTCGGTGCGCAGCGATTCGAAACGGTCGCGGCGACCAGTCAGCATCTTGTGCGGGTAGCCCTGGTGGCCGACGTCCCACACGAGCTGGTCGGACGGGGTGTCGAACACGTAGTGCAGCGCGATGGTCAGCTCGACGACGCCCAGCCCGGCGCCAATGTGACCCCCCGTGCGAGAGCAGACATCGATCAGCCGCGCACGCATCTCGGCGGCGAGCGTGCGCAGCTCGTCGCGACTGAGCGCCTTGACGTCGGAGGGTGAGTTGACGCGATCGAGAAGCGACATGACGGATCCGCGTTGAATCATGGTGCGAGTGCGCCGCCGGCCATCCCGGAATGGGTGGCCAGCCGTCTTCTAATTTCGCCGCGCGACCACGTATCGCGCGAGGTGCTCGAGCTGCGCGGTCAGCAGGCCGGCCGACCGGAGTGCGGCGCATCCATCCTCGACTAGCGCGTGCGCGCGCGCCTTCGCTCCCTCCACCCCCAGCAGCGCCGGGTAAGTGCCCTTCCGGAGCACTGCGTCGCGCCCAGCCGTCTTCCCGAGGACATCGGTCGTCTCGGTGACGTCGAGCACGTCGTCGGCGATCTGGAACGCCAGCCCGACCGCCCGTCCGTATACACCGAGCGCGTCGATGCGGTCGTCGCTGGCGCCGGCGGCGATCCCGCCGATTCGGACCGCGGCGCATATCAGTGCACCAGTCTTCGCGCTGTGAATCTGTTCGAGCTCGGTGAGGTCGAGCGCGCGCCCCTCCCCTTCGAGGTCGAGCAGCTGACCACCGATCATCCCGCCCGCACCGGCGGCGCGCATCAGCTCCGCGATGACGCGGCGCGCATGAGCATCGTCGAGGCCCAGTGCCGCCGCGCCGGCGAGCGCACACCGCACCGCGAGGGGGACCATCGCCAGTCCAGCCGCCGTCGCCGCGCGCACGCCGAACGCCTTGTGCACCGTCGGTCGTCCCCGACGCATGTCGTCGTCGTCCATGCACGGCAGGTCGTCGTGCACGAGCGAGTACGCGTGAACCACTTCGACCGCCGCCGCGAGTCGCGTCGCGTCCCCGCGCCCGTTCGCTGCCTCGAACGCGGCAAGCACCAGCACCGGTCGCAACCGCTTTCCCTCCCCGAGCAGCGAGTAGCGAATCGCGTTCGCCACCCCGGATGGCATCTCGTCGAGGAAGAGGGCGCAGAACTCCTCGAGCGCGCCGTCGATCGCCACGCGTGATGCCTGGAGCGATTGGCGGGCGTCGACTCCGGCCGCCACGGCTGCATCACTCATCGAGATCCTCGAGGGAAAACTCTCCGTCGCTTTCCTGGACGAGCATCTTCACCTGCGCCTCGGCCTGCGAAAGCCGTTCGGTAACCGCGCGGAGACGGCCGACGCCCTCCTGGAACAGTGCGAGTGCCGCATCGAGCTCCACGCCGTCGCCAGCCAGCTGGTCGACGATCTCCTCGAGCCGACGCAGCTGCTCCTCGACGCTCTCCGGGTCGACTGCACGTTTCTTCGCGCTCATCGCCCCTCCGTCGCGCGCACCGATGATGCGCGAGCGCCAACGCGGCCATCGCGCAGCACGAGCTCGAAATCGTCGCCCGCAGCGAACTGGGCGATCCGCCCGCGCGGCTTGCCGTCCGCGCCGAGCGCCACGGCGAAGCCGCGCGCCAGCGTCGCCAATGGGCTCAGTGCATCGAGCCGACCGCCTAACGTTTCCATCCGCGCCCGGCGGCGCTCGATCGTGCGCGCGATTGCCGACGCCGCGCGTTCGCGCATCACGTCAGCGCGATCGCGCGCCGAGTCGATCTGCTGCTGAACCGCCCCGGCGAGCGCGTCGCGCAGTGATGCGATCTCGGCGCGTACATCCGAGTCGAGCGGGACCGCCGCTTCCGCAGCGGCCGAGGGCGTCGCCGCCCGCAGGTCGGCGACGAGATCGCAGATGGTGGTGTCGATCTCGTGTCCAACGGCGGAGATCACCGGCATCGGAAGCGCCGCGAGTGCGCGCGCGACTCGCTCTTCGTTGAACGCGCGCAGGTCATCGCGCGCCCCGCCACCGCGTCCGACGATCGCGACGTCGGCGTCGCCCCAGCGTGCCAGCGCGTCGAGCGCGGCGCACAGCTCATCGGGTGCGTTTTCTCCCTGCACCGCCGCCGGGATGACGACGATCTCGATTCCGGGCGACCGACGGCGCGCTACCGCGATCACGTCGCGGATCGCCGCGCCGTCGGGGCTCGTGACGACGGCGATCCGCCGCGGGTAGCGCGGCAGCGCGCGCTTGCGCTCGGGTGCGAGCAACCCATCGCGCTCGAGACGCCGCAGCGCCAGCTCGACCGCCTTGCGCGTCAGCCCGTCTCCTTCGGCTTCCATCCCGGTCACGACGAGCTGCATGTCGCCACGCGCCGGATACACCGTGAGCTGGCCTAACGCTGAGACCATCATTCCTTCGTCCGGCGCGGCCGGGATCCGCCGCTGATCGCGCGACCAGACGACGCAGCGCACCTGTGCCCCGGAATCGCCGAGGCAGAAGTACCAGTGGCCGTTGCGATGCCGCTTGAAGTCGCGGATCTCGCCACGTACCCAGAGGCGGGGAAAGGCGCCCTGCAGCACGTCGCGGGCAGTCTCGTTCAGGATCGAGACGGGAATTGCGGTCGCCGCGCTCTCGCCGGGAGACTGCGCGGATTCGAACGCGACGTCGGCCGACAGCTCCACCGACGCAGCCACGACATCGGGAACACCAGTCCCGTCGAGCGACGCGTTCGCGAGTGCGAACAACGGGTCGAGGAACAGGTCGAGCGCCTCGCTCGACTTCGCGGCGGTTCCCGGTGGCTGACGACGCCCCTTCATGCGATCTCCAACGGCCCGATCCGCGCGTGGCGCGCGCGCGCGGCCTGCATTCGCGCCGCCCGTACTGTGTTCTTCAGCAGCATCGCGATCGTCATCGGGCCGACGCCGCCAGGCACGGGGGTGATCAGCGACGCGAGCGGCCGAACCGCCTCGAAGTCGACGTCACCGACAAGCCGGTATCCCCGCTTTGCCGACGGATCGGCGACGCGATTGATCCCGACGTCGATCGCCACCACGCCGGGCTTCACCATGTCGGCCGTGACCAGCGCTGGCCGGCCGGCCGCGGCGATCAGGATGTCGGCACGCCTGGTGTGCGACGGGAGGTCACGCGTGTACCGGTGACAGATCGTCACCGTCGCGTTGGCGCCGAGGTGGTCCTGCAGCAGGAGCGCGGCCATCGGCTTCCCGACGATGTTGCTGCGCCCGATCAGCACGATGTCCTTGCCTAACGTGTTGACGCCGCTCTGGATCAGCAGCTCCTGCACACCGGCCGGCGTGCACGGCGCGAATCCATCCTCCTCGCCGATGAGGAGCTTGCCGACGTTGATCGGATGGAATCCATCCACGTCCTTGGTCGGGTCGATCGCGCGGATCACCGTATCGGCGACGATCTGCTTCGGGAGCGGCATCTGGACGAGGATGCCGTGCACCGCCGGGTCGTCGTTCAGCGCGCGCACATGCTGCAGCAGCGTCTCCTGCGTCGTGTCGGCGGGGAGCCTGATCGTGCTGCCGTTCATCCCCGCCTCGAGGCACGCGCGCTCCTTCGACGCGACGTACACCGCGCTCGCCGGATCATCGCCGACCAGGATTACGGCAAGTCCCGGAACGACGCCGCTCGCCGCCAGTTCTCGCACCTCGAGCGCGAGCTTCTCGCGGATCTGCCGCGCGATTGCTGCCCCGTCGATGATGCGACCGCGTTCGCGGTCCCCGGATCCCCCTGCTGCGGCTGCGTCAGCGTGCAAAGTCCACTGCCCTCGTCTCGCGGATCACCACGACCTTGATCTGCCCCGGATACTGCAGCTCCGCCTCGATGCGGCGCGCAATCTCTTCGGAGAGCGCCGCCGAGCGCGTGTCGTCCACGTCGTCAGGCGTCACGACGACACGGATCTCGCGCCCCGCCTGGATCGCGTAGACCTTCTCCACTCCCCGGTAGCTCGACGCGATCTTCTCCAGCCCTTCGAGACGCTTCACGTATGTCTCGAACGCCTCGCGGCGCGCTCCCGGCCGCGAGCCGGAGATGGAATCGGCCGCCTGCACGAGCACGGAGATCTCACTCTCGTGCGGCACGTCGTCATGGTGCGCCGCGATCGCGTTCACAACGAGTGGATGCTCGCCGTACTTCGTGGCGACTTCCACGCCGAGCTGGACGTGCGTCCCCTCGTGCTCGTGCGTGAGCACCTTGCCGATGTCGTGCAGGAGCGCGCCGCGCTTCGCCATCGCGACGTCGAGCTTCAGCTCCGCGGCCATCGTTGCCGCGAGCCACGTGACTTCCTTCGAGTGTTGCAGGATGTTCTGGCCATAGCTCGTGCGCCAGTGCATCCGGCCGATCAGCTTGATGATCTCCGGATGCAGCCCGTGGACGCCGACTTCGTACGCGCTACTCTCGCCGAGCTCGACGATCTTCGTCGCGATTTCCCCTTGCGCCTTCTTCACCACCTCTTCGATTCGGCCGGGGTGGATTCGACCGTCGGTGACCAGCTTCTCGAGCGCGAGTCGCGCGATCTCGCGCCGGATCGGATCGAATGAGCTCACCACCACCGTGTCAGGCGTGTCGTCGATGATGACGTCCACTCCTGTCGCGAGCTCGAACGCGCGAATGTTGCGCCCCTCGCGCCCGATGATCCGCCCTTTCATCTCATCGTTAGGTAGCGAGACCGCTGACACGGTGCTCTCGGCGGTGTGCTCGGACGCAATCCGCTGGATGGCGAGGGCGACGATCTTCTTCGCCTCACGGTCGGCGTTCCGCCGTGCCGTCTCGCGGATCTCGCGAATGCGATTCGCCGCGTCGGCCTGCGCCTCTTCTTCCATCCGCCGGAGGAGCTCGGCCTTCGCGTCGTTCGCCGTCATTCCGGCCAGCTGCTCCAACCGGTGTCGCTGCTCCGCGATCAACCGCTCGAGCTCCTGCTCGCGATCGGACGTTGCCTTTTCGCGCTTGGCGACCTCGCCCACGCGACGGTTGAAGTCGCGGTCGCGTTGCTCGAGGAGGTCGAGCTTGCGGTCGAGGATCGTGTCCTTCTCCTGGAGCCGCTTCTCCTCGACCTCGATCTCGACCCGTCGGCCGCGCGCGTCCTGCTCGAACGCCTCGCGCAACTTCATGACTTCTTCCTTGCCGGCGAGGACCGCGCCCTTCCGCGAAGACTCTGCTTCACGTTCGGCGTCGCCGACGATCCGCTTCGCAGTCTCTTCAGCCGTCGCCTTCGCCTGCGCCTGTCGCGCGAGCTCGCCCCTTGTCCCGATGCTTCGTCCAACAATGAAAGACGCCGCGGCGGCCACAATCGTGAGGGTGACCAGCGCGGCGATCAGCAGCGGTTCGCTCATGGCTGTATCTATATCTCCAGCGCGCCGTGCGGCGCGCGTCCGTGGAAGGGGGCAATCGGCAGCTCTCGCGCGCCCTCCACAGCAGCGCGGCGTGCGGGGCTAACTGCAAACCCCGCTTGGAGCTACGGCCCACCGATGAAGCTACGTCGTCGGGGCTGCTTTGGCTAGGCCGACTCGCCGCGCTTCGCGGGCGGCAGCAGTCGACGGATCTCGGACGCGAGGCTCCGCATTTCATCGGCGAGCTGTTCGCCTTGCTCGCGCGCGTTGAACAGCTCATCGGTGATCTTCATCGCCGCAAGGATCGCCGCCTTCTGTGGCTCGATCACCGTCCCGCTCTCGAGCACGGAGCGGATCGTCCTGTCGACGTACTCGGCGACGGCGCGCGTGAACTCGGCCGAGCGCTCAGTCCGGATCGAATACTCCTCACCGACGATGGCGACGCGGACCGAACGCTTGACGCTCACTTCTCCCCCCTGGTCGCCTGCTGACGAACAAAGTGGACACGCTCGAGAAGCTGCCGAGTCCGAGCGGTCGCCGCCTCGACACGCTCCTTGAGCTCCGCATTCTCGCGCTTGAGCCCAGCGACCTCGGAGGGATCACCGCCCGTCGTCGACTCGAACTCCTTTACCCGCGCCTCGGCGCTCAGCGCCCTGCGGCGGAACGACGCCAGCTCGTCCTCGAGATGCCGAACGAGCTGCGCCAGGTCCTGGAATGCGGCAACCTCAGGCCGTGCGCTGGCGGATTCCGAGCTCATGCTCCAGGGTCTTGAGAAGTTTGTCGCGTCGCCCCTCGACTTCCTTGTCGCGTAGAGTGCGCTCAGGGTGACGCAAGGTCAACCGCCACGCGAGTGAGCGAACGCCGGCTGCGACTCCCTTGCCGCGGTACTCGTCGAAGAGGGTGAGGCTCTCGAGCAGCTCCCCCATGGAGTTGCGAATCACTGCCTCGACTGTGGCGGCGGCGACGTTCTCCGGCACGAGCAGCGCCACGTCGAACTCCGTGGCCGGCGTCGTCGGCACCGCGCGATATTCCGGAATGCGGCGAACATCCGGCTGTTCCGCGGCGCCGTAGGCGTGCAGCCCCGGCGGAGCGACGGGATCGGAGGAGACGGCGCCGAGTGACAGCTCCACTCCGAACGCCGGGGAGGCCCATACCGGCGCGTCGAGCACGATGCGGGTTACCACGCCGCGCGGCGATCCGTCGACGCGGATGGTCCAGAGATCAGCGCCGTCGCTACCACCGACGAGCTCCACGCTCGCGCCACGATACGCGATGCGTGCGATGCTTTCGGCGAGCGCCTTCGCATCCCACTCGTCGTAGGCTGGGGGCTTGCTCTCGGTGAAATGCGGCGGGCGACGCGCACCCATCACGAGTGCGGCGACTCGAGTCTGCTCATGGGGGAGCACACCCTTTCCCGGCGTGAACACGTTTCCGATCTCGAACAGTCGCACGTCACCCTGCATCCGACTCAGGTTGTATTCGGCCCGGCGTGCGAGCGTATCCAACACGTCGCGCCTCAGATACGCCTCGTTCTCGGCGAGCGGATTGAGCACTCGCACGTAGCCGTCCTCGGCGCCACGGACGAAGGGCATCGGCCGAACCTCGAACAACCCGGCGGCGACCAGCTCCTCGCGCAACGCGGCGGCGACCGTCCACGCACGCGGAACGGGCACCGCCGACGGTCGCGCCGTGCGCAACTCATCCGGGAACCGGTCGTAGCCGACGAGGCGCGCGACTTCCTCGACCAGGTCGATCTCATCGACGACGTCGCCGCGCCAGCTGGGCGGAGTGACCACCAGCTCCTCATCGCCCGCGAGCATCTCGGTGCCTGGGCGCGTGGCCACGGTGAAGCCGATCGCGCGGAGGAGCTTTGCAATCTCCGCTGCGGGGACAGGCTCACCAAGCAGGCGCCGCACTCGCGCCACGCGAAGCACGACCGGTGCGAGCGGACGGCGGTCGCGGCTGATGTCCACCGGGGCGCCGACCACCGCGCCCCCGGCGACTGCAGTGATGAGCTCGACTACCCGCGAGAGCGCGACGGGTGGAAGCTCCGGATCGATCGTCCGCTCGAACCGGTAGCTGGCGTCCGTCGACAGGCCTAACGCGCGGCGCGCGCCCCGCGTGCGGCGCGGGTCGAAGATCGCGACTTCGACGAATATTTCCGTCGTCGCCTCGGTCACTTCGCTCTCGCGCCCGCCCATCACGCCGGCCACGGCCTGGGGGCGCTCCGAGTCAGCGATGACCGTGATGCGCTCGTCGAGGATGCGTGTGGTCCCGTCCAGCGTGACCAGCGTTTCCCCCTTCTTCGCGGCGCGGACAACGACCTCGTTTCCTGCGAGCCGAGCACGATCGAACGCGTGGATCGGCTGCCCGAGCTCGTGCAGCACGTAGTTGGTCGCGTCGACGACGTTGTTGATCGAACGGACCCCGACCGAGTGCAGCCGGTCCGCGAGCCACTGCGGACTCGGCCCCACTTTGACACCGCGCACTACAGCACCCATGTAACGCGGCGCGAGCGCGGGATCGGCGACGCGGATGCGCAGTGCGCCGGCCTTTGCTTCCGCCGGGGCGACCGTCGGCGCCGGCAGCGCGACGTTCCCGGATCCGACCGCCGGAAGGCGGAGGGCGATGCCGGTCGCCGCTGCCAGCTCGCGCGCGATTCCGCGGTGCGAGAGCAGGTCCGGACGGTTAGGCAGGACGTCGATCACGAGCCTCGTGTCGCCTGCCGGGACGGCGTCGAGGAAGCGCGTCCCGGGAGCGGCCGAGACGTCCAGCTCGAGGATCCCCTCGTAATTTTCTCCGAGGCCGAGCTCGCGCGCCGAGCAGAGCATGCCATTGGACCAGGCACCGCGGATCTTGCGCTTGTCGAGCTTCAAACCACCGGGCATCGTCGTCCCGCTTGGCGCGAACGGGTACAGCTTCCCGGTCGTGACGTTAGGCGCGCCGCAGACGACGTCGATCAGCTCGGGGCCGCCCGCGTCGACCTTCGTCACCCAGAGATGGTCGGAATCCGGATGACGTGCCGCCTCGACGACGCGTGCGACAACGATCGGTGCGAGATCCTCGCGCAGCGGCACCAGCTCCTCGACCGTCGCGACGCGCTCGGTGAGCAGATCGCGAAGCTGCGCCGGCGAGAGCGAGTGCGGCACCAGCGCGCGCAACCACTCGTGAGAAGCGTTCATCGCGCGATCTGCTCGAGGAAGCGGACGTCCGAATCGTAGAGGATGCGGATGTCCGGGATCTTGTAGCGCTGCAGTGCGATGCGCGCCGGCCCCATGCCGAACGCCCATCCGCTGTATTTCTCCGAGTCCACGCCCGAAGCGTTCAGGACGTTAGGGTGGACCATCCCCGAGCCCAGGATCTCCATCCACCCGGTTCCCTTGCAGCCGGCGCAGCCGGCGCCGCCACAGAGCCGGCACTCGACATCCATCTCCGCTGACGGCTCGGTGAACGGAAAGAAGCTCGGGCGGAAGCGAGTGCGCGCCGCGCCGAAGAAGCGTTTGGCAAAGTGGGTGAGCGTCGCCTTCAGGTCGACGAAGCTGACGCCTTCGTCGATCGCGAGTCCCTCGATCTGCGCGAACATCGGCGCATGCGAGGGATCGAAGAAGTCCCGCCGATAGACATTTCCCGGGACGAGCACCCGCACCGGTGGCGCCCACCGCTGCAGCGTGCGCACCTGAACCGGGGAAGTGTGCGTCCTGAGCAGCGTCCCGTCGCCGAGATAGAGCGTGTCGTGCAGGTCCATTGCCGGATGGTCCGGCGGGAAGTTGAGCGCGCCGAAGTTGTACCACTCCGTCTCGGCTTCGGGGCCTAACGCAATCGTGAATCCGAGCTCGCGGAAGATGTCGACGATCTCGTCGATGACGAGCGTGACCGGGTGCTTTGCGCCCCGCCACAGCTGCCGCGCGGGCATCGTCGGATCAATCGCATTCGCGGTGGCGCGCGGCGCGAGCGACGATTCGCGCTGGGCGAGCGCGGACTCGGCAAGAGTCTTCACGCGATTCATCTCGGCGCCGGCGGCGCGGCGATCGTCAGGCGCGAGCGATGGCAGCGCCTTCATGAGATCCGTGAGGCGCCCGCTCTTGCGACCGAGCCACGCATTGCGCGCGGCGGTGAGATCGTCCGCGCTCGAGGCGCCGGCGATGGCGGCGAGCGCATCGTGCTCGAGACGTCGAGCGCTGTCGAGGAACTCCTGAAGCGTCACGGGGCGAGATCGGGAGAGCTGACGGGAGAAATGCGACGGCGGCGGAACGACCGAGGTCGCGCCGCCGCCGCCCGTGCGATCTAGTGCGTACTACAGGCGAGCGGCGCTGGCACCGCTCGCGACGATCACGCCGCGGGGAGAGCCGAGCGCGCCTTGTCGGCGAGCGCTCCAAACGACTCGGGATCGTGGACGGCGATGTCGGCCAGGATCTTCCGATCGATCTCGATGCCTGCGAGGTGCAGGCCGTTGATCAGCTTCGAGTACGTCATGTCATGGAGGTGCGCGGCCGCGTTGATGCGCACGATCCAGAGGCGACGGAACTCACGCTTCTTGTTCTTGCGATCACGGTAGGCGTAGCGCCAGCCACGCTCGACCGTCTCCTTCGCCGGCTTCCACAGCTTGCTCCGGGCGCCGAACGCGCCGCGGGCCGCCTTCATGATCTGCTTCTTGCGCTTCAGGCGCGCGGGTGTCGATGTAGCGCGAGGCATGAGTGCTCCTTAGGCCTGAATGAGGCGCTTGATGTTCTTGATCTCGCCATTCGTCGAGAAGGTCGTCGAGCGACGGAGATTACGCTTCCGCTTCGATGTCTTCTTCGTGAGGATATGGCTCTTGAACGCCTTGTTCCGCTTCACCTTTCCCGTTCCGGTGAGCGAGAACCGCTTCGCGGCGCCCTTGTGGGTCTTCATCTTCGGCATGTTACAGCACCCGATTATTTCGGTGTGAGAATCATCGTCATGGACTTTCCTTCCAACCGCCCCGCGCTCTCGATCTTCCCGATGTCGGCGAGCTCGGTGGCGACCCGGTCGAGCACGAGCTGCCCCAGCTCCGGGTGTGCGACCTGACGGCCGCGGAACATCATGGTCACCTTGACCTTGTTCTTCTCCTCGAGGAAGCGCCGCGCGTGGCGGGTCTTCGTGTCGAAGTCGTGATCATCGATTCCGGGACGGTACTTCACTTCCTTGAGCTCGATGACGTGCTGCTTCTTCTTGGCGACTCGTGCCTGCTTCGCCATCTCGAATTTGTACTTCCCGTAGTCCATGATCCGGACGACCGGGGGCCGAGCCGTCGCTGCGACTTCAACGAGGTCGAGACCCAACTCCTCTGCCATGCGAAGCGCGGCGTCCACTTCCAGGATGCCGAGCTGACTTCCGTCCGCGCCGATCACGCGTACTGGGGAAATGCGGATCTGTCGGTTGACGCGAACGCGCTTCGTGGTGTCCTGGATAGCCGTTACCCTCGCAGAGGAGAAATCAAAAACGCGGACCCACCGGGGAGTCCGCGCACGGCACACGCCTTCCCCGACAGCGGGAAGGCCGCGTGTTTCACGTTGACTCCTGCAGCACTCCTCGCCGTAATGCACGCGAGGGCCAGAGGGTGAGGACGCCGCATGGCGTCCTGCTTAGCTTGTTGTCGGGGCGAAAGTTAGGCGGGCCGGCCCCCGCAGTCAAGGCGTACTCTCACGCTGCCATCGCGACGAGCTACTGACCTCCCGCTGAATGCTGCCCGCACTCCTCGCCATCGTCCTCGGCGCGGTCCGGTTGTTCGGGATCGCGGCGCTCGGACGCGCGCTCCTCCGACGCCGGAGGGCACCGTGGCTCACCTTGCCGCTCGCCTTGCTCGCCGGCGGCGCCGGACTCGGTGTCGTCTACGGTGTGCTGCTGTGGCTCGGGTGGCGGAACGTCGCAATTGCTGCGGACATGCTCGCAATGGTACTCGCCGTCGCCTTTCGCGGCCGCCAGACGATGCTCGAGCTTCGTCGGCTGTTCGATCCGCTCCTCGAGCTCGTGCGTCGAAGCCGCAGCAGGATGGCCGGTGCCATCACGATTATTGCGATCTACGCATTCGATGCCGTGCAGCCGGTTCGCGAGACCGACGCGCTGCGCTATCACCTCGCACACATCGCGCAGATCGACCGCGAAGGACGCTGGGCGGCGATCCCGATCGCTCACTACGCGTTCCCCTTCGCCTGGCAGTCGACGTTTCTGCCATTCGTCCATGCCGGAATTCCCGAGGCGGCGCAGGTCGTCAACCTCGGCCTCTGGCTGGTCTCGATCGCGGCCATCGTCGCGCATCGAGGTGCCGCGCGCATTGGCACGACCGGCGCGCTGATCCTCGCGGCGATTGCCCTGTCGCCGCTGGCAGTTGGTACCGCGACCACCCCGACCGCTGACGCATTCACCGTCGTCAGTGCGCTGGTCGTCGCGCTGATCCTGGCTGGTCGAACACCGGACGTGAGCGGCGCCGGATTCGGCGAAGCGACAGCGTTAGGCTTCGCCGCCTGGGTCGGTGTGGGAACACGGTATCAGGCATTCGCCATCGGCATTGCCGCGACGATCACTGCCGTTATCTGGCTCGCGCATTCAGACCGGTGGGTGACACTCCTCGGATTCATCGAAGGGGCAGTGCTGGCGCTCCTGCTCGCGGCGCCGTTCTTCCTCGCGAATGCGGTCCGCTTCGGCAATCCCGTCTGGCCGCTGCGGTCGATCGCATCAGGAGCGGATTACGCCACCGTGGTCGGCGCGTTCTATACGCGAAGCTGGCACGGCGCGCTTTCGCCGGGCTATGTCGCGCACGCCGCGGGCCAGCTGCTCGTCGATCGCGCTGCCGCACCACTCGCGCTCCTGCTCGCGGCTGCGGTCATCGTCACACTCCTTGCCCGCGGCCCGATGGCGGAAGGCTCGCGCCGAGTCACGCTGTTCATCGCGCTGTTCTTCGCGAGCTGGGCGCTCGCGCAGCCGATGCTCTATCCGCGCTTCATGGTCTACCTCGTCGGACCGGCGCTCGTGCTGGCGCTTCGACATGCGGAGCTGCTCGAGCGCGGCCGGCAGCGACTCCTGGCGCGCGCGATCCTCGGCGCGGGCGTCATCGCGATGGGAGCATACGCGCTCGCGGGAGTCGCGCTCGACGCTCGGGCACTCGGGAACGGTGGAAGGGAGCGATTGCGCGCAAGCACGTGGTACTATCCCGTTTACACGTGGGTGAGACTGCACACGCCTGACGACGCGCACGTTCTCGTCATCACGCGCTCGCAGGAGACGTTCTATCTCGACCGCTTCTACCGCCGTGCCGACCCCGGTGCGAGCGCAGAGATCGAATGGCCGCGGGTTCAGGACGGCGAGGCGCTGTCGGCGACGCTGGCGCGTCGCGGTTTCGACTACGTCGTGTACGACTCGGCCGCGTGGAGTGGAATGCCCGGCGGCGATGAAATGACCCGGTCGATCTCCGACGCCACACGGCGGGGGACGCTGACCGAGGTTCAGCGGTTCAAGCTCACCCTCACTCGGAGCCGCTTCCGTGACGCTGCGGTGCCCGCCACGGTGATCGTCTATCGGGTCAGCGGTACATCAGCGGGGGCCGCTGAGCGCACGAGCCCGTAGGACTTCCCATCGTGGTGGACGCGCCCCCAGGCAACGGTCGCATCGTGCTCGAACACGAGGAGCCACTCGGCGTCAGCGGCACGTGCGAGAATTCGGCGCTTGCTCTCCAGCGTCACCAGCGGCTCGACGTCGTACCCCATGATCCACGGCAACGGCAGGTGCGCCGCCGTCGGAACGAGATCACCGAGGAAGAGTGCGGTCGCGTCCTCGGATTCGACGATCACGCTCTGGTGAAAGGGGACGTGCCCCGGTGAGGCGATCACGCGAATTCCGCGCACTATCTCCTGCTCGCCGTCGATCAAATCCAGCACCCCGGCATCGCGAAGGGGTACGAAGTTCGGGTTGAAGTAGCTCGCCGCGGTGCGCTCGTTGGTGTGGGTCGCGTACTCGAACTCACCGCGCTGGACGACGTAGCGTGCATTCGGGAAAGTCGGGCTGATCGTTCCCGACTCATCGCGCCAGGTGTTGCCGCCGCCGTGGTCGAAATGCAGGTGCGTGTTGATCACCAGGCCGATATCGATTGGGCGCACGCCGAGCTGCGCCAGCCCATCCTCGAGTGCGGTCCGCCCGTTGGCCCCCTGATTCTCGACGCCGTAGATGTCGAGGAACTTCTCGTTCTCCTTGTTCCCCAGGCCGGTATCGATGAGCACCAGCCCCGACGGATGCTCGACGAGCAGGCAGCGCATGCCTAACGGGATGCGATTCCGCGCGTCGGCGGCGATGCGTTTCTCCCAGAGCGGCTTCGGGACGACGCCGAACATCGCCCCGCCATCGAGCCGCTGGCCGCCGGCCTGGATCGCGTGGACCTTCAGCGCACCGATGGCGAGCGACTGGACGAGGGGCGTGGGGGCGGTCATGACGTGGTGACGAGCGTTAGGCGCGAATCCGGGCGCGGCGGCGCACGTCAGGCGGTGGTGTCGCGGGTGACCGGCATCGGCATCGCCGGCGGACGGCGCGGGCGGCGCCGCGACCCGCGGTTGCCCGCCAGGCGCTCCAGCTGCCCCCACGTCGCGCATTCATGGTCGGTCGCTGCCGATCGGAGCATGCGCAGCAGGCAGTGCGCCGTCGCGATCGCGTCGCCCCCGGCGCGGTGGCGACCGTCGATCTCGACGCCGTAGTGGTTCGCTACCCAGTCGAGCGATTTGCGGCGCAGCTGCGGGAGGACGGCTCGAGCGAGGCGGACGGTGCAGAGACGCCGTCCTTCGATGCGTCGCGAGGTCGCGCGCGCGACTTCGGAGGACACGAACCGCCAGTCGAACGCGGCGTTGTGGGCGACGAAGATCGTCCCTTCCATCCGCGCGAGGAGCTCCTCGCAGATGTCGCGGAACTTCGGCGCATCTTTCACCATCTCCCAGTTGATGCTCGTGAGGGAGGTGATGAACGGCGGGATCGCGCGCTCGGGGTTGATGAGCGTCTGGAAGACATCGCCGATCTTGCCGTTCTCGACGCGGACCGCGGCGATCTCGGTGATCCGGTGGCCCGCGTCCGGACTGCCGCCAGTCGTCTCCACGTCCACGACGGTGAAGGTCAGCGAGTCGAGGTGGTCGGGGTCGGGGTGGCCGGCACGCACGGCCGCGACATATGCATCGAGCGCATCCGCCCGGCGTTCGGCCACCGTCACCGGCGCATCGGGCGCATCGGGCGCGGTCGCGGCGGCGAGCGCCCACATCCCGTCCGCGTTGCGGACGAACTCACGCCGGCCAGCGAACAGCGCCGCCGCCATGTGCTCCGCCACCGCACCCGGCACGGCCGGAAGCTGGCAGACCGACGCAATAAGCGACGCCGCTCCGGCCGGCCCGCCGGCGAGGAAATCCCGCGCCCGCTCTGTCAGCAGCGACTCGGCGGGCCGCGTGGTCATCCCGCCTAACGGCAGCGGGTACTGGCTGGTCGCTGGGTGAGTCATGCCCACGGATCGTCGCGCTGCACCGGGCAGGTCATGCAGCGTGGCCCACCGCCACCGCGCACCAGCTCAGATCCCTCGAACACGATCACCGCTCGCTCCTCTTCCCCGACGCGGTCGTCGCCGGCGAGGAAGCTGTCCGAGGCCACGATCCGAAAGCCCATCTTCTGCATCTCCTTCAACGTCTCCTCGGAGCGATGATACGAGAGCACCACGCCTGGTCGCATCGCGACGAAGTTGCATCCCGACGACCATTGCTCGCGCTCCTGCATGATCCGCCGGTTGCCACCGCAGAAGATCGGCTCCATCGGCAGGCCGACCGACTGCAGCGCCGCGAAGACGTTAGGCAGCTCCTGGACGTGGTGCTGTCCCTTCCTCCGGTGGAGGATCCGCAGCCGCTCCGGCCCGATGAAGTGCGGCGGAAAGAGCACGCACAGCTCGCGATCGACCTGGGTGAAGATCATGTCGAGGTGGATCGCCGTGTTTTCCTTGGGCATCACGACCACGATGACATCGGTGACGCTCGTCTTCTCGAAGAGGAGGTCGGTGAGCGTGTCGATGGCGGCCGGGCTCGAGCGCTCGCTGAAGCCGATCATCACCGTGTCGCCGCGGATCGGGTGGACGTCGCCGCCCTCGAGCGTGTAGTTGAGGCGCCGCTCGATCGAGCCGTCGTAGAGGATCCCCTTGTTCTGCAGCACGGGATGCGACAGGAAGAGCGCCTTCATGATGAGCTCTTCCGACCAGCGAATCCCGTAGCGCATCGAGCCGATCAGCACGTGGTCCTCGAGGACCATTGCGACATCCCGGGTGAAGAAGAGGTTCGGGAGCGCTGGCAGCACGTAGCCGTGCTCGTTCAGCGCGGTGGCCAGGGGTCCCGCCTCCTCTTCGCGCCCCTCGATCAGCATCTGCACGAGTGATTCTGCCGGGAGGTCGGCGATCTCGCGCGCCAGTGGCTCGGATGGGACGATGTCCATCGTCTCCTTCACCAGCAGGTCGCGCACGTCGCGGTTGGCCAGCACCTCGGCGAGGAGGGTGCGCACCGAGTGGACGTTGGCGAAGCGCTCCACGATCGCCACGAAGCGCCGGTGCTCGCGGCGAGCTTCCTCGTGGTCGATGATGTCATCGTAGAGATAGTCTTCGCGCGTCGACGGCGTGACGGCGAGCAGCTCCGGACCGGGAGTGTGGACCAGGACGCTTCTGAGACGACCGATTTCCGAGCTGACGTGGACTGGCATTGGCCCCCAAGATACCCGGCAGGACACCAAAGGGGCCAGTGCTCATGAGGCGCGCACTGCATCCGGACCGTTAGGGCGCTGGCCTCCGTTGCCGGCTGTCACTAACTTGTGAATCAATTCACAAGCCACGCGCCCGTTGAAACGCATCGCCGATTCCACCGTTCGCCGCCTGTCGCTTTACCTGCGCTTCCTCGAGGACTTCGAGCAGCGCGGACTCGAGACGATTTCCAGTGACGAACTCGCTCGACGCGGCGGGACGACTTCTGCGCAGGTCAGGAAGGACCTTTCGTTCTTCGGGTCGTTTGGCAAGCGCGGGCTCGGCTACTCCGTCTCCGAGCTCTCGAGCCGGATCCGCGCAATCATGGGACTCGCCCGCGAGTGGCGCGTGATCATCGTCGGCGCCGGAAAGATCGGAGCGGCGCTCGCGCAGTATCGCGGATTCTTCCAGCGCGGCTTTCACATCACGGCCGTCTATGACAGCTCGCCTGAAAAGATCGGCCGCTCCTGGGACTCGCATACGATCCGCGACATCAGACACCTCGAGCGCGACACGGCCGCTGAACCGCCCGACATCGCGGTGCTGACCGTCCCCGCCGAGGCCGCCCAGCCGACGCTCGACCGGATCGTCGCCGCAGGGATCAAGGCAGTGCTCAACTTTGCCCCGGTGCAGCTCCAGGCACCGCCCGACGTCACGGTCAGGACGGTCAACATGGCGATGGAGCTCGAAGGGCTGTCGTTCGCGCTCACGAACCGCGACGGCTGAACCGCGCCGTTAGGCGCGCACTGATCCGGTCCCTTACAGCGAGTCGAGCAGGTCGTCGATCGCCTTGCTCGCTGCATCGGGCATGGGCGCACCGGCCACGACACGCTGCAGAATGTCGACCGCTTCCTGGGCGAGGTCCTCGGGATGCTTCCGGTCGCTCGTGAAGCGCACGATGTGTCCGAGCAGGATCGCCGCGAGCCCGGAGCCGTCGTTTTCCTCGCCTTCCCCTTCGCTCTCGCCCTCTTCGAAGCTCGGGACACTCGCCTTCCACGGCTCGTCCGGTTCGCTGTTCTCGGTGAGGCGTGCCGCCGGAACGAGCGCGACCAGGCGACCCTGGATCCCGGGCTCGCCCTCGAACGCCAGCAGGCCAACGAGTACGGGCTCCTCGAAGAGCTTGAGCGCGACCAGCCGCTCGATCGACTCGCCGGGCATCGCACAGCGAGCGACCAATCGTCCGTCGATGCGTGCGGCGAGGCACACGCCGTCGGGTGCGCGATCATCTGGCAGCGGGGCGACGCTCACCTCGAGCGGCGTAGCCGTGGCGACGAAAACCGTGCTTGCCGGGAGCTCATCGTCCTCCGCATCAGCCCCGACATCGACAGCATCGTCTTCATCGACGTCTTCATCGGCGTCGTCATCATCGTCATCATCGTCTTCGTCGTCGTAGCCATCGGCGAAGCCTTCGACTTCATCGCCGTCCTCGTCGTCCGACGATTCGCCCTCGCCGCCGCCATTCTCGCCGTCGAGGTCGTCGAAATCGTCCGCATCGTCATCGGGCAAGCGCCCGTGTCCCCACAGCATCGTCGACCTCGTGGTTGCGCCTGGCGATTCTGACTCGTGCATCTCTCACGCCGCGGCCGACACCGAGCGCGCCATGCGATTCAGCGCCGAACAGCTCGTCCGCGGTCGGCTGAACGCGAGGAGCTGCGCGTTCGCTTCTTCGACCGGTGCAGCTGCGTCGTACCCCGCTTCTGCATCTTCTTGCCTCCACGCTTCTTCTTCGCCGCCGACCGCTTCTTCTTCGGTGGCGCGAGGATCGAGCCGCGACACTTCGGGGATCCACAGAGGCATTTGTAGAACTTCTCGTCTTCCTCAGTGTGGTCGTCCGTCCGCTCGTACTGATAATCATACGCGATCTCCTCGCCGGGCCGGATCGTCCGCAGCGCGTAGATGAAGATGCGCTTGCCCTCGATCACCGCTTCGGCATTCGGATCGCACGAGTGATTGATGTATGCGGAGTCGTTGCCGCCGTCGGCCCCGTCGATGATTTCCTTGTCGTCGACGATGAAGAGGAACGTGTGGTGGCGCTTCATCTTTTCGTCGTCGTAGCGACGGTCCGCTTCATCGTTGTCGATGTGCGCCCCCGTGTATTCGATGATGCGTTGCCCTCGACGGATCAGTCGTGTCGCGAATGCGCCCGTTCCCTGGATCTCCGACCTGCGCAGCACGAACGGCTGCTCCTTCACTTTCGCCACGGTGTGCTCAATCCTTGATGTGATGTGATCGCCGACTCAGATCGCCGATGCCGGCTCGATACGACCGCGGCATTCGCCGAACCCGATCCGCGGCCGGCCTTCGCTACTACAGGAGCCTCGCATCACGACCTCGTCGCCGTCCTCGAGAAAGCCGCGTCGCTCGTCGCCAATCTGCAATGGCTCCGCCCCGCGACGCGTCAACTCGAGCAGACATCCCAGCGATTCGCGCAGCGGGCCCGAGACTGTTCCACTCGCAAGGAGGTCGCCAGCGCGGAGGTTGCACCCGTTGCTGGCGTGGTGGGCGACCATCTGCGCGGCGGTCCAGTACATGTCAGCGAAGCGGGCACGGCTCACGCGCTGCGCCGGGGTGCCCTTCTCGCGCATGGTGCGCGTGCGGATGCAGGTCTCGAGGACGATGTCGACGCCGCCGCGCGCACGGTCCTCCTCGTCGCGAAGGTACGGCAGTGAATCCGGGTCGCCATGCTCGCGATGTGCTGCCGGAACGCGATAGGGCGCGAGCGCCTCCATCGTGACGACCCACGGTGAAACCGTGGTCGCGAAGCTCTTCGAGAGGAAGGGGCCCAGCGGTTGGTACTCCCAGCTCTGGATGTCGCGCGCCGACCAGTCGTTCACGAGGCAGAGCCCGAACAGTTGCTCGGCGGCCTGGCTCATGGTGAGCCGCTCGCCAAGCGCCGTCCCCGTGCCGATGAACGCACCAACCTCGCACTCGTAATCCAGCGCGCGGCTCGGCTCGAATACCGGCTCTGGAAGCTCCGGCGGCTTCCGTTGTCCAACTGGCCTCCGCACCGCCGACCCACTCGGTACCAGCGACGACGCACGCCCGTGATAGCCGATCGGCACGTACTTGTAGTTCGGCAGCAACGGGTTGTCGGGCCGGAACATGCGCCCGACGTTCGTCGCGTGATGGATCGACGCGTAGAAGTCGGTGTAGTCGCCGACCCGTGCCGGAAGCATCAGGTCGGCGTCGCTCATCGGGACGAGGATGCGCTCGGCGTCGCGCGCCGCCGGTGATCCTGCCTCGAGCAGGCTGCCTAACGCTGCGCGCAGCGCGCGCCAGGCCGGCCGGCCGAGCGCCATCAGCGGATTGAGCTCGTCCGCCTCGCACGCGCGTGAGCCTCTTTCCGCGTCGCCCCCGAGAAATCCGGTGCGACGGGCGGCGCCGATGTCGATGATCTGGTCGCCGATCGCGACCCCGACCCGCGCGCGCTCGATGCTGCCGGCGCGACGGAAGACCCCGAAGGGAAGATTCTGGATCGGGAAGTCGGTGCGCCCGTCGTTGGCCGCTTCGACCCACGAGCGGCGCTTCGGATCGTGCGTCTCGTCGAGCGATGGGATCACAGCAGCCCTAACGCTTTCAGGTCGGCGACCGGCTCGCGGAAGGAACACGACCCGAAACCGGTGATCGAGCGCGTCCGTCCCGCGCGGAGCGAAGCGATTCGAAACGCGCGCCCGCGCCATACGACGGCTTCATCGGTCGCGGTCAGTGCCGCGGGATCGCGTTCCTCGAGCGCCGCGGTGACGTCGCGTTGCACACCACCTTCTCGAGCGATCATCGTCGCGAGAAGGACGTTGAGGAAGCCGAACATCGTCCCCTCTGGCGCATCCGTCGCGTACGTCAGCCGGTATTCCGCGCGCAGCGGATGATGCAACCCAGCCGTCGCCTTGAAGACGATGTCGCGTTCGACACAGCGGCGAATGAAGCGGGCCACCTGCTGTGCTGGCGGAAACGCGTCGGCACTGGTGCCGCCGGTGCGAACCTTGGCGCGGATCCCCGCGTCGCGTATCGCGTCGAGGAGCGGGGCCGGGTCGTCGGAGATCGGCACCTCGACGAAGATGGCGACCCCGGACGTGATCGACGCGGCGGGCAGCTCGCGCGGATTCGTGGCGCGTGTCTCGACGGTGTCGATCACCGCGCGCCCGCGTTCGCGCTGGTTGAATGCGGCGATCGTGTCGCGAAGCGCCGGATCGAAGGAGCCGGCCAGCACCGAGAGCGGCCACGGATTTCCCTCGATGGTCGGCGGAGCGGCGGCCGACCACTCGTCGAGCCGGCCGGCCGGCAACACGAACCGGCCGAGCATCCACGCGTTAGGCTCGTCGCGGTGCGCCGCGTACTCGGCCACCGCCGACGGCATGTCGAGCGTTGCCGGCGGAAAAAGGCCGGCGTAGTCGACCGCCTCGGCGAGAAGGGTGAACAACGCTTCCTTCATCGGGCGCGCGCGTCGTAGCGGATGGAGGTCCTCATGACAGGGGCGGAGCGACGATCTCACTCTCGCCGGAGCCGCGGGTCTCTGGACGACGCGGCCGGGCGGCGAGCACCGCGCGAGGGGCGAAGAGTGCGAGTGAAGGAAAGCGCATCGACGACGAAAGCTAACCGCACGCAGCGGTGCGCGAAATCGCGCGCCGCCCGGCCACGCATCGGCTTACCAGCCCTCGCGGCGCTTCAGCTCCGTGATGTGGGCAACGTGGTGACGACTGTGCCACGAGTACAGCGCAAGCATGCGATTCAATGTCATGACGCCGTTCTCCGGATGCACGAGCTGCCGGTCGAAATCAGCGGGGCGCATCGCGCGCAGCATCAGTACCCATCGCGAATGCAGCCCGTCGAGCAGTGAGAGCGAAGGCTCGACCGGTCCCGTCCTGCCGTCGGCCAGCTCGGCCCATTTCGCCTCGTCGTATGCCTTGATCTGCGGCGAGTCCTCAGTCAATGCGAACTTGAAACGCGTGAAGGCATTGATGTGACTGTCCGGGATATGGTGCACCACCTGCCTGACGGTCCATCCTCCCTCACGATAGGGGGTGTCGAGCTGTGCATCCGACATCCCCTTCACCGCCGCGCGCAACTTCGACGGAAGATCGGAGATGTTCGCGATCGCCTCGGCGCGCGATGATTCATCGGCGCTCGTGAAAGCGAAGCGGCCAACGGGAAAGCGAAGATCGGTCGTCGTCATGGCTCGAGAGGTCGGAGTGAGATCGTGAACGACACGCCGCAAGTTATCCCGCCGCGGCGTCGAGTGCGCGGCGCCGGACTTGCGCCTTGCGTTTCCCGACACGATCCTTGGCGCCGATGAACGACGTCGTTGCACTCTCCAGGGGATACACCGCAATCGGCGGCGCGCCCACGATCGCCGCGGTCGACCGCGCGATCTTCGCGCGGCGCTACTTCGCGCGGTGCATGGCGTGTGGCTTTTTCGCCGACTCCTGCTGCGCACACGGCGTCGACGTCGACGGTCGCGTCGAGGCCGCACTCATCGCTGAGGCGCCGGCGATCGAGCGTCACACCGGCATCCCGATGTCCGAATGGTTCCGCGGCGCGGCCATCACCGATGAGGATGCACCGGGTGGCAGCTTGCGCCGCACCGCAGTCCGTGATGGGTACTGCGTGTTCCACACGCCGGGTGGCCGAGGATGCGTGCTGCACTCGTACGCCGTGCAGACGGGTCGCGACTACCACCTCCTCAAGCCGATGGTGAGCACGCTCTTTCCGGTCACCTTCGGCGGCGGTGCGTTGGTGGTGTCCGATGAGCTCGAGGACGGATCGCTCTCCTGCAGCGGCGACGGCCCGACGGCCTACGAGGCAGCACGAGAGGAGCTGGCGTACTACTTCGGCGATTCGCTCGTGGACGAGCTCGACGCACTGGCGTCGGCGTGCGAATCAGAACCGGAAGCCGCGTCGGCTCCAGCAGACGCGTAGCCCCAGAGAATCGCGACAACGAAGAGCAGCGTCCCGGCGAAACGAACCATCGCCGCAATCCGCGCGTCCTGCTGGAGCACGTCGAGCTCGGCGAGAATGAAGGCCCAGTCATGCTCTCCGCCGCCGACGAGGGGCAGCGCCTGCGCCTGCGCATCCGCCACGTAAACCGAGATGTTCCAGAGATTCTCGGCGACCCACCACAGCGCAACGCTCGCCGCGAACTGATCCCGGCGGCGCAGGAAGTAGCCAACGAAAATTACCGGGACGATCAGCTGGAAGAGCGTGCCGCCGAGCGCGGTCACGAGCTCGCCGAATGGACTGAACACGATGTGCCCGGTCTCGTGGATCGGCAGGTTCACGTTGTCGAGCAGCGTGAACCCCGGATCGCGCAGTATCGCCAGGCCGTAGAGGGCGAGCGCAGTCACCGCGACAATTCGGACGACCCGGCACACGGGCCAGCCGTCGACATTTAGTATCATTTGATACTTAAAGGACTGGTGGCGCGAAGTTGCGATTCGTTCATCGGCGACGCGCAATGGTGGCTTGGCGTAACCGGTGCGCGCATACACACCGCGCATACACACCGCGCATACACACCGCGCATACACAAATCCTTCACATCTGCG
Organism: Gemmatimonadaceae bacterium; assembly: GCA_045804265.1. Lineage (GTDB taxonomy): Bacteria > Gemmatimonadota > Gemmatimonadetes > Gemmatimonadales > Gemmatimonadaceae > JABFXC01. The sequence continues at coordinate 4,149 of JBJMNK010000013.1, read as the reverse complement.
ATGCAACCCTTCTGAAACATGGGGCTGTCCTACCCGTACGATCGCGAGTCACCCGTCACGCGACACCCTGTTGCGAGACCGTCTCACAGGAGCCCCCATGAAGGCACTCTGGAACCCCGGCGATATCGTCGCCTGCAACTGCCCCAACTGCCGGCAGGTCGTTCAGTCCCGCTTCGAGCTGCGCACCGTGCGCATGGAACGCTCGCGGCTCCGCGTCCCGAACGTGCTCGTCGACGTCTGCAACCTCTGCGACAGCGTCATCGCAATCCCGAGTCAGTCGATTCCGCAGCTTCGCGAAGCTGGCTGGGCGAAGTGACAGTCTCGCCGTGCCGCGCGCTTCCGCGCGTTCACGGCGAGACTGTTATGTTGGAAGCATGATCAACTCTCGCTTCCAGGCGCGCCCTCGTGCCGCCACCACCAGCGCCCGCGTCGCTGGCACCGCACTACTGGTCGCTCTCTCGGCATGCACGCCGCACGCGGCGGCGAACAACGATTCAACTGCCGCCACGCCGACGGCGACGGGTGCATCGACGAGCGCGACTGCACTGCCGGCGTCCACCACGACCGCGGCTGAACCGACGCTCGTCGTCTACAAGACTCCAACCTGCGGCTGCTGCAAGGGATGGGTCGAGTCGATGCAGAAGTCGGGCTTCAAGGTCGAAGTTCACGACCTTCCCGATCTCGCGTCGATCAAGCACGCGGCCGGCGTCCCCGACTCGCTGCAGGCGTGCCACACGGCGCGCATCGGCGGCTACGTCGTCGAGGGACACGTGCCACCGGCCGACATTCGGCGGCTCCTCGCCGAGCGCCCGGATATCGCCGGGATCGCAACCCCTGGGATGCCGATGGGCTCACCAGGGATGGAAGGCGCCTACAGCGATCATTACGACGTGATTACCTTCGGCGGCAATGCCCGCTCGACGGTATTCGCGTCGCACTGACCAGCGCCTAACGCGATCCTTCGCCGCCCGCGACGACGATCCTGACTTCGCGCTCGATACCGTTCGACGTGGCGCGAATCAGGTGGCCGCCGGGAATCAGCGGCAGGCGATCGGCGGCAAACGGCTTCCCGTCCACCGACCAGCGCACTCGCGAAGTCTCTCCCGTCGCCCGCAGTGCGATCGTGGAATAGCGCGGATCGACGGACGGTGGCACCGAGTATCGATCGCCATCGAGCGGCGACACAATGCGAAAGCCCGCGGCCGCTGGGGCAACAGATGCGGCGACACGGACTCCGGCGCCGCGCTCGGCCGCGAGCCATTCCGAGTACGCTGCCGGCATCGTCACCGATCCGTCGCGGTGCCAGTCGCAGTCGGCGACTGGTTCGGTTCCGGGCGCAAACCATTCGTTCGCAGTCGGGCACTCGGATCCCGCGCGCATTCCCGACAGCCGACAGATCGTCACCGCGACGGCACCTGCCGCGGCCGGCGTCGTGAAGGCGCCGGGTGGATATCGCTTCGCCGTTTCGACGACCGCGCGGTGCAGCAGTGGGCCCGCGCCGGTGATCCCACTCACCCCCTCCATCGCGCGGCCATTGAAGTTTCCCACCCACACCGCCACGGTGAAGCGGCCAGTGACGGCGACTGCCCAGTTGTCGGTGAAGTGACGACTCGTCCCCGTCTTCACCGCTACCGGGAAGGCGAAGTCGAAGGGAGTCGAGACGCCGAACGCCGGCACGCGGGCCTCCGCGTCTGACAGGATGTCGAGGACGATCGCCGCCGAGCGCGCCGACACCACGCGGCGGCCGGGTTCTCGCGTCGGCCCAATGGCGGGACGCCAGCGAACTGGCCGCCAGACACCGGCGTTCCCGAGTGCGCGATAGGCATTCGCCAGCTCGAGCAGCGTGACGTCGCCGTTGCCTAACGCGATTCCGAGCCCGTACCAGTCCGCACTCTCCCGCAGCGACGCGAAGCCGGCCGCGCGAAGCGTGGCAAGTACGCTCGCCGCGCCGAGTCGCTCGGTCGTCTCGACTGCCGGAATATTGTAGGAGCTGGCGAGCGCCTCTCGGATTCGCACCGGCCCGTGGAACCGGTGATCGTAGTTGCGCGGACGGTAGAGGCCAATCGAGGTCTGGTATTCCTTCGCGATGTCGGGAATCACCGTCGCCGCAGTCAACCCGCGATCGAAGGCGAGTCCGTAAACGAACGGCTTCAGCGCTGAGCCGGGCTGCCGTGGCGAGACGACCATGTCGGTCTGCCCCGCGGTGTCGGCCCAGAAATCAGGTGATCCGACCCAGGCGAGAATTTCACCAGTCTGGTTGTCGAGGACGACGGTGGCCGCCTCGCGAACCCCACGGTCGCCGAGCACGTCGACGGTATGCCGGACTTCGCCTTCGATCGCGGTCTGGAGCTGGAGATCCAGCGAGGTTCGCAGCACGCCACTGCTGCCTAACGCCGGGGTCGAGGCAAGCGCCGAGTCGTCGGCCCAGCGCAGGACCCGCGTCGTGAAGTGGGGCGCAAGAAAGGGCATCCCCGTCGCCCTGGCGATCAGCGGCTCCGCCAGGGCGCGTCGCGCATCGGCTTCGCTGATGAACCCGTCGGCGCGCATTCTGTTCACGGCGCGTGCCCGGACGTGACGCGCTCTCGCCAGCGACGCGAATGGATTCTCGCTTGCCGGTGCGTGGGCCAGCCCGGCGAGCAGCGCCGCTTGCGCGGGGCTGACATCAGCAGGCGACGCGTCGAAGTAGAGCGCCGCGGCGGCCGCAACGCCGACGGTCCCCTGCCCCAGGTGGATGCGATTGAGATACTGCTCGAGAATCTGCTGCTTCGTGAGATGCCGCTCGATGCGCAGCGCCCACAACGCCTGCGACAGCTTTCCGGATACATCGCGGTCGCCAGGCGCGAGGAGCCGAGCAGTCTGCATCGTCAGCGTCGATGCGCCGGACACGATCCGGCCGGCACGGATGTCGTCGCGCGCCGCGCGGGCGACGGCGCGCCAGTCGATCGCCCCGTGTTCGAAGAACCGCCGATCCTCGACGGCGATGAAGGCGGTGATCAGGTCCGGATCGAGCTCGCCGATGGAAACCCAGCGCGATCGGGTCCCGTCGCCCGCCCGCGTCCCGCGCAGCGGCACGCCGTTGCGGTCGGCGACGACGATTGCCGGCGCGATCGACGGCGTGGTCATTCCCGGTGGAAGGGGCCAAGCGATCCACGCCGCGAGCAGCAGCAGCGGCGTTAGCGCGGCGGCCGCGCCTAACGCGACACGTCGCCTCATTGCTTCTTCATCACGGTGAACACTCCACCATCGGAGCGACCGAAGACCGCCGGATTGTACATCTCCTCGGCGTGTGCCGGCGGGCGGACGAAGACGCCCGGTGTCGTCGCCCGGGCGACGTAGCTCGCCGAGTAACTGCCCTTCCAGAGCTGGGTGGCGAAGTACACCACCCGGTCGTCGCGCAGCTCGCGATAGTCGAACGGCGACCACCAGCCCGACTCCCACGACCCGTAGCCCCAGTAGCGCCCGTCGTCTGAATCCTCCGATTCGTCATCGGGGCGCGAGGCGGTCCTACTGGCGCCGGGGCCTGCCTTCAACGCGCTCGTGCGCAGGCTCAGGTCAACGGCTTCGAGTCCCGCGGGAAGCGCGTCGTCGACCACGAGGAATTCGCGGTCAGCAGGAATCGTGATGCGAAGCCTGACGCGCACGAGCTCACCCTCGACGACGCTCGTCACCGGGGCTCCGCCGTCATAACGCTCGTACCACCGCTCGACCTGGATGCCATGATCATCAGGCCGAACGGGGCGACGCTGCGGTACTTCGTGGACGGTGACGTAGTAGTAGATCGGCTGCGCACCGGTACCGGTGCGCTCGAGCTGCAGGCGGAGCGCCTGCGCGCCATCGGGCGCGTCGGTGAGCAGGCCGCTGAGCGGCGCCGATGAATCGGCGGCAGCGCCGCCAGTGATTGCGGACGTGAAGAGCAGTCGACCTCCGGACCGCACCCGAAGCGTCGCATCGGACGACGCGCCCTTCGGCTGCTGCTTCCGGTCGAATGCGCTAAGGGCCTGGACCGCCAGCCCCCAGTCGAGCGTGTTCCACCAGCTCCCGCGTGCCGCGCGGCCCTGCTGCACCATGTTCTCCACGAGCGGCCCGACGAGCGGATGATCGGGCGCGACCGCGAGTGTCGCGAGCAGCAGGCGAGCAGCCGGCCTGACG
>JBJMNK010000012.1:0-6931 GCA_045804265.1 Gemmatimonadaceae bacterium | reverse complement strand
TGTTCACGCGCATCGCGATGTCGCGGGCGACGGAGAGGTCGTACAGAGCGGCGAGGTGGTAGATCGCGCTGATGCGTGGCTTGAGCGCGTCGGCATCGGCGAGCCCGAGATTCGCATCGGCGATGTCGCCCTGTACGAGGCGGACGCGCCCGCGGCACGACGGATCGCGCGCTTCGATCGCCGCCAGCCGCTCGCGGGCGACGGACAGGTAGCGTCGCTGCACGATACAAACCGCGGTCGCCCGTGAATCGCGCGCGAGGAGGCGGGGCAGCAGCTCGCTCCCGAGAAATCCGGGGAAGCCGGTGAAGAGGATCGTGTTCATCGCGATCAACGCAACCCGGGTACGCGCCCGAGGATCCGGACGAGACGCGCGACCAGGTCGCCGTACCGCTGCTCGTCGAGGAACGGGAACGGCGCGAGCGGCATCAGCCGCTGCACCGCGATCGTCTGCGCTTCGGTGTACTTGAGGATCCCTGCCTCGCCGTGGCGACGGCCGATGCCCGATTCCTTCATTCCGCCAATCGGCGCCGAGGTCGCGGTCCAGGTCGCGGCATACGCCTCGTTGACGTTGACCGTCCCGCAGCGGATGCGCTTCGCGACATCGGTCGCGCGTCGCGTGCTTCGCGACCAGACGCTCGCATTCAAGCCATAGCGGGTGTCGTTCGCGCGTTCGATAGCATCGTCGATGTCGTCATAACGGTAGACGGCGAGCACGGGACCGAACGTCTCCTCGGCGTACGCCGTCATGCCTGGACGCACGTCGACGAGAATCGTCGGCTCGTAGAACAACGGGCCAAGGTCGAGGCGCGGCCGGCCGCCGGCGAGGACGGTCGCGCCCTTCGCCGTCGCGTCGGCGACGTGGTCCTCGACGACGCCGAGCTGCCGCGCCGACGTCATCGAGCCGACGTCGACGGTATAGTCCATCGCCGCGCCGAGGCGCAGTGCGCGCGTGCGCGCCACGAGCTTCGCGACGAACCGATCGTACAATGCGTTAGGCAGGTACAGCCGTTCGAACGAGACGCAGACCTGCCCCGCCCCGACGAAGGCGCCGCGCACCGCACCCTCGACTGCGGCGTCGACGTCGGCGTCGTCGAGGACGAGCATCGGATTCTTCCCGCCCAGCTCGAGCGAGAAGCCGGTGAGCCGGGCCGCTGCCTGTTGCGCGACGATCTTCCCGGTGCGCGTGCTGCCGGTGAACATCACGAAGTCCACGCGGTCGATGAGCGGCGGCCCGAGCTCGTGTCCCTCACCGGTGACGACCTGCAGCACGTCGCGCGGCAAACCCGCCTCGTAGAGCAGCTCGGCCGCCGCCAGCGCGGTGAAGGAACTCTGCACGTCGGGGCGGAGAACGACGGCGTTCCCGGCGACGAGCGCCGCGATCGCGTCGGTGATCGAGAGGATCAACGGAAAATTCCATGGCGCAACGATGCCGACGACACCGACCGGATGCCGCACCTCGAGCGCGGTGGTCAACACGGGAAAAGTGCCGGCGTGGCGCTTCGGCCCGAGGTAGTGCGGCCCATGAACCGCGTAGTGCCGCGCGACGACCGCGGTGTCGAGAATCTCCTCGAACGCATGACGACGAGCCTTGCCTGATTCCAGTTGAATCAGGTCGACCATTTCCTCACGTCGGTCCAGCAGCAGCTCCTGGAAACGCGTGAAGACCCGCGCACGCTGGCGCACCGGGAGCGCCGACCATGTCTCCTGCGCGCGGCGTGCCGAGCGGACGGCGGCGTCCACGTCGGCGACGGTCCCGCGTGGGATGCGCCCGAGCAGCGCACCGGTGAACGGAGCGTGCACGTCGATCGACGCACGATCCATCCGCTGTACTGAGCTCAACCCGGCGAGCGCCTCGAAGCGTGCGCCGGCGCCCGTGTCGGGCAAGCCGGGTGCTGCAAATGCGGTCGTCAACGTGGGGATCCTCCTGCCAGTGCGACGATGCGGCGCAACGCGTGCGCGACCAGTTCGACGCGAAGCTCATCGAGAAGCTCGCCCGGTGCCCATCGTGCGGCAAGCGCGCGACGGCACGCTCCCTGCCCGGTGCGTGGGCATGGCGCTTCGCGATTTCAAGGACGAGGCGGGCCGCGACTGGCGCGTGTGGGACATTACCGCCGACAAGCTACATCCTTCCACCCGCGCCGAAGACCACATGCAAGGGGTGCTCGAGGGATGGCTCGTCTTCGAGGCGGTGGATGGTTCCGCGAAGGCTCGTCTTTACCCGATCCCGCCGACGTGGCGCACCGCGTCGCAGGACGAGCTGCGACGACTGCGGCGGCTCGCCGAGCCGACACGTGGCACCGGCGAGTACGAGCGCTTCACCTCGGCTGACCGCCCCACGCTTCGCGCTCCAGCGAGTGGCGGCGGCGACCCGTCGCCCGCACAGCGCGCCGAGCGCACATCGCCCGAAGCGCGGTCGTTCCGCTACCCGGGCGGGCGCTATTGGTCGGTCGCCGAGTACGTGATCTCTCGACCCGGCGGTGCGGTCGGCGGTCCGAGCCAACACGTGTTACGGTTCACCGCGGGAGCAAGGACCCTCGACGTCACCTCGTGGCCGTCGACGTGGCGCAGCTTCTCCGACCACCAGCTCGCAGATCTGCTCTGGCGAAGCTTTCCGCGCACCTCGTCGGGGCCGCCGACCATCGGCGGATATCGTCGCCGGCGCGGCGAGCTCGATGCCGGCGGGTGACGGGGGGCACACCAGTTGCGAGAGCGTGAGTGGACGTCGCGGACCCCGCAGGCCCATGGCCGGTCGTGGGAGTGGACCGCCGACCACACGCACCGCCGATGACGGGAACATCACCCGACGAGCATTCGCAGACAGCCGAATCGACCGACGATGAGCTCGAGCGCGCGCGCGAAGAACTCGCGCGGCAGCTCGAGGAAGCGTGTGCCTCGGGGATCGGTCAGCTCCCTGGTGAGACCACCGGCCAGCTCCGGCGTCTCGACGATGCACTGCTCGCCGCAGCGCGCGCGGCCGAGGGCATGATCGCCCTCAAGCAGAGAGCGCGCGCGGAGCGCGAGGGTGGCGACGCGGCCGGGGCGGGCGGCGCCGCCGGCAGTGCATCCATTGGCGGCGCACCCGGCGCTGACTCGGCAACGATCGATGCGCACGTCGAGCGCATTCGCGAGTTCCGCGACCAGCATGACTGCCTCTGGCGCGCCTGGGCGGTCACTCCTGGCCAGGCGTCGACGTCTTCGACCCGCAATCTCGGCGAGCTTCGCAACGGGTGGCTGGCCTTCGAGTCGCTGACCGGCAGCGGAAAGCGCCGGCTCATCGACTTCCCCGCGGACTGGATGATGATGAGCGACGAGGACCTCGAGGCACTGCTCGAGCGCGCAGCGGATGCGCCGCAACGCAAGCGGGCGAGCGGACACGACGCTCCATCGCCTGACTGACCTCGCTGGGGAGGCTGCGCCGCTGTTCGCGCTTCGCGGTGTCGAACAGCTGCGCGGCACTACGCGCACTCTCACCGGTGTCGACCTCGACATCCCGCGCGGCGAGGTGGTGGCGCTGGTCGGACCTTCCGGCGCGGGGAAAACCTCGCTGCTCCGCCTCCTCAACCGCCTCGACGATCCGAGCGCGGGGTCGGTCTCGTTCGCCGGTGCGCCGATCACCAGTTATCCGGTGCGCCAGCTGCGACGCCGGGTCGGCTTCGTCTTCCAGGCGCCGGTAATGCTGGCGGGCACGGTCGCCGCGAACCTGGCGATCGCCCGCCGCCTATCTGCGCCGATGGACGGTGCTTCATCGTCAGGCCTAACGTCCGGCGCGAAGACGGATCGGCGGATGCCGGACGACGCGACTGCCCTTCGCCTCGCCGGGCTCGACGCCGGCTTCGCCCAGCGCGTCAGCAGTGAGCTCTCCGGGGGCGAGACGCAGCGGGTCGGAATCGCGAGGGCGCTGGCCTGCGGACCGGAGGTTCTCCTGCTCGATGAACCAACGTCCGCGCTCGATCCCGAGATTGCCGACCGGTTGATGACCACTGTCCGCGACCTCGTGGCCACCCACGGCCTCTCGGTGGTAATGGTGACCCACCGCCTGGCCGAAGCGCGGCAGGCGAGCACTGTGACCGTGGTGCTCGAAGCAGGTCGCGTCGTGGAGGTCGGCCAGACCGCACGGCTCTTCACCTCGCCGCGGACCGAGCGGACGCGCGAATACCTCGTCGGCCGCGACTGATGCGCGAGCAGCCCGGATGACCGCCCATCCGCTGATCGACGTCACCTGGTTCGACCTCGGTCTCGCGCTGGCGCTGGTGATGATCGCGATCGCCCTGTCGTGGTGGCAGCGACTCGGGCTCGCCCGCGGTTTCGCCATCGGCGCCGCGCGGGCGACGGTGCAGCTGGTGGCGGTAGGCTATGTCCTTGCCTACCTCTTCGCGACGCGACGATGGTACCTGGTTGCGCTCGCACTGCTGGTGATGCTCCTGGCAGCGACGAAAACGGCGACCGATCGCCAGCGCGAGTCGCGGCGGACGCTCTTTCCGATCACCGGGGTCGCGATGCTGCTCGGCGCCGGCATCACGCTGGTGTACGTCGACGAGATCGTGCTCCGGGTGGATCCGTGGTACGACCCACAGTATGTGATACCGCTGTTCGGGATGATCATCGGCAACGCGATGAATGGCGCAGCGCTGGCCGCGGAGCGTCTGGCGAGCGAGATGGAGTCGCGACGCGGCGAGGTCGAAGCCTATCTCGCGTTAGGCGCGAGCCCGGCGACCGCGGCGGCCGAACCGGTGCGCCGGGCGCTCGTCGCCGCGCTGATCCCGGCGGTCAATGGACTGATGATCGTCGGACTGGTCTCGCTCCCCGGGATGATGACCGGTCAGATCCTGGCCGGATCCTCGCCGCTGACCGCGGTGCGGTACCAGATCGTCGTCGCTTTCATGCTGGCCGGAGCGGTGGCTATGACGTCGACGATCGTGGTCCTCTGGTACCGGCGAACGTTCTTTACAGCGGCCGAACAGCTCGCGGCCCGGGTCCCCGTCTGAATTGTCGAGGCCGCCGGCCCGAAGGGAGCCCGACAAGGCACTGGGATTGCTTTCAGGGAGGCGTGGCATTTCACCTGGTGCCGATCCTGATAACGATCCGCCGCGAACTGCACGTTGCATTCGCGAGTGGACGCGTGAGCGCAACGCTCGACGCGGCCCTTGTCGCGTACGGCGCCTACTGGAAGGAGCACGGGCGCTCGAAGGACGAGACCCGCCGGCTGTTCACGGACTTCCTTGCGAGCACGGGCCACTATCCGCTCGCCGCGCGCCGCGGGCGCGAGCTGCCGGCTCAGGACGTGACCGTCGAAATCCTGAAGATCGTCGTTAGGCCTTACGCTCCGGAGCAGGGTGGCCGCGACAGCGGGATCGTGCTCGCGCTCTGAGTGCGCGCCGTCACGCTGACGGAGCGGTCAGCGGCGCTGTCCGCACGGGCAGTAAACAAACGACCTCTGGCATAGCTCCTGCTTTTTTCGGGGGCATGGCACTCCGTGACTTCTCCGATCGGGCCGGAAGGAAATGGAGGGTGTGGGACGTCTCGGCGGACACGATTCATCCGGCGACGAGGGGCGAGGATTACTTGCGGGACTACCTCGGCGGGTGGCTCGCGTTCGAATCGGCGGACGGGCTGGCGAAGTGCCGCCTGACGCCGATCCCCGACGGGTGGGCGACCGCGAGCCTGCCGCAGCTCATCGACTGGCTGCATGCGGCCGAGACCGTTCGTGGCGACAGGGGCTCGGGGCCGCATGGGCGAGCGGCTGCCGAAGTCGCGGCGCATCCCCAGCTGGGTTCGGACGGTCGCGCTCCGGTGCGGACATTCCGCTTCCCCGGCGGTCGCTTCTGGACGGTGACGGAGACTGATGTCCCGACGACGACCGCGGCCGGGACCCGCGCTTCGCACCGCGTGCTTCGTTTCATGTCCGGGTCGCGTGCGCTCGACGTCACGAGCTGGCCGGCCGACTGGGCCACCGTTGCCGACGGCGCGCTCGCCCAGCTGCTGGCCGAGAGCTTCCCTCGCCACGGCGCGGAGTCGGAAGACGTCGCGCACCAGCGCCGGAGCACGGACGCTGGTGCGCGTTAGGCCTGACGTTCACGGTTGACGCGCGCCGATGAAGGCGGCGCGGTCGCTATTCGATCAGCCGCCGCCGCGCCCGTCCGGCATCTTCGCCACGCTGGCAGAGCGCGAGCAGCAGCGCCTCGGAAAACCCCGTCCACCCGTCGGGGATGGGCGCGAGCCGGCGGCTTCCCACCGGCGAGTCGAAGGCGAGCCAGCCATGCTCGTACCCCTCGCGCACCGGCACACGCGATTCGTGACGACGCCGGCGATCGACGCCCGTGCGGTGATCCTCTGCTCCCCCGGTGAGCGCGGACGATGCCGCCCGGCGCGCGCCCCGCCGGCGCTCGGCCAGCTGCGGGTACACGTCCCATACCTGCCACACCACACCGTCGACGTCGTGAAAGGTTCGGTGACCCATGGCCAGTCCTGCTTGCTTGGAGCGTGCCAGCGTGGGCGCGCGATCCCCGGTTATTTTCGTGCGATGCGCATCCTCGCCATCTCCGGAAGCCTGCGGGCCAGTTCGTCCAACCGCGCCGTGCTGGAAGCGGTGCGCGAGCTCGCTCCGGCCGGCGTCGAGGTGGAGCTCTACAACGGGCTTGCGGATCTTCCGCATTTCAATCCGGACGATGACGTCGACCCGCTGCCGTCGGCTGTCGCAGCGTGGCGCGCGGAGATCGCGCGTGCCGACGCCCTGCTCTTGTGCAGCCCGGAGTACGCCCGTGGCGTTCCCGGTTCGCTCAAGAATGCGCTCGACTGGCTGGTGAGCGGCTTCGAGATCATCGGAAAACCGATCGCGTCGATCAACGCATCGCCGCTTTCGAGTGCCGGACAGGACGCGCTGCTCACGACGCTCCGCACCGTCGGCAACCTCGTCACCGAGGCGTCGATTCGG
>JBJMNK010000011.1:0-10413 GCA_045804265.1 Gemmatimonadaceae bacterium | reverse complement strand
TAGATCGTCGGCACGTCGCCGCTCTCGATGACGGCGCCGAAATCCACGTTGCAGAAGAGGGCGATCTTGCGCTTGACGTCCTCGGTCAGCGGCCGCTCGGTGCGACAGATGAGGATGTCAGGTTGGATACCGATCTCCATCAGCTCGCGCACCGAGTGCTGCGTCGGCTTGGTCTTCACCTCACCCGCGGCCGCGATGTACGGCACCAGCGTCAGGTGGACGAACACCGCGTTCTCGCGACCGATCTCCTGGCGGAACTGCCGGATCGCCTCGAGGAACGGGAGCGACTCGATGTCGCCGACCGTCCCGCCGATCTCGACGATGACGACGTCGTTGTCGGGGGCGATGCGCTTCATCGCCGCCTTGATCTCATCGGTGATGTGCGGAATCACCTGCACGGTGGAGCCGAGGTATTCGCCGCGGCGCTCCTTGGTGATGACGTTGAGGTAGATCCGTCCCGTCGTCACGTTGTTCGACTGCGAGAGCGCGCGGTCGAGGAAGCGCTCGTAGTGCCCGAGATCGAGGTCGGTCTCGGCGCCGTCATCGGTAACGAAGACCTCGCCGTGCTGGAACGGCGACATCGTCCCCGGATCGACGTTGAGATAGGGATCGAACTTCATCATCGTCACGCGCAGCCCGCGCTCGACGAGCAGCCTGCCTAACGATGCGGCGGCGATCCCCTTCCCAAGAGACGATACCACGCCTCCCGTCACGAAGATGAACTTGGTAGTCTGCTTGGCCGGCGTGTCCATCAGCGTCGTCCCCGTGAAAAGTCTTGCCAGTGCGCGCTCGCGCGCGCGAGGTCGTCTTCGGTGTCGATCCCGCCGAGTGGCGACTCGGCAATGAACGCCACTCCCATCGCAATCCCGGCGGCTAGCGGCCGGAGCTGCTCCAATCGTTCGACCCGCTCGAGCGGGTGCTGCGGCAGCCGCACCCAGCGGTCGAGTGCATCTCTCGTGTAAGCGTACACACCGATGTGCTGACGAACTAGCGTTGCCGCGAGCGGCGCATCTCCCAGATCGCGGATATACGGGATGCGCGCGCGGGAAAAGTACAGCGCGCGCCCGTCATCTGCGGCGACGACTTTCACGACGTCGGGCTGGCCGAGGATCGCAGCATCAGCGTGTGCAGCGGCGGTGCCGAGCGGAAAGCGTCCGCTCGAGACCATCGCCGCGGCGCCGACGACCGCATCGCGCGGCACGAACGGCTCATCGCCCTGCACGTTGACGATCGCGTCATAGTGACCAAATTCGCGGAGCGCGGCGACCTCGGCGACGCGATCGGTGCCCGACGGGTGATCAGGACGCGTCATGACGCACTCTGCTCCGGCCGCAGCGACGGCGCTGGCGACTTCCGGGCTGTCGGTGGCGACGACACATCGCTCGGCGACGTTCATCGCCTGGACGCGCTCCCAGACGCGAACCACGAGCGGCTTGCCGGCGAGGTCGCGGAGGGGTTTCCCCGGGAGGCGCGTTGCGCCGATGCGAGCGGGGATGACGGCGAGCATCATCGCCCCGAGGGGGTGACGGCGGCGGAAATAGAAGGGCGCGCGGACGCAAAATTCACGCCAGCGAATATAGCTCTAGAATCAGACGGGCGCAAACGCCGCCGGACGCAATTCGAGGACTTGCAGGGCGCCAGGGCCCATGCCCCGACCGCGTGCCCTATCGGAACACCGAAATCCCGAACGAGAACTCTGATTTGCGTGATGCCGGGTCGACGACATAGTCGACCCGGCCGAAGCTCAACGCGAAGCGGAGCCCGACGTTCTGCTCCAGGGTCGGCAGCGTTCCCACGCCGGCCCCGCCGGTGATGTAGCGTAGGGTGACGGTCGGCGAGCCAAGGCCACGAATCGTGATCCGGTCGATGGGGATGAGGTAGCGCCCCTCCGCGAAGAAGAGCTCGTCTCCACCGAACTGGAGCAGCTCGAAAGTCGGCAGCGTCCCTGCTCCGCCGAGGTACGAGTAGCGCTGCGGAGGCGCGGTGTCGCCGGCCGTGATCAGCGCGTGAGACTCGATCTCGATGGTCTGGGTCCGGAAGGTCGGAAAGCCGACGAAGGCATCGAGGGTGGTCTGCACGAATCGCGAGCTGTTCGGCGTCGCGAACGGCAGCTCCACGTCCGTGGTGATGTTCGCCGTCACCCCCTGATTCGCCCACTGCATCCCCACCCCGCCTAACGCGGACGTGATCGTTCCCGGAAGGATGCGCGGGTTCGGGCGCAAGCGGCCGAGCGGCTCGCCGCGCTCGAGCAGTGTCCAGGGACCACCGCGTGCGCCCGTGTCCGGGCGAACCGAGCGGGCGCGCTCAGCGCGCGCGCCGGCGTGGACCGTGAACTCGGCGGTTGTCGTCTCGATCAGATACGAGACAGCGGCGTCAGCACGATCCGCCCGATAGTAGTTGCGAGTGTCGCTCCCCGACCAGAGCACGTGGAGCGAGTTCGGGATGTCGCCGAAGATCCATCGGTCGTTCGTCTCGGTATAGCGGCCGGCATCGAGTTGGATCGTCAGGCGCCGGCCGATGGTGCCCCGGAGCTGCGCCTCGGGATCGACGGCGCCGAGCTGCGACCGGTAGACGGCGAGCAGGTCGAGCTCGTAGCGGGCGGTGTCGAACGAGAGCGTCGGGCCTAACGGCAGGGAGAGGCCGTTGGTGCGATCATAGGAGGGGATCCGGACGCCGTAGAAGCCCGGCAGCGTGACCACGCGGGTATCACGCGTCTCGAGCGTCTGGTAATCGAGCGCGATCTCGCCATTCGGCCGATGGTCCAGCCGATAAGTGAATTCACGGAACGAGAACGTTCCACCGCGAACGTTGCCGAGCGTCGTCTCGTACACACCGCCGCCGACCGCCATCGCGCGGCTGCTGATGTTCACGCCAGGATGAAGGAACAGGTCGCCGCCGACGACGATCACGGTCCCACGGACCGTGCTGGCCACGAAAGCCGGACCGCCGACCACTATCACATTCTGCTCATAGGTGGTGTCGCGGGCGAGATGCACCGGGTGCGCGCTGTCAGACTGGATGATGATGTGTGGCTCGGCCAGCGCGCTCCGAAGCCAGCGCCCGGCGCGACCGGGTCCGATGTCGCGAATCACGATTGCCTGGGCCGCAGCGGCGCGTGGCGCGACAGCGGCAGCGAGGCTAGCAGTGATGACGAGCAGCAGCGCGACGACGATGCGGCGAATCGCCGTCACCGCGCTGCCTCGAGGAAGTTCGCGAGCATCTGCTTGCCGTGCTGGGTCATGATCGACTCGGGATGGAACTGGACGCCGAACACCGGATGCTCGGCGTGCCGCACGGCGTGAATCTCGTCGGGGGCGTCGGCCGCGCGCGCGGTAACGGTGAGCGAGGACGGGAGCGAGGACGGCTCGATGACGAGCGAATGGTAGCGCATCACCTCCAGCGGGGAGGGCAACCCGGTGAACACCCCAGTCCCGTCGTGCGTGATGGACGACGTCTTTCCATGCATGACGCGATCCGCGCGCACGACCTTCCCGCCAAACGCTTCGCCGATCGCCTGATGTCCAAGGCAGACGCCGAGCATCGGGATCGTCGCGCCCCAGCGGCGGATGACAGGAACCGTGATCCCCGCTTCAGCAGGCGTGCACGGACCCGGTGACAGCACGATCGCCGACGGAGCGAGCGCGCCGATGTCGTCGACGGCTATCGCATCGTTCCGGCGGACCTCGACGGTCGCACCGAGCTCGCCGAGATACTGCACGAGGTTGTAGGTGAACGAATCGTAGTTGTCGATGACGAGGATCATGGGAATCGGCTGCGATCAACCGCGCGGGTGAAACTTCCGGTGAACAGTGCGCAGGTACTCACGATCGACGTGCGTGTAAATCTGCGTCGTCGAGATGTCGGCATGACCAAGCATCTCCTGGACCGCTCGCAGGTCAGCGCCGTTTTCGAGCAGGTGGGTTGCGAAGGAGTGACGAAGCGTATGCGGCGTGACGCGCTTGGCCAACCCCGCCGTCGTCACGTGTCGCCGGAGGATCTTCCACGCACCCATCCTCGTCATCGGCTCGCCGCGCGCGTTGAGGAACAGAATCCCCTTCCCCGCGCCACGTTCGAGCCGCGGCCGAAGCTCGCGAATGTACAGCGCGACAGCGCCGATCGCGCTCCGTCCAATCGGAACCAGCCGCTCCTTGCCCCCCTTCCCGAAGACGCGCACGAGCATGTCATCGAACATCACGTCGCGCACGCCGAGGGTGATCCACTCGGACACGCGAAGTCCGGCGCCGTACGCCAGCTCGAGCATCGCGCGGTCGCGGAATACCATCGGCTCGTCGATCGACGGCGCCGCCAGCAGTCGCTCCACCTCTTCGACGCTGAGGACGTCGGGGAGCGTTCGCCATCGCTTCGGCGTCTCGAGCCGGTCGCTCGGGTCGCGAACGACGTGGCCTTCGCCGACGAGGAACTTGAAGTAGCTGCGGACCGCCGAGACGTTGCGACGGATCGACGATGGCGCGAGACCGAGGTCCTTGAGGTGGTAGACGTACTCGCGCACGAGCTTCGCGCTCACGTCGGTCGGCGCGATTGCGCCCTTCGCATGGCAATATTGCGCGAAGCGGAGGAGGTCCCGGCCGTACGCCTCGTCGGTTCGTGCCGACACGCCGCGCTCGAGGTTGATGAAATCGCGGAACTGCTCGAGGCGGAACGCGCGGGCGACGTCGACGTCGGGCGCGCGCGGTGTGGATTCCGAGTCAGCGGGCATGGTGCTTCCGCCGGCGAAACACGAGCCACGTGGCGAGACCGATGGCCGTGACGAGCGCCGCTCCTATGACCAGCGAGTGCTGCCAGTCCTTCATCCTTGCTTCGAGCGCGGGCCAGTCGGCGCCGACGCGGTAGGCGATGACGGTGATCGTGCCGTACCAGATCGCGGACGCACTGCCGAGTATGAGCAGCACGCGCCACGCCGGGATGCGGAGCGCACCAGCAAAGGGCGGGACGACCGCGCGGACGCCGGGGAGGAAACGGCTGACGAAGAGCGCGAGCGCGCCGTAGCGCCCGTACAAATCCTGGAGGCGCTTCGCCGACTGGCTGGCAGCGAGCCGACGCTCGAGGCGCGCCGCGCCATAACGCCGTCCGACACCGTACATCCCCATCGCGCCGACCATGTTGCCGCCTAACGTCGAAAGCAAGGCGCCTGGAAGCGTCGCGTGGCCGCGCGCGGCGAGGAAGGCGCCGAAGGCGACGACCGTGTCGGCTGGAATCGGCGGAAACACGTTCTCGACAGCGGCGACGACCGCGAGCACGAGGTAAAGGACGGCGGGTGGAAGCGCCGTCAGCCAGCCCTGCACCTCCTGCATCTCAGGCTCCCGCGCCGGCGATGAGCGTGGCGACGGCGATGCAGGCCAATCCTTCGCCCCGACCGACGAATCCCATGTGCTCGTTGGTCTTGCCCTTCACCGACACGGCATCGGGGTCGGTGCCTAACGCGGCGGCGAGCGCGGCGCACATTGCCGGCCGCCACGGGCCGATCTTCGGCTGCTCGGTGATGACGGTGACATCGACGTTGACGACGAGCCACCCGCGCCGCCGCACGCGCTCGACGGCGGCGCGCAGCATCTCGATCGAGTCGCGTCCGCGATTCTTCTCGTCCGTATCGGTGAACATCTCGCCGATGTCGCCAGCGGCGGCGGCACCGAGCACCGCGTCGGTGACGGCGTGCGACACCGCGTCACCGTCCGAGTGGCCGACCAGCCGCATCTCCGACGGAATGCGAACGCCGCCAAGGATCATCGGGCCGCCGGCCGCGAACCGGTGCGAGTCGTAACCGATTCCCGTCCGATGCGTCGCGCCCCCCCCTCGGCCCCGTGGCGCGCTCGCGCTGTCCTCGGGGCTCAGGCGCTCCTCACTCCTCGTAGCGCTTGACGGCGAGCGAGACGTTGTGACCACCGAAGCCGGCGCTGTTGCTGACGCAGGCACGAACCTCGCGCTTCTGCGGAGCGTTAGGCGTGAAGTCGAGCGGCGGGCACTCGGGGTCCGGCGTCTTGTAGTTGATCGTCGGCGGAACGATCTGGTCGCGGATCGCCAGCGTCGACGCGATCAGCTCGACGCCGCCGGCAGCGCCGAGCATGTGGCCGGTGGCGGACTTCGTCGAAGACACGTTGATCCGCGACGCCGCCGGGCCGAAGACACGGGCGATCGCCTTCGCCTCGTTGACATCGTTGAGCGGCGTCGAGGTGCCGTGGGCGTTGACGTAGTCGACGTCCTCGGGGCGCAGCCCGCCGTCCTCCATCGCGCGGCGCATCGCCCGCTGCAGCCCTTCGTGCTCATCCGGCTGGCCGGTCAGGTGGAACGCGTCGCCGGTCGCGCCGTAGCCGGCCATCTCGGCGTAGATCCGGGCGCCACGCTTGCGCGCGTGCTCCAGCTCCTCGAGGATGACGATGGCCGCGCCTTCACCCATGACGAACCCGTCACGCGACGCATCGAAGGGGCGTGATGCCGTCGCGGGCGAGTCGTTGCGCGTCGAGAGCGCGCCCATGTTCGCGAATCCGCCGATCGCCATCGGTGTCACCGTGGCTTCCGCGCCACCGGTGATGATGACATCGGCATCGCCGTACTTGATCAGGCGGAACGCGTCGCCGATCGCGTGGGCGCTCGTCGAGCAGGCGGAGACAGTCGCGTAGTTCGGCCCCTTCGCGCCGAAGCGCATCGACACCAGGCCGGCCGCGATGTCGGCGATGAACATCGGGATGAAGAACGGCGAGATCTTGGACGGGCCGCGCTCGCGATAGACGTCGTGCTGGTCCTCGAAGCTCGACAGGCCACCGATTCCACTGCCGACGATGACGCCGACGCGAAACGGGTCGGAGTCGCCGCCGGCTTCGAGCCCGGCGTCGCGCATCGCCTGCACGGAAGCGGCGATGGCGTACTGCGCGTAGGGGTCAGCGCGCTTCGCTTCCTTCCGCTCCATGAACTGCAGCGGATCGAAGCCCTTCAGCTCGCAGGCGAATTTCACCGGAAAGTTCGACGCGTCGAACTTGGTGATCGGCGCGCCCCCCGACCGTCCGTCGAGGAGGGATTGCCAGGTCGTCGCCACATCGTTCCCGATCGGCGAGACGACCCCCAATCCGGTGACGACGACCCGTCGCTCCATTTACGCGCTCACCTTCTGATTCAGATAGCCGATCGCATCGCCGACGGTGCGGAGCTTCTCCGCGTCCTCGTCGGGGATGTCGATGTTGAACTCCTTCTCGAACTCCATCACGAGTTCGACGATGTCGAGGCTGTCAGCGCCGAGATCCTCGATGAAGCTCGCATTGTCGGTGAGCTTCTCGCGCTCAACGCCGAGCTCCTTTTCGATGATGTCCCTGACCTTGTCCGCGTTCGCCATGTGCGCTCGTCCTCGTATGATGTTTGAAAGAGGGTGAAGAGAAGAAAGGTAATCAGTCGTGGCGGCAAGCGTTACAGGCCGCGACCTACATGACCATGCCGCCGTCGACCACGAACACCTGGCCCGTGATGTAGGCTGCGTGCTCCGACGCAAGGAAGGCGACGGTGCCGGCGATGTCCTCCGGCTTCCCGAGGCGCTCGAGCGGGATCTGCGCGCTCAGCGCCGCCCGCGCGTCGGGCGTCATCGCGGCCGTCATGTCGGTCTCGATGAAGCCGGGCGCCACCGCATTGCAGAGGATGTTCCGCGAGCCGAGCTCCTTGGCGACGGACTTCGTAAGGCCAATGAGCCCCGCCTTGCTGGCCGCGTAGTTCGCCTGACCCTTGTTGCCCATGATGCCGACGATGCTGGCGATGTTGATGATGCGCCCCCAGCGCCGCTTCATCATCCCGCGCGACGCGGCGCGGATCGACGCGAAGGCACCGCGGAGATTCGCATCGAGCACGGCGTCCCAATCGGCGTCCTTGATCCGCAGCAGCAGGTTGTCGCGCGTGAGCCCGGCGTTGTTGACGAGGATGTCGAGTGAGCCGAAGCTCTTCTCGACTTCCTCGACGAGCGCGGCGACGGACGCGGTGTCCGAGACATCGCAGGAAAAACCGCGCGCTTCGCCGCCCAGCTGCGCCGCCGCGTCCTCGGCCCGCGCTCGCTCGCGTCCGACGATCGCGACACGCGCGCCCGAGCTGGCGAGCGTCGTCGCGATCGCGCGGCCGATGCCGCGCGTGCTGCCGGTGACGAGCGCGACGCGGCCGGTGAGGTCGATCTGCATCAGGCTACCCTGGTGAGGAGCTGGTCCACTTCAGCGGCGGTGCCGCAGGCCATCGTCGCAACGTTTGGCGCGATGCGCTTCATAAGCCCCGTGAGGACATTGCCGGGGCCCATCTCGATGAAGAGCGCCTGCGGGTGTTGCGCGGCGAGGAAGCCGACGACGTCTGTCCAGCGGACCGGCGAGGTGAGCTGGCGGAGAAGCAGCGATTGTGCCTCGCTGGCGCTCATCACCGGCGCGGCGGTGACGTTCGAGACGACCGGGAACGCGGGGGCACGCATGTCCGCCGCCGCGAGTGCTGCGCCGAGCCCCGGTTGTGCGATCTCCATCAGCGGCGAGTGGAAGGCGCCGCTGACGTTCAGCTTCACCGCGCGCTTGGCGCCGGCGTCCTTTACGAGCTCCATCGCCCGCTCGACACCGGCGACCTCACCCGACACGACCACCTGCTCCGGCGAGTTGTAGTTCGCCGGGACGACGGTGCCCGCCTCGCGCGTCGCGCGCTCGCAGAGCGTTTCGATTGGTGTGGTGAGGGTGCCGAGGACCGCGGCCATCGCCCCCGGGCGCTTGACTCCCGACTCGTACATCAACTCACCACGCCGGCGAACGAGCTTCGCCGCGGCGACGGGCGTGAGCGCGCCGGCCGCGGCGTACGCCGTGAATTCGCCGAGCGAGTGGCCGGCCGCCGCCCGTACGTGCGGCGCGACGCGATCGCGCACGACGGACCAGACCGCGAGGCCATGCGCGAGCAGCGCCGGTTGTGCGTTCTGGGTGAGCGTGAGCTCGTCGGCCGGCCCGTCGAAGCAGAGCGTCGACAGCGCGACGCCTAACGCTGCGTCGACGCTGGCGAAGAGCTCGCGAGCCGGCTGGTGCGCGTCGACGAGGTCCCTGGCCATTCCCGGCTTCTGCGATCCCTGCCCGGGAAAGAGCAATACGATATCCATTGCGACGTGCGTTAGAGCCGGACGACCATCGAGGCCCAGGTGAAGCCGGCGCCGAATGCGACCATCAGGATGCGCGAGCCCTCGCCGACTCGCCCGGACTCGATGACTTCGTCGAGCGCGATCGGGATCGATGCCGAGGACGTATTGCCATAACGGTCCACGTTCACGTAGACCTTCTCCATCGGAACGCTGGCGTGCTTGGCGGTCGCTTCGATGATCCGCACGTTGGCCTGGTGCGGGATCAGCAGGTCGATATCGGTGCCGGTGAGCTTGGCCCCGTCGAGGGCGCGGTCGCAGGCGTCGGCCATCGAGCGGACCGCGTGCTTGAACACCTCGCGCCCGGACATCTTCACGTAGTGCGAGCGGTCGGCGAGGACCTCGGCGGAGAACGGCGTGGTCGCGCCGCCGTTAGGCCGGTACAGCAGGTCGGCGAGGGTGCCGTCGCTCCGCATGTAGGCCGAGAGAATCCCGTGGCCCGCGTGCTTGCCCTGCGACCGCTTGAGCACGACCGCGCCGGCGCCGTCGCCGAACAGCACGCAGGTGGAGCGATCGGTCCAGTCGGTGATCGCGCTCATTTTCTCGGCCGCGATGACGAGGAACGTCTCGCCGACGCCGGACGCCATCATCCCCTCGGCGACGGTGAGCGCGTAGAGCCATCCGGAGCAGGCCGCGGAGATGTCGAACGCGGCGGCGCGGGACGCACCCAGCTCCGCCTGGATGTCCACCGCCGTCGCCGGCAGCAGGCGGTCCGGCGTAGCCGTGCTGACGATGATCACGTCGACCTGTCCGGCATCGACGCCAGCGCGCTGCATCGCCTGACGCGCGGCTTCGGATCCCATCGAGCATCCGGTCTCGGCCTTCGCGATATGCCGTTCATGGATCCCCGACCGCTCGACGATCCACTCGTGCGACGTCTCGATGCCAATCGCCGCGAAGTCGTGGTTCGTCATCACGTGGGCGGGAATTCCCTTCCCGACGCCGGCGATGTATGCAATCGGACGCTTCACGCCTTGACCTCCTCGCTCTCGACAAGCCGACGGCCGATGGTGGCATTCATGCCGGATTCCGCCGCCTGCACCGCGACGCGGATCGCGTTCTTGATCGCGTGCGCATCGGACCTGCCATGCGCGATGATGCTCACGCCCTTCACGCCGAGGAGCGGCGCGCCACCGTGCTCGGACGGAAGAATCCTTCGATCGGCCTCCTCAGCATCGGCGAGGAAGCGGAGAAGGGCAACGCGGTCGTCAAGGAAACGAACGGACTGCTCGCCGCCAGTGGACTCAATTTCCAGGGCAACGTCGAGGGACGGG
>JBJMNK010000010.1:0-5098 GCA_045804265.1 Gemmatimonadaceae bacterium | reverse complement strand
TCGCGATACTTGTCGCGGGAGTCGCTGTTCGACGTCCCCCGGTCTGCGTTGTCGGCCATCGTCCTGCCTCGCGGTGAGAGATCACTCGACGACTGGCAGGAGCGGTGCCACGCCGAGCGCCGAGCCCGGCTCTGGCTCAGTCGCCCGCGACCGGCTCGACGACCAGCGACACGTCGTCGCCGCGCCGCGCGTTCTGCTCGCGCCAGCGCTTCCAGAGCGACGTCCCCACCGCGCAGCGGTTCGCGCCTGACGCGCCGGCGCGCTCTACGGCCGCCAGCAGCCCCACACCGGGCTTCGGCAGTGCCCACGGGTACACGGGCAGCCGCGTGACCGCCATCGCGTCGCCACTCCAGCGCCCGGCGAGCGCGAAGCCCGTGTCGTACCCTTCGCCCCGCGCGATCGCGATCTCGCGGCTGCCTAACGCGCCGAACGGGTAGCTGATCGCCCGCGGCGCCTCCCCGAGCGCGGCTGTGATCGCGATTCGTGAGCGGCGCATCTCCCGGCGCACCGCGCCGTCCTCGAGCCAGGTGAGGCGCGGATGCGTGGCAGTGTGTGAGGCGAATGAGATCCCCCGCCCTTCCCACTTTCGCATGTCGCGCCACGCCAGGTGCGCGAACCGCCGCCCGCCGTAGGCGACGTCCCATTCATTCAGCCGGCCGGCGTACTCCGTGATGACGAAGCACGTCGCGCTGAAGCCGAGCGACTCGAGAACCGGGAATGCATGGTCGCGCAGCCCGCGGTATGCGTCGTCGAAGGTGATCGCCAGCTCCTTCGACCCGGCGATCCGCTCGCCTCGCGCACACGCCGCCAGCTCGTCGAGCGTTAGGCTCGTCCAGCCGTCGCGCGCGAACCGTTCCATCTGCCGCGTGAATCGCCGCGGCGACAGCCGCGTGACCCCGAGCTCGAGCCGTCGCTCGATCTTGTGGTAGCAGAGGATGTGCGGCAGGACCGGGCTGCCGTGAGAGACGCGAGGAGGCACGCGCCGCCGAAGTTCAAGAGCCGTGCCCGCACCCACGGTGGGCTGGATCGATGCGGCCGGCTCTCAGGCGTCGTTCACCGAATCGGTGCCGTGGCCGCGGCCGCGCCAGGCGTGATCGCGAAGATCACGCTGTCGCGGAGATGCGATATCACCGGCGATGTCACCACCATCGGCCACTGTCCCACGACAGCGCCGCGCGCCACGGCCACGGCGACAAAGCCGCCATCATCGGTGTTCGCAGTCGTCAGGTACGAGGCTTCCGACGCGGGGTTAGCCGTGTCCGCTCCGACGAACAGCGAGACGTAGGCGAGTCCATTCATCCCTACAATGGGTGTCCGAAACTCGACCGGTACGTTCGCGGCAGGCTGTGCCGATGCATTGAAAATCCGCAGAACAACGATCGATGGCGGTGCGTGCACGGTGTCACTGGGAGAGTTCTGCCGCACCACCACCATCGAGCTGACAACTGGCCCGGGAGAGAAGCCGTCCTGGCACGCCGCGAAGATCGCCGTGAGAGCGATGGCCGATATGGTCATGAAGCGGCCGAGATAGCGACGGTTACCGGACATCGAAACACTCCTGGTTGACGTTAGGCTCACCGCCCAACATGCGGCGCAGGCACGGATCGCACAAGCGACCCGTGCCTGCGCCTCACCTGCCGCGCGTTAGGCGACGAACTTCGACGCCGGCTCGACCGGAATCCCGAACGCCTGGCCGACCGCCGGATACGTCACCGCGCCGCCGACCATGTTCAGCCCCTTGAGCAGCGCCGCGTTGTCCTTGAGCGCCTGCTTCCACCCCTTGTTCGCCAGCTGCAGCGCGTAGGGAAGCGTGGCATTCGTCAGCGCGAACGTCGAGGTCCGCGGCACCGCCCCCGGCATGTTCGCCACCGCGTAGTGGATCACGCGCTCGACGACGAACGTCGGGTTCTCGTGCGTCGTCGGATGCATCGTCTCGACGCAGCCACCCTGGTCGATCGCGACATCCACGATCACCGATCCCTGGCGCATGGTCTTCAGGTCGGCCTTTAGGATCAGCTTCGGCGCCACCGCGCCCGGCACCAACACTCCACCAACGACGAGGTCTGCATCTACGATCTGCTCGAGGATCGCGAACCGGTTCGAGTGCAGCAGCTGCACGTTCGCCGGCATCACGTCGCTGAGGTAGCGCAGCCGCTCGAGTGACAGGTCGAGGATCACGACGTGCGCGCCCATCCCGGCCGCCATCTTCGCCGCGTTGATCCCGACCACGCCGCCACCGAGGATGACGACCTTCGCCGGCAGCACACCGGGGACGCCGCCGAGCAGCACACCGCGTCCGCCGAAGATCTTCTCCAGGTACTTCGCACCCTCCTGCACCGCCATCCGCCCGGCAACCTCGGACATCGGCGTCAGCAGCGGCAGCTCGCGGCTCGGCAGCTCGACGGTCTCGTACGCGACGCAGATCGCCTTGCTCGCGATGTGCGCCCGCGTCAGCTTCTCGTCCGCCGCGAAGTGGAAGTAGGTGAAGATCACCTGCCCGTCGCGCATGTGCGGCCACTCACGCTCGATCGGCTCCTTCACCTTCATGATCATCTCGGCGTCCTTCCAGACACTTGCCGCATCGGGAGCGATCTTCGCCCCCGCCTTCACATAGAGGTCGTCGCTGAAGCCGCTCCCCTCACCGGCGCCCTTCTCGACAGTGACAGAGTGCCCCGCGCTGACGAGCGCC
The DNA here is from genome assembly GCA_045804265.1 of Gemmatimonadaceae bacterium. GTDB lineage: Bacteria > Gemmatimonadota > Gemmatimonadetes > Gemmatimonadales > Gemmatimonadaceae > JABFXC01. The sequence continues at coordinate 2,409 of JBJMNK010000010.1, read as the reverse complement.
AGCGCGCCCGCCGGTACCAGCGCCACGCGGTTCTCGTTGGTCTTGATCTCTTTCGGTACGCCGATCTTCATGGGACGAATCGATGAATCGTGAATTGGATGCCCAACGCCGCGCCGTCAGGCGCCGGCGGTCGGGCCGAGTGTGAGAATGGTCTGCCGCTCGGGCGCGAAGAACTCAGCCGACACCGCCGCGACTTCCTCCATCGTGATCGCGTCGATCAGCGCCAGCGTCTCGTCGAGCGTGCGGTACTGCTCACCATAGAGCTCCGTCCCCGCCGCGCGGTACATCTTCGACGACGGGCTTTCCAGCGAGAGCGTGAGCTGCCCCTTCACCTGCGATTTTGCCGACGCGAGCTCGTGCTCGGGCAGCCCCTCCCGGGCGACGCGCGAGAGCTCTTCCATGATCGCCTCGACCGCCTGCTTCGCCGTGCCCGGCGCGGTCCCCACGTAGACGCCGTGCGATCCGGTGTCGACGTGAAAGCTCTGGAAGCCGTACACCGAGTACGCGAGCCCGAGCTCCTCGCGCACCCGCTGGAAGAGCCGTGAGCTCATCCCGCCGCCGAGCATCACGCCGACGAGCACGATCGGATAGCGCCGCGGATCGGTGTACGGCACGGTCACCGACCCGAGGACGACGTGCGTCTGCGCACCCTCGCGCTCGACGTGCCGGATAGTCGGCGGCGCGCCGTTAGGCGGTACCGTCTGCAGCGACGCCAGGTTCCCCGGCTGCGGATCCCCCCACCCTGTCCGCTGCAGCTCGTCCACCAGCGCGTCGTGCTCGAGGTTTCCCGCCGCCGCGACGACGATGTTGTTCGGCACATATGCACTGTCGTGCAGCGCCTTCAGCTCGCGCACCCCGAGCTTCGACACCGTCTCGCGCGTGCCGAGGATCGAGTACCCATACGGGTGCGCACCCCAGAGCTGCTCGTTATGCAGCTCGAAGACGAGATCGTCCGGCGTGTCATCGACCATGCTGATCTCCTCGAGCACGACCTTCCGCTCGAGCTTGAGATCCTCGGCCCGGATCGTCGGGCGGAAGACGAGGTCCGCGATGACGTCGGCTGCATCGTGCAGGTGCTCGTCGAGCACGCGCGCCTGGAAGCTCGTGTGCTCGCGCGCGGTGTACGCGTCGAGCGAGCCGCCCAGCTGCTCGAGCGAGAGCGCGATGTCGCGCGCCGAGCGTGATGCCGTTCCCTTGAAGACCATGTGCTCGAGCAGGTGGGACACCCCCATTCGCTCGCGCGATTCATGGATCGATGCCGCGCGCACCCATGCCCCGAACGCGACTGACCGCACTCCCGGCATCCGCTCCGAGAGTACGGTCAGTCCGTTGTCGAGGACGGTGCGGCGGAGATCCGCCGCACCATCGACTACCGTGCTCACTCCCGCGGCCGTCCCCTGCCGCCACCACCACGACGGGGCGGGCGACGCTCGCTGCCGGCGCCACCTGACTCGGTGCCCGCGGCCTCGTCCTGACCCTCGGACGAGCCCTCGGCAGCCATTGAGCGCTCACCACCGTTGCCCTCGTTGCCGCCGCCATTCGAAGCCTCGCGTGGCGGACGACCACCACGGTCGCCGCGATCGCCACGGTCGCTGCGCGGCGGACGGTCACCACGCGGGCGCTCCGTCTCTTCCGGCATTCCCTCGGGGCGCGGCACCAGCGCCTTCATCGACAGGCGAATGCGGCCACGCTCGTCGCGATCGACCAGCTTCACCTTCACGCGATCGCCGCGCTTCACCACATCCTCGGTCTTCTCCGTGCGGCCGTGCTGCAGCTCGGAGATGTGCACCAGCCCTTCGGTGCCCGGCATGATCTCGACGAAGGCGCCGAACGCGGTCGTGCTCTTGACCGTGCCCTCGTACACCGTGCCGATCTCCGGCTCGGCGGTGATTGCCGCGACCATCTGGCGCGCGCGCTCCATCGCCTCGCCGCCAACCGCGGCGATCGTGACGGTGCCCGTGTCGTCGACGGTGATCTCGGCGCCCGTTTCCTCCTGGATGCCGCGGATCGTCTTCCCCTTCGGTCCGATCAGGTCGCCGATCTTCTCGGGGTTGATCGTCATGGTCACGATGCGCGGCGCGTACGGCGACAGGTCGGCCCTCGGCTCGCCTAACGCCTTCTTCATCTCGCCAAGGATGTGCAGCCGGCCGCGGCGCGCCTGCTCGAGCGCCTCGGTCATCAGGTCGAGCGACAGCCCCTGGATCTTGATGTCCATCTGGATCGACGTGATCCCCTGCTCCGTGCCGGCGACCTTGAAGTCCATGTCGCCGAGATGGTCTTCGGTGCCGAGGATGTCGGTGAGGATCGCGTAGCGCACGTCTTCCATGATCAGTCCCATCGCCACCCCGGCGACCGCGCCGCGGAGAGGGACGCCGGCATCGAACATCGCCACCGAGCCACCGCACACCG
>JBJMNK010000009.1:0-17310 GCA_045804265.1 Gemmatimonadaceae bacterium | reverse complement strand
TTCCTCGCCTTCGCCATCACCGCTGCCGCCTGCGGGCCGCAGCGCCTCGAGCCGCCCCATCCTGTCGCGATCGATGCGGCCCCTCGCGTGGTCGGCTATCTGTTCGCGCCGGCCGCGCACGCACCGGGGCTGATCGCCGCGCTCCCGGCGAACGCGCTGACGCACATCGACTACGCGTTCGCCAACATCTCCCCGGCCGGCACGATGATCCTCGGCAACCCCTGCTTCGACGTCGGGGCGTGCGACTCGACGCAGGCACTCCCGGACACGTTAGGCGGGAGCTTCCGCGCCCTGGCCGCGCTCAAGGCGGCGCATCCACATCTCCGTCTGCTGATGTCGATCGGCGGCTGGGCGTGGTCGGGGCGCTTCTCCGACGTCGCGCTCACCGACAGCAGCCGTCAGGCGTTCGTGACGTCGGGCGTGGAGCTCTTCCTCCACAAGTGGCCCGGGCTCTTCGACGGCTTCGACATCGATTGGGAGTTTCCGGTGAGCGGCGGGATGCCGACCAATGCCGCGCGTCCCGAGGATCGCGCGAACTACACGCTGCTGCTGGCCGAGCTGCGGCGGCAGCTCGATGCCGAGACGCAGCGCACCGGGCGGAAGTACACGCTGACGGTGGCGCTCAACGCGCACGCGCCGCGCAACGATCATGTCGAGTTCGACCGCATCACGCCGCTCGTCGACTGGATCAACGTCATGACGTACGACTTTCACGACCGCGGCTCGCCGATCGCGAACTTCAACGCGCCGCTGCACTCACCGGTGGGCGACGTCGCGCCCTCGTACAACGTGGACTCCTCGATCACGATGTACCTCGCGGCCGGCGTCCCGGCGTCGAAGATCGTCGTCGGCGTCCCGTTCTACGGACGCGCGTTCGGGGGTGTGGCGCCGGAGCACGACGGGCTGCTGCAGCCGACGTCCGGCGCGGCGCCGACCGACGTCACCGGAGGTATGGACTACAAGTCGCTGGTCGCGAAGCAGCTGGAGAAGAACGGCTTCACCCGGCACTGGGACACGGTGGCACAGGTCCCGTGGCTCTACAACCCCGCCACCGGCACCTGGATCACCTACGACGACGAGCAGTCGATTGGTGCCAAGGCGGCCTGGGCGCACGACCACGCGTTAGGCGGGGTGATGATCTGGCAGCTGGCCGGCGACGACGACGGCAAGCTCGCCACCGTCATCGCCAGGCACATCTTCAGGCGCTGAGCGCGCGGCTCTCCTTCTCCTTGACCATCCGCTCGATGAACTCGGCGAGCGGCATGATGTCCTGCTTGTTGCCGGCCGCGCCGCGGGCGCGGACGGCGACGGTCCCCTGCTCCGCCTCGCGCGCGCCGATCACCGCCATGTACGGTACCTTCATGACTTCGCCGTCGCGGATGCGGTACTTGAGCGTCTCGTGGCGCGCGTCGAGGTGCGCGCGGAGCCCGGCCGCCTTCATCATGTCCGCCGCGGCCGCCGCGGCGTCGGTCACGTCTTCGCTGATCGGGATCACCCGCACCTGCTCGGGCGCGAGCCAGAGCGGAAACGCGCCGGCATAGTGCTCGATCAACCCGCCGACGAAGCGCTCCATGCTGCCGACGAGCACGCGGTGCAGCATGTAGGGGCGATGGCGTGCGTTGTCGTCGCCGATGTACTCGAGGTCGAAACGCTCGGGGAGGTTGAAGTCGAGCTGCACGGTCGGGCCCTGCCACTTCCGGCCGATCGCGTCGATCAGCTTGAAGTCGAGCTTCGGACCGTAGAACGCGCCGCCGCCTTCGTCGATGTCGAAAGCCTGGCCGCGCCCCTTGAGCACCGCCGCCAGCTTCTCCTCGGCCCAGAGCCACTGCTCGGGCTCGCCTAACGCTTTCTCCGGACGGGTCGAGAGCTCGATCGTGTATGGATAGCCGAATGTCCTGAGCATCTCGTCGACCAGGTCGAGCAGGCGCGAAATCTCGTTGTCGATCTGCTCCTTGGTGCAGAAGACGTGGGCATCGTCCTGGGTGAAGCCACGCACGCGCAGCATCCCGTGCAGCACGCCACTCCGCTCGTAACGGTACACCGTCCCGAATTCCGCGTAGCGGATCGGCAGGTCGCGGTACGAACGCTGGTGGCTCTCGTAGATGCAGATGTGGCCGGGACAGTTCATCGGCTTGGGACGATAGGCCGCGCCCTCGACTTCCATCGCCCCGAACATGTTCTCCTTGAACGTCTGCAGGTGCCCGGAGATCTCGAACAGTTTCTCGCTGACGATGTGCGGGGTGTAGACCAGCTCGTAGCCGTGTCTGAGGATCAGCTCCTTCTCGTAGCTCTCGATCTCGTTTCGGACGATCGCTCCCTTCGGATGCCAGAGGATGAGCCCCGCGCCGACGCGCTGGTCGGTGCTGAACAAGTCGAGCGCCGCGCCTAACGTGCGATGGTCGCGCCGCTTCGACTCCTCGATCCGGTGGACGTAGGCGTCGAGATCGTCCTTCTTGAACCACGCCGTGCCGTAGATGCGCTGCAGCATCTGCCGCTTCTCGTCGCCGCGCCAATATGCGCCGGCGGCGCTCATCAGCTTGAAGTGCGCGATGCGCCCGGTGTCGGGAACGTGCGGGCCGCGGCACAGATCGGTGAACGGCCCGTCGGTGTAGGTCGAGATGATCTCTTCGGGCCCGAGGTCGGCGATTCGCTCGAGCTTGAGCGGATCATCGGCGAACCGCCGCAACGCCTGATCGCGATTCACCTCTTCGCGCACGAACGGCAGCTTTTCGGCGACGACCTTCCGCATCTCGGCTTCGAACTTCTCGAGATCGTCAGGCGTGAACGGCTTGTCGACGCCGAAGTCGTAGTAGAAACCTTCCTCGATGGCGGGACCGAAGCCGATCTGCGCCTCGGGACGGACGCGACGCACGGCGGTCGCGAGCACGTGCGCCGCCGAGTGGCGCATCACGTCGAGCGCCTTGGGATCCTTCTCGGTGATGACACGAAACGCACCGCTCTTGCGGAGCGGCGTCATGAGATCCTGCACGCTGCCGTCGACTTCGACCGCGACCGCTGCCTGCAGCAGACGCGGCCCGATGCTGGCGACGACGTCCCGCGGCAGCGTACCCGGAGGCACCTGGCGCAGCGTACCGTCGGGAAGCGTGAGGTCGATCAGTGTGTTGGACGCGTCGGTGCGGGGGCTATCGATCATGAGAGTCCTGAAGTCGAGCAGCGCGACGGTGCGCAGTGCGCGCAGCGCCGCATGTGGCCGGTGCTATGAGTTGATGAGCGGCGCGATCGAGCGGCCGAAGCGCACGTAGAGCCAGATGCCGACGACGAGAATGACGGCGATGGCACCCCAGACGAGGAGGCGCGAGAGCGGCACCGGTTCTTCGGGAGGCAGCGGTTGCGGAGTCGTCATCGAGGCTGGGCTGTCGGTGCCGGCGTAGTGCGTAATTCGGGGCCGGTTCGCACGACGCGGATGACGGCACCGCGCGGTATTTGACTATCTGTAGATGGCCTTGATCTTGCACCCCCTCGCGGGGGACAAGACGTGAAACTATAGTCACGCAACTCACTTCGCCACAGGTTCTTATGGCTTCCTTTCGCTATCGTGATCGCGGACCGTCGGGTGCTGGTCTCGCGATGAGTGTTGCCGCGGGCGCTCTTGTCGGATTCGTCGCTGGTGCTTTCTTCGCGCAGCGCTCAGGCGGATTCGGCGCGCTGACCGCAAAGCTGCGCGGCGTGATCGGGCGCGGCGGCGCGGAGGATCTCGACACCGAAGAGTTCGGGCTCGATGACGACGAGTTCGATGACGAGACGTACGTCAGCGCGTCGCTCGAAGAGAACGTCCTCGAAGCGTACATGAACGATCCGATCCTGAGCGAGCGTGCGGTCGACATCGGCGAGATCGGCGAAGGGATCATCGAGCTCGCCGGCTGGGTCGAGACCGAGGAAGAGGCGGAGCATGCGGTGACGCTCGCGCGCGGAGTCGTCGGCGTCGACACGGTGGTGAACCGCCTCAACGTCGGCGAAGAAGAAGAACAGCTCGAGGAGAACTTCGAGCGCTACTCCAGCGGCGACGACGCGCTGAATGAAGCGCGATGGGAAGGTCAGGGCGTCGGCACCGGCGCCCGCCGTCAGGGCACGTCGGCGGAGATCGATCGCCACGCCGATCCGCACACGACGCTCCAGGACAAGTGGCTGTCGGAGCAGGCAGCGATCGACAACGCCGCCGAGTCGACCGAAGGAACCGCCGAGCGTCGTGCGCGGGCGAAGAAGGCGCCGCGGGGGGATCGCACCGGTGGAGCGCCGGTCGCGCCGACTGGCGTACCGAAGGGCGATCATGTCGCCGCACCCACCGATGCGCCGCAGTCGAACCGGATCGCCGAACCGGGTGAGGGCAACTCGTTCCGCGCCGACTGAGCGACCGACCCGCTCGCCGCGGGACAGCATGACGAAGGGCACGAGCCGCGATTGCGGCTCGTGCCCTTTCGCCATCGTGCCGCTCGTGCCGCTCGCGCGGCTCGATGCAACGACTGCCAATCGCTTCCGGCGGCGCTGGGCGGTCGGTTAGCTTGATGGTTCGCTTCCGCCGCGCACCTTCGCCTGCCCGATGACCGCTTCCGCCCCCCCGCCCTCCCCGCGCAGCCAGCCGTCCGACATCCCGGCGCAGTATGACCCGGCCGCGACCGAGTCGGAGCTGTACGGCCGATGGCTGAGCGCCGGCGTGTTCACCGCCCGTCCCGAGCGGACGACGCGGGAGGGCGGCGCTGCGGAGCCGTTCACGATCATGATGCCGCCGCCTAACGTTACGGCGATCCTGCACGTCGGCCACGGCCTGAACAACACCGTGCAGGACGTGCTCGTTCGCTGGCGCCGGATGGCGGGCGACGAAGCGCTCTGGCTGCCGGGCACCGACCACGCCGGGATCGCGACGCAGAACGTCATCGAGAAGCAGCTCGCGGCCGAGGGGAAGACACGGTACGACCTCGGACGCGACGCGTTCGTCGCCCGCACCGAGGAGTTCGTGCGCACGACGGGCGGACAGATCCTCGACCAGCTGAAGGCCATCGGCGCCTCGTGCGACTGGACGCGCACGCGCTACACGCTGTCGCCGGAGATGTCGGCCGCGGTGCGCGAAGCGTTCGTCCAGCTGTACGACGATGGACTCATCTACCGTGGCCATCGTGTCATCCACTGGTGCCCGCGCTGCCTGACGTCGCTCAGCGACGAGGAAGCCGAGCACGAAGATGAGGACGGGAAGCTCTACCACATCATGTACTCGCTGAGCGATGATGCGTCGCAGGGGCTCACCGTCGCGACGACCCGCCCGGAGACGATGCTCGGCGACGTCGCCGTCGCCGTGAACCCCGACGATGACCGGTACAAGTCGCTCATCGGGCGCACCGTCAGGCTCCCGATCGCCGAGATCGACATCCCGATCATCGCCGACGAGTATGCAGACCCTGCCTTCGGCACGGGGGTGGTGAAGATCACGCCGGCGCACGACCCGAATGACTTCGAGGTCGGCAAGCGCCACAAGCTGGCGATGCCGGTGATCATGACGCCCGAAGGCACGATGGGCGAAGGATCCGAGGCGAGCGGCCGCGTTCCGGCACAGCTGCGCGACGTCGATCGCTTCCGCGCGCGGACCATGATCGTCGAGCAGCTGCGCGCCGAAGGGAGCCTGGTGAAGGTCGAGCCGCATCGCCACGCCGTCAGGCACTGCTACCGCTGCGACACCGTCGTCGAGCCGCGACTGTCGGACCAGTGGTTCGTGCGAATGCAGCCACTCGCGGCGCCGGCACTCGAGGCGGTGCGTAGCGGCCGCACGCGCATCCTCCCCGAGCGCCACGAGGCGGTGTACGTCAACTGGCTGGAGGGGATCCGGGACTGGAACATCTCCCGCCAGCTCTGGTGGGGACATCGCGTCCCGGTGTTCTACTGCGACGACTGCGGGTGGGAAGGCGCGCTGCGCGAGGATCCGGCGGCGTGCCCCCAGTGCAGCCATCCGGTGCGCCAGGACGACGACGTGCTCGACACGTGGTTCTCGTCGTGGCTCTGGCCGATCTCGACGTTAGGCTGGCCCGACAAGCAGTCGCGCGACCTGAAGACGTTCTTTCCCGGCGACGTGCTCGTTACTGCGCCGGAGATCCTCTTCTTCTGGGTGGCGCGGATGATCATGGCCGGCTTCCGCTTCATGGGCGACGCGCCGTTCCACACCGTGTACCTGCACGGAACGGCGCGCGACACCCAGCACCGGAAGATGTCGAAATCGTTAGGCAACGGCATCGACCCGCTCGACGTCGTCGCCCGATTCGGCGCCGACGCGCTCCGCTGGACGATCGTCTCCAGCCTCGGCATGGGCGCCGACGCGATCTTCGACCCGGCCGATCTCGAGAAGACGTTCGCCCCAGGGCGGAACTTCGCGACGAAGCTCTGGAACATCGCGCGTTTCCTGCTCACCGCCGCCGGCGAGGAGCAGGTCACGCCGATCGACGAGATCGACGCGACGCGCCTGACGCGCGCCGACCGCTGGATCCTCTCGCGTCTCGACATCGCGATCGCCGAATGCGATGCCGCGCTCGGACCGGCGCGATCGTCGTCGGGGCGATGGGCGGCCGACGAGCGCCGCGCGGGGATGCGACTCAACGAATACGCGGAGAGCGCGCGCCGCTTCGTCTGGAACGAGCTCGCCGACTGGTACGTCGAGGCGATCAAGGCGCGGCTGCAGGGAACGGGCGACGACCGCGAGGTGGCGCGGGCGGTGCTCGTGCACGCGTTCGACCAGGCGCTTCGGCTGCTGCACCCGATCGTCCCGTTCATCACCGAGGCGTTGTGGCAGCGGCTCCCCGGTCACGTCGACGGCGAGTTCATCGCCCGGGCGCAGTGGCCGGAGCGGCGCGGCGTCGGCGACGAGTCCACCGGCTTCGAGGTCGTGCAGGACACGATCGTACGCATCCGGCAGCTGCGCTCGGACTTCGCGATCGCGCCCGGGAAGCCGGTGGCGGTGCACGTCGCGCAGCCAGGTGACTCGAGCGGAGCAACCGCGGAGCGCGAGCTCGCCGCGATCCTCCGTGACGAGTCGCCGACGATCGAGCGCCTCGCGCGCGCGACGCTTTCGTGGGAGGCAATCCCGGCAGGCGTGCCTAACGCGAAGGCGGCGATCAGCGGCGGCGCGACCGTGGCGATGCTGCTCGACGGCGCGGTGGACGTGGTACGCGAGCGCATGAAGTACGCGAAGGAGCTGGCCGAGCTGGAGAAGCAGCTCAGCGCACTCGAGAAACGCCTCGCCAGCCCGGGGTTCACCGGCAAGGCGAAGCCCGAGGTCGTCGAGAGTGAGCGGGCGAAGCTCGTGCAGTGGACGGCGAGGCGACAACAGCTCGCGGCGCTGGTCCAGTCGCTGGGTGGGGCGTGACCGCGGCGGACAAGTCGATGCGCACCGGCCGCGCGCTCCCGGCGCTCCGCGCCCTCACGTTAGGCGTGCTGCTGTCGGCCGGCTGCGCCGAAGTTCGCGGGGGACCACCCGGGGGCCCTGAGGACCACGCGCCACCGAAGCTGCTCAAGGTCACGCCGGATACGGGCACCCTCAACAGGAAGCCGAAGGAAGTCGTCTTCCGCTTCGACGAGACGGTGAGCGAACGCCCGGCCGGGGCGAACGGCCTCGAAGGGCTCGTCGTGCTCTCGCCAAGCGACGGCGTGCCGCGGGTGTCGTGGCACCGCAAGGCGATCACGGTCCGCCCACGCAAGGGCTTTCGCGCCAACACCGCGTACACGGTCACGCTCCTTCCGGGAATCGCCGACCTTCGCGGCAACGTGTTGCATTCGACGCTGACCACGTATTTCTCCACCGGAGGCGAGATCCCGCGAACGGCGCTGCGCGGCATCGTCTTCGATTGGGTCGCGGGGAAGCCGGCGCCTAACGCTCTGGTGCAGCTGTTCATTCGCGGCGACACGACCTTCTCGTGGGTGACGACCGCCGACTCGACGGGGCGTTTCGTGCTGCGCGGTTTCCCCTCGGGGAGCTACCGCGTGCGGGCGCTGATCGACGCCAACAACAACCGCGCCGCCGATCCGCGCGAGGCGTACGACACCCTCGGCGTGGCGATCGCCGACAGCGCGCGCGTCGAGTTCCTCGCCTTCGTCCATGACAGCCTCGGGCCCCGCATCGACCGGCTCAATGTCGAGGACTCGCTGACGCTCCGCCTCGACTTCGACCTCCCGTACGAGCCGACGCATCCGGTCACGGCGCAGCAGTTCACGCTCAAGCGCGCCGACTCGACAGTCGTGCCGGTCGTGGCGCTGCTGAGCGACTCCACGCTCGCGGCCGAGAAGGCGGCGGCAGCGAAGGCGCGCGGTGATTCACTCCCGCCGGCCGGAGCGCGGCGTGCGTCCGATTCGACCCGCGTGTCGCGGCCGGGCGTGCCGCCAGCGGCGGGATCCGCGGTGCCGCTGCCGAACCGCCGTGCGGCCGCGACGACGGCTCGCGACACGACGCCGATCCCGAAGCCGAGCCGGCCGTCGCCGATCGCCCGCGTGATCATACGCCTGGGGGCGCCGCTGCGTCCTGGCGCGTCATACCGCTTGAGCGCGACCGATGTGTGGGGATTGTCCGGCGCGCCGCGATCGAGCGATCGCGTGTTCACCGTGCCGAAGCAGCCACCGCCCGTCGCGCGCGACACCGCAGCAAGGCGTTCGCCGGCGGGCGCCCTTCCGGCTTCCCCGCCGGCCACCGTGCCTAACGGCACGCCGCCCCGCCCATGACGGCCGATCCGCGCCGCGCGCTGCCGAGCGTCGGTTCGCTGCTGGAGAGCGATGCGATCCGGGTGCTGCTGGAGACCGAGCCGCGCGGGCTGGTGACGGCGGCCATCCGCGACGCGATCGAGACCGCCCGCCGCGACCTGAATGCGGCGCCGGTGAGCGACCGGGAATGGGCCAGCGCAGTGTCGCGTGCGCTCGACGAGCGGCGCCGGCCGTCGCTGCGTCCGGTGATCAACGCGACCGGTGTCGTCCTCCATACCAACCTCGGTCGCGCGCCGCTGGCCGCCGCCGCGCGCGACGCGGTGCTGGCGATCAGCGACGGCTTCAGCAATCTCGAGTACGATCTCGACGCCGGCGCCCGCGGATCTCGTCACGCGCATGCGGTGCCGCTGCTCCGCGAGCTGACCGGCGCCGAGGACGCGATGGTGGTCAACAACTGCGCGGCGGCGCTGGTGCTCGCGCTCGACGTGCTGTCGCGCGGGCGCGAGACCATCGTCTCCCGTGGGGAGCTGGTCGAGATCGGCGGCAGCTTCCGCGTCCCAGACATCATGGCCAAGAGCGGGGCGACGATCGTCGAGGTGGGGACGACGAACCGGACGCACCTCGACGACTACCGGCGCGCGTTAGGCGCGGCGACCGGCGCGCTGCTCAAGGTCCATCGCGGCAACTTTGCCCAGTCGGGATTCGTCGCCGAGGTCGTAGTGCGCGAGCTGGTGCCGGTCGCGCGCGAAGCGGGGGTGCCGATCGTCCACGACCTGGGAAGCGGGCTGCTGCTGGCGCTCGACGACTACGGGCTGAGCGGCGAGATCACCGCCCGCGACGCGTTAGGCGCGGGCGCATCGCTGGTGCTGATGAGCGGCGACAAGCTGCTCGGCGGGCCGCAGGCCGGGATCATCCTCGGTGAGGCGGCGCTCGTTCGCCGGTTGCGAAGCAGCCCGCTCGCGCGGGCGCTGCGGGTGGACAAGATGACGCTGGCCGCGCTCGAAGCGACGCTCGCGCTGTACCGCGACCCGCCGCGCGCGCTGCGGGAGATCCCGGCGCTGGCGATGTTGACCGCGCCCGTCGCCGAGATCCGCGCGCGAGCCGCGAGAATCGTCGCCACGCTCGCGGCGACGCAGCAGGTCGAACCTCTGCCGCAGGTGAGCGCGCGCGTGGTGGACAGCGTGGCGACGGTGGGGGGGGGCGCGTTCCCGACCGCGCGCATCCCGTCGGCGGCGATCGCGCTGGCGAGCCGCGGCGACGAGAGCGCCGACGCGCTCGCCGCCCGGCTCCGTCGCGCCGCGCTGCCGATCATCGGACGCATCGAGGACGGGACGCTGCTACTCGACCTCCGCAGCGTGCCCGCTTCGCATGACGACATGTTCCTGCGCGCGCTGGCCGCCACGTTAGGCACGACATCGGCCGGACAGTGGGTGCGCCGATGACCGCCCCAACCGGAGCGCCGCGGCGCGCCGCCTTCCTCGATCGCGATGGCACGCTGATCGTCGACGCCGACTATCTCGCGCGCCCCGAGCTGGTCGAGCTCATCCCCGGCGCGGCGGCGGCGGTTCGGCGGCTCAACGAGGCGGGAGTGGTCGTCGTCGTCGTCACCAACCAGTCCGGGATCGCGCGCGGGCTGCTGACCGAGGACGAATACGCGCGCGTCGAGGAGCGCGTGAAGCTCGATTTCGCCGATGCCGGCGCGCGTATCGACGCGACGTATCATTGCCCGCACCACCCCGCGATCACCGGCCAGTGTGATTGCCGGAAGCCGGCCCTCGGGATGTACCTGCAGGCGTCAGAGGAGATGAATCTCGACCCGCGCAGCTCGCTCTTCGTCGGCGACCGCTGGCGCGACGTCGGCCCCGGGATCTCGCTCGGCGGCCGCGCCTTCCTCGTCACCAGCCCGGCGACACCGCACGACGACCTGATGCGCGCCGAGCGCGACGCGGAGACCGCGGTCTCGCTCGGCGAGGCGGTCGACCGCTACCTGGCGGGTAATTAGTATCACAATGGTACTAATTTGCGGATGACGCCGGTGACTCCGAGGAAGCGCGTGGCGGTGCTGGCGTCGGGCGGGGGGTCGAATCTCCAGGCACTGATCGACCACCTCGCCGCTCGCGGCGAGCGCCGCGCGGCCGACGTCGCGCTGGTGGTCGCCGGGCGCGAGGAGGCGGGGGCGCTCGCGCGGGCGCGGCGCGCCGGGATCGCCGCGGCGACCTGCAGCGCAGCCGGACTCGCCCCGCTGCTCGGCACACATGCGATCGACCTCGTCGTGCTCGCCGGCTATCTCGCGTTCGTCCCCGACGACGTGACCGGGCAATGGGCCGGGCGGATCGTGAACGTTCACCCTGCCCTGCTGCCCTCGTTCGGCGGCCATGGGCTTTACGGGGCGCGCGTCCATCGCGCCGTGCTGGCGGCGGGCGCGCGCGTCACCGGCGCCACGGTGCACTTCGTGGATGCGGTGTACGACCGCGGTCCGATCATCGCGCAGTGGCCGGTGCCGGTCGCCGATGGCGACACCGCCGAATCACTGGCCGCGCGGGTGCTGCGGGTGGAGCACCTGCTCCTTCCGCGCGCCGTCGACGCGCTCGCGCGCGGTGCGGTGACGCTGGGCGACGACGGCCGGGTAAGGGGCGGCCGCTCGACGTCCGCGGACTCGACATTTTCTCTTCACCTGCCTGACGATGCGACCATCGCCACCCAGATCGATACGCTCTTCCAGAACTGACGCGCGAACGGCGGCATGCACGGCGGCATGCACGACGGTACGCACCGCCCCCCGCGCCGCGGCGCGCCGTGCGTTCGCCAGGAACAGGGTTGTCGCCGCAATCGCCGTCGCGATCGCGTTCGCCGTCTCCGCCCGCCACGCGTTAGGCGCGCAGGCGACGGCGGCCTCGAGTCGTGACGATATCCTCGATGCGGTGGCGAGCTGGATCGCGCTCGATGTCACCCCGGGGCGAGAGGCGCTGGCTGCGCCGCAGCTCGAGGCGATCGGCTTCCAGCGTGCGCCGCTCGACGGCTTCATGGTGCGTCGAGGAAAAGGATCGCCGCGGCGCGTCGTCGCCTGCGCACTCGACCAGGCCGGCTACGTCGTCAGCGCGATCACCGACGATGGATTTCTCCGGCTGCACTACAGCGGCAATGCACGCCGCACCGCGCTCTGGGACCAGTTCCACGAGGGACAGCGGATCCGCGTCCGCACGGCACGCGGCACCGTCCCGGGGGTGATCGCCGTCCGGAGCACGCACCTCTGGCGCGCGCGCACCCCCGAGCCGACGCCGGCCTCGATCGAGAACTTCTACGTCGACGTCGGCGCGCGCTCGCGCGCCGAAGCCCAGGGGCTCGGCATCGCCCTGCTCGACCAGGTCGCGCGCGAGCAGACCGGCTGGCGATACGCCGACATGGTCGCCGGCCCCGGTGCGGCTGCTCGCGCGGGATGCGCGGCCGTCGCCGCGGCCTCCAGGCTCACTCCCGCGCGCGGCGAGACGATCTACCTGCTCTCATCGCAGTCGTCGTTCGATTTCACCGGACTCTCCGCCGCGCTGGCGGCGATCGGGCCGGTCGATTCGCTCGTCATCGCCGACCCGGTGCTCGCCCGCGCCGACAGCGGCGAGGCCGGCGTGCAGATCGCCCGCCGCACGCCTAACGGTGACGAGCTGCCGCTCTCGCCGAAGCTGGGCGTCGGGGCGACCAGCGCGGTCGGCGTCCGCACCAGCTTCCGCGGAACGCTGGTCGAGAGCATCGCCGCCGATGACGCCGCGGAGCTCTTCCGCGAGGTCGGGCGCTCAGCCGGCGTCACCGGTACGCCGCTCCCGGTTTCCCTTCCCGAGCGCGCGGTCGCGCCACCGCGCACGCGCACCGACTCGCTCGCGACCGTGGACGCGCTGCTCACGACGCTGACGAACAGCTACGGCGTCTCGGAGCATGAGGCGCCGGTCCGCAACGTCGTGCTGCAGGCCCTTCCCGCCTGGGCGAGAGCGCGCGCACGGGTGGACAGCATCGGCGACATCGTGCTGGCCACCGGCCCCGCGCGCGACACGGTGCTGTTCATCGCCCACCTCGACGAGATCGGGTTCGAGGTCACGCGCATCGCGCCCGACGGGACGCTCTCGCTGCGGACTCGGGGCGGATTCTTCCGCTCCCTCTGGGAAGGCCAGCCGGCGCTGCTGCACTTCGACGCCCCGCGCCGCGCGCCTGAGAGCTGCGCGCTGCGCTTCACCGGGACCGACCCACGCTCGGCGACCGGGGTGTTCGTTCCGCGCCAGGCCGCCACCGCGAAGCAGCCGATGGAGGTGACGGCATGGATGGGCGTCGACTCGGTCGCACTGGCAGCGTGCGGCGTGACGGCGGGGATGAGCCTCACCGGCGTCAAGCACGCCACCGACCTCGCCGGGACACGCTTCAGCGCCCGCTCGATCGATGACCGCGCCGGCTGCGCCGCGCTCATCCTCGCCGTCCGCGCCCTCGACGAGCGGGCGCTCGGCCACGCCGTGCTCTTCGTCTGGTCGGTGCAGGAGGAGACAGCGTTAGGTGGCGCGGCCTGGAGCGCCGCGCGTCTCGGCCCCTCGGTGAAGCGCGTCCACGCCGTGGACACCTTCGTCTCGTCCGACTCACCGCTCGAGAGCGACCGCTTCGCCCGTGCGCCGATCGGCGCCGGACCGGTCGTTCGCGCGCTCGACAACTCGAGCGCGACGCCGGCCGCCGACGTGGATCGCGTGGTCGCGATCGCGAAGGCGGGGCGCATTCCGCTGCAGGTGGGCACGACCAACGGCGGCAACGACGGTTCGGAGCTGGCGCGGTTCGGCGCGGTCGACGTTCCGGTCGGCTGGCCGCTGCGCTACAGCCACTCGCCGGCCGAGGTCATCGACCTGCGCGACGTGCAGGCGCTGTCCCGGCTCGTCCTCGCGCTCGCGACGTCTCGTTAGGCCTCACGCTTCCCTCAGCCATCAACGCCAGCATGCGTGCACTGCTCTCCGTGTCGGACAAGTCGGGACTCACCGACCTCGCTCGTGGGCTCGTCGATCTCGGGTGGGAGCTCGTCTCGACCGGCGGGACGGCGAAGGCGATTCGCGAGGCGAAGATCGCGGTCCGCGACATCAGCGAGGTGACAGGCTTCCCGGAGATGATGGACGGGCGGGTCAAGACGCTGCATCCGGTGGTCCACGGCGGGTTGCTCGCCCGGCGCGACCTCCCCGAGCACGTGGCCTCGATGCGCGAGCACGGGATCGAGCCGATCGACCTGGTGGTGGTCAACCTCTATCCCTTTCGCGAGACCGCCGCGAAGCGCGGCGTCGCGCCCGGCGACGTCGTCGAGCAGATCGACATCGGCGGGCCGTCGATGCTGCGCTCGGCGGCGAAGAACTTCGCGTCGGTGACGGTGGTCGTCGACCCGGCCGACTATCGCCGCGTCCTCACCGCGTTAGGCAGCGGCACCAGCGCCGGCGAGGGTCTCGCGCTGCGCCGCGACCTCGCCGAGAAGGCGTTCGCGCACACTGCGGCTTACGACGCGGCGATCAGCGCCTGGTTCGCGGCGCAGCGCGGCGAGACGTTTCCGCAGGAGATGACGATCGCGCTGCGGAAGGCCCAGCCGCTTCGCTACGGCGAGAATCCCGGCCAGCTCGCGGCATTCTACCACCAGGACGGCGAGACGGGGCTGCAGGGGCTCAGGCAGCGCGGCGGGAAGGAGCTGTCGTTCAACAACCTGCTCGACCTCGACGGCGCGCTGCTGGCGGCCGATCCGTTCCGGTCGGAACCGTGCTGCGCGATCATCAAGCACACTACTCCCTGTGGTATTGCCACCGGCGCGAATGCGCTCGATGCGTATCGCAAGGCGCTCGCCTGCGATCCGGTCTCCGCGTTCGGCTCGGTGATCGCGTTCACCGTCCCGGTGGACGACGCGGCAGCCGAAGCGGTGTCGGCACTGTTCGTCGAGTGCATCGTGGCGCCGTCGTTCAGCGAGGGCGCGGTCGAGATTCTCGGGCGCAAGAAGAACCTGCGCGTGCTCGAGGGCGATGCGCGGTGGCGTGACCGCGCACTGGACTTCAAGCGGGTCCGCGGCGGCTTCCTGGCGCAGGAGCGTGCACCGCTCGCGACGTCGGACGAAGTCTGGAAGGTCGTCACCGAGCGCGCTCCGACCGAGACCGAGTCGCGCGACCTCGCTTTCGCCTGGAAGGCCGTGTCGAGCGTCAAGTCGAACGCGATCCTGCTCGCCCGCGACGGGGCGAGCATCGGCATCGGCGCCGGCCAGATGTCACGAGTGGACGCGGCATTCGTCGCTGTGCACAAGGCGCGACAGGCCGGTCACGACACGAATGGCGCCGCACTCGGCTCGGACGCGTTCTTCCCCTTCCGCGACGGGATCGACCAGGCAGCATCGGCTGGAGTGACGGCGATCGTGCAGCCGGGCGGATCGGTCCGGGACGACGAAGTCATCGCCGCAGCAAACCAACATGGCATCGCAATGGTACTAACCGGTCAGCGTCTCTTCCGTCACTGAGACGCAGCCGCCATTTTCAATGGCTGGGGCGTCGCGACGCGCGGCGCCTGCCGTACAACCTCCGGACCGCATGGCCCAGACACCGAACTATCAAGCGCAGGAAGTCGAAATACCGCCGTCGTACCTGGCCGCCGGCCTCACGACGCTCGGCGTCTTCATCCTGTACCTCATCACGCTCGCCCCCTCGACGGCGATGTGGGACACGAGCGAATACATCGCCGCCGCGTACACGCTCGGCCTGCCGCACCCGCCGGGCAATCCGTTCTTCGTGCTGATCGGCCGAGTGTTCTCGCTGCTGCCGATCGCACCGGGCATCGCGACGCGCATCAACATCCTCGCCGCGCTGTCGAGCGCGGTCGCGGCCGGCGCGTGGTTCCTGATCACGGAGCGCGTGCTCACCGGATGGTTTCCGCAGCGCTGGCAGCGGATCCTCGGTGGCGTGCTCGCGGCGCTGTTGAGCGCGAGTGCGTTCACCGTCTGGAACCAGTCGGTGGTGAACGAGAAAGTGTACACCGTGTCGCTCGCGTTCTTCGCGATCGTGGCCTGGTTGTCGGTGCTCTGGGCCGATGCGCCGCACAGCCGCAAGGCTGATCGCATCCTCGTGCTCATCGCCTACCTGCTCGGTCTCGGCTACGCGAACCATCCAGCGGGCTTTCTCGTCGGGCCGGCCGTCGGCGTGGTGGTGCTCGCGCGGCGATGGGACACGATCCTCCGCTGGAAGATGTGGGTCGCCTGCGCCGGCGCGCTGATTCTCGGCATGACGGTCTTCGCCACGCAGCCGATCCGCGCCGCGCACTTTCCGCCGATCAACGAAGGGGAGCCGACGGCGTGCACCGATGGGCCGAAGTTCGGGTGCACCTTCTCGAAGCTGACCTACGACCGCTTCATGTACAACTTCAATCGCGAGCAGTACGGCAAGCCCGCGTTGAGCGATCGTCAGGCACCGTTCACCGCCCAGGTGGACATGTGGTGGACGTACTTCCGCTGGCAGTGGATGCGCGACTCACAGGACGCGCACCAGGCAGCGCAGACCGCGCTCGCGGTCGCGTTCCTCCTCCTCGGCCTGCTCGGCGGATGGGTGCACTACACACGCGATCGGCGCAGCTTCTGGTTCTTCGGGCCGTTGATATTCACGGTCACGCTCGCGCTGATCTATTACATGAACTTCAAGTATGGCTACTCGCAGGCGCCCGAGTTGGGACAGCAGGTGCCGCGCGAGGTGCGCGACCGTGACTACTTCTACCTCTGGAGCTACTCGGCGTGGGCCGTGTGGGCAGCGTTAGGCCTGATCTGGGTGTGGGAGACCATCGCGGCGGCATTCGGCTCTGATCGGGTGCGCGTCGGCGCGGACACGGTCGAGCAGCCGCGCCGGCAGAGCCTCGCCTTCGCCTCGCCGATCCTCGTTCTCGCGCTGATTCCGCTCCTCGCCAACTGGAGCACCGCGTCGCGCGCGGGACAGACCGACACCCGCGACTTCGCCGCCGACCTGCTCAACTCCGTCGAGCCGTATGGGGTGCTGGTCACCGTCGGCGACAACGACACCTTCCCGCTCTGGTACGCGCAGGAGGTGGAAGGGATCAGGCGTGACGTCACGGTCGCCAACACCTCGCTGCTCAACACCGACTGGTACGTGCGGCAGCTCGTGCGTCGCCCGGTGTACACGTACGACGCGGCGAAGGGACCGAATGTGTACGCATCACAGAGCTGGACCAAGCCGGCGAGTGGCCCGCTCAACATGTCGATCGCCGAAGCGGACGCGGTGCCGCTCGTCGCCGACGTGCCGCAGGCAGCGCTGTTCACCGCGGGCAACGTGCGCGCGATCATCACGCCGCGGCAGCTCACGCGCGCGGACATTCTGGTGCTGCGAATGATCAAGGACGCCGCGGGAACGACACGCCCGATCTATTTCAGCCGCACGTCGGGCGGCTACGCGAACGAGCTGGGGATGGGGAACTATACGCTGACACAGGGCCTGGCCAAGAAGCTCGTGAACGGCGAGATCCACGCGTCACGCGATACCATCTCGATCGGGGGCGAAGGGTTCCTCGACGTGGCGCGAACGAAAGTGCTGTGGGACAGCGTGTTCGTGGCGACGAAGTCGATCGCCAGGCGCTCGGATTGGGTGG
>JBJMNK010000008.1:0-64458 GCA_045804265.1 Gemmatimonadaceae bacterium | reverse complement strand
GTTATCCTCGTCGATCGGGACCACGATCACGCCGTCGATGCTCCCTTCGCCCGGGCCGAGCCGGAACTGGTCAGCCGTCTTCTTTTCCTTCCCCGGCAGCAGCACCTCGGAAGTCCAGAGTCGCGCTGCCTTGTTCTTCCACTCGACGCGCTCGCTCACGATCTCGAGCTCACCACGCTCGGCGCTCCCCGGCTCGCTCACCGTGTTCTCCCGCCGCGCCGGAGGCGCACCACCACCACGCGTCGCTTTTCCTTCAGCCATTACCTGTACTCCTCACCGTCGAGAACTGCCATTGAACCAAAGAGAACCGCCGCGATGTACCGTCGCGCGCGGTCGCGTGCGGTCGCGTGCGGTCGCGTGCGGGCGAAAGAAAATGGGGCACGCCGGGCGAGATCATCGCACCCCGCGTGCCCCAAGCGGTTCGAGCCCGCTATCCCGATCCTTCCTCGCGCGGCAGTGCTCAGCGGTTCGACTGCGGTTGCCTTTCGCTTACCTCGCCACGACCGGCCGCGCCGCGGCGGGTTCGCTCCCGGGCGTGAATCCCGGCCGATAAATCCCCAGCGCGCCGGCGCGTGGGGTGTTCCGCCAGGCCATGATCACCGCGCCGGCGATGACGAAGAGGATCGCGATGACCTGCGCCGTCGTCAGTGGTCCGAAGAAGCGGTCGTCCTTTGCGCGGAAGAACTCGACGATGAACCGCTCGACGCCGGCGACCGTGCAGTAGACGCCGAACAGCCAGCCCTCGGCGTGGTTGTGATCGCGCATGCGCCAGAGGATCGCGAAGAGGATGCACGCCATCGTCACTTCGTAGAGCTGCGTCGGATGCACGCCGACGACGAGGTCGGGCGGGGTGCCCGGTGGAAATGCGACGCCGAAGAGCCGCGACATGATGCCGGCGGTGCTCGGCGGTGCGCCGTTAGGGAAGGCGACAGCGAGGGCGCCGTCCCACGGGCGACCGTAGTCGTCGCCGACCGCCCAGCAGCCTGTACGTCCCACTGCGTACGCGGCCATCACCGCCGGACCGCCGACATCGGAGACACGCCAGAGATTCATCCCCTTCCACTTCGCCATCCCCAGCACGCCGATCGTGCCGCCGATCAGCCCACCCCAGAAGACGAATCCCGCCCGCTCGAGCAGCGCGTGCGGATCGCCGGTGAGGATTGCGTAGTAGATCTTCGCGCCGGCGAGCCCGCCGATCACCGCGGCGAACACGAGGTCGCCGACGGGCTGCGGATCGTAGCCGCGGCGCGCCGTCTCGACCTGCGCCGCGTGCTGCGCGACGACGAAGGCGAGGAACATCGCCAGCCCGAAGCCCGTGATCTCGAGTGGGCCGATCGGATAGCTGAACGCGTGCACCACCGTCGGCGACGCGAGGATCATCGGGGTCAACACGGAAGCGATCATCAGGCAGCGACCAGTCCGGGAATGGGCATAGATGCGTAGGCGTTGAGGTCGAGCGCGGCACGCTCGCCCTGCTCGAAGCGATAAAGTCCGGCGCGGGCGATCATTGCCGCGTTGTCCGTCGCCAGTCGCGGTGACGGTGCATACACCACAGCGCCGAGTGAGGTCACGCGCTCGGCGATCGTGCGCGCGAGTGTCTTGTTGCAGGCGACGCCGCCGCCGAGTACGATGCGCGTGCGGTTGAATGCTCGCGCCGCACGATATGTCTTCTCGGCGAGCGTGTCCACCAGCGCCGCCTGAAAGCCGGCAGCGATCGAGATGCGATCGCCCTGCTGCGGATCGGCGCCATTCTCGGGGATCGGGGCGATCGCGCGCTCGCGCACCGCATGCAGCACCGCGGTCTTGAGTCCGCTGAACGAGACGTCGTAGTAGTCCGCGTCCCCCGGCTTCTGGTCGCGCCGCGTCATCGGGCGCGAGAAGCGGATCTGCGATGGATCACCCTCCGCCGCCAGCCGCTCGATGTGCCGGCCGCCGGGGTAGGGAAGACCGAGCAGCTTCGCCACCTTGTCGAACGCTTCGCCGGCGGCATCGTCGCGCGTCGAGCCGAGCAGGCGGTAGCTCCCCCACTGCTCGACGTCGAGGAGCAGCGTGTGTCCGCCGCTCACCAGGAGCGCGGTGAATGGCGGCACGGCCTCGGGATGGTCGATCGCCGTCGCGAAGAGGTGCCCTTCCATGTGATGCACCCCGACGAGCGGAATCCCAGCGCCGAACGCGAGCGACTTGGCGAAGCTGACGCCGACGAGCAGCGCGCCGACGAGCCCCGGGGCGTTGGTGACCGCGACCGCGTCGACGCTGCCTAACGTTGCACCGGACTCGCTCAGCGCGCGCTCGACCACCGGCACGATCGCCGTCAGGTGCGCCCGCGACGCGATCTCGGGGACGACGCCGCCGAAGATGCGATGCACGTCCTGCGACAGGATCACCAGCGACTCGAGCGTCGTCTCGTCGCCGCTCCCCGACAGCACTGCCGCCGACGTCTCGTCGCACGACGTCTCGATCGCGAGGATGCGCGTCATGGCCTGACGACCCCGGTGTCGATCGCGAGGACGCACGTCATGGCGTCACTGCCTCCACGCGGCGAAGCTGCAGCGTGACGTTGCGCGGGCGGACGTCGCGCACCACCGCGTTCACTCCCGCGGGCAGGTCCACGTCGGCGGGCCCGAGCTCGAGCGTCACCTTCTCGCTGTCGGCGCCGCGGATCCGCCTCACGATCACCGGCGACGCGTTGTACAGCTTGAGCAGCTCGCGTCCACGCCCGAGCACGAGCGCGCGCACCGTCGGCAGCGGCCCGACGATCACGACGCCGCTGTCCACCACCGGCGCGAAACGGATCGGGATGATCTCGTCGGTCGGCTCCTCGACGCTCACGACCATCCAGAGCACGAGCGCGAAGAAGAGTGCTGCCGCCTTGAGCGCGAGACGCTCGAGGAACATGCCGCGGAGAGCGGCCCGCCAATGGTGGCGTCGCGGAGCGGTCACTGCTCGGCGAGAAGCTGGGCGACAAGCGCTCGCGTGCCCTGCGAGCTCCAGTCGGTGGCGCCGATGATCTTCTTCCGGATCACGCCATCGCGCCCGAGCACGAACGTCTCGGGGACGCCGGTGGTCTGGTACGCCTTCTGGATGTCGTGCGTCGGGTCCTGCAGGATCTCGAACGTCAGTCCGAGCTCGCGGACGAAGTCGCGGATCGCCTTCTGCTGTCCCGGGTCGTCGACGCTGACGGCGACGATCTTGAGCCCGCGCGGCCCGAACTCGCGGTGCAGCTTCTCGATCGACGGCATCTCGGCGCGGCACGGTGCGCACCACGTCGCCCAGATGTTGAGCAGCACGACGTCGCCCTTGTAGCTGGCGAGCGTCTTCGCCGGGGCCGAGTCGCCGAGGTCGCGCGAGGTGAACATCGCGTTAGGCGTGGTCGGATAGACCGGCTCGAGCAGTGGCGTCGCGGTGAAGTCGGGCGCCTTGCCGCCGACGCTCACCGGAAAGAGCTCGTCGCCCATCATCCGCGTCGCGGCGAAGAGTCCCACCGCGAGCAGCGCGATCACCCCGCCGACGACCGCCCACTGCTGCCTGACGGTCATGCCCGCGCCATCGTGAGCTGTCGCAGCGCCGCGATCTCGGCGCCGATGTCGGCGGCGGTGAACACGGCGTTCCCGGCGACGAAGGCGTCGGCGCCCGCCGCGCGTGCGGCGGCGATCGTCTTCCGGTTGATCCCGCCGTCCACCTCGAGGATCGCACCGCTCTTCGCCGCGTCGAGCATGCGTCGCGCCCGGGCGATCTTGTCGAGCGAATGCGGGATGAACTCCTGGCCGCCGAATCCGGGATTCACGGTCATCACCAGCAGCAGGTCGAGATCGGCCAGCACGTCCTCGACCGCGGCGAGCGGCGTGCCGGGATTGAGCGCGACACCTGCCTTGCACCCGAGCTCACGGATCCGCACGAGCTGTCGCTGCAGGTGCGGCGCCGCCTCGGCGTGGATGGTCATCGTCGCCGCGCCCGCCTTCGCGAAGTCGTCGAAGTACTTCTCCGGCTCGACGACCATCATGTGCACGTCGAGCGGCAGCTTCGTCACCCGATGAACGGTCTCGATCACCTTTGCGCCGAAGGTGAGGTTCGGGACGAAGCAGCCGTCCATGACGTCGACGTGCAGCCAGTCCGCGCCCCCTTCCTCACAGCGGCGGAGGTCCGCGGTGAGCTGGGCGAAATCCGAACTGAGGAGCGATGGGGCGATGAGTGCTGCGCGCGGTCTGGCTTGCGACACTGCGATGAGAGATGAGAAAACGGCGGGTCAACAGCGGGAACAGCAGGTGGACAATAGTAACGAGTTGCTACTAAATCACTCCCGCGGCGCGACGAGGCCGATGCCGGCGGAAAGGCGGAGCTGGATCGTCGTGCCGGAGGGAACGGTACGGCCCGGGCTCGGAGACTGCGAGACCACCGTGCCGGCCGGTTCGGTCGAAGCGGAGTCGAGCCCGCTCCCCGAGACGAGGAGGCCGATCTGCTCCAGCGCCGAGCGGGCGTCGGCGTACGACCGGCCGACGACGTTAGGCAGCGTCACCGACGACGGGCCGCTGCTGATCACCAGCGTCACCGACCCCGCCGAGGACTTCTCGCCGGCGGCCGGTGTGGTCGCCAGCACCGTCCCCCGCGCCTGGTCACTCGGCTGCTGGGTCGCCGAGCCGACGGCGAACCCCGCTTCCTCGAGCGCGCGCTCGGCGTCGCGCCGCGCCATCCCCTTCGTATCGGGGACGACGAGCTCGCGCTGTCCGGCGCTCGTCACCACGGTGACCGTCGCGCCTGGACGATCCACCGCCCCGCCGAGCGGATTCTGCTCGATGATCGTCCCGGCAGGAGCCCCTTCGCTCGGGCGTGTCGCGCCCTGCTTCAGCTTGAATCCGAGCTTCGACAGCCGGCTCGTCGCGTCGCTGATCGTCATCCCCGTCAGGCTCGGGACCGTCACGTCATCGGGGCCGCCGCTGGGCGGGAAGACGGCGACCGCGATCACGATGTATGCGGCGGTGAAGCCGAGCACGGCGGCGATGAAGTAGGGCATTGCCCGCCGCAGCCAGAGCCGGAAGTTCATCGCGCCCGCCGCAGCCGCGCCGCGAACGCGCCGTCGGCGCCGTGCCGCTGCGGAAGCACGCGGAGCCGCCCGGCATCGAGCACCGCCTCGGGCACCGCGCCGTTAGGCGGCGGCTCGAGCGCCCACTCCGGATGCTCGGCGAGGAAGCTCTCGATCTGCTGGTCGTTCTCCTCGGGCTCGAGCGAGCAGGTGCTGTAGACCAGCAGCCCGCCGGGGCGAACGATCGCCGCCGCGGCGCGGATGATGGCGCGCTGGAGGGCGCCGAGTACGGCGAGGTCCGACGTCTTCAGCCGCCAGCGCGCATCGGGATGGCGGCGGAACGTGCCCGTGCCGGTGCACGGCACGTCGATCAGCACGCCATCGACGCCGGCGAGCGCGGGCATGCGCGCATCGGCGACCATCAGCAGAACGTTAGGCACCTCGAGTCGCCCGACGTTCTGGGCGACACGCGCGAGCCGCGAAGCCGACGCGTCGCTGGCGATCACCAGCCCGGCGGTGCGCGACAGCTCGATCGTCTTCCCACCCGGCGCGGCGCAGAGGTCGGCGACGGTCGCGCCGCTGGCGAAGCAGGCGTACGTCGTGACCAGCGTCGACGCCGGATCCTGGACGTGAAAGAGTCCCTGCTTGTAGGCACCGAGCTCGGTGAGCCCCACCGGCGGCGCCGAGATCGTCATGCTGTCGCCGGCGAGTGGCGCGTCGGTGACGTGCACGCCGGCCGCCTCGAGCGTCGCCTCGAGCTGTTCGCGCACGACGTGCCAGGGCCGCACGATGATCGGCGCCTCGACGTTGTTCGCCGCGAGGAGCCGGCCCGTCTCCTCCGCGCCCCAGCGCGCGACCCAGCGTGCGACGAGCCAGCGCGGGTGCGAGTGCTCGAGCGCGAGCGCATCGATCGGGTCGGCGGGCGGGGCGATGACGAGCGAGTCGCGCTCGCGGTCGAGTCGGCGAAGGACCGCATTCGCCAGCTTGCTCGCGCCGATGCCATGCCGGCGCTTCGCCAGCTCGACGGTCTGCGCGATCGCGGCATACGCCGGGACGCTGCGCATCGAGAGGAGCTGCTGCGCGCCAAGGCGCAGCAGGTCGGTGAGATCGGGGTCGAGCCGCGCGAGCCCGCCGTTGACGCGCGCGGAAAGCAGCGCGTCGAGGCGAGAGCGATGGCGCAGCATTCCGTAGACGAGCTCGCGCGTCCAGCGGCGATCGCGTGCGTCGAGGCCGATGGTACGGCGATCGAACGCCGGATCGAGCAGGTCGCCGCCGCGCATGTCGGCGCAGATCGTCGCGGCCGCGACTCGCGCTTCGGTCACTCCGCCGATCGTCGCGTTGCCGCCCGATGCCGGCCGCGACGGACTTCCGCCGGAGCTTCCGCCCCCGGCCGCGCCAGCGTGAAAGGTGCTTTGCGTCATCCTGATAAGATAAACGCCCGTGCCATTCCGGGGAGCGGGAGTCGGCGGAGAGCCCGCGCCGCGTCGCGAATGGCGACCGTATCACGACAGACTTGAAACATTTGGCTCACTTCTGGCAGATTGTGACATATGGTACCAATGTAGGGATGACCCAGGAGTGGGGAGCCGGTCGATGTAGCCGGCGAAGTCCTGGCGGATGCGAACGCGGGAGGGTGATGCCACACGCTGATGTCTTACGAACACTGGTGTCGGAGCTGGAGCGGGTCGGAGTGGATGCTGACCACATGGTGGCGGGATTGAGCGCTCACGCGAGCGAGGCGATTCGCGCGCTTCGGTCGCTGCCGGACAACGCGGGCCCGGCGGCATTCCTCGCGCGCTTCCGCAGCGAGTCGGAAACCGTGCAGCGTACCGACGAGACGGCGCGCGGTGTGCAGGGTTCAGGCGGCGGTGCGGTCGGACCCGCTCCCGAGATCGGGCGCATCGCCTGAGGTCCCGCCGCGGGGCGCCGCGCGCGCGTGCCCGCATGTGTGCTGCCTAACGTTCCACCCGGATCGCCGTGCCGCAGACCACGTCTTCAGCCGGTGCCGACGTCGGCGCCGGGCTCGCCGGCCGATCGCGCGTCCTCCTCTCGCATCCCGCCGGAGGCACCGCCGAGCTCTATGCCCACGGCGGACACGTCCTCTCCTGGCGCCCTCCGAGCGGCGAGGTCCTCTTCTTCAGCTCGCGCCGCGACGCGTCACAGGAGAAGCACGCCGGCATCCCGATCGTCTTCCCGCAATTCGGCAAGGGGACCGACGCCGCCGTGGCCGCGCTCCCGCAGCACGGCTTCGCCCGCAGCAGCGAGTGGACGATCGGATCGCACGGCACCAACGCGAAGGGGGCCGCGACAGCGACGCTCACCCTCCGATCGGACGCCGCGATCAGGAAGCTCTGGCCGCATGACTTCCTCGCCGAGCTCACGGTGACGCTGACCAACGAGCTCACGCTCACTCTCCGCATCACCAACACCGGCGCGGCCCCCTTCTCCTTCACCGCCGGCTATCACAGCTACTTCCGCGTCGCCGACGCCCGCACCGCGCGCGTCGAGGGGCTGCAGGGGCTCCGCTACCGCGACAAGGTCCTCGACTTCGCCGAGTCCGCCGACAACACCCCGGCGCTCGTGCCTAACGGCGAGACCGACCGCGTCTACCTCGGTGCCCCGGCCCGCCTCCGCCTTCGCGACGCCCGCCGCTGTCTCCGCATCGAGAGCTCCGGCTTCGCCAACATCGTCGTCTGGAACCCCGGCCCCGGCTCGGACGAGAAGTACGACTTCGCCCCGGGCGAATGGTCGCAGTTCGTGTGCGTCGAACCGGCGACGGTTTTCAATCCGATCGTCCTTGCGCCCGGCAAGAGCTGGGTGGGGGGACATACCGTTTGTGTCGAGGCGGGGTGACTGATTTCAACACTGCGATGAGAGACGAGAGATAGCGCGAGCGAGAGATGAGAGAAGAGAGAACCTACCAGGCGCAACGGCGATAGCGGGTGTGTCGGTAATCGGGATCGTCGTTTCGTCTCTCCTCTCTCATCTCTCCATCGGAGTCTCTCTCATCTCTCATCGCGGTGTTGAACTCCGTCCGCACGGCATCGCTCATCGCCGTGTTCAACGAGGAACGCACACGCGTGATCTCTACTTCATCCACTCATCAATCCGAGCGGCAATGAACGCATCGTCGAGCAGGAAATGATGCGTCCTCACCACCCGATCGATCTCCTCGCTCTGGCCGGGTGACAATCCTTCGTCAGGGTCGAGGCACCAGATTCCTTCGAGCAGTCCCTGACGGCGCAGCACTTCGTGGATGCCGGCGATCGATCCGGCGAATCGATTGCGGGCGTCGAACATCGCGCCGTTGAAGTCGGTGAGCGCGGCACCCTCGCTCATCAGGCCGACGTCGGCGGCGCCGCGACCGGCGCGCGCGCGCGAGAGCAGCACCACCGCGCGATGCGTCCCCACCGCCCACTGGCCGAGCAGTCCGCCGTCGATCCAGCGCGCCTTCTCGACGCCGCCGATGTTGGCGGGGAAGGGAGTCACCAGGTCGGCGACGATGCTGTCGTCGTTGCCGGTGTAGAGGGCGATGTCGGTGCGACGCGATTCGACGATGGCGCGGACGGTCTCGAACGTCGCGTAGCGGTCGAACGGCGCGATCTTCACCGCCCACACCCGCTCGATCTCGGCGAAGCGGCACCAGAACTCGTAGTCGAGGACGCGGCCGCCGACGGCGGGCTGCAGGTAGAACCCGAACAGCGGCATCACCTCGGCGACGGCGCGGCAGTGCGCGATCAGCTCGTCCGTGGTCGCGTCAGGGAGCGCCGCGAGGCTGAGCAGCGCGACGTCGTAGCCTAACGCGACGGCCGTCGTCGCTTCGCGCACTGCCTGCGCGGTGTCGCCGATGACACCGGCAACCATCGTGAAGGGCCGAGAGTGCGCGGCCAGCGACGCGCGCACCGTTTCCATCGCCAGCGCGAGCACCGGCTCGTACAAGCCATGCTTCGGCTCGCGGATGGCGAACTGCGTGGTGTGCACACCGACCGCAAGTCCCCCGGCGCCGGCGTCGAAGTAGTAGCGGCTCAGCGCGCGCTGGCGCCGCTCATCGAGCTTGCGGCTGGCGGTGAGCGCGAGCGGGTGCGCGGGGATCACGCAGCCGAGGCGGAGGTTGGCGTGCGAGTCACGCATCAGAAGGCGCCGTCGCGCTTCTCGAACCCCGTCGGCTTGCCGAGCAGCGGGCGTCCGGCGGCGACCCAGTCGGCGACCCAGTCGAGGAGCGTGGCCGACGGCATGTCGGGAGGACCGAGCAGACTCCGCATCCGCGACGCGTCGCTGAGCAACGCGTTAGGCGCCTCGCTCCCGGCGAAGGTCACGTCGCGCTTCATCCGCCGCGCGAGCTCGGCGGCGATCGTGCGCACGGCGATCGTCTCGCTCCCGGTGACGTTGACGACGAGCGGCGGCGACGAGGCGTGCGGCAGGAGCTCGAGCGCGATCCGATTCGCGTCGCCCTGCCAGATGACGTTGACGTGTCCCATCGCCAGGGGAACGGGCCGCCCCTGCGCGATGGCCACCGCGATGTCCACCAGCACCCCGTAACGGAGGTCGATCGCATAGTTCAGCCGGGCGACGGCCACACAGGTACCCCGTGTCGCGGAGTAGTACTCGAGCACTCGCTCGCGGCCGACGCAGCTCGCGGCGTATTCGCCGACCGGTCCGAGCGGGTCACCCTCGCGCGAGCCGCCGCCGGCCGGCGCAGTGAGCGGATACACGTTTCCCGTCGAGAAGGCGACGATCCGCGACGCGGCATAGCGCTCGACGCAGATCGACGGGACGACGACGTTCTGCATCCAGGTGCGCGACGGCGCGTCACTGGTGCCGAACTTCTGGCCGGCCATGTAGATGACGTTAGGCGCGTCGGGGAGGCGGGCCACGGCGCCGCGGTCGAGCAGGTCGCAGCGGATCGTCTCGACGCCGGCGGCGTGCAGCGCCTCCATCGTCGGGCTCGACGAGAAGCGCGAGACCGCGATCACTCGCCGCGGTGCGCCGCTGTCGGCGAGGCTCGCGGCCCGCGCGGCCATCCGGGCCAGCGTCGGTCCCATCTTGCCGCCAGCGCCGAGGACGACGATGTCGCCCGGCGTCCTGCCTAACGCGGCGACGGTGGCATCGCGCGGCGTCGACAGCGCATGATCGAGCTCCGCCTCCGTGCGCGGCGGCGCGAGCCGCGCCGTCATGCGCCGCGCCTGCCGTCAGGCAGACAGTTCGGCATTCGCCTCGAGGTACCCGGCCGGGAGGCCGACATCGAGGAAGCGGCCGTCGATCAGGCAGCCGGTCATGAGCCCGCGGTTGAGGAGGAGCTGCATCACCGGGATGTCGTCGAGCTCCGCGCCCGGCTCGAGTGCGCCCTCGACCTCGTTGATCGCCTTCCACACTGCGGGCGTGAAGGCGTAGCGACCGACACCGGTGTAGGCGACCTTCGCACCGCCGGTGTCGAAGGTCGCGCTCTTGGCGCCCTTGTCGGGGATGTGGTTGATGCGGTACTCGTGGCCCGCGATGTCGCCGCCGTAGATCGCCGTCGCACCCTTCGCCCGCGCTTCCTCGATCGTGATCCCGACGATCGCCACCGCGCTCTTGCCGGCGCGTGTCGCGATGTCGATCACCTGCTGCAGCGCGGGCGTCTCGCTGAGGAAGAGGTTGTCGGGGAGCGCGACGGCGATCGGGCCATGGCCGGAGAAGTCGGCGCCGAAGCGGATCGCGTCGGCCAGTCCCCTCGCCTCACGCTGCATCGCGAAGGAGATCCGCTCCGGCATTCCATGCGTCCCCGCCTGCCACGCCAGCCTGTCCTGGATCGCTTCCTTGCCCGGCGCGATCACGACGAGCAGGTCGGTGATCCCGCTGGCCGCACACTCGCGCGCCACGCGCTCGACGACTGGAATGCCCGCGACTTCGACCAGCTCCTTCGGCGCGCCGCCGGTGAGCGAGAGCATGCGCGTCCCCTTGCCGCCGCATGGGATGAGCGCGTGAGTCGGGGGCGAATGGGTCATCGGTGTGGCGATTGGGATCAGGGCTCAGAGCCGTTAGCCATCAGCCGTTAGGGTTGAGCAACAGCGGTAACCGCGGTCAGTCTCTTCAGGCTGTGAGCTTATGGCTAACGGCTAATGGCTAATAGCTCGAGGTCGGTCAGCATCCGCGCTTCGCCTGGTACGTGAGCTCGTTCGCCGCGTCGTCCTGCACGATCCGGTTCACCCACTCGACCCCCTGCGCTACCGAGTGATCCATGTTGCCCACCTCGTAGCGCCAGGCACCGAAGCGTCCACGCGAAAAGATGTCCTTCGTCTCGAGCCAGGGCAGCACCGTCTTCAGCGCCGGATCGCGTTCGGTCGAGGGCGTTGGATAAGTGTACTCGCGCGCGATCAGGTGTGCGTCGACGATGTCCCGGCGATCCTCCTCGCTCAACAACCTCGTGTTGATCATCCCCTGGATGGTGTCCTCGACCACGGTGCACTTGTCCACCGGCTTGAACTCGGAGTGCGAGATCTCCGCCAGAAGCGAGTAGTGCGTCGCCGGGTCGGGCACGACCTCCGGCGAATAGTTCGAGAGATACGTTACCCGGTAGAACGGCGCGTTCCCCTCGGGAAAGTACATCCAGCACTTCTTCGACGGGGAGGGCTGCCTGATCCCCACACCGACGATGTATCCGCCCGAATGCCGCAGCCGGCCCGCCTGCTCGCGCACCTCCGCGGGAACACAGCCTTGCATCCCTTTCACCAGCACGTCAACGGGCATCGTGCTGAGGAGGATGTCATAGCGTTCACGTGTCCCGTCGCCGAGCACGACCTCCTTGGCGTCGACGTCGACGTGTCGCACCGGCGTCTCGAGGCGGAGGTTGTCGTTCACGTATGGGCGCATCCGCTCGAACAGTCCGCCCGTTCCGCCGTGCCGTGGATACTTGAAGGTGGAATTCGGTCCCCAGCCGGCGTCGTCGCGATCGAGGACGACATTGCCGAGCACGCGCTTGATGTCCACCACTGACACGCGCTCACCGATCCACTCCTTGTTCATCATCTTCGGCGGATGTGCCCACACCTTGAAGTTGTAGGGCATCATGAAGTGCTTCGCGATCCCGGCACCGAAGACGCCGTAGATCAACTCCTCGAAGTTGCCGAAGCGGGCGAGGTCGAGCGGTTGCTTCTGCGCCTCGATCAACCCGAGCAGGCACTCGAGGACGATCTCCTTCGGGAGATACTTGATGTTGTTCTGGAACGGATACGGCAGGAAGCGCTCGCACATCCAGACCCAGCTCTCGCGGAGCAGGAGCTGGTATTCGTCGCCCATCAGCTTGTCGAACAGCTTGTCGAAGTATTCATAGTGCGAGAAGAGGACGTGCCCCCCGATGTCGTAGGTGAAACCGTTAGGGCTCGTCTCGCTCGACGCCAGCCCGCCGACCTTGTCGCGCGCCTCGAACATCGTCCAGTTGGTGTAGCCGAGCTCGCGCAGCCGGTAGCCGGCGGCGAGCCCGGTCGGGCCGGCGCCGAGGATGACGACGCGCGGCGCGTCGCCACTGGCGGCACTGTTCCTGGACGTGGACGGGGAATTCGCTGCGGTGCTGGCGACAGGCTGCATGATGGTGGAAGCGCGGAACGTTAGGCGGTGAGCTGCGAGTGCGCGTGCGGCGCGCCGACCAGCGCGGCGACGCATCGCTCGAGCGAGACGGCGAGCGGCGGCATCAGCGCGCCACGCTCGCTCGCCAGCGCCGAGTTCCGCGGGCGCGGCGCCACGAAGCCGAGCTCGGAGGCAGGCCGGCCGCGCACCAGCGACTCGTCGAATCCCGCGAGCCGGGCGACGTCGCGGGCGAGCGCGGCCCAGGTCGTCGAGCCGGCGTTGGCGAGGTGCCAGATGCCATGCTCGCCGTCGATGAGCAGGTCGAGCGATGCGTTGATGAGGTCGGGGACGTGCGTCGGCGAGACGACGAGATCGTCGGCCGCCTCGACGGGCTCGCCGGAGGCCAGCGCGCGCACGGTCCGCGCGACGAAGTTCCAGTCGTCGCGCGCGCCGAAGAACGCGGCGGTGCGCACGACGAGTGCCGAATGGAGAAGCGCGAGCGTGCGCACCTCGGCCTTCGCCTTTGAACGGCCGTAGGTGCCTAACGGCGCTGGCGCGTCGCTCTCGACGTATGGCCGGTCCTTGCCGCCGTCGAACACCAGGTCCGAGGAGAAGGTGAGCAGCCGGACGTCGTGCTCGGCGCAGGCCGCGGCCAGCGTCGCCGCGCCGGCGACGTTCGCCCAGGTGCAGCCGGGCTTGTCGTGCTCGGCGTCGTCGACCCGCACCCAGCCGGCGGCGTTGACGATCGCCCATGCACCCGATTCGTCGAGCGCGCGATCGACCGCGGCCCGATCGGTGATGTCCAGCTCGTGGCGGTGCAGCGCCCGCGCGGCGAGCCCGCGCTCGGCGCAGATCCGCGTGAACGACCTGCCTAACGTGCCGCCGGCGCCGGCAATGAGCAGCGGCGCGCCGGCGGCCTTGATCCGGCGCGCACCGTGCCTGACGGCCGGTGACGCACCCTCACGTGGGTCGCCGCCGTCCGGCGGGTAGGCGATGCGACCGGGTTGCCGCCACCACCCCGGGCCGTCGAGCGCCGGATGCTCGAAGCGCCCGCGCGTCGCGAGTGCGTGCGCCATGCGCGCCAGCGCGGTCGGGCGGGGGCGGGGTGCGCGAACGTCGAAGAGCCCGGGCTCGTAGTCGCCACGAAGCTCGGTGACGAGCGAGCTCCAGTCCTGCGCTCCGAACGCGGCCCACGCAGTGACGGCGCGAACATCGGCGCCATCGGCGCGTGCATCGAGCGCGGCGTGCCAGACTTCGTCGAGCCAGCGCAGCTGCTGCTCGCGCGTGCAGCCGATGTGCGCCTCGGTCACCGCGATCGGCAGGTGATAGCGATCGTGCACTTCGCCGAGCAGCGCGCGCGGTCCGGCGGTGCCGTCAGGGAGGACGCGCACCGCTTCGACGTCGGCGTAGCGGTGGCGATGGTTGCCGCCATGCGTGCGCGCCGGGTAGCGATCGAGTCGTTCGTCGAGCCAGCGCTCGCTGGTGACATAGTGGTTGATCCCGAGGAGATCGGGTGTGCAGCCATCACCGATCGCATCGTCGATCTCGTCGTCGCCGAGGCCGGCCCATCGCGCGTAGTCGCGCAGCGGGTGGCCACGGTCGAAGCGGCCGGTGAGCATGTCGAAGGTCAGCCAGCGCCGCTCGTTCTCGAACGCCGCCTGGTAGGCGAGCGTCCGCGTCGCGTGCGTCTTGCCGAGGTCCTCGGTCTGGACGAGGAGAGCGTCAGGCCTGACGGTGCGGATGGCGGCCATCGCCAATCGCGTCGCCCGCAGCTGGGTGACGAGGGCGCGGAGCATCGCGCCCGGGCTCCGCTCGTGCGGATACCAGACGCCGTACAATCCGGCGAAGCGGGCGGTGGTGAGGGGCTCGTTCACCGGCGTGAAGCATCGAACCCACGGGTAGCGCGCAGCGACACGCTCGGCGAACGCGGCCAGCCCCTCTGCGAACCGCGGGTCGAGGAGGCTCGTGCCCAACGGGCCACTGCCGTGGTGGACGAGCCCGACGATCGGCTCGACGCCGAGCCGGCGCAGCTGCGCCATGCGCCGGTCGGTGAACGCCCACGCTTCGTCATCGGCGACGCCGCGCTCGACCCGCTCCCAGAGAATCGGGTAGCGGACGGTGCGGATGCCTAACGATGCGACGAGGGCGAGGTCGTCTTCGCGATCGTAGTGGCCGGTCAGCGCGAGCTGGTCGTGCTGCCGGTCACCGACGCGGTTGAGGGTGCACTCGAGCCCCGCCCAGAGCTCGAGCGGTGCCGGTGCGCTACGGGTATCGATTGTCTGCATCCCTGCACGCGGCGAAACGCCGGTCAGTCGCCCGTTTCGTCGGCCGTCGTGGCGAGCGCACGGTCGGCGCGATGTGGCCGGTCGTCGCGGCGGGCGGCGCGGCCGTCGCGATCGCGGGTCGCGGCGCGGTCGGCGCGGGTGCGAAGCCCCTCGCGCACGATGCGCTCCATTCGCGCGACGATCGTCTCCCAGCTGTTCGCGCGCGCCTGCTCGATGCCGCGCGCGATCATCGCCAGGTCGGGCATGTTGATCGCCGCCGCGGTCGCGGTCACGAAATCGTCAGCGTTCTCGGCGACGGTCACGACCGGGGTGAAGTGGTGCACCACGTCGGCGACCGCGGTCGAGACGATCGGCTTGCCGGCTGCCATGTACTCGAGCGTCTTCGTCGGGTTGATGTACTCCGTCGCCTCGTTGAGCGCGAACGGCATCAGGCAGACGTCGAAGCCCTTCACGTACGAGGGCAGCTCGGTGTAGGGGCGCTGGCCGAGCCAGCGGATGTTCGGTCCCTGCGGCAGCTCATCGGGGTCCACCTTCACGACCGGCCCGACCATCACCAGCTCGGCGTCCGAGTTCTCATCGGCGAGCTTGCGCAGGAGGTCATAGTCGATGCGCTCGTCAATGACGCCGAAGTAGCCCATCACCTTGCGGCCGAGCGACCGGAGCTCGGGGGCGAGCGGAAGCTCTTCGGAACGCGCGCGCGCGAAATGGTCGACGTCGACGCCGCAACCGAAGAAATGAACGTTATGATGGTGCCGCGACTTCGCCTGCCAGAGCTTGTAGCCGCCGGTGAAGACGACGTCGGCGCTGGCGACGAGGTAGCGCTCGCGGTCGACGAGCTCGGTCGGGGCGAAGCGGAACTTCGACAGCTCGTCCATGCAGTCGTAGACGATGCCGCGCTCGTTGAAGGCGCCGATCATCGCCGGCGCCGGCATCGGCGTGTAGAACCACTGGACGGGGCGCTCGAAGGCGCCGCCTAACGGTCCGTCGGCCGCGACCTGCTTCCGCACCAGCTCGCGGATGACGGCGATCGATGCGTCGTACTGCCCGCGGAGCGTGCCCGGGAGGAGCGGCACCGCGCGATGCACCTTCGGGAGCGGGAGCGAGACGTCGAGCCTTGGCGCCGGGATGTCGTCGAGGTAGACCGGCTCCTCGACGAAGAGCACGTGCCCGCGCTGCGCCAGCCGGGAGAGGATCTGCTGCGGACGTTGCCACACGAAGTCCCAGCGCAGGTGGCTGTGGACGATGTAGGACACGTCGCGGCGATCCGCGGCCAGTGCAGGAAGCGGGCTGGGCATGATTCATCTTTGCGAAGATCCTGAAACTTGGCCGCCGACATCGGCGACTGTGGCGCCAGGATAAGGGCAAAGGACGTGCCCGCGTGCCGCATCCGTTTGCCGCGCGCTGCGCGCGTTCAGAGGGGGTCAGGGGTCGGGGGTCAGGGTCAGGCGGTCAGCATGTCGCGCCCGGCTTGCCAAGCGTTAGGCAGCGCGAATGCAAAGCCGTTGTCGACCCCCGACCCCTGACCCCCTCTGTGCGACTCCCGGCCCCTTCTAGGCCGTCAGCTCGGCCACGCTCGTCTGCGACTCGCCGTCGAGAACGCCGCGCCACTGCCTGACGATCTCCTTGTAGCGGACGCCGACGGGGCGGATCTTCCGCTCGAGATCATAGAGCCCGACGGCGTGAAGGTCGTTCCGCTCGACACGGAGCGCGTGCTGCCAGTCGATCTGGTCGGTCAGCGAGAACCAGGTGAAGCCCGTGACCGGGATCCCCGACGCCCGCATCGCGATGATGTCGCTCCACTGGCTGTCGAGCCAGTTCACCGCGAGGTTGCTGATGCGATTCGTCTCGCAGTGGAAGATCGGGACGTGATAGCGCTGGTAGTATTGCGTCGCGAGTCGCTTGAACCCCAGCGGGCTGCGGCATCCGTTCTGCCGGCCGGTCGATGCGACCCGGTGCTCGCAGGTCGGATAGTAGTCCACGCCCAGCCAGCGCTGCCCGACGGCGCGCTTCTCCCGGAAGAAGCTCAACTCGTTCGACGGGACGCCGTTCTCGTTGAGGAAGCGCGCCATCCCGGAGGCGAGCTCGTGCCCCATCGTCAGATCGAGCGAGAGCTGCTTCAACCCGTTCCAGCGCTCGGCCTCGGCGCGCGCGCCCTGGCCCGCGGCGTGGAAGTGCTCGATCGACTCACCCTGCACGATGATCGCGTCCGGACGCTCGGCGAGGATCGCCTCGACCGCGAGCTCGTGCGCCATGCAGAGGTTGCGCATCGCGCGCACGAATGCGGCGTCACTCGCCTCACACTCGTTCCACCATCCGCGCAGGGCGGAGAAGCTCGCGCAGACGAAGATCTCGTTCACCGGCGTGAAGTGCCGCACCCACGGATAGCGCTTCGCGAACGCGCGCGCGTACTCGGCGAACAGCACCGGGAACGCGGGATCCTGGAAGCCGCCTAGCCACGATGGAACGCCGAAGTGACAGAGATCGGCGATGACCGTGATGCCGAGCTCCTTGAGCCGAGCCATCTGCGGGTCGGCGTGGTCCCAGTCATAACGGTCGGGGGCGGCGTGCGTGCGGTAGTAGGGCGGTCCGTAGCGGAGCGCGTTCAGCCCGCTCTCGCGGACGAGGGCGAAGTCCTCTTCCCAGCGCGCGTAATGGCCGCACTTCTCCATCTGGTCGATGCGGACGCCGCCGGCGATGGTCGGATAGCTGTTCTCGATGCCGGTGGCAAATAGAAACGGAGACGGCGACATCTGCTCGTTGTCCGGGGGGAATGCAGTAAAATTCGCGACGCAGTTAGACGAGCGAGAGGGCGGGCAGGGAACACCCTGCGTAGCGCTTTCGCTGCCTGACGATCCGCTCTTTGGTAGTACCCCGGCGACTATGGGCGAGTGCCCGAAATGCATGACGGGTAGCCGCGGGCTGTGCACTGTTGGACGCGGCGGCCGCCCGACCGTTAGCGTCTCAGCGCGAATCCACCGCCGCCCCGCGGGCCGCGTTCGAAAGCCAGAGCCGCGGAGTGAGCCCGAAGCGCGCGACGTAGTCACGCTCGATCGCCGGCGCGGCGGCCTTCAGCGCATCGGCGCTCCCGACGGCGATGATGCATCCGCCCCAGCCGGCGCCGGTGAGACGCGCGCCGCGTACGCCCGGCTCGGTGACCGCGCGCTCGACGAGCCAATCGAGCTCGGGACGCGAGCACTCGTAGAGGTCGCGCAGCGATGCGTGCGACTCGAGCAGGAGCGGTCCGCTCAGCGGCCGTCCGCCGCGCAGCATGGCCACCGCTTCCTTGACGCGCCTCGTCTCGCGCGAGACGTGCATGGCGCGGCGGCCGAGCGGGTCGGGCAGGTTGGCGTCGGCCACCTGCTCCGGCGTCGCCGCGGCGAGCGAACGTAAGGCAGGCCAGCGCTTCCGCAGCTCGGCGAGCGCCTGCTCGCACTCGGCGCGACGCTGGTTGAACTCTGATCCTCGCAGCGAGCGGCTGACCGCACTGTCGACGATGAGCACCGCGTCGGCGAAGGGCGCGTCGTCGGTGGCCGTCGTGTCGCAGTCGAGGTGCAGCGCGTGTCCCTCGCGCGCCAGCGCTGACGCGAACTGGTCCATGATGCCGCAGGCGACGCCGACGAACTCCGTCTCGGCGCGCCAGCCCGCCAACGCCGCCTCACGCGTCGGGAGCGGAGTGCCGAGCGCGTTTGAGATTGCCAGCGCGGCCGCGACCTCGAGTGCCGCGGAGGAGCTCAGTCCCGAGCCGGCCGGGACATCGCTGACGACGGCGACGTCGATCGAGACGGGCCGCGGCGCGGCGCCGCCTAACGGTGCAGCGACGAGCGGCGCGGCGACGCCGGTGATGTAGTCCCACCAGCGATCGCTCCGCGCCGGATGGCTGAGCGATGCCTCGCCGATGTTCGCCTCGTTCGACGACACCGAGCGCAGCACCGATGACCGCGCATCACGGTCCACCGAGACCGCGACGAATGTGCGGCGCGCGATCGCGATCGGGAGCACCTCGCCGCCGTTGTAGTCGGTGTGCTCGCCGATGAGGTTCACGCGCCCCGGCGCCGAGGCGATGATTTCCGGCGCGCGG
Source organism: Gemmatimonadaceae bacterium (assembly GCA_045804265.1). GTDB lineage: Bacteria > Gemmatimonadota > Gemmatimonadetes > Gemmatimonadales > Gemmatimonadaceae > JABFXC01. The sequence goes on along the minus strand of JBJMNK010000008.1, from coordinate 45,536 downwards.
CCGTACCGCTGCTGGAACAGCTCGCGCGCCGCGGTGGCGTCGATCGGATGGGCGTCAGTCGTTCGCATAGGGCAATCGTAGCGCGGCAACGCGAGAAGCGCGCCGGTCAGGGCGTGGTCGCCCCCGATGTGATCGCTCCCGGCGGGGTTGCGCGGATGAAGTGGACGTCCACGTTCTTCTGGCGCTCGACCCGGACGACGGGCGGCCCCCCCGTCGGAGGCACGAGTGTGGTCTCGGCCTCGGCGCTGTCGAGGACGAGGATCGAGGAGACGAGCTCGCGAAACGTCGACGTGACAGTGAGCGCCGTGATCTGCGAGCCGACCTTCTCGGTCTGCGTCAGCGACATCACTATTCGCCGCACCTGATAGCTGTCGGGATCGAGATACGCCGTGCCGATGATGTCGGGGCTGTCCAGCCCTTCGAAGGGCTCGAAGTCGATACGGATATAGCGCTTCCCCTTCACCTTCTGCACCCCGCCGTAGGTGAAGCAGTGTGCAGCGTGAAAGCTGGAGTCGGCGAGCTGCACGAGCCCGGGGATGTTGAGCTGCGTGGACATCCGCCCGTGGTCGTTCACCGGTGAGATCATCCGCCCCGGGTGATAAGGCCAGCGAGAGTCGCCGTCGAACATGACGGTGTCGGTCTTGAGCGGATACTCCCCGAACCTCCGAGTGCGCTCGCTGACCCGCCGCTGCATCTGGTACGTGAATGGATACTGTGTCGCCAGCGCGACCGCGCGGTCCGCGTTCTCGCGCAGCTGCCCGAATACCGTCGCCAGCCAGTAGTCCGTCGATTCGTCGGGCACCCCCGGATGACGACACGGCCCGGGCGCGACGACGCGCATCTCCGAAAGCTGCACCGTCAGGTGCGTCAACCGGAGCTGAAGCTCGGCCGTCCCGTCGGCAGTGAGCGTGACCGTAGTGTCGAGCGGAAGAAAGCCGAGATGTCGCGCGCGAACACGGTAGCTCCCCGCCGCCAACCCGGCAAAGACGAACCGCCCCGCATCATCAGTGAGGATCTGCCGATCGGTCCCCGCGATCGAGACCACACTGTATCCGAGCGACCCGTTGGCCGGATCGAGGACGATCCCACGAATGACCGCACCAGCGCCTGAGGCCTGCGCGCGGGCGATGCTCGACGCGGCGAGGGAGAGCACGACCAGTGCGACGCGACAGACAACAGAGACAGACACGGGGCTGATGCTACACCGTCCCCCTCTCTCGCGAAAGCCGAAGATGCAACGAGGACGAGGGATGGACGAGGGACAAGGAGGGTGACGAGGGACAAGGAGGGTGACGAGGGACGAGGAATCCGCCGTCGCCTCACGCGACGAGCGGGACGAGGGACATGGGACGTGGGGGAGTTGCAACGGGGGACGTGGAATGAGGGAATGGCGCCCTTGTTCCTTGCTCCACGTTATGAGGGACGAGGGGCATGAGGAACGGCGGATGAGGAAGTGGCGTGCGCCTGCGCCCGTTGTTCGCTCGGCCTCGCGGGGCGAGGGACGAAGGACGCTGTTCTACCGCCGCTCGCTTGTCTCTCGTCCGTCATGCTGCCTTGTCCCACGTACTTCCTTGTTTCGCGTACTCCCTCGCACCGCGGAACAAGGAACCGCCCTTACTTCCTCGTCCCTCCTCCCGCGTACTCCCTCATTACCTCATAACGCGGAACAGAGATCAATGGCGCCACTTCCTGGTCCCATGTTCCCCGTTGCTACTCCCCCACGTTCCATGTCCCCCGTCAGCGTGCGGCCTTAGGCCGCCGCGCTTTCCTTCTCACTCGTACTTCCGCGTCCCTCGTTAACGGATAACGAAGACGAGAAACGAGGCAGCTATCTCCCTAGCGTTTCCCCCGAAGCGATCTTCCTCCCTCGCATTGCCTCCGTCGGCGCCATTCGTGCTGTTCCCGCGAGCTGGAGCTGCGCAACCCGCACCGCGCCTCCGCCGCAGGCCACGATCATCCCCGCCTCGTCGATCGCGACGATCTTCCCCGGCGCATGCCCGGTGTCCGGCAGGATCCGGGCGCCGAAGAGCTTCATCTGCTCGCCGCGGTGCACCGTGTGCGCCCCGGGCTTCGGGTCGTAGGCGCGAATCGAGCGGCAGACGATGTGCGCCGGTTGCGTCCAGTCGATCCGCGCACTGTCGCGGTCGATCTTCCCAACGTATGTCGCGCGTGCGTCGTCCTGCGGCTCCTCGTGCGACCTGCCTAACGATATGAGCGTCATCGCCTCGATCAGCGCGAGCGCGCCGAGCTCCGACAGGCGGAGCGTCAGCTCGCCCGCGGTCTCGTCTTCGGCGATCGGCGTCGCGGCCTGGAGGACGATCGGGCCCGCGTCGAGCGCGGGGACCATGCGCATGATCGTCACTCCGGTCTCGATGAATCCGCCGAGGATCGCGCCCTGGATCGGCGCCGCGCCGCGCAGCTTCGGGAGAAGCGAGGCGTGGACGTTGAAGCTGCCTGACGGCGGGAGGTCGAGCACCGCTTTCGGGATCAGGTGGCCGTAGGCGACGACGACCGACACGTCGGGCACGAGCTCGCGCAGCTGCGCGATGAACTCGTCGCCGCGCGGCTTTTCCGGCTGCAGGACGGGGATGCCTTCCTCGAGGGCGATCGCCTTCACCGGCGACGGCACGAGCTTCGAGCGCGAGCGACCCTGCGGCTTGTCGGGCTGCGTCACCACCGCGACGACGTCGAACCCTTCACCGATCAGCGCGCGCAGCGGCGGCGTCGCGAACTCGGGCGTGCCCCAGAAGACGACGCGCAGCTAGAGCTCCTCGTCGCGGTGGTGATGCTCCGCGATCTCGTCCGCGGTCAGCGTGCGGATGTAGCCGGGATACTTCCCCTTGATCGTCGCCCACTTCGCCAGCGCGGCCTTGCGGCGAAGGACGCTCAAGTGGTCGATGAACATCCGGCCGTCGAGGTGATCGATCTCGTGCTGCAGGCAGCGCGCCAGCAGCCCCTCGGCGTCGATCTCGAATGGATTGCCGTCACGGTCGAGCGCATGGACCTTCACCCGTTCGGGGCGGGTGACGTCGCCGTACACGTCGGGAATCGACAGGCAGCCTTCCTCTCCCTTCACTGCGTCGCCGTTGCTGTCGTCGACGACGGGATTCACGATCGCGAAGGGCTGTTCGTCGACGTCCACCACCGCGATCCGCTCGGTGCGTCCGATCTGCGGTGCAGCGAGCCCGATCCCGTGCGCGGCGTACATCGTCTCGAACATGTCGTCGATGAGCTGGCGGTGCTCGTCGGTCACCGCCGCAACCTCCTTCGTCACCTGGCGGAGGACCGGCGAGCCGAGTACGTGGATACGGAGGATGCTCACGAGCGCGTCGGGAGTGCGGTGGTCAGGTGGTCTTGTCGCCCGCGCCGACGGTGAGCACGCGCGCGATGCTCGCGCGCTCGATGATGATGCGCGCGTCGGCGCTCTTGATCGTGATGCGATCAGTCGGCGACTTGGTCGGCGCGCCGTCCTTCGTCGACTCCTTGATGTGCATCACCTCACCAACCAGCCCACCGGTCGTCACGACTTCGTCGCCGCGCTTCACCTCGTTGATGCGGCGCTCATGCTCCTTCCGCTGCTTCTGCTGCGGCAGGATCATGAAGAAGTAGAAGATCACGAAGATCATCCCGAACATGAACACCTGCTGGTACGCGCTGTTGGACGACGAGGGCGCCATCAGCGCGAGCAGGGCGGGAACGTGGGTCAGGAACGTCATGTGCTCCGGGGGGAGGCGGTGTTTCCGGCGTGGTAGCGCTCGAGCCAGTCCCGGCTCCAGCGATCGAATTCTCCGGCGCGAATCTTCGCGCGCGCGTCGTGCATCAGTGTGACGAGGAAATGTACATTGTGCAGCGAGAGGAGTCGAAGTCCCATGATCTCGTCGCTGGTCACGAGGTGCCGCAGGTAGGCGCGAGAGAACCTCGAGCAGAGGGGACAGCCGCACCGCTCGTCGAGTGGACGCGGGTCGGCTCGGAACTCGGCGCGCTTCACGTTCACGCGCCCGGCGCTGGTGAACGCGGTCCCGTTCCGTCCCATCCGCGTCGGCGCGACGCAATCGAACAGGTCGACGCCGCGTCGCACGCCCTCGATGAGATCCTCGGGGAAGCCGACGCCCATCAGGTAGCGCGGGCGGTCACGCGGCAGCGACTCGTCCATCGTCTCGATCATCGCGTACATGTCGGGCTTCGCCTCGCCGACCGAGAGTCCGCCAATCCCGAACCCGACCCAGTTCCCTGCCGCCGCGGCGCGGGCCGCCGCCTCCCGGCGCAGCGCCGGGTGAATTCCACCCTGCACCACCGGAAAAAGCGCCTGCGCGGCGTAGGGCTTTCCATCCGCATCGCCATCGCGACCCAGTCGCTCGAACTCGATTCGGCAGCGTTCGAGCCAGCGGATGCTCCGTTCACTCGCGTCGCGTGCCTTCGATTCTTCGCTCTGGCCGGGGATGACGTGATCGAATTGCATCATCACATCAGCGCCGAGGTTGCGCTCGATGCGCATGACCAGCTCGGGGGTGAAGTGGCGGCGTGAGCCATCGAGGTGGCTCCTGAATTCCACCCCGTCCTCGCTGACGCTGCGCAGTCCCTCGAGCGAGAATACCTGGAAGCCGCCCGAGTCGGTGAGGACCGGACCGTCCCAGCCCATGAAGCGATGCAGTCCGCCGAGCGAGCGAATCAGCTCGTCGCCCGGGCGCAGGTGCAGGTGGTAGGCGTTCGAGAGGATCATCTGCGCCCGCATCTCGCGCAGGTCGCGCGGGTCGATCGCCTTCACGCTCGCCAGCGTCCCGACGGGCATGAACGCGGGGCTTTCGACGGCGCCGTGGGGCGTCATGAAAACGCCGGCGCGCGCGGCGCCGGCGGTGATCTCTACGTCGAATGCAAACGCGGCGGGCTGGCTTTCCAACTCACTCGGGGGCGCGCGGTCAGAGAGAGACGGCCGCCCTCCCGGTGATCCCGTACGCGTCGCGCACACAGGTGTAGTGGACGGCCATGTCGTAGCGCGGAGTATACACCTGTTGCGCCTTGTCGCGGAAGCGCGGCGGGAGCAGCGAGGCGAGATCGACCACTGTCGCGTCGATGTGCTGGTTCCCCGATGACTTCACCACCCGTGCGGAGATGACGTCATCGAAGACGTCCTGCGACACTCGCACCGAGACCTGGCCGCGCACCACCTGGTCGATGTCTCCCATCTCCTCGCAGGCGTTGCGCACCACCGTGTCGAGGGTCATCCGCATCTCGTCTTCGGTGATGACGCCCCCGACGACGTTGCTGCGTGTCGAGACCATCCCGCCGAACGAGGCGCAGGCTGTGAGCGTCGCCAGCGCCGCGACGACTGTGACACGAACCGCCCGACGGGGCGTGAGAGCTCCCACCGACATTTCGTCTCCTCCTCGATGCTCGGCGCCATGCGCCGGTCCCGCGCGGCGCCGATGCGGCGCCGCTTCGAGGGGATCGCAATGCAGGACGCGGGCCGCTCGCGTTCGCTTCGAATTTTCCGGCGCGAACGACGGCTAGAGCTGCAGTGTGGTCAGCGCTGTTCCCTTGCCACACGAATACCCGATCGTGACCATTGCCGCCCGAAGATCTTCCGTCTGCCCTTCCTGCGGGTCGAACTGCAGCCGCGAGGCGAGTCCGCCCCAGACGGTGTTCATCCGCTCATCGTTGCTCGGCCGGGTGAACTGGACCTTCTGCACCGCGCCGCTCTTGTCGACCTCGATCCGGGCGCGCGCCTCGCCGGTGGCGAAGTCGGAGGTGCCCATCAGCCGCGGGCACTCGACGCTGAGCACCTGGTCGGACGCGTCGCGAAACTCGTCCTGGTTGAGGCGCGGCGCTCCGGCGGTCGGCACATAATAGGTCGAGCGGTTCGTGCAGGCGCCCAGCGAGACGATCGCCGCCGCGCCGAGCGCCAGCGCCCACACGTTGCCTAACGTTTTCTTCGCGCGACTGCCTGACGTTCGCTGCCGGCGGCTACTGGATGATGGCCATCGCGTCGCCGTACGAGTAGAATCGGTATCCCGCATCGATCGCCTCCTGGTAAGCCCGCATCGTCAGCTCGTAGCCCGCGAACGCCGCGACCAGCATCACGAGCGTCGATCTGGGAAGATGAAAGTTGGTGATCAGCCTGTCCACCAGCTTGAACCGGTACGGCGGGCGGATGAAGATGTCGGTCTCGGCCTCGCCTGGCGCGAGCGAGCCATCGGGGCCGGCAGCGCTCTCGAGCGCGCGGCAGCTCGTCGTCCCGACCGCCCACACCGCCTTCTTCGACGCCCGCGCGGCGGTGATGGTTGCCGCGGCGTCGGCTGGGATCGTGAACCACTCGCTGTGCATGACGTGCGCGGCCGGGTCCTCGACCTCGACCGGCTTGAACGTCCCCGCGCCGACGTGCAGCACGAGCTCGGCCCGCCGCACCCCCTTCGCGTCGATCGAGGCCAGCAGCTCGGGGGTGAAGTGCAGGCCGGCCGTTGGCGCGGCCACCGACCCACGCTCGCGTGCATACACCGTCTGGTAGCGTTCCGCGTCCACTTCCTCGTCGGGGCGATGCATGTACGGTGGCAACGGGACGTGGCCGAAGCGCTCGATCGCGTCGTCGGTGGCGAGTGCGGCGCTCTCGAGCCGCACGATGCGCGTCCGCCGCTCGGTGGTTTCCAGAATCTCGGCGTCGAACCCCTCGGCGATGTGCACACGCCGCCCGGGGCGGAGCTTCCCGCCGGGATGGACCATCGCCTCCCAGCGGTCGCTGCCTAACGGCCGGAGGAGGAAGATCTCGGCCTTGCCGCCGCTCTTGTCGCGGGTGCCGAGGAGCCGCGCACGGAGGACGCGGGTCGCGTTGACGACCAGCGCGTCGCCGGGGGCGAAGTACTCGGCCAGGTCGCGGAAACGACGGTGCTCGAGCCGGCCGGTCGCGCGGTGCACGACGAGGAGCCGGCTCTCGTCGCGCCGCTCCGTCGGCCGCTGGGCGATGAGCTCCGGGGGGAGCGCGAAGTCATAGTCGGCGGTCCGGCTGCCGCGCGGCTCGGTCACGGTGCCTGGATTTCGCGCCGGGCCCGCGATTCCGTCCCAGGCGCGGCACTCCGTACCGCCGCCTCGAATGCGCGGACCTTGTCCGGGTCCAGCGGCCCCGCCGTCCGCACCCCGCTGCAGACATCCACGCCGTAAGGCCTAACGGCCTCGATCGCCGCAGCGACGTTGTCCGCGCGCAGCCCGCCGGCGAGCCAGAGCGGGACATCGATCGACCCGCGGATCCTGCGACTTACGCTCCAGTCGTGGACGCGGCCCGTCCCACCGAGCTCCTTGATCTTCGCCGACGGGTTGCCGGAGTCGAGCAGGATCATGTCGCTCGTCTGCGCCGCGATGCGCGCCTCGTCGATGGACTCCGGCCCGGTCACGTGCACCACCTGGACGATGCGGAGTGTGGGCTTCGCCTCGCGCAGCCGCTGCCGCGTCCCCGGCGTGACGAAGTCCACGATCTGGACCGTGTTCGCACCGGTGACCTCGAGTTGATCGAGGATCGCATCGGCTTCGATCTCGCTCGTGAGCATGAACGTCGGCACGCCCGGCGGCACAGTGGCGATGATCTCGCGCGCCAGCTCCTCGGCAATCGGTCCCGGCCCACTCGGCATCCGCATCACGAAGCCTAACGCGTCGGCGCCTGCGGACAGGGCGAGCGCCGCTTCGCCGATGCTGGCCATGCAGCAGATCTTGATGTGGGTGCTGCGAGTCGGCTCCATGCCGGAAGATAAAAAGGGGTCAGGGGTCGGGGGTCAGGGCTGCGGTGTCGGCGTTCGCTCACCGATGCTGCCTTCAATGCAGTTCCTGACCCCTGACCCCTGACCCCCGGCCCCTAGAACAGCGTCTGCTGCGGGCTCGCTGCCGGCGGCGTGTAGCCGAAGTGCCGGTACGCCTGCGCCGTCGCCATGCGGCCGCGCGGCGTCCGCTGGAGGAAGCCGTTCTGCACGAGGAACGGCTCGTACACCTCCTCGATCGTGCTCGCGTCTTCGCCGGTCGCGGCGGCGATCGTCGTCACACCGACCGGACCACCGTCGAACTTCTCGATGATCGTCTTCAGGATCCGCGAGTCCATGTCGTCGAGCCCGAACTCGTCGACGTCGAGCATCGACAGCGCCTGCTGCGCGACATCGAGGGTGATCGCGCCGTTCGCACGCACCTGTGCGTAGTCGCGAATCCGGCGGAGCAGGCGATTGGTCACGCGTGGCGTTCCGCGCGAGCGGCGCGCGATCTCGCGCGCGCCACCATCGTCGATCGACACGCCGATGACCTCGGCCGAGCGCTTCACGATCTCCTCCAGCGCCTCGACGGGATAATAGTTCAGCCGCTCGACGATCCCGAACCGCGCGCGCATCGGCGCCGTAAGCATTCCATAACGCGTGGTCGCGCCGATGAGGGTGAACTTCTCGATCGGCATCGTGATCGTCTGCGCCTTCGGTCCCTCGCTCAGGCGGATGTCGATCTTGTAGTCCTCCATCGCCGGATAGAGGAACTCCTCGATGATCGGGCGCAGGCGATGGATCTCGTCGATGAAGAGGATGTCGCCTTCGCGCATGTTCGTCAGCGTCCCGACGAGATCCCCCGGCTTCTCCAGCGCCGGTCCCGACGTCGTCCGGATGTTGACGCTCAGCTCGCGCGCGATCAGCTCGGCCAGCGTCGTCTTGCCCAGCCCGGGCGGTCCGAAGAAGAGCGTGTGGTCGAGTGGCTCCCGCCGCGCCAGCGCCGCATCGATGTAGATCCGCAGGCTGTTCTTGACCTTGTCCTGGCCGATGAACTCGGCCAGCCGCTGCGGTCGAAGCGAGAGCTCGACGACCGACTCGTCGGCAATGACTTCAGGGGTGGTGATCTCGGCGCGCGTCATCGTCTCCATACACTACCTGCTTTACAGGGAACATCCAACCGGTTTAGTCGTACTCGAATATACCCGAAGACACGCCGAAAATCACGAGTGATCTCACTCGGGAGAGCCTGGACTCGGTATGCATCGGGGAGCGCAGGCAAGTGGCGCATCTCGCGCCGCACCACTCGCAAGTTGCGCTCGCTTCACCTCGACCGTCATCCACTGTATCCCGCCGCGCCGAGCACCGCGCCGCTGCCACACCCCCCGCTCTCAGAATGATGCAGAATATCTCCCGCACGACGGTCCGCGTCGCGGTCCTCGCCGGATGCGCGCTCGCCGCGCTCGGCTGCTCGGTCCCGACCGACCTCCCGATCTGGAACACGGTCTGGCAGGTCCCGGCCGACAGCGCCGAGGTCACCGTCGCGAGCCTGCTCCCAGCCTCGGTCTCGATCGTCGACGTCGGCGCAACGAAGGCCTTTGCCTTCAGCCTTCCCCAGGCATCGACGAGCACCACGCTCGGCGAGAGCTGCTATGCCTGCGCGTCGGCGGCGGGGACGCGAATCCCGAAGCCCGCGTTCACCCTCGCTGACTCGGCGACGGTGCAGATGCCGACGGATGTCGTGACCGCCGACATCATCGGCGGCTCGATCGACTACACGCTCACGAATGGGTTCGATTTCGACCCGCTCAACCCCGGCGCCAACGCCCGCGGGTGGATCCGCATTCGAGTCACGGCCGGATCGGCGCTCATCGCCAACGATTCGGTGAACGGAAGCGCGCTCGCGCTCCCGCCGGGTGCAGTGAGCAGCCGGACGATCAACTTCCTCGCAACGCCTTCTGCGCCGATCCGCCTGAACGGCCCGGTCACGCTCGTCGCCACGCTCTTCTCGCCTGACGGCGACTCGACGACGATCAACACCAGCGAGCAGTTCTCGGTCAGCGCATCGGCGCGTGACATCACGATCAGCAAGGTCTCGGTCAACGTTCCGTCGACGACCTTCACCCCGCAGCATGGCACCGTGGACCTGTCGGGGCTCGACCAGGCGACGGCGGGGAAGATCGTCGGCGGTGCGGTGATCCTCGCGATCAACAACCCGTTCGCGGTCGGCGGATCGCTCTCCCTCGACTTCAAGGCGCCTGACGGCGCGCACGTGGTCAAGGGCTTCACGCTCGGCGTCGGCGGCCCGGCCTCGGCGCCATCGACCATCCGGCTCGGGCTGAGCCAGTCGGAAATCAACTCCTTGATCGGACAGAAGGACGTCGCGATCACGATCACCGGCAGCGTCTCCTCGCCTAACGGCGCGGTGGACGTGACCCCGATGCAGCGAATGGCGATCACGACGCTGGTCGAGGCGACCATCGCGACGGGGGGAAACTGAGGATGTCACGCATGTCGAAGTCGTCGGTTCACCACTCCGGCCGTCTGGCCATCGCTCTCGCCGCGACGTTCGCCGCCGCATCAGCCCGTGCCCAGCTGCCGAGCGCGAGCCCGGCCGCGTTAGGCATGGGCGACAACTACACGGCGCTGGCGCGCGGCTTCGGCGCCGTCGCCTGGAACCCGGCCAACCTCGGCCTGACCGGCAACCCCCGCTTCTCGCTGGCGATCCTCGGCCTTCGCGGCTCGAGCGACCTCGGCCCGATCAGCACCAGCGACGTCGCCCGCTACCAGGGAGTGCCGCTGCCTGACGATGTGCGCGCCGGCTGGATGCAGCGCATCCAGGACCAGGGCGGCGAGCAGGGGCAGCTCGGTGCCGGCGTCACCTACCTCGGCATGAGCGTGGGGCGCTTCGCCTTCCAGCTCTCAAGCGCGGTCACCGGCGACGCGAACCTCGCACCCGACGCGATGGAATTGCTTCTCTACGGCAACGCCGGCCGCACCGGCAGCCCCCGTGACATGAACCTCGACGGCGCCAGGCTCACCGGCGCGCTGACCACGACCGCCGCGCTGTCGTGGGGCCGCCCGGTCGACCTCGGGATCGGCCGGCTCGCGTTAGGCCTCACGGCGAAGTACGTCACCGGCAATGCGCTCGTGCACGGGCAGGACGCCGGGTCGTTCCTCACCGCCAACGCGTCGCAGATCAGCGTCAGCTTCCCGCTGATCGTCTCCGACACCGGCGGCGGCAACACGAGTGCCAGCCACGGCCATGGCGTCGGCCTCGACCTCGGCGCTGCCTGGCAGAGCGGACCGCTCACCGCCGGGCTGGCGCTGCAGAACGTCGTCAACTCGTTCCGGTGGGACGCGAGCGGGATGTTCTACAAGCCGATGAACGCGTACTACGGTGCCGACACCAGCTACAGCCAGTCGAGCGGCGCGCTGCCGATCGACTCGGCGCCAGCGGCGATGCGCGACTGGCTCGACGCGCAGCGCTTCAGGCCATCGCTCGCGGCCGGTGCCGCCTACCAGCTCACCCCCGCGCTCGTCCTCTCCGCCGACGTCCGCCACCAGCTCGGCAACGGGATGCGTGTCGCCGAGCAGACCCACGCGGGAGTCGGGGCCGAGCTGCGCGCGATCCCGTTCATCCCCCTCCGCCTCGGTGTGGCGAAGATGTCCGGCGGCTGGGCGCTGGCCGGCGGGACCGGTCTCGAGATTGGCCCGGTGAACCTGACCATCAGCGGCCAGGACCGCCACACGACCCAGGGCCGCACCCCCGCCATCGCGTTAGGCGTGACGATCGGTACGCGTTAGGCACACAGGTTGGTCCGCTTCCTTTCTCCGCCGTGTGGTTCGTCAGCGAGGAGGGCCCGGGTTTGCTCCGCCGGCTGCGCCAGATCGTCGCTGCACCCGGCCCCTCCTCGCTTCCTCGGTAGCACGCACCGGGCTCGGAAGCGGGCGCGCCGCGGGGTGCAGCGACGATCGGACGAAGTCCGCGGGGCAAACCCCGAGGCGCGTCCGCGTCGTCACGCGCGCGAGCTGTCAATCGGTGCGAGTAAGACCCCGGAGCAGCTACACCCGAGCGCGCAGCCCGCGGAGGCGGTACGAGGCGTCTTCGAGCGTCTCGAGTTTTTTGCAGAAGGCGAAGCGCACCAGTCCCCTCCCTGACGACTTGTCGTGGAAGAAGCTCGACCCCGGGACCGGGACGACGCCGATCTCCTTCGCCATCCAGTGCGCGAACGCGCGGTCGGTCTTGGCCGAGAGCGCGGAGAAGTCGGCGAGCACGTAGTACGCGCCTTCCGGGACACAGAAGACGAAGCCCGCGTCGGCGAGCGCCGACACCATCACGTCGCGCCGGGCGCGGTAGTCGAGCGCCATGTGGTTGTAGTAGTCGGCGTCGAAGGCGAGACCGACCGCGGCCGCGGTCTGGAGCGGGGCAGGCGCACCGACGGTGAGGAAGTCATGGACCTTCCGGATCGCGTCGGTCTGCTTCGGCGGCGCGATGACGTAACCGATCCGCCACCCGGTGCAGCTGAAGGTCTTCGACAGGCTCGAGACGGTGATCGTCCGCTCGCGCATCTTTGGCCAGGTCGCCATCGGGTGATGATTCCCCGCATAGCGAATGTGCTCGTAGACCTCGTCGGTGATCGCCCACACGTCATGCTCGACGCACAGCTCGGCGATCAGGTTCATCTCCTCGCGCGTGAACACGCGGCCGGTCGGGTTGTGCGGCGTGTTGATCACGATCGCCTTCGTCTTCTTGCTGAAGGCGGCGCGAAGACGGTCGGGATCGATGCGCCAGTGGGGCCGCTCGAGCGGGACGTAGCGCGGGACCGCGCCGGCGAGGATCGCGTCCGGCCCGTAATTCTCATAGAACGGCTCGAAGATGATGACCTCGTCGCCGGGATCGAGCAGCGCCATGAACGTCGCCGCCATCCCCTCGGTCGCGCCGCAGGTTACGGTGATCTCGGTGTCGGGGTTCACATCCAGCTCGTGCATGCGGCGGTAGCGCTGCGCGATCGCCAGCCTCAGCGCCGCGCTCCCCCACGTGATCGCATACTGGTTGACGTCCCCGTGAATCGCCGCACAGGCCGCATCCTTCATCGGGGCCGGCATCGGGAAGTCGGGAAACCCCTGCGCGAGGTTGATCGCGCCGTGATCCTGCGCGACGCGAGTCATCTCGCGGATGACGGACTCGGTGAAAGTCGACGTTCTGGATGCGGGTTTCATCGTTGTTGCGCCGTTCTGCGTTGGTGAGCGTGATCGGCTATTAGCCATTAGCCGTTAGGGTCCGAGCGACTGCGGGAACTGCCTTTCTCGTTAGCTAACGGCTAATGGCTAACGGCTCACGGCTGCGGTCATCGTCCCCCGATCTTCGCGAGCGCCGCCCTGATCAGCTCCGGCGCCGACATCCCCTTCTTCCCCGTGTCCAGCGCCGCCCGCACCGCCTTCTCGGCGTCGGCGGTGGTATAGCCTAACGATACGAGGGCGCGGATCGCGTCGTCCACGCCCATCCCGCCCGGGCGCGGTGCGCCGCTCTCGCTCGCCGCGGCCGAGTCGTCGAGCTTGTCGGCGAGGTCGAGGATCATCTGCTCGGCCTTCTTCCGCCCGACGCGCGGCACGCTCTGCAGCGTCGCGATGTCCTTCTCGCGGATCGCCCGCACCAGGCGGTCGGCAGTCAGCGTCGACAACATGCCCAACGCGAGCGACGGGCCGACTCCCTTGGCGCCGAGCACCTTGTTGAAGACGCGGCGCTCGTACGCGCTCGAGAAGCCGTAGAGCAGCCAGGCATCCTCGCGCACCACGAGCGAGGTCCACAGTGTCACCTCGTCGCCGACGCGCCCCGCGCTCTCATAGACGTTCAGCGGGATCAGCAGCTCGTAGCAGACGCCGCTCGCCGTCATGATCTCGACCCGGTCGAGATCCTTCGCGACCACGCGTCCGTGCACCTGGACGATCACGCCCCTCTCCTTCCCATCGTGAGATTGCGCGCCGGCGCCGCCGGCGCGTGCGCCGCGAGCCTGCCCAGGTGCGCGCCCATGCAGTATGCGAGCGCCGCGGCGACACCATCGGCCGCGTCGGACGGGGTCGGGACGCTCTTGAGCCGGAGCAGCCGCGTGAGCATGAACTGCACTTGCTCCTTCGTCGCCGCGCCCGTACCCGCGACCGCCTTCTTGATCTCGGCGGGTGGGATCTCGTGCACATGCAGCCCGTGCTGCGCACCGGCGAGCAGGATCACGCCGCGTGCGTGGCCGAGGACGACGGTCGTCCGCACGTTCTTGGCGTAGAATACCGCTTCGACACTGAGCACCGACGGCTTGTGCCGCGCGATCAGCTCTTCCAACCCATCGTGAATTTCCTTGAGTCGCGACGCGAGCGGATCGCGCGCCTTCGTGCGGATCACTCCGCACTCGACCAGTGCGGCCTCGCCTGGACGGACGGCGCGGACCACTCCGTAGCCGGTGGTCGCGGTCCCCGGATCGACGCCGAGTACGAGCACGCGGGGCTTACGCCCCCGCCATGTCGGCGACGTCGATGTCGAAGTTGGCCCACACCTTCTGCACGTCGTCGAGGTCCTCGAGCGCCTCGATGAGCTTCAGCACCGACTCGGCGTCCTTCCCTTCGACCTTGACCGTGTTCTTCGGCAGCATCGCGATCTCGGCTTCTTCGATCTTCAGCTTCTTCGCCTCGAGCGCGCTGCGGACCGCGTGCAGGTCGTTAGGCAGCGTCGTCACCACATAGACGTCGTCCTCGCGGCGGAGGTCTTCGGCGCCGGCGTCGAGTGCGGCTTCCATCGCGCTGTCCTCGTCGACACCGGTGGCGTCGATCACGATCTGCCCCTTCTTCTCGAACATCCAGCCGACCGAGTTCGTCGCGCCCATGTTGCCGCCACCGCGCGAGAACTTGTGCCGCACGTCGGCGACGGTGCGCGTCGGATTGTCGGTGACCGCGTCGACGATGATCGCGACCCCGGCCGGCCCATAGCCCTCGTAAGTGACCTCGGTATACGTCTCGCCCTCGAGCTCACCCGTGCCCTTCTTGATCGCGCGCTCGATGTTGTCCTTCGGCATCGAGTTCGCCTTCGCCGCGTCGATCGCCGTGCGCAACCGCGCGTTGCCGTCAGGATCGCCGCCGCCGGCCTTGGCCGCGACGGTGATCTCGCGGATCAGCTTTGTAAACAGCGCGCCGCGCTTCTTGTCGGTCGCGGCCTTGTAGTGCTTGATCTGCTTCCATTTACTGTGGCCAGCCATGGCACCGTGCTCCGTGGTCTTCCCGCCAGTCGACTGCATTCCGTTCCCGGCGCGAACAGCGGCGTCGAGAATACTCCCGGGGAATATACGGCGCGCCCGCGGGGGTGGGAAACGGGGAGAGACGAAAAGGCGATGCACGGGAGATGCACGATGCACGGGGGATGCACGATGCACGGACCGGCAGATGCATGGATACGAGTAGGAGATGCGCGATGCGGGATGCATGAAAAAGCCTTTGGATGCACGATGCTGGACAGCGCCGGGATGCACGATGCCGGAAAGTGCCGGGATGCGAGCACTGGCGGATGTGGCGGCCGCCGGCCAGTGACGAACCCGAGGCATCCACGAAGCAACGACCGCCGCCGGCATCCTGCCGGCGGCGGTTCTGAAGTTCATCGCAATCGTTTTTTCGTCGCTCCCCTCTCATCTCTTCATCGGAGCCTCGATCATCTCTCCTCGCCGTGTCGTGGCCAGTCAAGCCACGACGAAATCCGGTCACGGCGAAAAACGAACCACCAAGCTCCCGCGCCACCCCGTGAGATCTTCCCCCTCGAGCTTTCCCGTCGAGAACGAGGCGCCGGGCGCGACTTGGAAGCCGTGCACGTTCCATCGCGCGCGGAGCCCCGCGGTCTCCATCTGGCCGATCCCACTCGGCGCCGCCGCCCCTGCGCTGCTGGCCGCGACCGCCGCGCGTGCGAGGTGGCGCGTCTCGAGGATCGGCTCGAACGACACGCCATTCACCACGATGCTCGCGCCGAGCGCGATGTTGGTGATGTTCTCGCTCGGCGCGTCGCGGCCGTCGGCGCGGGTGCCGCGCGTGCGCGTCAGGTTCCACGCGGTCAGCGAGTATCCGGCGCCGCGCACTGTCGTCGCGTAGCCACCCTGGAAGACGAGGCGATTGCCGGTGTTGAACGTCGCGCCCGCGGACTTGTCGTCGCCGAAGCTCGAGTACGTCGCGCCGAGCATCGCGCTCGACGAGCCGAATGCGCGATCGACGCCGATGCGCGTGCGCAGCTCGTTCCCGGGCTGGTAGTGAGCCTTTTGTCCGTCGTTGTATTCGAAGGGCGCGAAGTCCGACGAATGCCGATAGCTCCCGCCGACGCCGAGGTTCCACGCGCCGATCGGGTGTGCCAGCGCGATGCCGCCGGTCGCGCCGAACCCCGCGCCCATCGTCCCGATCGGGAAGAGCAGGAAGTCGTTCGAGATGTTCTGCGCCGCGATGAACTGGCTCGCATTGGCCGTGCTCTGTCCGGTCGGGAGATTCAGCCCCGCCGTGACCACGACCGCGTCCTGACCGAAGACGTAGCTCCCTCTCACCTGGGTGTCGGTCAGCCCTGACACCGTGCTTGGCGCCGCGCTGTCTCCCTTCACTTCGACTCGCGACCGCGCCCACGCCGTCGCGATGTCGAACGAAAAACGATCGCCGATCGGGATCACGATCGCCAGCGGAGTGACGACCTGCGAAATGGTCTTCTCCGCGCCACCGGCCTTGAGCGTGTAGCTCACCATCTCGGTCGCGGCGCGCGCGATGACCCCCGCGTCCTGCGCCGATGCGGCGCACGGTGCGAGCAGCCCCCCGGCAGCGAGCAGCGCGGCGAGCGGCACGCGCGGGCACCACTGGACGCGGCTCATGGGATCACGTTAGGCAGGCCGACCTTGATCCGGAGCACGGCGGTGTTCACGGTGACGTCCCCGGCTCCCGTCGCGATGCCGACCGGATCCTTGGCTGGCAGCTGGATCGCGCCGGCCGCGACATCGGCCGCGGGCGACGGGTTCAGGTCGTCGCGCGCCGCGCCTAACGTCGAGGCGAGCCGGGCCCCGTCGCCGACTTCACCGTCGCGCGCCGCGTTCACCGTCGCGCCCTCGGCGGTCCCCGCGAGCGAGGCCTGCACCGCGGCCGGCGTCACCGACTGGCCCGCCGCCGTCGCCTGCGCGCGCGACGCACCAGCCTGTGCCGCCGCGAAGCCGGGGTCGAGCCGTGCCGCCTCCTCGTAAAGCCGCGCTGCGCGATCGAAGCGTCCCGAGTCCTCGGCTGCAAGTCCACCGCTGTAGGCGAGGAACGCGGCGATCGATCGCGTCGGCCGCTGGTCGATGGCCGCGCGCTCGGCGGGGGTGAGCGCGACGCCGATGTCATCGAAGACGCCGAACACGATCCGCTTCTCGGCGTCGAACAGCGCGTCGAGCGTGAAGTCGGTGTTGAGATCCTTGCCCGCCTGCGCGGTGCGCACGTCGAGCACTGCCGCATCGGCGCGCAGCGACTGTCCCTGCAGCTGGGTGATCGAGCCGCGGACCACTCGTCCGGCCCGCGTCAGTCGTCCCGACCGGACCGCGGTCGCGGCATCGACGGCATCGCCGTTCGCGCTCAACTTGATTTCGTCGAGCAGCGCATCCATTCGATCGCGCTCGACCACTGTCAACTGCGACGACCGCGACAGGTCGCTGATCATCAGGTCCGCGAGCCCGCGGCCGAGCGACGTCAGCGTGGTGTCCGTTCCCGAGAACGAGAGCGGGAGGACCGCCACCGTCCGTGGTGATCCGGGCTCGCTTCCGATCGTGGCCTCGGCCGCGACGGTTGCTTTCGCCTCGGCTTCGAGCTCCTTCCGGGCGAGCGCCGCCAGCCTGCCGCGCAGCTGCGCGCGCACGCGTGACGTGCGACCGAAGCGCACGTAGCCCTCGTACGCGGTGCGCGCCGTCTTCAGGTCACCGGTCGCCTCGGCGCTCATCCCGAGGTAGAGCGCTGTTACGCCGTCCGACGGCATCAACTGCTGCGCCCGGCCGAGCACCCGCACCGCATCGGCGAAGCGACCGGCGTCGTAGTAGGCGATGCCTAACGCGCGAAGCGTCTTCGCCGCTTCGGGATGCGCGTCGCGGCGTGCCTCGAGCCGCGCGACCGCGCTCCCCTGGTTGTGGGTGGCGCAGCCGCCGACGGTGGCGAGCGCGGCGAGGAGCAGCGCGGCGAGCGAGCGTCGCATGTCCGTTCTCATCACTAGTTCCCGATCGGGGGACGCGCTGCCTAACGATCAGGGTCGAGCATGTCCTCGAAGCGCATCCACTTCTTGTAGAAGTACAGGTCGGCGTAGCCCATACCGCCGTTCCGGTTCTTGTTCACGATCAGCTCGGTCGCGCCCTCGATCCCGCGCGCGCCGTCGTACATCTCCTCGCGAAACAGTCCGAGCACGACGTCGGCGTGCTCGGCGATCGCGCCGAGCGCACCGTAGTCGGCGAGCTGCGGCCGCATGTCGGCGCGGTCGCGCTGCAGCTCGGTGAGTCGCGTGGTCACGATCAGCGCGATGTCGCTCTCCACCGCCAGCGCCTTGAGATCACGCACCGTCGCCGCCAGCTCCTCGTCACGATCGCGCGTGCCGATCGCGACCGACTGGAGCGAGTCGCAGATCGCCAGCTCGAGGTCGAGGCGACGACGCAGGTCGTCGGTGAGCGACGCAACGCCGCCGGAGACGAGCCGGTCGACCTGCGGGGCGCGATCGCGCAGCTTCACCGCCGCCGCACCGAGACTCGCCCGCGAGACGTCGTCGAGCTTTCCGGTGCGGATGTCGTCCACCGAGACGCGTCCCTCGATGGCCAGCGCGCGTTCCATGATCCGCGAGATGTTCATTTCGCCCGAGAGGAACGCGACGGTCCGCTCCGCCTGTGCTGCGCGAAGCGCCATTGCCAGCGCGAGCGCGGACTTTCCGCTCGCGACGTCACCGCCGATGATCACCAGGTCGCCGCGGCGCACCCCTCCGCCGAGCAGCTTGTCCACGCTCGTGAACCCGGTCGCGATCGAGTCCGGGCTCGGTGACCCGTCGGTCGCTTCGTCGACCCGGCGCATGACGCGGGCGATCGGGGAGATGTCGGTGGAGTGGGGCATCGGGCGATCGGGATGAAAACGACGGCGGCCGCTCAGGAAAGCTCGGCCGCGAGTACTCTCAGCTCGTCCAGCGCGGGGGCATCCAGATACGACGCCGCGACGTCAGCGACCGTCACGATCGCGACGGCGACCGCGCTCCGGCTTTCGTGCCGCGTGCTCTCGATCACCTTGACGAGGGGCGCGCGCAGCGGCGCCGGGAGCGCGAGCGAGGCGATCCAGGTGCGCGCCGCGGCAGCGCGCGTCGATCGATCTTCCGTGGTGAGCGTGCTCCCGGCGAGGCATCCCACCGCGAGCCGGGCGACGACGAACGATGCGAGCGCTGTCTCGCGTCCCCCGCCGAGCGGTGCGCGTCCCGCCAGTGCGGCGAGAGCGCGAAAGCGGAAGGGCGTCGGGGCGAGCGCATACGGCGGTGCGAAAGACACGACGCAATGTACGCCCCGCGGGTCTTTCCGGCCATTTTTCACCGGACTACATTCCGCTCTACATGCCCCGTCAGGCGAGAACGATTCTATGGGTGGACGACGAAGCTGAGCTTCTCGAGCCGCATCGACGCTTTCTCGCGGACCGCGGATTCGACGTCGCGTCCGCGAGCAACGCCGACGATGCGTCGGAGATGCTCCGCCGGAAGACGTACGACATCGTGCTGCTCGACGAGCAGATGCCGGGACGGCGCGGGCTCGAGGCAGTCCACGAGATCGCCGAGATCGCGCCGACGACGCCGGTGGTGATGGTGACCAAGAGCGAGGAGGATGACACCCTCGCTGAAGCGCTCGGCGCCAACGTCGGCGAGTATCTCGTCAAGCCGGTCTCCCCGCGCCAGGTGCTGGCGATGGTGACCAAGGTCCTCGACGGTCCGCGCATCCGGCAGCAGGCGGTGGCGCGAAAGTTCGTCGAGCGCTTTCGCGAGATGGAGCAGGCCGACGCGCGCACCCTCGACTGGCGCGGCTGGGTCGATCGCTACGTCGAAGTCGCGCAGTGGGACTGCGACCTCGCCGACGCCCGCGAGACCGGATTGTACGAGTCGCTGCGCGGTCTGCTCCCGGCGATGCATCGCGAGTTCGTCGCCTTCATCAAGGCGAACTATCCGCGCTGGCTGGCCGACCTCGACGGCGAGCGGCCGTCGCTGTCGGTGGACATCGTCTCCGAGTACCTGCTGCCGCTGCTCAATACCCACAAGGCGGCCGTGTTCATCGTCGTCGACTGCCTGCGCCTCGACCAGTGGAACGTGCTGCAGCCGATCATCGCCGAGCTGTTCGAGGTCGAGACGGCGCACTACTTCTCGATCCTGCCGACCGCGACTCCGTACGCGCGCAACGCGTTGTTCAGCGGGCTCTTTCCCTGCGAGATCGCGGCGAACTTTCCCGACTGGTGGGGCGAGCGCGACGACGAGTCGCTGAACGCGCACGAGCGCCAGCTCCTCGAGGAGCAGCTGCGCGCGCTGCTCGGCAAGTCGATGCCGGTGCACTACGAGAAGATCTCGACGCACGCCGACTCCGACGATCTCGAGCGCCGCGTCGGCCGCTCGATCGCACCCGACGGAGTGAGCGCGTTCGTCTTCAACTTCGTCGACCTGCTCACGCACGGTCGCAGCGAGTCGGCGATCCTGCTCGAGGTCGCGCGCGATGAGATCGCGCTGCGCGCGCTCACCAAGCAGTGGTTCCAGCGCTCGGCGCTGCTCTCGGTGCTCCGTGAGGCCTCACGGCGTGGCGTGCCCGTGGTGCTGACCAGCGATCACGGCTCGATTCACTGCAAGACGCCCGCGACCGTCTTCGCCAAGCGTGACGCGACCGCGAACCTCCGCTACAAGTTCGGCGAGGACCTTCGCGCCGAACGTGCCGAACAGGCGCTCATGTTCCCGAAGGAGGAGACGCTCAAGCTGCCGCGGCGCGGCCTCGGCGCGAACACGCTGCTCGCCGCGGGCGATACGTTCTTCGTCTACCCGACGAAGCTGCGAGAATACCAGAGCCGCTATCGCGGCGCATTCCTGCACGGCGGCGTGACACCGGAGGAAGTCATCCTTCCGGTCTCGCTCCTCACGCCGCGCCGCTGAACATGTACGGCCGCCTCCTGAAGATCCTCCGCCCGCACAGCTGGCGGATGGCCGGAACCATCGCGTGCAGCGTCGGCGCGGCCGCGCTCGACACGTTTGCATTCGCGCTCCTGATCCCGTTCCTCAACGCGCTGTTCGGCGAGCAGTCGCTGCTTCCCGCTCGCGCTGGGTGGGTCGGCAACATCCTGCGCGCGACGATCGGCCACATGCTCGTCCCATCCGACCCGATGGGATCTCTGCAGCGCGTGATTGTCGTGATCCTGGCGGCGATCGTCGCCAAGAACATCCTCGCCTGGATGGCCGGCCAGCTGGGCGCGCAGCTGCAGGAGTACGTCACGCGAGACCTGCGCGACGCGATCTACTCGCACCTCCAGCGGCTGCCGTTAGGCTTCTACACGCGGACCAAGGTCGGGCAGATCATCTCGCGCGTGCTCTCCGACACCGAGTCCACCAAGCAGCTGGTCACGCAGCTGGTCACGCAGTCGCTGCAGAGCATCGCCACAATTCTCGGCTACGTCGCGTTCCTCTTCGGGATCTCGACCCGCCTGACGCTCTACGCGCTGGTCGTTGCGCCGCTGCTCATGGGCGCGCTGCAGCCGCTGCTGAAGAAGCTGCGCAAGGGCTATCGCCGCCTGCGCAACGACTACGGCGAGATGACGAGCGTGCTGCAGGAAGTCGTCAGCGGCGTGCGCCTCGTGAAATCGTACGGCGCCGAAGGCTACGAGGAGCAGCGCTTCATCGACGCGAGCCATCGCTACTCGAAGGGAATGGTGCGCGTCACGCGCATCGCCTTCATGGCGCAGCCGGTCACCGAGATCATCGGCACCGCCATCGCGGTCGTGCTGCTCTGGATCGGCGCGCGGCAGGTCATCGTCGACAAGACGCTCGCCGGCGCGTCGCTGATCACCTTCCTCGCCGTGGTCATGCGACTGCTCCAGCCTCTCAAGCAGGTCTCGCAGATCCCGACCACCGCGCAGGGTGCGCTCGCTGCCGCCGAGCGCGTCTTCGAGGTGCTCGACACGCCGACCGAGGCGGCGACCGACAAGGGTACGTACGTCGCGAAGAGCTTCGATCGCGACGTGGTCTTCGAGCACGTCGGCTTTGCCTACGGCGACGAACCCGTACTGCGCGACGTCTCGTTCACCGCGCGGCGTGGCGAGATCGTCGCCTTCGTCGGCGCCAGCGGGGCGGGGAAGAGCACGCTCGTCGATCTCATCCCGCGCTTCTATGAGCCGACCAGTGGTCGGATTCTCCTCGACGGCCGCGACATCCGCGACATCACGCTCCCGTCGCTGCGCGCGCTCACCGGGATCGTCAGCCAGGACACGGTGCTCTTCAACGACACCGTGCGCGCGAACATCGCCTATGGCGCGCGCACGAAGTACACCGACGCGCAGGTCGAGGCCGCGGCGCGCGCGGCGAACGCGCACGGGTTCATCAGCGAGCTGCCTGACGGTTACGCGACGATACTCGGCGAGCGCGGCACGCGGCTCTCCGGTGGACAACGCCAACGCATCGCGATCGCCCGTGCGCTGCTCACCGATCCGCCCATTCTCATCCTCGATGAAGCGACCTCCGCTCTCGATACCGAGAGTGAGCGGCTCGTCCAGGAAGCCATCGACCGGCTGCTCGCCGGGCGCACGGTGTTCGTGATCGCGCATCGCCTCTCGACGATCGTGCACGCGACGCAGATCCTCGTGCTCGATCGCGGACAGGTCGTCGAGCGCGGGACGCATGCCGAGCTCCTCGCGCACGGTGGCGCGTATCGCCGGCTCTACGAGATGCAGTTCCGTGATCGTGGCGCCGCGGCGGCAGCCCGCGTCACTCAGGAAGCCTGATGCGCGCACTCTTCGTCGTCAGCGATGTCTCGTGGTCCGGTTCGGCGCGCGTCTTCGTCGCCGCGGCGCGTGGCCTCGCCGCGCGCGGCTATCAGGTGACCGCGGTCTGCCAGCCGGAGACCGCTGTCGAGCAGCGGCTCGCGTCGTCCGGGGTCGAGACGGTCCCGGTCGAGCTCGATGGCATGTGGCGTGGCGCGGCGCGACGGCTCCGCCGCGTGCTCGAGGACCGGTTCGTCGAGGTGGTGTTCGTGCACGGTGAACGCGACTCGCTCATCGCCGCGTCGGCGACCCGGATGGCCGATCGCGGCGCGGTCGTCCGTCGCGTGAAGGTCGGGGAGACGCTGTTTATGCACTGGCGTGGAAGGCTCGGCGGTCGGCTGGCCGCGACTGGCTTCGTCTTTCCCTCCGAGGAAGAGCTCCGCGCCGCGCCGCCGCTCCCGCCCCGCGCGTTAGGCGCCGTCCGCGCCGACGTCGGCGTCAATATCGACGACTATGTTTCCGTGCAAGCGATCGACCGAGCGACCGTCGGCGCTGCCGGCGCCGGCATCAAGCTCATCGCCTGCCTCTACGACCCGACCGCGCGCTCACGCGTGGCGACGGTTTTCCGCACCGTCGGCCTCCTCGCGCCGCGGCATCCGGATCTTCGACTCGTCCTCGTCGGCCCGGGCTCCGACGACGAGGGGCTTCGCATGCACGCCGCCGCGCTCGGGATCACGCCGATGGTGTCGTGGCTCGGCGATCGCGAGGATCACTTCGCCGTCCTCAAGGCGGCCGACATCGGCTGGGTGGTCGCGTCGAGCGACGACGCGGCCTGGGGATTCCTCGACCTCATGGCGCTCCGCGTCCCCGTGCTCGCCGAGCGCAGTGCGATGGCCCAGCGCTACGTCGCCGACGGGATCGGCGGCGTGCTGCTGCCGCCTAACGATGCACCGACGACCGCGGCGATGGTCACCGGCTTCCTCGCCGACGAGGAACGGCGCGCCGCGATGGGCAACGCGGCCCACGTCCGCGTCGCCCGCGACTTCCGCGAGTCGGAGATGATCGATGCGTTCGCCCGCGTCACCGACGCGGCCCGCGATCGCACCAAGTGGGTGACCTGATCGTGCGCGACGTCGCCGGGGAAGACCGTCCACCGGTCGCCGTCGTCATCGCCGCCCGCGACGCCAGCGCGCACATCACCGACTGCGTCGCCAGCGTCGTCGACTGGGCCGCCGAGACGATCGTCGTCGAGAACGACTCGGTCGACGACACCCTCGCCCTCGCCGAGCATGCCGGCGCGCGCGTCTTCGCGCACCCGTTCCGTACGATCGGCGCACAGCGCAACGTCGCCATCGAACGCGCGACGCAGCCGTGGATCTTCGTCCTCGACGTCGACGAACGCTGCACACCGCAGCTCGCCGCCGAGATCGCCGCCGCGGTCGCGACGCCGGTGTACGACGCGTACCGCGTGCGCCGCCGGAACTTCTTCCTCCGCCACGAGATCCTCCACGGCGGCTGGGAGCGCGATCGCCCCGTGCGCCTCTTTCGTTCCTCGCTCCGCTACGACGAACGCCCGGTGCACGAGCATGTCGTGACGCACGCGCCGCCGGGCGAGCTGCGCGAGCCGATGCTCCACTACCCCTACGAATCGCTCAACGAGTATTTCGAGAAGTTCGGCCGCTACAGCCGCTGGTGGGCCGAGCAGCAGCACGCGCGCGGCCGCGTCGCGACGCCGCTCGATGTGCTGGTCCGCCCGCCGCTGCGCTTCCTCGCGATGTACCTGCTGCGCGGCGGGTTCCTCGATGGCGCGCATGGGCTCGTCCTCGCCGTCCTCGCCGCGATGAGCGTCGGGGCGAAGTACGCCCAGCTCTGGGCGATGGGGACGGGCTTCTCCGGTCGCGACGGTTAGGCAGCGGTGCGGATCCTCATCCTCGGCAGCCGTCGCCGCTGGCGCATCGAGCAGTGCTTCGCCCGCGCCTTCGAGCGCGCCGGCCATCAGGCGCTGGTGCTCGACGACCGGCTCCTGGCCCGCACGATCGGCCGCCCCGCCACGCAGCGTTGGGTGCGTTTTCGCGCCGCGCGCTTCCGCCCCGATTTTGTCCTCCTCTCCAAGTGCCTCGGCCTCGAGCTCGACACCGTCGCGTCGCTGGTGAAGGATCGCCAGAACGCGATGTGGTACAGCGACGCGCAATGGTTCACCCATGTGCATGCGCGGACCGACATCGCGCACATCGCCGCCGTCGCCAGGTTTGCCGACCGGCTCTGGCTTCCAGCCTTCGTCGACGAGTGGCGGGCGATGGGCTTCGATGCCCGGCATCTTCCATTCGCCGGCGATCGCGAGATCGTCCCCGCGGACGGCGATCCCGCGCTCGCGACCGACGTCGCCTTCCTCGGCACCGGCTATGACCCCGCGCGCGCACGCTTCCTCGTCGAGCTGGCGAAGGCGGTCCGCGTCCGCGTCTGGGGACTCGGCTGGTCGCGGTGGAGCGACCAGCTCGACTGGGCCGGCCATCCCGTCGAGGGCCGTGAATTCGCCGCCGTCTGCTCCAGCGCCGCCCTCACGTTAGGCATCACCGCCGCGGCGGCGCGCGGCAACCCGTTCTACACCGACCGGATGTTCATCACCATCCTCGCCGGCGGCTGCTACCTCGGCGAAGGTGGTCGCGACGCCGGGCGGATGCTCGCCGACGGTGAACATTGCATCTGGTACGACTCGCTCGACGACTGCATCGTGCGCGCGAAGCAGTACCTCGCCGACAGCGGCGCACGGCAGCGGATCCGCGCCGCCGGGGAGCGCTTCGTTCGCGAGCATCACACCTACGACCAGCGCGTTCCGCACTTCCTCAGCGGCGCGCCGTACGTCGCGCCGTTATGATCGCCTCATGACCGCGCTATGACCGGGTCCGCGTGAGGCACCTCTTCGTCACCCAGGACTTTCCCCCCGACAGCGGCGGGATGGCCCGGCGGCACGTCGAGCTGTGCCGGCATTTTCCGCCCGGTGAGATCGCTGTCTCCACCGTCGCCTCCGCCGATGCGTTCGTGACCGACGCTGCGGAGCAGTACCCGATCCACCGCCAGCCCTTCGATTTCCGCGGCGCGAAGCTCATCACCAACCAGGTGCGCTGGGCGCGCGCACTCATCGCGGGCGCCGGCCGTTATGACGTGCTGCATTGCGGCAACGTGCGCCCCGTCGGCTATGCGGTGTGGTGGGCGGCGAAGCGAACGCGCACGCCGTACCTCGTGTACGTCAACGGAGGCGACGTCCTCCGTGAGCTGGTGAAGGTGAAGGGATGGCTCAAGCGTCAGGCAGCGCGCCGCATCTTCGGCGACGCCGCCGGCATCGTCGCCAACTCCCGCTGGACGGCGACGGTCACCGAGGAGCTGATGCGCGCGATCCACGTCCGCCGCGCGCCACCGGTCGCCGCGATCGACCTCGGCACCGATCCCCATCACTTCCACCCGTCGCGCGACTCCGGGGCTCTTCGCCAGCGCTTCGCGTTAGGCAGCGGGCCCCTCCTCCTCACTGTCGCCCGGCTGGTCCCGCACAAGGGGCAGGACATGGCCATCGAGGCCTTCGCGTCCATCGCGCCGGACTTCCCCGATGCGCGGTACCTGCTTGTCGGCGGCGGCCGGGACCGTGCCCGCCTCGAGGCGCTCGCCCGCTCCTTCGGAATCGGTGACAAGGTAGTTTTCGCCGGAATGCTCACCGACGCCGAAATCGCCGAGGCCTACGCCACCGCCACTGTCTACGTCGGACCATCGCGGCTCGACCGCGGCGTCAACGTCGAAGGGTTCGGCATCTCGTTCATCGAAGCCGCGGCCAGTGGCACGCCATCGGTCGCCGGCGACTCGGGTGGCGTGCGATCCGCCGTGCGCGACGGCGAGACCGGCTTCGTCGTCGCGCCAACCGACGTGAAGGCGATCGCCAGCGCGCTGCGTACGCTCCTGACCGATAGCGCGCGCCGCGCGGAGATGGGACGCGCGGCGCGCGCGGCGGTCGAGTCGCACTTCAACTGGGCGAGAGTGGCACGCGAGACACGCGCCTTCGCCGAACAGGTCGCCGCGCCCGCGCTGGCGATGCGCGTTACCCCTCCCGCTTCGCATGAGTGACGAGCAACCGGTGGTGAATCTCAGGCATCGCGTCCAGTACGGCGCGTTGCGTGTCATCATCGCGATCCTCGGCACGCTCGGCTGGGAGCGCGCGTCGGCGTTCGGCGCGAAACTCGGCGCGTTAGGCTGGTCGCCGCTCGGAATCCGTCGCCGCGTCGTCGAGCGGCAGATCGCGGCGGCGTTTCCCGGCCTCCCGCACGATGAAGTACTCGCCATCGCCCGCGCGTCGTACGAGAACCTTGGCCGCACCTCGATCCAGGCCGCGATCATGCCGAAGATCGGCGCCGAGGGCGTGCTCGCGCTCTTCGACGGCGTCGAGAACTGGTCGGCGGTCGAGAAAGCGATCGCCGCCGGGAAGGGACTCATCTTCGTCACCGGGCACCTCGGCAACTGGGAGCTCGCCGGCGCCTACGTGGCCTGTCGCGGCGTGCCGCTCGACGTCGTCGCGCGCCACATGGAGAATCCGCTCTTCGACCGCTACCTCACCAGCACGCGCGAGCGCATCGGCATGGCCGTCGTCCACGACGATGACGCTGTTCGACGCACCCCGCGCTCGATCAGGTCCGGTCGCGCGATCGCCTTTCTCTCCGACCAGGGCGTGCTCGGTCTCGCGTCGACCTTCGTCCCGTTCTTCGGCATGCCGGCCAAGACCCCGCGCGGTCCGGCGGTGTTCGCGCTCCGACTCGGCGTGCCGGTGGTCTTCGGCTGCGCGCTGCGCCAGCCGAACGGGCGCTTCCGGATGTTCTTCGAGGCGGTCACGGTGCAGGACACCGGTAATCGCGAGCAGGACGTCGACGCGATCGTCGCCGAGTACACGAAGACGCTCGAGCGATGGGTGCGTCGTGCCCCCGAGCAGTACTTCTGGCACCATCGCCGCTGGCGCCGGCAGCCGCCCGGCACTCCCGAGGAGCTGCGCGATCCCTCGCGCTGAGCGGCCCGCGACCCCGCGCTGGAAATCGCGCCGGGCGAGCGCGACATTGCGGACGTCATGAGACGATCGATCTGGCAGCTGCTCGCGCGTGATCCTCGCGCCCTCGGCGGAGTGGCGGTGGTGACGCTGCTCATTCTCGCGGCGATCGCCGCGCCAGTCGTCGCGCGCTACGATCCGCTCCATATCGATCTCTTCCAGCAGCTGCGCCGGCCCTCGCTGCAACACTGGCTCGGCACCGACGTCCAGGGGCGCGATGTCTGGGCGCGCCTCATCTACGGCGCCCGCGTCTCGCTCGCGGTCGGGCTGTTCTCGCAGATGATCGCCATGGCCATCGGCGTCACGCTCGGGCTCATCGCCGGATTCTACGGCAAGTGGCTCGACGAGATCGTCATGCGCCTCGCCGACGTCACCCTCGCCTTTCCCACGCTCCTGCTGCTCGTCGCGATGGTCGCCGCGCTGCAGCCGTCGTTAGGCGTCGTCCTCTTCACCATCGGCGTCGTCGGCTGGGCGGGGATGGCGCGCATCGTCCGCGCCCAGGTTCTCGTCGTCCGCCAGCTCGAGTACGTTCAGGCACTGCGCGCGCTCGGCGCCCGCGACGTCCGCATCGTCGTGCGGCACGTCCTGCCTAACGTCGTGGCGCCGGTCGTCATCGCCGCCACGCTCGGCGTCGCCGGCGCGATCATGGCCGAGGCCGCGCTGTCGTTCCTCGGACTTGGCGTCGCGCCACCGACTCCAAGCTGGGGCTCGATGATCGCCGAGGGCCGCGATCTCTCGCAGCTGCGCACCGCGCCATGGACCTCGCTCTTTCCCGGAATCGCCATCGGCGCCGCGGTGCTCGGTTTCAACTTGCTCGGCGACGCGCTTCGTGACGCGCTCGATCCACGCTTCCGCCGCCACACCGCGGCGGTCGACCGTTCACTCGTTCCCTGACCAGTCGCCTGACTGTGCCGACCATCGACGTCGCCGCGCTCCGCGCCGCTGAGTTTCCCTGGGCCGACAACGGCGACCGCGTCTACCTCAACAACGCGTCGACCGGCCCCGTGACCAGGCGTGCGGTCGCCGCCAGTGCGGAGGTCACCGCCGAGCGTTTCGAGCCGTTCCGCATCGACGACGACAAGAATTTCGCGATGCTCGCTCGCACTCGTGCGCTCGCCGCCGCCGCGATCGGCGCCGATGCGAGTGAGATCGCGATCCTTACCAACACCACATACGGCATCAACATCGCCGCGCAGACGTTCCGGTGGGAACCGGGCGACGTCGTCGTGGTTCACGACCGCGAGTTCCCGGCGAACATTTACCCATGGCTCGCGCTCGAGAAGCGCGGCGTCGTCGTCAGGCGGATCCCGCCTGACGGCCTGCTTCCGGACGAGGATGCATTCGTCGCGGCGATCGCCGGCCCGCGCGTCAAGGTGGCGAGCATCTCGTGGGTCGGCTTCTCCACCGGCTACAAGGCCGACCTGCACCGCATCGGCGAGGCCTGCCGCGCTCGCGGCGTGCGCCTCGTGGTCGACGCCATCCAGGGACTCGGCGCCGATTTCCTCTCCGTCCGCGACTGCCACATCGACGTCCTGGCCTGCGGCGGGCAGAAGTGGCTGATGAGTCCTTGGGGGAGCGGCTTCGCCTATGTGCGCCAGGAGCTGGTGCGCGCGCTCGATCCGAGCCCCGTCGGCTGGATGGCCGTGAGAGGCTCCGACGATTTCACCCGCATGATCGACTACGATCTCACCTGGCGCGAGGATGCGCGCCGCTTCGAGGTCATAACGCTGCCCTTCCAGGACATCGCCGGGCTCGAGGCCAGCCTGACACTCCTGCAGCAGCTCGGCCATGATGCGGTCGCCGCGCGAGTCGCGTCGCTCGCCGGCGAGATCGTGCACTGGGCCAGCGCGCGACGTGACATCACCCTCGTCACGCCCCGTGATTCGGCCCGGCGGGCCGGCATCGTCTCGCTCATCACCGCCGACTCCGCGCGAAGCTCGGCGCGGCTGCACGACGCCGGCGTCGACCACTCGCTCCGCGAGGGTGCGATCCGGCTCTCGCCGCACGTCTACAACACCAGCGCCGAAATCGAGCGCGCGCTCACGATCCTCGACGCATCGTGAGGCAGCGGTGACACCGACGCGCCGCCGCACCATCGCGATCGCGTTAGGCAGCGCCGGGGCGATCCTCAGGCTCTGGGAGTACTTCGGCCGCGGCACGCTCTGGCTCGATGAGGCCGCGATTGCGCGCAACGTCGCCGCTCGCTCGCCGGCGGCACTCCTCCGCCCGCTCGACTTCGCCCAGATCGCGCCGAAGGGCTTCCTGCTGCTGGAGAAGCTCGCGACGGACACGCTCGGCACGAGCGACCGCGCGCTCCGGCTCTATTCGATCCTCACCGCGCTCGCATCGCTCCCGCTCTTCTACGCGCTCGCCCGACGCGCGCTGAACGAGAAGGGCGCGCTCCTCGCCTTCGCCTTCTTCTCCCTCCTCGCGCGCCCGGTCTTCTACGCCGCCGAGGCGAAGCCATATGGCGGCGACATCTTCTTCGCCTGCCTGCTGCTCCTGCTCGGTCTCCGCATCCTCGCCTTCGACGCGCTGCCTCGTCACTGGCTCCGGCTCGGCGCGCTCGGCGCAGTCGCCGTCTGGTTCTCGCAGCCGGCGCTGTTCGTGCTCGGCGGCATTGGTCTCGCACTCACGATTGCCGTCGCGCAGCGCCGCGTTCCGCTCCGCTGGCCAGCGGTCGTTGCCTGCGCTCTCTGGGCGATCAGCGGAATTCCGTCCATCTGGTGGACGCTGCACAGCCTCGCGCCGCACGAGCATGCGTACATGCTCAGCTTCTGGGGCGATGGCTTCTGGCCGCTTCGCCCGCATTCGCTTCGCGAGGCGGCGTGGCCGGTGGTCAATCTTTACGGGCTGTTCCGCGATCCACTCGGCATGCCGGTCGCCATCGCGGGACTCGCCCTGTTCGTGCTCGGCGTCGCCACGTTCGCGCGCCGGAGACCAGTCGTGCTCGCCGCGCTGATTGGACCAATCGTCGCGCTCTACGTCGCCTCAGCGTTAGGCATCTACCCGTTCGACACCACGATCGCGGGCTTCAACAAGATCGCCGCCGGGAATGGTCGCGTGCTGATGTTCCTTGTTCCGTCACTCGTGCTCGTCGTCACCGCCGGGCTCATGGCGCTGCTCGAGTCGCCGATCGTCGACGTCCGTCGTGTCGGGCTGGTATCGGCGGTATTCGTCGTCGGCGTTCCATTGTACTACGACCTGACCGGGCTCCCCCATTCGCCTAACGACGTGACGCCGATCGTCAACGCGATGCACGCCGCACGCAAGCCCGACGATCGTCTCTACGTGTATTACGGCGGTACCCAGCCCTTCGAGTGGTATCGCGACCGTTTCCCGTTCGCCGATGACCACGTCGTGCGCGGCGGCTGCTACCGCCCGGCGTGGCGCGAGTACCTTCGTGAGCTCGACGCCTTTCGCGGCCGGGGGCGTGTGTGGGTGGTGATCGTTCACCCGGCGTGGGTCGGCGGCATCCATGAAGGTGACATGATCGAGGAGTATCTCGACGACGTCGCGCCCAAGGTGGGCCGCTGGGGGGCGAAGGACGCCTTCGCGCTGCTCTACGACTTCAGCGCTATAGCGCCGCTCGCTCGCCCGGCTGTTGCCTGGCATCCACCGCCGCGGGCATTGCCGCAGGATACGGTCCCCCTCGGCTTCGCCTGCGACGGCGTATTTCCCGGGCCCGGCGTGCCGCGCCCGCCGGGTCCATCGCGTTAGGCAGGCACGCTGTCGCCTAACGGCCGGTCAGCTTCACCAGCGCGTAGTCGCGCGCGCCCTTCCGCAGCAGCGCGTGCCCGCCTGTGAGCAGCGCGTCGGCGCGCACCGTCCGCTCGGCCATCGCCACCCGCGCGCCGTTCACATAAACACCGCCCTGCTCGACCAGCCGCTTCGCCGCCCCGCGCGAGGCGGCCAGCTTCGTCTCCGTCAACAGGTCGAGCACGTCCGCCCCCTCGGCCGGCATCGCCACCTCCGCCGTCGGGATCTCCCTGCCTAACGCGTCGATCGCGCCGGCCGAGAGCGAGCGAGCCTCGCCGCCGCCGAACAGCAGCGCCGACACCTCCTCCGCCACCTGCGCCGCGTCGGCGCCGTGCACCCGCGTCGTCACTTCGCGCGCCAGCGCCCGCTGCGCCGTGCGCCGCTCGGGATGGTCGGCTGCCTCACGGTCGAGCGACTCGATCTCCTCGCGCGGCAGCAGCGTCAGGAAGCGAAGCCACCGCCCGACGTCGCGGTCGTCCGAGTTCACCCAGAACTGGTAGAAGCGGTAGGGCGACGTCATCGACGCGTCGAGCCACACCGCACCACCCTCCGTCTTCCCGAACTTCGTCCCGTCCGCCTTCATCATCAGCGGCATCGTCATGACGTGCGCATCGCCCGCGCCCGACCGTCGGATCAGCTCCATCCCGGCGGTCATGTTCCCCCACTGATCGCTTCCGCCGAGCTGCAGGCTCACGTCGTCGCGCCGCTTCAGCTCGAGGAAGTCGTATGCCTGGAGCAGCATGTACGAGAACTCGGTGTACGAGATCCCGGCATCGATCCGCGACTGCACCGAGTCCTTCGCCAGCATGTAGTTCACGGTGAAGTGCTTGCCGACGTCACGCATCAGGTCGATCGCCCGCAATGGGCGCAGCCACTCCGCGTTGTCGCGCAGCAGCGCAGGATTCTTCCCGCGAAAGTCGAGGAACCGCTCGAGCTGCGCGCGGATTCCCTGCGCCTGTTCAGTGATCTGCTCCACACTCGACAGCGGCCGCTCCGTTGTCTTGCCGCCTGGGTCACCGATCAGCCCTGTACCGCCGCCGACCAGTGCGACCGCGCGATGACCGGCGCGCTGCGCATGCACCAGCCCCATCACCGGCAGCAGGTGTCCGACGTGCAGGCTGCTCGCCGTCGGATCGAACCCCGCGTAGACCCCGCGCGGCGACGCCAGCCACTCGGCGATTCCTTCGGTGTGCTGGTAGAGCAGTCCCCGCCAGGAGAGCTCGTCGAGGAGCGAGAGTAGTTGAGCCATGGCACAAAAATAGACGCCGCGGGGTCGAAAGTGAGAGACGATTCACGGGTACGGTGCCGAACGCTGCGTTGGGCCCGCCCGCGGGTTAGTTTCTCGTCTCGATCACCCTGACTGCTTCCGTGGCTTTTCTTCGATCCTTTCGGCGACGCCACCCGCGCCTCGTGCGCTCGGCGCTCGTCCTCTCGACGTTCTGCGTCGCGTTCGGCCTCGGGCTCGCCTACGCCGGCTGGGCGCTCGTCTGCCGCGGCGACGAGTGCCCGTCCATCGACGTGCTCGAGGACTACACGCCGCGCCAGACGTCCAAGCTCTACGCCGCCGACGGTCGCTTCATCGCCGAGATCGGGCTCGAGCGCCGGACGCTCGTTCCGCTGCGCGACATCCCGACCGTCGTTCGTCAGGCGTTCCAGATCACCGAAGACAAGCGCTTCTACCAGCACGCCGGCATCGACTGGATCCGCGTCGCCGGCGCCGGCCTCCACAACATTCGCTCCGGCGGCTACGGTCAGGGCTTCTCGACGCTCACCATGCAGCTCGCGCGCAATGTCTTCCCTGAGCGCATCTCGCGCGAGAAGACTCTCGTCCGCAAGCTGAAGGAAGCCAAGGTCGCGCGCGCCATCGAGGCGAAGTACAGCAAGGACAAGATTCTCGAGCTGTACCTCAACCAGATCTACCTCGGCAACGGCGCGTACGGCGTCGAGACCGCATCGCAGCGCTACTTCGGCAAGTCGGTCCGCGACCTCAATCTCGCCGAGGCCGCGACTCTCGCCGCGCTCCCCAAGGCGCCCGAGCGCTACAACCCGCGCCGCTTTCCCGACCGCGCGGTCACGCGCCGCAACACCATCATCGAGCTGCTCCGCCACGAAGGCGCGATCTCCGAAGCCGACGCGCGCCTCGCGCGCGCGTTCCCGCTCAAGCTCGGCGGCAAGACGGTGTCTGGCGAAGTCGCGCCGTACTTCGTCGAGTGGGTGCGCCGCCAGCTCGACCAGCAGTTCGGCCAGCAGCTCTACGAGCAGGGACTTCGCGTCTACACAACGCTCGACATCGACATGCAGTCAGCCGCCGAGCGCGCGATGGAGAGTCAGCTCCGCCGCATCGAGGGTGGTGAGTACGGGAAGTACGCACATACGACCTACGAGCAGTACGTCGCGCGCGCGGCCGGTGGTGAGGACAACGGACAGAACTCGCCCTACCTGCAGGACGCGTTCGTCGCGATGGATCCGCGCACCGGTGCCGTGCGCGCGCTCATCGGCGGCCGCGACTTCGATGATTCCAAGTTCAATCGTGCGACTCAGGCATTGCGTCAGCCCGGCTCGACATTCAAGCCCATCGTCTACTCGGCCGCGATCCAGAATGGGCGACCGGCCTCGTACATCCTCGACGACTCGCCGATCGTCCGCGATCTTGGCAACGGCCAGACGTGGACGCCGCAGAACTACGACCTGAAGTTCGAGGGGCCGATCCCGATGCGGCGCGCGCTCATGCTTTCGCGCAACATCCCGACGATCAACCTCGGCATCGAGCTCGGCGAGAATACCGTCGTCGACATGGCGCACCGCTTCGGGCTGTCCACCGACATCCCGCCATATCCCTCGATCCACATCGGCTCGGCCGACGTCTATCCGATCGAGATGATCGCCGCCTACTCGACCTTCTCGACGTTAGGCACCCGTGCCGCGCCGATCGGGATCCTCCGCGTCGAGAACGCGAAGGGTGACATCCTCTGGGAGCCGCAGCCGGTGCGCGCGCAGGTGCTGTCGCAGGAGGAGGCGTGGCTGATGGTGGACATGCTCAAGGACGTCGTCCAGCATGGCACCGCGTACAGCTCCGTCTGGGGCGCGGGGTTCAGGATTCCATCAGGCGGAAAGACCGGCACGACCAACGATGGTACCGACGTCTGGTACATCGGCTTCACCGCCGATCTCGTCGCCGGTCTCTGGATCGGCCTCGATCGCCCGCAGAAGATCAAGTCGAATGCACAGGGCGGTGTCCTTGCCGCGCCCGCCTACACCGCGTTCATGAAGGAAGTCTATTCGCGGAAGCCGGCGCCTCCCGACTGGCCGCGTCCCGAGGGGATCGTCATTCGCGAGATCGATCGCAGCACCGCCAAGCTGAAGAACCCATTCTGCCCCGCGGACCTCGTCGGGACCGAGTACTACATCCCCGGCACCGAGCCGATCGAGGAGTGTCCCGTGCATTCGCCGTTTACCGGCGTCCTCGACTCGACCGGCGCCGCGCCCGCGCAGCAGACCTTCGACACGTCGCACAGCGCGCCGATCACCCCCGGCTCCGCGCCCATCCCCCAGGCCTCGCGCCCGGCGCAGCCGCTCCCTCCGAAACGAAAGCCGATCCCCGACAGTCTCAATCCCTTCGCCGTTCAGAAGCCGTGACACCGTCGCTGAGGGTGACGCCGGCTCAGCTCTCGACGTCGTCACCGTCACTCTTGCCAACGCTGTCGATGGCCCGCCGTTCTCTCATCTCTCATCGCAGTGTCGCAAGCGAGTCTGGTGCATAAACTCGTAGATACTCACGCTCACACGACGTTCTCCGACGGCGTCCTCTCCGTCGAGCAGCTCATCGCGCAGGTCACCGCGCTCGGCGTGAGGCCCAGTGTCGCCGACCATTGTTCGCGCGACGTTCGTGGCACGCTGCACTCCATCGACGCCATCCGCGGCTACCTCGACGAGCTCGAGAAGCACGAGGTCTTTCGCGGCGGCGAGTTCTGTTGGCACGACTCGCTCTGGCGCGAGCTGCCTGACGATCTCGCTGCACGCTTCACCCACCGGCTCGGCAGCCTCCACGCGGTCGTCCTGCCTAACGGCAGCGTGCTCCACGCCTTCGCCAGCCCCTGGCCGGCGGGGCTCGACCCGCAGGACTACATGGATGCCCACCTGCACAATCTCGAGCGCTTCGCCGTCGAGATGCCGGTCGACATCCTCGCCCATCCGACGCTCCTCCCGATGGCGCTTCGGAAAACGCCGCTCGAGGAGCTCTGGACCGAGCCGCGCGAGGAGCGCGCCGTCGCCGCCCTCGCCCGCGCCGGCATCGCCTTCGAGATTTCGAACCGCTACCGCCCGCACGAACGCTTTGTTCGTCGTGCCGTCGACGCCGGTGTTCGCATCTCCCTCGGCTCGGATGGGCACACCGCCGAGCAGGTTGGCCGCATCGCCTGGCCGCACGAGATGGCGAAGCGCCTCGGCGTCGCCGACGACCAGCTCTTCGATCCACTCGTGCACGCCCGCAACCCCCGTTAGCTTTATCCCATGGCAAACGCTCCCTCAGGACGCACCGACAAGATCTGGCGCGATGGACAGATGGTCGACTGGGATGACGCGACCATCCACGTGGCGAGTCACGTCGTTCACTATGGGTCGAGCGTCTTCGAGGGGATTCGCTGCTACGCCACGCCGAAGGGCCCCGCGGTGTTC
Organism: Gemmatimonadaceae bacterium; assembly: GCA_045804265.1. Lineage (GTDB taxonomy): Bacteria > Gemmatimonadota > Gemmatimonadetes > Gemmatimonadales > Gemmatimonadaceae > JABFXC01. The sequence continues at coordinate 9,329 of JBJMNK010000008.1, read as the reverse complement.
CGGCTTCGCGATCACATGCGCCGCCTCCTCGACTCGGCAAAGATCTACCGGATGGGGTTGCCGCACACCGTCGACGATCTCGTTCAGGCGACTGTCGATCTCGTCGCGGCGAATGAGCTCGATGCCTGCTACCTGCGCCCCGTGGTGATCCGTGCCGGCGAGCAGATGGGCGTGCTCCCCACCGGCGTTCCCGTCGAGACGTTCATCATTGCCTGGAAGATGGGCGCGTACCTTGGCCACGACGCGCTCGCCAATGGCGTCGACGTCTGTGTCTCGAGCTGGCGCCGCGCTGCACCCGATACGTTTCCCGCTCTCGCCAAGGCCGGCGGCAACTACCTGAACTCGCAGCTCTCGAAGATGGAGGCGCGGCAGGATTCCTACGTCGAGGGAATCATGCTCGACAGCTTCGGTTACGTGTCCGAGGGAAGTGGCGAGAACCTCTTCGTCGTCCGCGACAACATCCTTTTCACGTCGCCGATCGCGTCAGGCATCCTGAACGGCGTCACGCGTGACTCGATCAAGCAGATTGCACGCGAGCTGGGATACGAAGTGCGCGAGCAGATCCTGCCGCGCGAAATGCTCTACATCGCCGACGAGCTGTTCTTCACCGGTACCGCTGCCGAGATCACGCCGATTCGCTCCGTCGATCGCGTCACGATCGGGGCAGGGAAGCCCGGCCCGATCACGCTCGCCGTGCAGGATCGGTATCTCGGTATCGCCACCGGGCGCTACCCCGATACCTACGGTTGGCTCACCGCGGTGCCGGCGACAGTCGCCGCGCAACGCTGACGGGGCGCCTCACGACGTGACGCCCTTTGCAGACGCCCGGGCATCGTCGAGCCGGGCGTCTTGTCGTAGGTCGGGCGGACTCATAGCTTCGCCCGTGGGGGTCGCAGTCGCGAAACACATCGCGTAACTCGGCGACGCCCGCAATCGTCGGACTGAAAGGAGGGAGCGCCTCGCAGCCAGCGGGAGATGCCCCACCTCACGCCGCATAGGGAGGGACGTTCGTGATAGTCGGTTGTCTCGCACTGAACGCGTCGTTCGAACCCCTCACGATGGTTCCGCTTCGCCGGGCCCTTCGCCTCGTCATCGATGGCAAGGCCGAGATCGTCGAAGCGGACAGTGGACGCTCGGTTCATTCCGAGCGCCTGACGCTCCCGCGTCCAGCGGTGATCCGTCTCAAGGCGTTCGTTCACGTGCCACGCCGCTTCCGGCGGCAAGTCACCAACACCTTCCTCTTCGCTCGCGACCGCTATCGCTGCCAGTACTGCGGTCGCACCGGCGCGGAGCTCAAGCCGCGCGAAACGCTCACGCGCGACCACCTGATCCCGATCTCGCGCGGTGGCAACAACGAGTGGACGAACGTGGTCACCGCGTGCAGCCCCTGCAACACGCGCAAGTCGAATCACCTGCCGGAAGAGATCGGGATGCACCCGCTCGTCCGCCCGGTCGAGCCGCACTTCGTCCACCTGAGCTGGGCCGTCCGCAAGCTGACGCCCACCCAGGCGCGCTACATCCGCCTCTTCTACGGCGAAGGCGTCCTGCACCAGCTCGAGAAGACGCTCTGAACGCTTGCGCTGCGCCGGCAGCGGTGAGCCGCAGGCGATAAGCCGTAAGCGATGTGCAGTTAGCGGACGGCGATGAAGTGGCGCCGTCCGCTGACTGCTTGCCGCTTATCGCTTACGGCCAATGACCGCCTAACGGCACATCTGAACCGCGGCCGCCCAACGCTAACGGCTGACGCCTAACGGCTGCAGTTCAAGGTCGAAACGTCTCCGTCCTCGCCTCGAAGTGACGCTTCGTCCCGCCGAGGAGCCTGACGACGAGCGTCCGCACCCCTCGTGTCAGCGCTGTTCCCGGGTTGCGGCGTCCGCTCACTGCCGGCTTCAGCTCGCCGCGCAGCCAGCGCTCCAGCTCATCGAGGTCGCTCAACGACAGCACCTCGACGTCGAGCGTCGCCGCGTAGTAGTAGCGCGATCGCGACGGCGCGTTGAGCGGCACGCGCACCGGGCGCCCGACCGCGCCGCCCGCCGCCTCGACGTCCGGGAACTTGCCTAACGATACGGCCTGGTTCCCCGCCACCCGGACCACCTCGTAGACTTTCTCCAGCGGGTCATAGCGGACGATCACGTCCCACCTCGCGCTCGCCTCGAGGCTGTTGAAGAAGCCGCCCGACGTCCAGAGCTCCGCCCGAAAGCTGAATCGCGCCGGAAACCCGTTGCGCACCAGGTCGCGCAGTTGCGCGTCGGCGAGCAGGTCCGTCCCGCGCAGCGTCGGCCCCTCGCGAAGCAGTGCCGATTGCGCCGGCAACGTCATGTCGATGCGCGGCGATCCCTGCGCCATCGCCGGCGTTGCCGCCAGCGATGCTGTCACCAGCAGCGCCGACGACACGAGCACCAACTTGCGCACCCGCGGAAAGAGCCGCTGCCCCATGGTCTAGAAGCGGTGCCGGATCCGGATGAACACGTTAGGCGGTTCCTTCGACACCGAGACCGCCTTCGCGACGTAGACCCCGACCACCGAGAAGTCGAGCCCCGCGCCGACGTCGGTGAGAAACGTGTTCAGCGCCGGCATCGTTCGCGCTCCGAAGTCCACCGCGTCGGTCGCCTCGTTGCGCACACGCCACCCGCGACCTGCGTCGACGAAGGCGACCACCGCCCCCCGTCCGTACCACATCGGCACCGCGCGGCGCAGGCGCTCGAGCCCGAGGTCGACACGATACTCCAGCTGCGCCAGCGCGATCCGGTCGCACTCGGCCGGCCGCCCTGGCTGCACGATCGGCCCCGTGCACCGCAGCTTGTCGCGCCCCGGTGTCCCGTCGTTGAAGTCGTAGCCCGGGAGCGTGCCGAAGCCTCCGACCGACAGCTGCCGCTGAAGCGGCAACGGGTCACCCCCCAGCCAGCCGCCCGTCACCAGCCGGGTGTTCAGCTGCGTCTGCGGCGAGAGCCGCGTGTAGCGGCGCACGTCGATCAACCCGCGCACATAGGTCGGATGCGCCGACTCCACCCGCGCTCCCGGCGCCGTGAGCGCGCGCGACCGCGCGCCGAAGCTGTTGATGTCCCCGTGTCCCCGCTCGAGCTGGCCATACACCGTCCATCCGTCCCACGGGTCGTCCGGGTTGTTTCGCGTGTCGAGCGTCCCCGTTAGGCGGAAGAAGTGATAGCGCCCGTCGTCCACGGTCGGATTCGGCCGCCAGGGCTGCGCATCGCGGAACAGCGTCCACGGATCGCGCTCGCGACGTGATGCCCACCGCTCGTCAGAGAGCGACGCGATCAGCGTCGCGCCCCTCGGCCCCGCCACTCCCGCGAACACGGACCCGCCGAGTCGTGAGTACCAGTCACGGTAGTCGCGATGGAGGAAGAATGTCGCCAACGCCGTCTCGCTGTTGCTCATCTGCCACGGCTGCGTCGACTCGACGACGTCCTCGAGACGTCCCCCCGCCAGCAGCTGGAACGGTCCATTCGTTCGCGCCTCGAGTGTTCCGCGATGGCCGATGTTCTCGCTCGACCACCGGAAGTTCTCCGCGCTGCGGATCACCCCGAACAGCTCGGCCGTCACCTTCCCGCCGGGGATCCGTCGCGTGATGTACGGGCCGGCGTAGATCGGCAGCCCTTCGACCCGGCTGTACGTCGCGAAGTTGCGGAACCGAAATCCGTTCTCGCGCTCCGTTCGAGGCCGCTGCCTCACCCACGCCAGCAGCGCCTCGCCCCCCGAGGTCTCCTCGACCGAGATCGCCTCGCTGCCGTTAGGCCTGTAGGCCAGCGGCGCCTGGTAGGTGCGGACTTCGCCGCCGACCCGCGCCACCTCGAGCCCGACCACGCTCCCCCCGACGACGAAGATGCCGCCGTCCACCCGCGCTCCAGCGCGAAGCGTTACCGTCGCGTTGATCGCGACCACGTCTCCATGCACCATCCCCGCGATGGTGAGCGGCGCCTCGAGCACGGCGACGTCGCCGTCCACCGTCTGGCCGCTGTCGATCGTCGTCGCGGTCGTAACCCGCAGCGCCATCGGGCCGTTGTACCGCGCCGCCGCCTCGCGCGCGACCAGCGGGGCGAGTGTCGCCGGAGCCGTCGGCAGCGTATCCGGCACCTGCGCACGCACTGCCGTCGTCGCCGCGCCGACCGTGATCGCCAGCGCCGTTAGGCGCGCCGCCGACGCCATCGTCCACCGTGTCGTCATTGGTCGCCCCTGTCCATCGTCCCCGCTGGTTCACGCATTCCGGCTTCCTCCGCCCATCCCGCTCGCACCTGCACTCCCGCCGTGCCCACCCTCGGCCACACCGAGTCGCTTCATCCGGCGATACAGGTTTGGACGATCGGTCTTCAGTCGTCGCGCGGCTTCCGCGACGTTGCCCCCTGCCGACGACAGCGCACGCACGATCACCGCGCGCTCGAACTCATCGAGCGTCTCGGTCAGCGGCCGGTCGAGCGCTACCGGGTCGGGGAGGGGGGCGCGCGTCGGGCTCCCTTCACGGTCCACCGGCAGTACCTCGCGCACCTGCTCCGCGGTCACCTCCTGCCCCGCATGCAGGATCGCCAGTCGCTCGACGATGTTCGCCAGTTCGCGCACGTTCCCCGGCCAGCGGTGGCGCGACAGCATCTGCATCGCATCCTCGGTCCACATCGGCAGCGCGCGTCCGGTCCTTGCGCGATGCAGTGCCGAGAACTGGCGCACCAGCGCCGGGATGTCCCCCGGACGATCGCGCAGCGGCGGCACCACGATCGGGATCACGTTCAGGCGGAAGTACAGATCCTCGCGGAACGTGCCATCGACGACGCAGCGTGCCAGGTCCTTGTTCGTCGCGGCGATGATCCGCACATCGACGCGGATCGGCTTCGCGCCGCCCACCCGCTCGATCTCGCGCGCTTCGATCGCGCGCAGCAGCTTTGCCTGCGCTTCGGCACCGAGGTCGCCCACTTCGTCGAGAAAGAGCGTCCCGGTGTGCGCCAGCTCGAACCGGCCGATGCGCCGTTCGGTTGCACCGGTGAACGAGCCTTTCTCGTGACCGAACATCTCGCTCTCGACGAGGTCGCGCGGAATCGCCGCGCAGTTGACGCGGACGAACGGCTTGTTGCTTCGCGCGCTGCCGAAGTGGATCGCCGAGGCGACGAGCTCCTTTCCCGTTCCCGACTCTCCGGTGATGAGCACCCGCGCATCGGTCGGCGCGACGCGTGCGATCATCTCGCGCAGTGCCTTCATCGACGGATCCTCGCCGATCATCTCCGTCGCCAGCCCGAGATCCGCCCGCAGCGCCCGCGCCTCCTGGCGCGCGCGCCGCAGTTCGAGCGCGGCCGCCAGCGCCAGCAGCACACCCTCGGGGGTGAGCGGCTTCTCGAGGAAGTTCGCGGCGCCGAGCTTTGTCGCCTTCACCGCGTCGGCGAGCCCGGCGCGCCCGCTCATCATCACCACCGGGATGTCGGGCGACCGCTCGCGAAGGCGCGCCAGCGTCCCCAGCCCATCGATCTCCCCCGGCATCATCAGGTCGAGCAGCACGACGTCAGGCTCGGTCTCGCGCGCCTTCGCGATCCCCTCCGCGCCGTTAGGCGCTTCCCGGACGTCGTAACCTTCACTGCCGAGCAGCGCGCCGACCATCCGGCGGATGTTCGGCTCGTCGTCGATGATGAGGACTGATGCCACGCGCTAGCGGCCGCCCCGCTCGAGCGAACGCGAGGACGCGTCCGCCGCTGTTCGCTCCGCGAGCAGCTTGGTCGTGAAGCGCTGGCCTTCCGAGATCCGCTCCACCTCGACCGCGATCGCCTCGACGGCGTGCTCGATCCGGTCGAGCCTCGCGTTGGTCTCGGCCGGGACCTGCGCGACCTGCGGCTTCCCCTCGATCCGGCGTCCGAGTGCCCGAGCGATCGGGAAGAGCACGGCCCCGATGATCGTCAGGCTCCCGAGGATCCCGATGACCTCGCCGGGATCTGCATACGTCATCGGGCCGTTCCCCCCGTTGCGTTCCGCGGCAGCGCCTCACGGTCGCCGGCCCGCTCGGAGAGCAGCTTCGTCGTGAACCGCTGCCCCTCGGCGATCCGCTCGACCTCGACCGCCATCGAGTCGATCGCATGCTCGATGCGCTCGAGCCGCGCGATCGCGTCCGACGCCAGCGGCGTCCCCGCCGCCCGAGCGTCGAGCCGCTTCGACATCAGCCGGATCATCGGGATCCCCAGGGCGAGGACGATGATCATCGTCATCCCGCCGAGAGGAACCAGTACCGCCGCCGCGTCACCCATCAGCTGTCTCCTGCGGTGCGCCACCGCAATAGTGCAACATGATACTAATTCGTGCTCGTGCCCTCGGTCGCCGGAAGCAGGAACCGGATTTCCGTCCCCGCGCCCGGCGCGCTCGTCGCTTCCACCTGGCCGCCATGCGCGTCGATCGTCTGCCGCGCGATCGCCAGCCCCAGCCCGGTCCCACCCTGCTTGTAGGTCACGTACGGGTCCCAGATCCTCGCCAGTCGCTCGGCCGGCATTCCACACCCGTTGTCCCGCACCGAGACCATCACCCGTCCGTTCCGCTCGTGCTCGTTCTCGCGCGCGACGCGGACCGCGATCGTCCCGCCGTGCGTGCATGCTTCGACCGCGTTGATGAGCACATTCGACAGTGCCCGTGCCAGCGCGTCGTGATGTCCCTCGACCATCGGCACGCCCTCCGCCACGTCCACCGTCAGCACCACGTTAGGCGGAACCGTTGCCCGCGCTGTGTACCGTGCCAGCTCGCCGACATCCACCGCCGCGGGCGGTCCCTCCGGCAGACGACCGAACTGGGCGAAGCTCTTCGCCATCTCCTCGAGTCGCCGCGATTCGACCGCCAGCACTTCAACCGTCTCGGCCAGCTCCGGCCCGACGTCGCGCCGTAGCCGATCGACCGCGAACCGGATCGGCGTCAGTGGATTCTTCAACTCGTGCGCGATCTGCCGCGCGGTTTCCCGAAACGCCTCTGCGCGCTCCGCTTCGATCGCCGTCCTCCGTCCGAGCTCGAGCTCGTGCGACATTTCCCGCATGCGCTGGCGAAGCACTTCGAACTCCGGCGCCCCGCGACGGGCCGCGGTCTCCGGCAACGTCTCGCCTCGCCCGATTCGCTCCGTCCACTCGACCAGCTCTGCGAGCGGTCGTCCGAGCTGCCGGCTCAGATGTCCGGCGACCCGGGACGCCAGGAAGACGAGTATGCCGACCACCGTCAACGAGACGACTACCACGACCGGCAACGCCCTTTGGCCGACGTACCTGAAACGCAGTGCCTGCTCGAGTGACGCCTGGAGCTCTCGCTCGTGCGCCGCCATCGCCGCCCGCTGCACCGGTGTGAGCGGCGCCTGCCGCGCCGCCGCGATTGCGCGCTCACCCGTTGCTGCCACGCGGTCCCACGCCGGGCTCGCGCTGAAGAACGGGATCGCCTTGCCCATCGCTCCCGCCCATAGCAGCGTCAGGACGACCGTCGGTACGACTGCGAATGCGAAGAGGATCGCCGACAGCCGCGCACGGAAGCCAAGCGCTCGCGCCTGTGGATCGGCGGAACCAGTGCTCCGACCTCCGCCCGCTCCATCCCCGACGAATGACTCCACCAGGTTTCCTCTGTACGGCTGGTCCAGTGAGCGGTTTCGTGGTCCGAACGCACCGGTCCACCGCCTGCGTCCAAGATAGGCGTCAGCGCTCCATCCCGCACGACCGCTTCCACTTACAATGATGAAGCATCATACCGACTACCTCACCTTCACCACCCGCGCGCGCCAGGAGATCATCGACATTACCGATGACGTCGAACGCTGTCGCGCCGCCGCCGGAATCAGCGACGGAATGGTTCTCGTCTCGGCGATGCACATTTCGGCATCTGTGTTCGTGAACGATCACGAGCCGAACTTGTGGAGCGACATTCTTCGCTGGCTCGAGGAGCGCGTCGCGCCCTGGGACCCCGATCACTACCGCCACAACGCCGGAACCGGTGAGGACAACGCCGCCGCTCACCTCCGCTCCCTCACCATCGGCCACGAGGTCATCGTTCCGGTGACTAACGGTGAGCTCGACCTCGGCCCCTGGCAGCGCATCTTCTACGGCGAGTGGGACGGCCAACGCCCCAAGCGCGTGATCATCAAGGCGATGGGCGAATGACGTATCGCTGTAAGCCGTAAGCGGCAAGCAGTCCGCGACCGCGGAGCCGCAGCGCCGTCAACGCTGCGCGCTGCCTGCTTACAGCTTATCGCTTATAGCCTTAGCCTCGACGACGCCTCGCGAAAGTGGCTGGGCCACGCTAAGTTGCATGGCTAGCCTGTCTCACTCAATCGGAGGTCGATGTCGAACGTCTGGACCCTGGACCACGTCTTCGCGACGCGTGCGAATGCGCACCCGGATCGAATGCTGCTGGTCGCTGGCGGTCGGACGCTGACCTACGGACAGGTACACGCGCGTGCATCCGCACTCGCGGCCGCACTCGCCGAGCTCGGGGTCGGGATGGGCGATCGCATCGCGATCAACCTTCCCAACTGGCCCGAGTGGATCGTCACACTCCTCGCCGCGTCGCGGCTCGGTGCGGTGATCGTTCCGGTGAATCCGCAGCTTAACTACCACGAGCTGAAGTACCAGCTCCGCCACGCCGAGGTCTCCATCGCGGTCACGGCGGAGCGCTTTCGCGATACGGACTACCTCCAGCTGTTCGAGGATCTGATCGCTGAGCTCCCCGACCTTCAATACGTCGTCACCGTCGGGAAGGAAGAGCTCTGGTACGACGACCGGATCTTTCAGTTCGAAGACCTCGTCTCCAGTGGCGAGGGACGTCCGGTGCCGGTCGCGCTCGATCTCCGCGACGACACCACCCTGGCGATGATCTACACGTCAGGCACCATGGGGAAGCCGAAGGGCGTCTGCCTTTCACACCGTAACATCGTCGAATCAGCAGTTCGCAGCTTCGAGGCGATCGAGATCGAGCCCGTTGATCGCGTTCTCGTCGCGGTGCCGCTCTTCGCGGTCTTCGGCGTCAGCGTCGCCGTCGGCACCATTGCCGCCGGCGCGACGATCGTGCTCCAGGAATCCTTCAGCGCGGCGGAAGCGATCGAGCTCATCGCCCGCGAGAAGATCTCGCTGCTGCACGGTGTCCCGACCATGTACCACCTGTTGATGCGCGAGCCCACCTTCGATCCCGCTCGTTTCCGTCACCTGCGCTCCGGTGTCATCGGTGGCAGCTCGGCGTCGGAAGATCTCGTTAGGCGGATCCGGAAGTGGTGCGACGTCCAGATCGCGTACGGCCTCACCGAGACGGGGCCGACGGTCGCCATCACTCGCTTAACCGACGCCGAGGAGAAGCGCGCCTCCACGGTGGGACGCCCGCTCCCTGGCGTC
>JBJMNK010000007.1:0-20718 GCA_045804265.1 Gemmatimonadaceae bacterium | reverse complement strand
TGCGGGGCCCGAAGAGGAGAACGAAGAGGTTTTTTGAAGCCCGGTCGAATGATGAGGTCCTCACCACACCTTCCGTCTTCCCCCGCACTGGGGGCATGGCGTCAGTATAGATTATCGAACCCACTCGGTGGACTTGTTGGCTCAAAAAATAAGTCTCTCCGTCCCCCCACGCTCGCGTGCTGCTACGAAGGCAAGCTAGGGACCAGAACAGAACCGGTCAATGCGACACTCACTCGGCAGCTACCTGATCCCGATTTCGCTCGTGATGCTCGTCGCGTGGGCCGTGGCGACGTTCTACTTCTCCGCGCCCGGATGGTTCCACGGATTCCTCACGCTTGGAATTTTCCTGCTCTTGTGGGGGATCATCGACCGCCCGACGAAAGGTGCGCGACCGCGATCGAAGTAGAGACGCGGACTGACGCGCGCTCGTCACGCGCGCACAGCCCTGCGGTTGCATGACGCGGCGTGCTAGCGAGCGAGGGCGAAGGTGAATGGCTGGTGCACGACCTGCCTGACCGCGTGCCCGTCGATCTCCCCGGGCTTGAAGCGCATCTTCGCCACCGCATCGTGTACCGCCTGGGAGAAGAGCTGGTGCGGCGACTGCAGCACCTTGAACGTTGCCATGTCGGGCTTTCCGTCGGTGCCGACGACGAACTGCACGAGGACCATTCCCTCCACCCCCTGCGCACGCAGCTCGGGCGGATAGGCGACACCGCGCATCCCCCCGACCAGCACCGCCGGGCGCTCGACCTGGAACTCGAAGTAGGCCGGCGGGCTCGTGGCCGCGGCGGACGTCGTATCCTGCGCGCGCACGACGGCGAGCGGCGCGGCGATGAACAGAAGCGAGAGCACGACACGATTCATGTTTTCAGATCTCCCAGTTGGACAGCACTACGCCGCGCTGCGGCATCCTCTCCTGACGCTCGAACAGCGACATCCGCAAATCGCTCCAGCGGACGCGCCCGCCTAACGCGATGAGCCGGCGATAGACGCCTTCGTACTCGCCCTGGACGCGGATCGCGACGCGGCGCGTGCCGCTGCGGCGGGCGTGATCGCACAGCGCGTGGACCATGTCGTCGAGATATTCCTCACGCTCGAGCACCAGCTTGAGCACGCGGAGCTCCTCACGCGCGCGGCCCTCGACCAGCGGCACGGAGTGGCAGATCGCGAACCCCGCCAGCGCACTTCCGCGCACGAGCAGCGTCGTGTCGCCGAGTGAGTAGCTGTCGGTGAGGTCGATCTCGCGGGTGAAGTCGTAGCCGGGCTGCAGCGCGCCGACCAGCGCCGCGCAGCGCTCGCGCGCCGAAGTCTTCTCGACATCGCGCAACCGGCCGTACAGCACCGGCGCACGATCGGCGCTCCCGGCATCGAGGGTGAGCGTCAGCGTCAGGCGGCCGGGGACGAAGCCTAACGCTGAATAGAAGCCGATGTTGTCGAGCGTGCGCGGCATCGTCTCGAGCCCGATCGTCGTCGCGCCGCGCGAGCGCAGGTGATCGATCGCCGCCTGCACGACGCGCTTGCCGAGGCCGTTCCCCTGCGAGTCCGGCCTGACGGCCAGTGGGCCCATCCATCCCTCGCTGCCGCTGACGTGCGCGACGTTGAACGCGGCGATCTCGCCCCGCTCGTCGCGCCACATCATCGCGCCCCCGGCCGCGTCCTCGATCGCGTAGCGCCAGACGGCGGGGTTGAGCATCGGCACGCGGACGCCGACCAGCCCGTCACGCCGGTAGCGATCGGTGAACGCGTCGCTGAAGACCTCGTTCAGCGCGCGAATGTCATCGAGCCCGATCAGGTGCGGACCGGTGATGTCCTGCCCCCGGCGCCAGCTGCGTGCGGTCGCCATCAGCGCGTCAGCTCGCGGTCACCAGGTCGGCGCCGATGCGGCCGACCACGGCGCGATCGTCGCCGCCGGCTCCGCCATCGGTCTGCGTAACAATGGATGCACCGGTCGCCTCGTCGTAGCTGACCTCGACGACGCGGTCGAGTCCTTCGCGCACCGACTCGATGTGCGTGATGACGATGACCTGCTCGAAGCGATCACCGAGCCGGCGCAGCAGCTCGATCACGTTCTGGCGTCGCGATTCATCGAGCGACCCGAACACCTCGTCGAGAATGAGCAGCGAGAGCTCCTGCCCGGCGCGCTCGGCGATCATCTGCGAGATCGCGAGGCGGAAGACGAGGTTGGCGAGATCTTCCTCGCCGCCGGAGATGACCGGCTTCGGGATCCCGTCCTCGAGCACCGTCAGGCGATACTGGTCGTCGAGCTCGAGCTCGGAGTAGCGCGCATCGGTGAGCTCGACGAGGAAGGAGCTCGCCAGCTCGGAGATCTCCGGCCGGAGCTGGAGATTGAGATCGGTGCGGATGTCGGAATAGGCGCGATCGAGCTCGTCGTGCAGCCGCTTCGAGCGGAGGATGTCGTCGAGCTTCGCGCGGGTGCGGCGCATCTCGGCGTCGGCGTGTTCGGCCATCCGGTGGGTAGCTTCGGCGCCCTGCACGTCGCCCTGCGCACTCATCGCCGCGAGCTCGGCGGCACGCAGCTCGGACATCGTCTCGTCGGCCTCGGCGCGGAGCGACTCGAAGCTGGTCTGCGAGAAGCCTAACGCTGCGGCGCGGGCGCGGAGGCTGGCGAGCGCGGTGGTCACGGCCGAGCGTCGCTGGCTGATCGCGTCGAACTCGCGGCGGAGCTGCGGCTCGCGGGCGATCTGTGCGTCGAGGCGCGCGGCGCGCGCGTCGAGCGGGGCCAGACGCTCGACTTCGGCGCGGAGAAAGGTGTGGCGATTCTGGTCGTAGCCGGTGGGAATGAGCTGGAGGTCGCGCTGGACGCCGGCGATGCGAAGCTCCTTGGCCGCCTGCTCGCGGGTGACGGTCCCCAGCTCCTGCACGCCGAGCTGGCACTTGGCGAGCCGGCGCTCGAGCGCACTGACCTCGCTGGTGAGCTGGCGCCGCCGCTCGTCCTCGGCCTTCACCGCCTCGGGCATCTCGCCGAGCTGCTCGATGCGGTTGCGGTAGTAGTTGCCGTCGACGCGGAGCGTCTCGATCTGCTCGTCGAGCAGCTCGAGCACCTGCCGGTACGTCCCGCCTAACGGTCGGGCGCAGGTCGGGCAGCTTCCCTCCTCGCCGGCCTTGACCAGCCGCTCGCGCTGGTCGCGCGCCTCGGTGAACTGCGCGCGCAGCGCCTGGAGCTTGGTCTCGGCCTCCTGCCGGTCGCGGACCCACTCCGTGCGCGCCGCCTCGAGCCTGCCTAACGCGTCCTCGAGCTCGCGGCGCTTCTTCTCGAGCTCGTCGGTGATCTCCTCCTCGAGCCCCGGCGCCGCCTCGAGCCGGGTGCGCCGCTCACGCAGGCGAGCCAGCTCCTCCTCGAGCCCGCGGACGGCGTCGAGGAGCGCGATGCGCCGCCCCTCCTCTCGCGCGAGCGCGTCCTGCCGCGTCAGCTCGACGTGGATCGCGGCGAGCGGTGCGACCTCGGCCTGGACCGCGGCCAGCTCGCTGCGCGCACTCTCGATCTCGGCGCGCTCGCGCCCGATCCGCTCCAGATCGCGGGCGGTGTTCGTCTCCTCGAACTCGGCGACGCGGAGATCTTCGCGGACGCGCTGCGCCTGCTCGCGCTCCTCCTGCGCGCGCTCCCAGCGCGGGCCGACATCGGCGAAGCGCGCTTCGGCGATGTGCACGCGTCGCTCGGCGGCGGCGAGCTGCTGCCGGGCCGCCGTCAGGCGCGCGGTCGAATCGGCGATCATCCGCGCCAGCGTCGCCGCATCGGGCATTCCGGCGCGGAGCCCGTTCGCCTCGGCGACGATCTGGCTGCGGCGCTCGCGCACGAGATCCTGCGCCTGCTTCAGCTTCTCGTAGCCGAGCACCTGGGAGAGGAACTTCGCGCGCTCGGCGGGCTGCATCGCCGCCATCACGCTGAGCTCCTTCTGCCCGGTGAAGTACGTGTTGAAGAACTCGCGCTGGCTCATCCCGAGCCGCTTCGAGAGCAGGTCGGTGACACCGGTGAGCGAGTTCGCGATCGGCGTATCGCTGCCGTCGAGATAGAGCTCGGCCGACGTCAGGCCGCGGACGACGCGGTAGCGGTGGGCGCCAAGCTCGAAGTCGAGCTCGACCCGGACCTGGGCGCGGGCACCGGCGCGGGCGAAGCGGATCGACTCGCGGGTGCCGCGCGCGGCGGACTGCCCGTAGAGCGCCCAGGCGATTCCCTCCAGGATCGTCGACTTCCCCGAACCGTTAGGCCCGATGATGCCGGTGAGACCGAGGTCGAACTCGATCTTCGTGTCGGCGTGCTGCCGGAAGTTGAGGAGGTGGAGGGAATTCAGCCTCACGACATGACCTCGGTCGCGGGGCGCGGGGTGGCATCGGCCTTCTCGACATCGTCGAGGTAGCGGATGCCGAGATCGACCAGCGCGTCGCGCGAGAGGTCGGACTCGATGATGCGCCCGCGCAGCTTGTCGCGGACGACGTCGCGGAGCGAGGGCCGGCGGCTGGGCGAGCCGTGGCCGTGCGAGCGGATGATGTCGGGGCGGCGAGTGTCGAGGAGAAAGTGCAGCGCGCGACGCCGGTAGTCGCGGAGCGCCTTCTGGTCGAGCTCGCGGGCGATGTGCCGAGGCACGTCGCGGGCGAGCAGCCGGACGACCTGCTCGTCGATGCCGCCGTCGCAGCGCTCGACCGCGGTGCGGATCGCCGTGTCGAGCTCCGCCGACGAGAGGCCGCGAGCCGACAGCGGCGGGAGGTCGATCCACCGCCGCACGTTAGGCAGTTGGTGGAAGCGATGCTCGCCGGTGGTCAGGTCGTGCTCGATGATCCCCTTCCCCTCGATCCCCGCGTCGCGCTCCTCGGCCAGCTCTCCCCAGGCGTTGGCGCTGGTATAGTCGATCGAGCCGGCGTAGTACGCGTTAGGCGCGACTTGGCGATAGACGTGGTAGTGCCCGAGCGCGACGTAGCTCCAGCGATCGGCCCCGAGCTCTTCGTTGCTGATCGTGACCGATGCGCGGTCGGTGATGCGGGCGTGCTCGGGAATGACGCCCTCGATCTCGCCGTGCAGCAACAGCACGTTGTGGCGGTAGCCAGCGTCGGGGATCAGCGCCGGCCGCTTCGTACCGCTGTCGGGCACCGCGAGTATCGAGAGCGAGCGATCGGGAAAGACGATCCGCCGCGCATCCGAGTCGACGACGTGAATGTCGAGCGGCTCGAAGAGCTTGAGGATGCAGCCGGTCTCGGCGGTGCGCGGCGTGTCGTGATTGCCGGCGACGATCACGACCTCGGTGCCCTTGAGCGCCGCCTTCAGCCGCGCGAACTGGCTGAACGCGACGAGGATCGCCGGGTTGGTCGGACGGACGTTGTGGAAGATGTCGCCGGCGATGACGACCACATCCGGCGCGAGCTCGATCGTCTTGTCGATCGCATTGCGAAACGCCTTCGCGACGTCTGCCTCACGCTGGTTGATTCCGGCGGGAGTCAGGCGTTGATACTGGCGATAGCCGAGGTGGAGGTCGCTGAGGTGAACGAGTCGCACGAGTCCGTGTCGCTGTCCGCGAGTGCGCCGCTCACCGCGGCTCGTGCACTTCGGAGGCCAGTATCAGGTTTGTAGCATCCAGCGGTGTAACCGACTGAAATATAACGATCTAGACCCACATGCGCCATGCGGCGCGACAGGCGGTGGTGTTGTCGGCCGCCGCGCTCAGTCGCGATCGCCGGCGTGCATCTTCTGGATCACGCGGACGACGACCTTGAGCGGGACCGTCGGCGCGCCGGGAGTCGTCACGGTCGAGCGCACCGTCATGTCGGTGAGGGCGTTGACGATCCAGCCGCGCTGGCGGTCGAGCGTCATCGCGCCGGAGAGGGTGCCGCTGACCGCACCAGCGCTTTCACCGGCGGCGCCGACTGGTGCCCGCTCGTCGCGGCGCATCGATCCCTTCATCGAGATCCAGGCGTAGCGCCCGGACTCGGTGAGCGAGTCGAGGCGGAAGACCGCGCGCACCTCGCCGGCACCGCGCGCCGCGTTCGTCGACGGGATCATCATCGTCCGCGTCCACTTTCCACCGACCGCGACCGGCGTCGCCGGGAGCGTGGCCGGCATCACTCCGACCAGACCGGCGGGCGCGCCCGACGCACTGTCGAGACTCTGCCCGGTGCCGTCCGGCATGACCTGCATCCGTGTCACCGTTCCCTTGAGCGCGCGCATCGCGTCGGCGCGCATCGCCCGCGCGTGATCGTCGCTCGTCTCGAGCTCCACCGAATCGGTGTGGGTGGCAACGACGCTGTGCTCCGGCGTCACGCTCTCGACGATGGTCCGCGCGTACATCACCATCGACGACATCACGCTCGCGGTCGAATCCCGGCCGGCGATGCGACGGGTGCCCGACATCTCGACACGCTGCTCAAGTCGCACGGCGACCGTGTCGCCGGCATGTGGGCGAACCTCGAGCGTCACCGGTCCGCCATTAGGCGTTGGCGCCGTCTGTGCTCGCGCGACCGCCGGCGCAGCGACACACGCGGCCAGGGTCAGCCATCTGGTCGAGCGACGGGACATCAACCGTTGCCGTACGGATCGTCGAACGGCGTGCTCCGGATCGCGACACCCGCCGGCCGTGGCCGCGACGCGGTGCTCGGGATCAACGCCGGCAGCTGCGAGAGGAAGAAGCTCTTCACATTGTCAGGCCGCATCCGGATCGTCGCGTTGCGCGCGCGGACCACCGCCTGCTCCTCGTGGATCGAGATCGCGTTCTGCACCCATTGCAGCGTCACCGAGCTGTCGAGCGCGCGCAGCGAGCGGAGGATCGCGTGGTCGAGACCGACGGCGGTCGCCTGCGGAAACTGCTCGACGCCATCGCGCCCGCGCATGATCGATGGACGGGGAAAGCGGACGAACACCGGCTGCGTGAAGTGTGGATGCCTGACCATGAGCTGACCCTTCTCGAGCGTCGCGAGCTTGGTCTTGATGGCTGGACTCAGCACGGCGTAGCCCGGAGTCGCCAGCTCGTCGCCGTCCATTCGCCCGTAGAGCGCGCTGCCGGCGTTGCCGACGACGCGGCGATGGACCTGCGAGCGAAACTGCTGTGCGCCGAAGAGGACGAGGCCGAGATAGCGACCGCGCTCGGCGATGTCGAGCAGCATCTTGCGAACGTAGGTGTCCTGTCCATCCGATGGTGCATACTTGTTCAGCTCATCGACGAAGACGACGACGTGATTGACGCCGAGGTCTCGGCGCTCGAGGTGCTCGCGCAGCTTGGTGACGACGCGGGCGAAGACGAGATCCTGCGCGTCCTCCTCGAGCCCGGCAACGTCGATCACATACACCGTCCGATCCTCGAAGGTGCCGAACGGCAGGTCGCTCACCGCGCCGTCGTCGGTGACGAGCCCCGCGCAACGCGTCGAGATGTTCGATAGACGGTTGCGCACCTTGCGGATCGTCGCGACGTGGTGGGTGCGCCATCCCTCGGAGTTCTTCGCCTCGAGTGCGCGCAATACGTCGCGGAACCACTGCTCGAGATCGGCGAACGACTGCACGCGATGCGTGCGCGACAACATGGGGTCCGTGAAGTCCTGGCCGACGACGTTGCGCGCGATGAAGTCGATGAGCGCATCGGCTTTGGCGTCGATGTCGTCCTTGTTGAGCAGGACCTCGGCGTACTGCAGGACCTCGTGCAGCCCCCACGTCAGCGGCTGAACGTTATGGGCGAGCGCGTCGTTCGAGCGCAGCGTGTTGAGCGCGTGTCCCTTCGCCTGGTAGGGCGCGAAGTACTGCGTATTCTCGAAGGGCTTCGCCGGGACGCCAAGCTTGTCGTAGATCGCGCGATCGCGTTCGTCGATCGATCCCGGCTGATCGAGGAAGCAGAGGTCCGGTCCCTTCACGTTGAACGTCACCGCGGCGACCGACCCTTTCTGCGCGGGGAAGTGCGCGAAGATGGACTGCAGCAGCCACTCGACCGCGCTCGTCTTCGTCGCGAGTCCCGACACGCCGGTGATGTTGAGGTGCGCGGCCTCGGGGCCGAGCAGGAAGTCGGCGTCCAGATAGATCGGCGCGTCCGTCCCGCCGGCGCGATAGACGCCGATCGGAATGCCGGTGCGCGACCCTTCCTTCAGGTAGCCGTCCATCCGCAGCGCGACGGCGACGTCCTCGTCGGCGGCGAGGAAGACCTGCCCCATCGGCACCGGCTGCAGCGGCTCCTCGGGAATCTGGCGGAGCACCGCCGCGGTGTAGAGCCGGATCTCGGCGCGCTCGGTCGGCGCGAACCCCGTGCCGCCAGGAGAGCCGTCATGGCCGATGACGTCGTGCAGCGGCGTCTGCAGGTCGGTGTAGCTGAACCCTTCGACGACGATCCCGTAGATCTGCGGAAGCTGTCCCTCGACCGGCGTCGTCCCCTCGACGCGCACGATCGTCCCGATCCCGACGGGGGAATCGAGCGCGGTCCAGAAGTGGAATTCGTGCGGAGTATTGGGACGTCGCTCGGTGGCGACGACCCTGCCGAGTGGCTGCATGCGGCGTTTGGCTTGGGAGTACGAACTGTAACGCGCGGGGCGGGGTGGCGGCTATGAACAGGGCTGTAAGCGATAAGCGGCAAGCAGCGAGCGAATGGCGTTGAACGGGGTGCACCTGCGCAGTCGCTTCCTGCTCACAGCTTACCGCCGATCGCTGCGGTCAGGTGATCGCCTTGAGAAATTCTTCAGAGTCGCGGATCCCATAGGCCATCCGGTCCCAGCGAGCGTCAGGCAGGGCGAGCGGGCTCGCCTCGGCGAGGAGCCAGCGCGAGACCTCGTCCGCGCGCCCGGAGATGTCCTCGTTCGGGTCGCGGGCTACCTCGACCCGGATGAGGCCGAACATCGGGTCTCGTCCGGCGGCGTCGCGGAGACGCAGGTACCAGCTCGCAACCGCGGTGCGTCGCTTCGGCTCGAGCAGGAACGCGGTGGTTCGTTCGGCGGGGCCGAGTCGGAGGACGACGTGCAGCGCATCATCGACCGCGTAGAGCGTGCGATGGCTCTTCACAACGCCGACGACGCAGCTGTTGCGGGCGACGCGCTCGCTGCCGCTGATCCCACCGTCGACGAAGAGCGGACGGCACTCGTGGTCGCACCAGCGCTCGGCGAGTCGCTGCTCGAGCTGTTCGCGATGCCCCTGGACGAGGTGGACCGAGCGCTCGAGAGTGCTCAGCGGATGACGCGACGATTCGTCGCCCTCCGCGGCGGAGGAATCGACCGGGTTCAGCGGGGCAAGCTGTTCCCAGATCGCGGGCGGCAGGTGTTGTCGGGGGGCGTAGAGCCGGTACTCGACCCTTGAGTGCCAGGTGCGCATCCGGCGATCCTGCCGCTCGCGGACGGCGGCAGCCGCGGTGCCGTGAACGATCGGTGCGCCATCGATGTACGCAACGACGCGGCTCTGCTGGACGCCGTCGAGGAAGGCGACAAAGCCGGGTTCCGGGCGGCCGCGAACGGCGCGTGCCGAAAAGGCAACACCTTCGAGGGGACGGACGCGCGCCATGCGGGGCGGGTCGTCGCTTCGAGGGAGTTGCTCGAGCGTCGTGAGCGCGTCCTGTATGTGGACCGATGCCCCGAGCGCGGCCCTGACGCCGCGTGTTGCGGCGCGGAAGCTCGCGTCCGGGGCAATTGGTGATGACTGTGGCAAGCTGTTTCGCCCGGGCCGGTCGCGGCTGTTGTCGCGACGGCGCTGGGCTCCCTCCAACCGGAGATCGCATGGGGCGCCGTCGCCTTCTCGCGACCACTCTAATTCTAGCGCTGGGGTGCGACAAGGCGCGCCAGCTGGCGGGCGGATCGGCGAGCGCGGAGGTACCTGACGCGCCCGCGGTCGCGCGCCTGGACCTGACGACGCGTCCCGACATCCTCTTCCAGGTGTATGGCGAGCGTGACGACCCGCGGATGATCCCGGTCGGTGTGCTGCGCAACGGGAAGATCGAGCAGATCAGCCTTGGCGGCTCGGGCTGGAAGCAGTTCGATGATCTGTACGGCAAGGTCGGCGCACAGTATCCTGTCTACCAGGGCGGCCATTCGATCGGCCACGTCACCGTTAGGCAGGGGATGTGGGAGGCGGGAAAGGATCCGCTCTACACGCTGCCCAGCTGCAGGCTGATGGTCCCGCAATCCGCGGTCACGCTCGACGCGGGGGGGAAGCCCGGCTACACCGTCTCGCTGTTCGCGTCGACGCGTACGCTGCACGAGACGTCGGTGACGCCGATGGAGCAAGGCGAGGTTGACCGGATCGGGCATCAGGTCGCCTCGCGCGTGGCCGCCGCGGCCGGGCTGGACAAGGCAGCCGTCGACAGCCTCGATTTCCACGCGGTCGCGACGTCGACGGGCGTGTCGAAGTGGCCGACGATCGTCATAACGCTGATCAACCGGCGCGCCGACGAACAGAGCGCGGCTCACGAGCACACGACGCACCTGCTCATCGTCGCCGATCGTGGCGAAGGTGCGCCCGACTACTCGCCGACGTTCAAGCACATCGTGGACGGCGACGCGTCGAGCGGAGACTTCCGCCGTTTCGTGGACGCGATCGACGTCGCCGGCGACGGCGCGGCGGAGCTGGTGCTGGAAGGATGGAAGTTCGGTGGCGACACCTTCCTGCTCTTCCTGCAGTACAACAACGGCAGCTGGAACGAGCTCTTTCGCGGGCGGTCGAGCTGGTGTCTCGACGACGCCTGACTTCAGGATTGACGCACGCGCAGCAACAGCAGCAGCAGCAGCACGACCCCCCACCCGGAGTTCCAAAGATGGAGACGTCTCTCCTCGCGCGGCTGTCGACGCGCGCTGCGCTGGTCGCGCTCGTCGCCGTGGGCGCGGGTTGCCAGCCGAAACAGGTCAACCGGATCGACCCCGCGGCGGTGACCGACCTCTCGGGGCGGTGGAACGACACCGACTCGCGGCTCGTCGCCAATGAGCTGATCAAGCAGAGCCTCGATGGCGCGTGGGTCAAGCGCTACAGCGACGCGCACGGTGGTGCTGCCCCCACCGTCGTCGTCGGCGACTTCGCCAACAAGACGTATGAGCACATCGCCGTGGGGACGTTCGTCAACGATCTCGAGCGCGCCTTCACCAACTCCGGCGCGGTGCAGGTGATGGTCAGCGGCGCCGATCGCGCCGCGGTGCGTGACGAGCGGGCGGATCAGCAGACCAACTCCAGCGCCGGGACGCGGTCGCGGCAGGCGAACGAGACGGGCGCGAAGTACATGCTGCAGGGCGAGATCCAGGCGATCGAGGATTCGGAGGGCAAGGAGAAAGTCGTCTTCTACCAGATCGACGCGACGATGGTCGACATGGAGTCGAACGCGAAAGTCTGGATCGGCCAGCACAAGATCAAGAAGTACATCCTGCGCAAGCGCGTCGGCCTCTGACCTGACAGGTGATCCCATGACCACACGCACCATCACGCGGGCCGCGGCGCTGGGGATGCTCTCGCTCGCCGCCTGCACGCAGCGCAAGATCAATCCGGAGCCGGTGACGATCATGCGCAACGGCGAGCGCGTTCCCGACGCCGACGCGAAGATCGCCGAGGCCCGTGACCGGGTGGCCAGCGACCAGGCGCGCACCGCGTACTCGCGCGACTCGATCATGGCCGCGGCGATGACCGGCTGCACCCCCGACGTCTGCGCCGCGGTGACGCGGGGGGAGGTCGCGTTAGGCATGAACGAGGCACAGCTGATGGCGGCGACGCGCACGACTCCCGCGGCCTGGTCGGTGCGCCGCTCCGGCGACGCCGCGGTGTACACGTCGTCGATGCAGGACCAGGCGCCGCGCGACATGGTCGCCGCGGTCGCCCTGGTCCAGGTGCAGGACGGCCGCGTCGCGTCCTACGCCTACAACGAGCCGAGCGGGATGCGCATCGTGCAGCGGACCGGCGACGCGTCGGCGACGGCGCGTGCGACCGCCACCGGCGCGGCGCTGGTGCAGCAGGGCGACGACGCGGTGGCGGCGGGCAATGCCAGCCTCGCGCTGACGCGCTACGACCAGGCGAGCGTGCTCCTGCCTAACGATGCGACGGTGCAGTACAAGATCGCGACGCTGCTCGACCAGCAGCTGCGCCCGATCGAGGCGCTGATGCGCTACCAGCGCTTCCTCCACCAGATGGAGCTCGAGCGGATCAACGCCGTCGGCGACGCGTACGCCAAGCAGGCCGAGGCGATCGCGCACGCGAAGGAACGCATCATCATCCTCGAGAAGCACTAGGGTCGGCGGGATGACGGCCGGCGCGCTCGCCGTGCGACGCCTGCGCGCGGTGCTGGCGGCAGCCGCGCTGTCGCTTGGCGTCGCCGGGTGCATGCACGCGAGCGCGTATCAGCACCCGCCGCTGCCGCCGGAGGCGATCCGGGCGGGGCTCACCGAGTCGGACTGGCTGCTCCGGCAGTCGCTCGCCCGCGGCCGCTTCGACAGCGCCGCGGCACTGGTTGGTCATCACGGTCCGCTCGAGCCGGACGACGAGCTGCTGGCGTCGCTCTACCGCGGCTCGACGCTCTATTATGCGGGGAAGTTCGGCCTTGCCGGCGGCGCGCTCGACGCCGCGGCGATCGTCGCCGACGACCGGTTCACGAAGAGCATCTCGAAGAACCTGCTCGCCCTGGTCACCAACGACGGGGCGCTTCCCTACGAGCCGTCGCAGACCGAGCGGCTGATGATGAACTACTACGGCATGCTCGACTACCTGCGCCGTGGTGACGCGATGGGTGCCGCGGTCGAGGCTCGGCGCATCAGCGCGCTGCTCGAGAGCTTCGACAGTAGACGGGACAGCGTCGACGTGCCGACGCGGGCACTGATGAACTACCTCGCCGGCGCCACGTTCGAAGCAGCCGGCGAGAAAGCCGACGCCGACGTCTCGTACCGCGTCGCCCGCGCGCTGGTCGGTGATTCCGCGCTTCCCTTCCCCCTCACAGGCGACGCTCGGCGGAAGGCGGTGGCGTCGGCGGCGAAGCTCGCCGTACGGCCGCTGCCTAACGCTGTCGACACGCTCCAGCCGGCGCGTGGCGTCTCCAGGAAGAGCACGAAGGCCGGCGTCGCGCCTCAGGTCCAGACGGGCGAGGTCGTCATCGTCGTCGAGCACGGGTTCATCGCCCACCGCGTGCCGCGCATGCTCCTGGTCCCGGTGACGCAGTCCGAGTTCGACAAGTTCGGCGGCGACCCGGCCGGCACGGTCGAGGCAGCGGCGGCGATCGGCCTTCGCACCGCCGCATTTCTTGCGCTGCAGCCCGACCAGTTCATGTGGCGCGACGATGATGACGCCGGCACCAACTTCACCGTTCGTGACACGCGCGATTCGGTCGGGCAGTCCATCGCCTACCTGATGCCGGTGGCGTGGAGCAGCCTGCGCCGGCCGTATCATCCGCCGTGGCGAGCGACACTGCTCGTCGATTCAGTCGCGACGCAGAGCTTCGGCGTGACCGCGGATCTCTGCAACGCGGTCGCGAACGATTTCCGCCGCCAGCGCGGGGCAGTGCTCGCACGCGGCATCGCCCGCGCCGGGATCAAGCTCGCGCTGGCGAAAGCCGCCGAGAAGAAGGCCGAGGACAAGCATGGAGAGTTCGCCGGCTCGCTGACGCGGTTCGGGATGAACGCGCTCAACGTCGCGACGGAACGCGCCGACCTGCGGCAGTGGCGCCTCCTCCCGGGCGAGCTCTCGATCGTGCGCATGATCCTCCCCGCCGGCACGCACGATCTCGCGATCGACTACGCGCCCCGCCCCGGCGCGCCCCCGCGGCGGCTCGTGATCGGCCCGACCGAGGTCGTCCCCGGCCGCATCACTTTCGCGACGACGCGCATCTGGGACGACGGAGTCACCGCACTACCACCGCTGGCAGTAAGCAGTAAGCGCTAAGCAGTCAGCGACGGCGGGGACGCCGTTGCGCACTGCTTACGGCTTACAGCTTATGGCTGCCGTTCATTCCACCCCGATGTCCCACGCCTGCTCGAGGTCCTTCTTCGAGTAGGCGCGAAAGGCGGTGAGGGTGGTCGTCTTCAGCAGCCCGGGGATCGTCGGGAAGACCTCGGTCACCACCCGGGCGATCTGCTCGTACTCGGCCACGCGCACGATCACGACGAGATCCCACTCGCCGGAGACCGAGTAGACCTCGGCGACACCGTCGCACCCGGCGAGCTTCATCGCGGCCTGAGGGATGAGCCGCGGCTCGATGCTGCAGAGGACGATCGTCGTGATCACTGGTCGAGTGGGAACGGGGGAACGTTCAGGAACCAGATGCCGGCGACGGTGCCCGACGGCTCGACGTCGACAAGCAGATCGCTGCCGACACGAATCGCCTGTGATTCGGCTCCGGGCCCGAAGCGGAAATGAAAGATACGCTCCGGATCGTCGACTTCGGCGCTGAGGGCACTGTCGACCGCGCTCGCACCCCCGGACGCGTGCCGCGCCGGCAGGACCACTTCGCCGGCTTCGGCTTCTGGAGGCGCGAGCGCGGGTTTCTTGCGGACGTCCGGCCAGACGGCAACCTCGACCCCGCGAATCCGCCCACCGCGCACGTCGAGGATCATCCACGAACCATCGTGCCCCTGCACCTCGACGGTGGCCACCGGGCCCTCGGGCGGTGCGCCCTCGAGCTGCGCGCTGAGGATGTCGGTGTCCGTGTCCCATCGATACGAGACCGCCGGGGTCGCGCCCCGCTGCGGTTCGATCTGGACAGTGAAGCTCATGCGCTCTCTCCGCTCGAATTGCCCATCAAGCTGCCCCTCGCGACGCAGCGCACGTCACCCTCCCGCCGCAACGAGCAGCGAAGCGGTGCGAGAAGCGGTGCGAGAAGCCGTGCGAGAAGCCACGCGAAATGGTGCAGGGCGGCCACTCGCCGGAGTATCTTCAGGACTCCCGCAGTACGGTAGCACGGCGGCGAGTACGCCACAACGCCAGGACACATCGTGGAACAGGACGCGAAGGAAAGCTCGGGAATCACGCGCAGCCAGCACTCGGTGCTGGTGCTGCCTCACGATCGATCGGCGGTGAGCGCCTTTCTCGGCACCGCGGTCGACAGGGTCGACGCGAACGTCGCCGACACGCAACTGCTGGTGGTCACCCCGGACGCGGACACGACCGCGCTGGTGAGCGGCGTCGCGAGCGACCTCACCGCGTCGGGCGAAGTCGGCGTCGTTCCGGTGACGAGCGTGAAGCGGGCGATCCGGATGCTCGGCGAGCGCCGGGCACAGGTGGTGGTCGGCGGCGCGGAGGAGATCGTCGCCCTGATCCAGGGGTCGTCGCTCAAGCTCGGCGCACTGCGCGCGATCGTCCTGGCGTGGGCGGACGAGACTGCGGCGCCCGGCAGTGCGACGGGTGTCGCGCTCGAGACGATCATGGCCGAAGTGCCGAAGGAATCGGCGCGCGTTCTCGTGACCGCCCGACTCGGTCAACAGGCTCGCGAGCTCGCCGAGCGTTACGCCCGGCGCGGGTTGCGCGCGATCGAGGCCGCGGCCGACGACGAAGCGGGTCCGGTCAGCATCCAGTACGTCGTCGTCTCGCCGACGAACCGTGGGGCGGCGCTCCGCCGCCTGCTCGACGAGCTCGATCCGGCGCGCGCGGTGGTCTGGACACGGACCGCGGAGTCCGAGGCCGACGCGTCGCGCGCCATCGGCGCGCTCGGCTATCGCGGGGCCGGCGCGTCCGTGCGCGTCGTTCGCGGCGCGCCGTTAGGCGAGGCCGGCCTGGCGGTGCTGTACGACGTTCCGGCTGACCGCGCGGAGCTGCTCGCCGCGCTCGGCGGCGCGCCGAGCGCGCCGCAGATCGTCGCGCTGGCGCAGCCGCGCCAGGTGGAGCTCGTTCGCGCGCTCGCCAGCGGCGGGCGCGTCGGACCGCTGACGTTAGGCGGGCCGGCCGCGGCCGCGCGCCGGCGCGAGGAGTCGGTCCGGGCCGAGCTGCGGACGGTGCTCGAGAGCGGGCTCGCCGCACGCGAGCTGCTGGCGCTGGAGCCGCTGCTCGAGTCGTACGACGGGATCGAGATCGCCGCAGCGGCGCTGCGCCTCCTCGACCAGTCGCGCTCGTCGGCGGCCCAGGTGGTCGCCGAGTCGCCGCGCTCAGGGGTCGCGATCGCGCGCGGCGCCGGCGATGGCGGCGCGCGCCCGGTGATCGGCGGCGAACCGGTGAAGATCTTCCTCACCATCGGCGAACGCGACGGCGTTCGCGCCGGTGACCTGGTCGGGGCGATCGCCGGCACCGCCGGCATCCCCGGCACCAGCGTCGGTCGCGTCGAGATCCGCGATACTCATTCGCTGGTCGAGATCGTCGGCGAGGATGCGGAAGCAGTCGCGACGAAGATCACCGGCATCTCGATCAAGGGACGGCGCGTCGTCGCTCGTCTCGAGCGGGAGCGGCCGCCGCGCGAGGGCGGCGCGGGTGGCGCACGCGGCTACGGCGGACGTGAGGGTGGTCGCGAGGGCGCCCGCGGCCGTCCGAGCGGAGGCCGTTCCAGCGGCGATCGTCCAGCGAGCCCACGTTCGCGTGGCGACCGGCCCGATCGCGGCGGCGAGCGTGGATTCCGCAGCGAGCGCCCGCCGCGCCGCGACGATGCCGGCGCGCGCGGTGGCTTCCGCAGCGAGCGTCCGCGCGATCGTGACGATCGGCCGCGTCGACCACGCGAGGAGCGCGGCGACCGGTGAGCGACACGTATTTCACGAGCACCGGTGGATGGATCGAGGTCGTCTGCGGTGTGATGTTCAGCGGGAAGAGCGAGGAGTTGATTCGCCGGGTGCGCAGGGCGATCATCGCGCGCAAGCGGGTGCAGGTGTTCAAGTCGCATCTCGACGAGCGGTACTCGGGGATCTACTCGGTCTCGAGCCACGACGGCCGCACCGTCGAGGCGATCCCCGTCGACAGCTCGGCTGAAATCGCCGGGCGCATCGATCCGACGGCGAACGTGATCGCGATCGATGAGGCGCAGTTCCTCGACAGCGGGATCGTCGCGGTCACGACATCGCTCGCGGCGCGCGGGCGGCGTGTCATACTCGCCGGAACGGATACGGACTTCCGCGGCGAGCCGTTCGGCCCGATGCCGCAATTGATGGCGGTCGCGGAGCTTGTGGACAAGCTGCACGCGATCTGCGTGATCTGCGGCTCGCCGGCGAGCCGCAACCAGCGGCTGATCGAGGGAAAGCCGGCGCGTTATGACTCGCCGACGATCATGGTCGGCGCGAGCGATTCATACCAGGCGCGCTGCCGGCACTGTCACTCGTGCCCGCGCGCGGACGAGGATCAGCGGTCGCTGTTGTAGCGCGGATCGGGCGCGTACCAGAGCTGGTGCGCGAACGCGAGGTGCACGGCGATGATCGAGCCGAGCAGGCCGGTGAACGCCATCAGCGTCAGCGTGTAGTGCGTGTGATCCATCGCGCCCCGCGGGTACGGGTGCAGGAAGATGAACACCACGGCCAGCACGAGGACGAGGCCGCCGGCGACGCCGAGTGCGCCAAGCGCGGCGAGCTTCTGGAAGTTGAGCGTGCGAGGATCGAGCATCGGCATCCGGGCTGAGGTGATGTCGTCGCGATGCAACATTCGCGCACATGGATCAATCGCGCGCGACGCAATCACGCCGGCTCGACGGTGACATTCCGCGTTGACAGTCTGAGCGACCGGCGCCTAGCTTGCCCGCGTGCGACAGGCATCGCTCACGCCGATCCTTTTCGCCGCGCGCTGCACCAACAGCGGGCGGTGTTGACGATGCTGCTCGTCGCGCTCACCGGCAACATCGCGTCGGGAAAGTCCACGGTCGCGCAGCTGCTCGTCGCCCGTGGCGCGACGCTGATCGACGCCGACGTCCTCGCGCGCCGCGCGGTCCGCGTCGGGACGGCGGGCTACGACCTCATTGTCGCGCGCTGGGGCGAGAGCGTGCTCTCCGCTGACGGTGTGCTCGATCGCGGCGCGCTGCGCCGCATCGTCTTCGAGGAGCCGGACGAATTGCGCGCGCTGAATGCGATCGTGCACCCGATGATCGAACGGATGCGCGCCGAGCTGGTGGCGAGCGCACGCGCGCGTGGCGACCGGATCGTCGTCTGCGACATCCCGCTCCTCTTCGAGAACAACCTCGTCGATGGCTTCGATCGCGTCGTGCTCGTTGACGCGCCGCGCCCGCTGCGGCTCGAGCGACTCGTCCGCGACCGCGGGCTGCGCGAAACCGAAGCGATGGCGATGATCGCGCAGCAGATGCCGGCGGACCTCAAGCGCGCGCGCGCCGACTTCGTCATCGACAACGACGGCACACGCGAGAAGCTCGAGCGACGTGTCGACGACGTATGGGCTGCGCTCTCCTCGGAAGCAGACGCCCGGGCGCCGCGCGATTCCTTGACACTCGCGCCACCGCGCGGGTAGACTTCGCGCCGAGCACCACCCTCACCGCATCGAGACGCGTCGTGGCCGAAATCCCGAACGAGCTGCTGTACACCGAAGAGCACGAGTACGTGAAGAACACCGCCGACGCCGACGTCGTCGCGATCGGTGTCACGGACTACGCGCAGGGCGAGCTCGGCGACGTGGTCTACGTCGAACTGCCAAAGATCGGCGCTTCATTCGGTCCGCACGATGTGTTCGGCACCGTCGAAGCAGTGAAGGCGGTATCGGAGCTGTTCTGCCCACTTCCGGGAGAAGTGGTCGAGGTGAACACGCGCCTGGACAAGGAACCCGCGCTGGTGAACAGCGATCCCTACGGCGATGGCTGGATGATCAAGCTGCGCGTGAAAGGGGACGCCGACCGCGACGCGTTACTCGGACCGGAAGAGTACCGGAAGCACGTCGGTCAGTAGCACCAGGTCCGGCGTCAACACCGCGATGAGAGACGAGAGAGAGGCCCTTCGGTGAGGGCCTCTCTCATTTCTCATCGCGGTGTCGCAAGCAGGACGCGGCGCACCGATCTCTCAATAACGCTTCACCACCGTCGCCGAGGAATCACTCTCGTCGACCCATACGACTCCGCCGCCGATGGTCCCGCCACGGACGGGGAGCAGTCGCACCTGCCACCCGTGCTCGCCCTTCGTCATCCGGTCGACGCGCATCGGCAGCGAGTCGCCGAGCGCGTGGATCGCCAGGGCGGTGACGCGGGTGCTGTCCACCGAATATCCGGCCGGCTTGGCGTGCCTCGCGAACGGGGAGTCCGACTTGTCCGCCGTCCCGCACGCCGCGCTCACGCCTAACGTCATCATCGCCGCGACGGCGATCGTAGCGTTAGGCGGGAGCGCTCGTCCTCGACCGGTCACGCCGTGACGACGTCGGCGTAGGCGTCGGTCGGCAGGCACGAGCAGACCAGGTTGCGGTCGCCGTACGCGCTCTCGACGCGCGCCACGTCCGGCCAGAACTTCTTCGCCCGAACGTACGGCAGCGGGAACGCCGCCCGCTCGCGCGAGTAGCCGTGCGCCCATGCGTCGGTCACCACCTGGTCGAGCGTGTGCGGCGCGTTCTTCAGCGGGTTGTCCGATTTGTCGAGCACCCCACCGGCGATGTCGGCGATCTCCTCGCGGATCGAGATCATCGCGTCGCAGAAGCGGTCGAGCTCCGCCTTGTCCTCGCTTTCCGTCGGCTCGATCATCAGCGTCCCCGCCACCGGGAAGCTCACCGTCGGCGCGTGGAAGCCGTAGTCCATCAGCCGCTTGGCGATGTCCTCGACCTCGACGCCGGTCGAGCCTTTCAGGCCGCGCGGGTCGATGATGCACTCGTGCGCGACGGTACCGTTCCGTCCCTTGTACAGCACCGGGTAGTGCTGGTCGAGCCGCTTCGCCATGTAGTTGGCGTTGAGGATCGCCACCTTCGTCGCGAGCGTGAGCCCTTCGCCGCCCATCATCCTGATGTACACGTACGAGATCGGGAGGATGCTCGCGCTCCCCCACGGTGCCGAGCTCACCGCGCCGCTCGCCGTCGGCGTTCCGATCGGGATCACCGGATGGCCGGGGAGAAACGGCACCAGGTGCTTCGCGACGCCGATCGGTCCCATCCCGGGTCCGCCGCCGCCATGCGGGATGCAGAACGTCTTGTGCAGGTTGAGGTGGCAGACGTCGGCGCCGATGTCCCCCGGGCGCGCGAGCCCGACCATCGCGTTCATGTTCGCGCCGTCGAGATAGACCTGACCGCCCGCCTGATGGACGATCTCGCAGATCTCGCGGATCCCTTCCTCGAAGACGCCGTGAGTCGACGGATAGGTGACCATCAGCGCCGCGAGATCGGACGCGTGCTCGGCGGCCTTCGCGCGCAGGTCGTCCATGTCGATGTCGCCGCTGGTGCCCGTCTTCACCACGACCACCTGCATCCCGGCCATCACCGCGCTCGCCGGGTTCGTCCCGTGCGCCGACTGCGGAATCAGGCAGACCTTGCGATGCGTGTCGCCGCGCGACTGGTGGTACCGCTCGATGACGAGCAGCCCGGCGTACTCGCCCTGCGAGCCAGCGTTAGGCTGGAGCGAGACGCCGGCAAAGCCGGTGATCTCGGCCAGGTCGCGCTCGAGCTCGTCGAACATCGCGGTGTAGCCCGCCGCCTGCTCGCGCGGCGCGAACGGGTGCAGCTTGCCGAACTCGGGCCAGGTCACCGGGAACATCTCGGCCGTCGCGTTCAGCTTCATCGTGCAGCTGCCTAACGGTATCATCGAGTGCGTCAGCGACAGGTCCTTCGCCTCGAGCGAGCGGATGTAGCGGAGCATCTCGGTCTCCGAGCGGTGCGACGAGAACACCGGATGCGTCAGGAACGGCGTCGTCCGCGCGAACTTCGCCTCGAAAGCGTCGTCGACCTCGCCCAGCTGCTCGATCACGTTCTTCGCCCCG
>JBJMNK010000006.1:0-10566 GCA_045804265.1 Gemmatimonadaceae bacterium | reverse complement strand
GTCTCGGGTGGAATCGGCGGGATGGGCGGCGCCCAGCCGCTCGCAGCGACGATGAACGGCGCGGTGTTCCTCGGGATCGACGTCGACCCGGAGCGCATCGAGAAGCGGATCGCGACGCGCTACATCGACCGCATCAGCTACGACATCGACGAAGCGCTCCGGCTCGTCGCCGAAGCGAAGGAGCGGCGCGAAGCGCTCTCGGTCGGTCTCGTCGGCAACGCCGCGGAGCTGCTTCCAGCCTTTGTCCGCGACGGGATCGTCCCCGACGTGCTCACCGACCAGACGAGCGCCCACGATCCGCTCAACGGCTATCTCCCCGCCGGAATGTCGCTAGCCGAGGGCGCCGAGCTGCGCCGACGAGACCCGACGGAGTACATCGCGCGCGCAACGGCTTCCATCGCGGTGCATGTCCAGGCGATGCTCGAGCTTCGGCAGCGCGGTGCCGTGACCTTCGACTACGGCAACAACATCCGCACCGTCGCGTTCGACGCTGGAGTGAAGAACGCATTCGACTTTCCCGGCTTCGTGCCGGCGTACATCCGCCCGCTGTTCTGCGAAGGGAAGGGTCCGTTCCGCTGGGCCGCGCTGTCGGGCGATCCGCGCGACATCGCGCGCACCGATGAATGCGCGCTCGAGCTCTTCCCCGACGATGCGCATCTCCGTCGATGGATCGAGGCGGCGCGAAAGCACATCAGGTTTCAGGGACTGCCGGCGCGCATCTGCTGGTTGGGGCAGGGCGCGCGGGCGAAGTTCGGCGTCGCACTCAACGACCTCGTGGCCCGCGGCGAAGTCTCGGCGCCGATCGTGATCGGACGCGATCACCTCGACACCGGCAGCGTCGCCTCGCCGTTTCGCGAAACCGAGGCAATGCGGGACGGAAGTGACGCTATTGCCGACTGGGCGGTTCTCAACGCATTGCTCAATGTCGCCTCCGGCGCATCGTGGGTGTCGTTTCATCACGGAGGCGGCGTCGGCATGGGCAACTCGCTGCATGCGGGTCAGGTGATCGTCGCCGATGGCACTCCCGAGATGCGGCTGCGGATCGAGCGGGTGCTGACTAACGATCCGGGGATCGGTGTAGCGCGCCACGCCGACGCGGGCTACGATATCGCACGTGCGACCGCCCGCGAGCAGGGAATCACTCTGCCGATGATCCGCTGACACCTCGACCGGACGCGAATGCTCTCTGCCCGATTCAAGCCGTGGGACGTTCCGGTCTTCCTCGCCAAGTATGCGTGGCTGACGGCGCGGCGGAGACCGATCTCGGTGCAGTTCGAGGTCACGCTTCGATGCAACGCGAAGTGCGGCTTCTGCGACTACTGGAAGACCCCGGCCGAAGCGAAGGATCACGAGCTGAAGAGCTTCGCCGACGCGGCGCGCTACTTCAATCCCATGCTGATCACCTTCACCGGCGGCGAGCCGACGCTGCGCAAGGATCTCGAGGACATCGTGCGCACGGTGAGCGGCGCGGTGAAGATCAAGTACATCTCGATGATCACCCACGGCGCGATGCTCACTCCCGATCGGGCACAGTCGCTCTGGGATGCCGGGATCAACCAGTTCAACATCTCGCTCGATTATCTGGACGGCCGTCATGACGTGGCGCGCGGGATTCCCGGGTTGACCGAGAAGCTGATGCGAGTCATCCCGCAGTTCAGGGAACGGGGGATCGACAACGTTCGCTTCAACACGGTGATCAAGGACGACAACCTCGACCAGATCCTCCCCATCGTCGTACGGGCGAAGGAGGTTGGCGCCGGCGTGAACTTCAGCGTCTACACCGATTCGAAGAACGGCAATCAGGCCCACCTGCTTCGCCCGGAGCAGATGCGCGAGCTCGACGCGATCATCGCCGAGCTGCTCTCGATGAAGCGCCGGAAGCGTGGCGTGATCGTGAATTCGGACTACTACCTCGAGCAGATTCCGAAGTACGCACGCCGCGAGCTCACCGATCCGTGCCACGCCGGCATCCGCACGGTGCACATCAGCCCGACCGGCCACGTGAAGCGCTGCCCCGACTTCCCGACGGACTTCCACTGGACCGAGTTCAAGCGGTACAAGCCGATCGACTGCAATGCGTGCTACTACGCCTGTCGCGGCGAAGCGCAGGCGCCGCTCCGCCTCGTGTCGCGCGTCCGCGACGTGATGGCGTGACCGCGGGCCAGCGCGCCGCGGCGGAATCGCTCCTCTTCGTCAACGCACGCCAGGTCGTCACCTGCGCCGGTCCTGCGCGCGCCCGCCGCGGCAGCGAGATGTCCGAGGCGGGAATCAACGAGCAGACGGCCGTGCTGGTCACCGGCGAGACGATCGCCGCGTTAGGCGCCGAACGCGAGCTGATCGCCGCCCATCGTCAGGCAGCGGTCGTGGACTGCCGGGGCGGCGTGCTCACCCCGGGCTTCGTCGATTCGCACACCCACGCGATCTTCGGCCGGCCGCGGTTCGAGGAGCAGGAGCTTCGCGCCGCCGGGGTCGGGTACATGGAGATCGCGAAGCGAGGCGGGGGTATTCATGCGTCGGTGCGCGACCTCCGCGCGCTCAGCGAGGACGACCTCGTCGCCCTCGCCGCCCCGCGCCTCCGCCGCCTGGCGGCGAGCGGCGTCACGACGGTAGAGGTGAAGTCGGGGTATGGCCTAACGCTCGCGGACGAGCTCAAGGCGCTACGCGCGATTCGCCGGCTCTCATCCGAGCTGCCGCTGCGACTCGTCCCGACATTCCTCGGCGCCCACGAAATTCCGCTCGAGCATCGCGAATCGGCGTCGCGGCGCGAAGAGTACATCGCGCTCGTGATCGGCGAGATGATCCCGCGTGTCGCCGCGGAGCGACTGGCGCGATTCGCCGACGTCTTCTGCGAACCGGGCGTCTACACGGTCGACGAGTCTCGTCGAATCCTGCAGGCGGCGCGCGACCACGGGTTGCTGCTCAAGCTCCACGCCGACGAGCTCGAGGCGGGTGGGGGCGCCGAGCTGGCCGCCGAGATCGGGGCGACGTCCGCTGATCATCTCGCGGCGATCTCCGAGCGTGGTGTGGCGGCACTGGCGCGAGCCGGAACGGTCGCGACGCTGCTGCCGGCAACGATGATCTTTCTCGGCAGAAAGAGGCAAGCTCCGGCGCGCGCGTTAGTCGGCGCCGGTGCCGCGGTCGCGCTCGCGACCGACTTCAACCCTGGTACCTCACCGACGCTGAACTTTCCCCTCCTGCTCACCCTTGGCGTGAGTCAGCTGCACCTGAGCGTCGCCGAGTCCTTGATCGCGGCGACCGTAAATGGCGCTGCTGCATTGGCTTTGGCTGGCGAGACGGGTCAGATCGCCCCCGGATTCTCGGCCGATCTGGCGCTGCACGCGGTGGATGATGTGCGCGAGCTGCCCTACTGGTTTGGTGACCGCCGCTGCGTTGGGTCGTGGATAAGGGGCAAAGCT
Organism: Gemmatimonadaceae bacterium; assembly: GCA_045804265.1. Lineage (GTDB taxonomy): Bacteria > Gemmatimonadota > Gemmatimonadetes > Gemmatimonadales > Gemmatimonadaceae > JABFXC01. The sequence goes on along the minus strand of JBJMNK010000006.1, from coordinate 7,150 downwards.
TGTCACCCGTATGACTTACCGGTAAGTTAGGACGGATACGCCGGACCCCCGGCGCTTCTGGTTGTGCCTCCTGCCTTGCCGCCGCTCCCGCCGCTTTCCCCGCGCTGATGTCCAACGTCGCGAAGCTCAAGAAAAAAGCAGCTGAGCTGGAGCAGAAGAAGCAGTTCGACAAGGCGCTCGCCGTCTACGTCGACCTGCTCGGGCAGCTCAGCGGCCAGGAGGAAGACGCCGACGTTGCGCTCTACAACCGCGTCGGGGACCTCATGGTCCGGCAAGGCGACGTCGGCCAGGCCGTCGAGTATTACGAGAAGGCGGTGGACCTGTACGCCGAGGGCGGTTTCTTCAACAACGCCATCGCGCTGTGCAACAAGATTCTTCGCACGTCACCCGGTCGCGCCTCGATCTACTACAAGCTCGGGCGCATCAGCGCGAAGAAGGGCTTCTCCAGCGACGCGAAGCAGAACTATCTCGAGTACGCTGACCGGATGCAGAAAGCCGGGAAGCTCGACGAGGCCTTCCGCGCACTGAAGGAGTTCGCCGATCTCTGTCCCGACCAGGACGACATTCGGTTGATGCTCGCCGAGCAGCTCGCGAAGAAGCAGCGGAACGGCGAGGCACTCGAGCAGTTGCAGGTGCTGTACGAGAAGTTCGAGCAGGAAGGCCGCGCCGCCGAGGCCCGTGCAACGCTCGATCGGATGAAGGCGATCGATCCCGCCGCGCAGCCGAAGGCGTCCACCGAAGGCCCGAAGCGCAAGGCCGGCGATCTCGTCTTCCTCGACGTCAGCTTCGACGAGAAGCCGAAGCCCGGCGCGCCCCGCAAGACGGTCGGCGGGCGCGCGGTGCCGGAGAAGCCGGCTGCGGCGAACGGCGTGCCTAACGCTCCGCCGGCGAAGCGCGCACCGGAGGCCCCGGCACCCGAGCCGGAGGCGTCCGGCCCCGACCTGCCGTTTCTCGACTTGGACGAGGCACCCCCCGCCAGCGCCGCGCCAGCACCGGTGGAGGAGCCGTTCATCCAGCAGAGCAGCATCGAGCCGTCGGACATCGCCGGCATGAACCTCGGTGTGGGGGAGGACTTCTCCTCGTCGCTCGACACGGGCTTCGGCGGCGAGTCGCTGCTCGGTCTCGAGTCGACGTCGATGTCCCCGGACGTCGAGCCCGAGGCGCCGCCGAGCAAGTTCCTCGATCTCGAGCCGGCGATCGGAGGGGACAGCGGGATCACGCACGACGCGTATGGTGACTTCGGCGGGATCTCGCCGCTCGACGACGACGCCGGCACCGACATGGGCCTCGTCGACATGGAGCTGAGCGACACGGAAGCCGAGTCGCCCGAGCCGCCCGAGCACGACCTCGCCCTTCCCGGCCAGCTGCCGACGCTCGACCTCCCCGAGCTGCGCGCGTCGACGACGATCGATTCGATGAGCGACGACCTCGAGTTGATCATGCCGGACGCCGACGACGCCTCCAGCCAGCGACCGGGCTCGGGCAGCGCACTCGAGGAGCTCGAACCGCCAATCGTGCGCGGCGACAAGCCGCGCCCGGGAAATGTCTCGTTCGACATCCCGTTGCTCGACGTCGACGAGGTACCGGTAGGCAACGGCGCGGGGCACGGCAAGGCGGGCTCGAACGGCGGTGGCATCGCCGGCCGGCCGGCAGCACCCTCGCGAGGCGGGCCGCCTAACGATCCGCTCGACGACCTGCGCAACCGCGTCGATGCCGACAGCGGCAACGGCGCCCTTCGCCGGTCGCTCGCCGAGGCGCTCTTCGAGCGCGGTTACCGCGACGACGGGCTGTCGGAGCTCGAAATGGCGATGATCGCGTTCGAGCGTGCCGGAGATCTCGATGGCGCGTCGTCGGTGGCTGATGAGATCATCCGGCTCAACCCGAACTCGGTCCGCCATCACCAGAAGCGCGTCGAGTACGCATTCCGGACCAACGACCGGTCCCGGCTCGTCGACGCGTACCTCGAGCTCGCCGATGCATTGTTCCGCAGCGGCCAGGCCGACAAGGCGCGCACGGTGTACCAGCGCGTCCTCGAGCTCGCGCCGGACGAGATCCGTGCGCAGGCGGCGCTGAGCGCATTCATCGAGCCGTCGGCCGCGCCTAACGCTGCGAAGAAGTCGTCGGCGCCGCCGGCTCGCAACTCGGGCGGGACCCCGGAGCGCTCCGGCGTCTTCCGTCGCTACACCGGCGAGTCGAAGCGCGAGCCCGAGCCCCTGCCCCCGAAGGTCGAGCCGAAGATGCCGACCGATCCCGCCGGCTTCGTGAATCTCGGCGCGTGGCTGCAGGAGGACGACCAGCCCAAGTCCACGCGCATGGTCGTGCAGGAACAGGCGCCGACCGGGAACGAGCAGGCGGACTTCGCCGACATGCTTCGCGCGTTCAAGCAGGGCGTGGCGCAGAATGTCGAAGACGAGGACCATCAGGCGCATTACGACCTCGGCGTCGCCTACAAGGAGATGGGGCTCGTCGACGAGGCGATCTCGGAGTTCCAGAAGGCGCTCCGCGGCCCACGCGATCGCGTGCGCGCCTACGAGTCGCTGGGACAGTGCTTCCTCGAGAAGTCACAGTTCCAGGTCGCGGCCACTCTTCTCGCGCGTGCGCTCGTCGAGCCGGGACACTCCGATGAGCAGCTCGTCGGCGTGCTCTACCTGCTCGGCTACTGCCACGAAGCGTTGCAGCAGTGGTCGGAGGCGCTGGTGTACTATCAGCGTGTCTTCGCGGTGGACATCGAGTTCCGTGACGTGAGCGACCGGATCTCGGCGCTGGAGCGCGTCGCGACGTGAGCGCGGCGAGCCCTCGGACGCCGGCGGCACCCAACCTGAGTGACATCCAGGCGCCGGTGCGCGATGCGCTCGACCGCGTCGCCGAGGAGCTGCGCCGGATCGTGGCCGCCGACTTCGGGCTCATCACCGAGGTCAACGAGCATCTCCTCCGGATGCGCGGCAAGATGTTCCGGCCCACGCTGACGCTGCTCGCCAGCCAGGTCGACGACCGGCCGCAGCCCCGCGTGACGACGCTGGCCGCGGTGATCGAGCTGATGCACCTCGCGACGCTGGTGCACGACGACGCGGTCGATCACTCGACACTGCGGCGCGGGATGCCGACGATCAACGCGCTGTTCAGCCATCAGGTGTCGGTCATCATGGGCGACTACCTGTACTCGCGCGCGTTAGGCACGCTCGTCAAGGGCGGAGACATCGAGCCGCTGCGCATCCTCACCGACGTCTCGACGCAGATGACCATCGGCGAGATGCGGCAGCTGGCGTCATTCGACCGGCTCGCGTTCTCCGAGGACGACTACTACGCGCTCAATCGCGCCAAGACCGCGTCGCTCCTGTCGGGCGCATGCGAGATCGGCGCGATCAGCGGGGCCGAGCGTCACCGCGCCGCGCTGCGCCAGTACGGCGAGCTGCTCGGGATGGCGTTCCAGGTCGCCGATGACTTGCTCGACTACACTGCCGATGCCGCGGTGACGGGGAAGCCGACGGGGCTCGACCTCCGGGAACGGAAGGTGACGCTGCCGCTCATCGCTGCGCTCCGGGAGATGGGGCCGGCGGCGCGGGCGCGCGTCGACGCGATGTTCACGCAGGACACCCCCGACGACTCGAGCATCGCCGAGGTCATCGCGATTGTCGCCGAGTCGGGTGGGATCGAGTATGCGCGGCGGAAGGGCGAGTCGTTCGCCGAGCAGGCTGACGCGGTGCTGCAGGGGCTGCCCGACAGCGCGGCGCGTGCAGCGCTTTCCGACGCGATCACGTACGTCATGGAGCGGAGATGGTAATCAGTTCGAGGCAGGGATCATCCAGGCACCGGCCGGGGTTTCACGTGGCGGTGCTGACCATCGGCTTCATCGTCGGTGGGTTCATGACGCACTTCTGCCGCAGGTTTCTGCCATCGGGAGCGGTGAAGGAGTTCCTGACGACCGGCGTGACGCCGTCGTTCGGTCCGGTCAGCATCGATCTCGTGATTCTCAAGTTTGCTTTAGGGCCGGTCGCCCTTGATGTTTCGCTGCTGAGCCTCGCCGGAGTGCTCGTCGCATACCTGATCGCCCGGTCACTTTTCTAGCGCCCGCAGCGAGGGAGGATACCATGGGTCTGGGCAATATTGGCTTCACCGAAATCATGCTCCTGTTGGTCGTCGTGCTGCTGCTGTTCGGCGCGAAGCGGATCCCGGAGATCGCCGGCTCGTTCGGCAAGGGGATCAAGGAGTTCAAGAAGAACATGAACGACGTTCAGCGCGACATCACCGAGTCGGTCCGCGACGATCGGGTCGCGCCGCCGCGCGAACGCGACTCACTCGCGCCCGGCGAGCGCCCCGCGCCCCGCGACGCCGCCTCGACCGACGAGCGCCCCGAGCCGAAGCGCCTGCTGAGCTGAACGGCAGCCGATCCGAACGAGAAAGCCCCACGACGCTGAGCGTCGTGGGGCTTCGTCGTGAGGCCTAACGTTCGGGGGAGCGGTCAGCTCTCCGACGTTCTCCGCGCGGCCTGTTCGATCTTCTTCTGGTTGTTCACGATCTTCGCTTCGGCGCGGAGGTTCGCGATGAAGTCCTGGACCCGCTTGCGCCGGAGCAGGTTCTCGAGCTGCGCGCGCTGCGCGACCTTCTGCGCATCGAACGCGGCGCGATCAGCGAGCTTGCGTGCGTCCACGCGCTCGACGACGACCGCGTCGGGAGTCCGGATCGGAGCGCTGATCGCGCCGATCGGGAGCGAGAACGCGGCCCCAATCGCCTGGTTGTAGCGGCCGATCTCGGGAAGGGCGCTGTTCCGCGTGAACATCGGTGTCTGCACCGCGGTGAGCCCGCGCTTCTGCGCCGCCGCTTCGAGGGTGGTGGCCGCCGCGTCACGGGCCAGGCTGTCCGCCTGGGCCACGAGCATGTCGAGCTTCTTCTCGCGGCGGACCGCGGTCGCGAGCTCGCCCTTCGCCGACGCGACGGTCGGCACGCCGCCGCGATCGATCGAGTCGAGCCGTGCCAGGTAATAGGCGTTGTCGGCGTCGACCAGGTCGCTCGACTCTCCGGGCTGCGCACCCTTGAACGCCCACGCGCTGATATCGGGCACATAGGCACCGTTCAGCAATGCGGGCTGACCTTCGACGACAGTCTCGTGGACGACCGTCAAGCCAAGCGCCTTCGCCGCGCTGTCGAATGCAAGCGGGTTTGTCTTGCCCGCGGCGCGCCCGAGCTGGTCGGCGAGCCGATCGGTCGCCGAGGCGGCCGAATCGCGCTGCTGGATCGGGATGAGGATGTGGCTGACGGCGATCGTGTCGCCCTTCCGCTCATCGAGCTTGATGATGTGGAAGCCGAACTGGGTCTTCACCGGCTGCGAGATCTCGCCCGGCTTGAGCGCGTACGCCGCGTCCTCGAACTCCTTGACGAAGCGTCCACGTCCGCCGCGGCCAAGCGAGCCGCCCTGGGACGCGGAGGCCGTATCAGCGGATTCGGCGCGCGCGACGTCCTCGAACTTCTGCGCGCCACTCACGATGTCGGCGCGAAGCTTCGCTGCCTTGTCGCGCGCGGCCGCCGTGTCCGCGGCGGTAATCGCGCGCGGAATGCTCACGATCGAGATCACCGCGCGACCGGGACGAGTGAGGTCCTTCTCGTGCGCCTTGAGGTATGCGTTCATCTCCGCGTCGCTGACGTCGACCTTCGCGTCGGGGATGCGATCCGGGGTGAGCGTGACCGCGGTCATGCGCGCGGAATCGTTCGCGTCCTGCCAGGCCGACCAGAGCCGGGCGTCGGTGAGGTAGGCGCCGGTCGCGATCTGGTCGAACAACTTCTCACGCCGGATCTCGTCCCGGTAATACTGCTCGAGGTACAGGTTCAGCCCCGACTGACGAGCGGCGGCGCTGTTCCGGTACCGGCGATATTTCTCGATGTCGAACTTGCCATTGGTCTGCAGCTCCGGCGCCTGCTGGAGCGCCGGCGGGGGCGAGTATTCAGCGGCTTCCTGAAGCTCACGCGTCGTGACCGTGATCCCGCGGCGCTTGTACTCCTGCTCGAGCAGGACGTTGTTGATCATGTCGTCGAGCACGCGCTGCTCGAGCTGCTGCATCTCGTCGCCGTTGAGCGCGCGGCCCGTGCGTGCCCGCTCCTGTTCCGCGGCCTGCGATACCTGCTGCTGCCACTGCGTGTACAGGATGTCCTGGCCGTTGACCTCGGCGACCGCGGTGCTCGTGGTCACGGCACTCGAATTGAGGATGCCTGACGTCTCGAGCAGCAGGAACCCAACGACGAACGAGATCGCCATCAGGATGAAGATGAGCTTCGATGCGCTCCGCATCTGTTGCAGCACGGAACGATACTCCTGGAGAGCTGTGGGGGGGTCGAACGACAATCGGAACGAGCCCGCAAACTACGGCGCCGCGAGGGGTAAAATCAAGTCAGAGTGCAACTTCGATTGACTTGAATCGTCCGTGTTATGTACATTGACCGTTCCCGGCGGCCAGGCTGTCGGCACCCCTCCGAGGCGTAATGGTAAGCTCCCCTCGCATCGACGAGCTGAAGAAGAAGTTCGACGAGAATCCGCGCCGTTACTTCGCTCCGCTCGCGAACGAGTACCGGAAAGCGGGAGACCTCGAGCAGGCCATTCAGCTCTGTCGCGCCTACCTCCCGCAGCAGCCCGGCCACATGAGTGGCCACATCGTTTTCGGGCAGGCGCTGTTCGAGTCGGGACAGTTCGACGAAGCCAAGGGCGTCTTCGAGACGGCGCTGACGCTCGATCCTGAAAACCTGATCGCGCTTCGCCATCTCGGTGACATCGCGCTCCGCAGCGGCGACCAGGTCACTGCGCGACAGTGGTACCAGCGGGTGCTCGACGCTGACCCGCGCAACGAGGAGATCGCGGCCCAGATCGCGACGCTCGACGCGACGACGCCGGAGCCACCCGCTGGCGCGCCCGACGCGGCCGCTGCCGCGGCCCCGGGCGGAGCGAGCGGATGGGGCGACATCAACCCGGAACAGCCCGCACCGGCGCAGCAGGGCGCCCCCTCTGCCGAGGCCAAGCCGGCTGCGGGACTGGAGCTGCGCGACAGCATCTCGATGCCGGCCATCCCGGCGATTCCGACACCCGCGCCGGCACCACGTCAGGCCGCACCGACGCCGCCTCCGATCCCCGCCGCCAAGCCGGAGAACGCGCTCGGTCTCGAGCGCG
>JBJMNK010000005.1:0-23909 GCA_045804265.1 Gemmatimonadaceae bacterium | reverse complement strand
TCGAGTGGAGCCTCGGCTACGCCAAGCGCTTCGGCATCTTCCACGTCGACTTCGCGACGCTCGAGCGCACGATCAAGCGCAGCGGGCGATACTACTCGCAGGTCATCGCCAGCAACGGCGCATCGCTCGGGTGAGCTGCTCGGCGCCGCGTCACGCTTCGCGGCCGGGGCTCGGGGTTCGCTCCGACGACTGACGTCGGATTGTCGCTGCACCCCGAACCCTGTCGCTTCGCTGCGGAGTCTCGGCATCAGTGGCCGAAGGCGATGTCCGCCGGCAGGGAGTGGATCACGATCGAGCGGCCATCCGTCGTCACGGGCTTTCCGTTCACGGTCGCGGTGAGTATCGGCGTGTCGTAGGGCGAGTGCACCTCGATCCCCGCTGCCGGCACTCGCATCGTTCCGCCGACGTGCACGCTCACCCGCCGCCCGCCCCCCTTCATCGTCAGGTCGATGGTGCCTGACGACGTGTGCAGCCCGGAGACGCGCACTCCGGGCGAGAGATTGGCCCACAGCTCCGGTATCCCGGCCCCGATCACCAGCGCTCCATCCTCGCGCTCGTAGGCGATCATGTCGATCACCGAGCGGATGAAGTCCGATGCGACCCAGGTGTGCGGCATGTCGCCGATGAATCCGGGGTGACGCGGATCGCGATAGACGACCTCGCCCCACTGGTGCCATGCCGCGGGACGGCGGTCATTCATCAGCGTCGCCGCCACCGCCAGCGCGCGCTGCTTCTGTCCCAGCCTCACGAGCGCGCCGACGTTGCGCCATTCGTACGGCGTGTAGTCGTTCCCCTTCGCGCTGTCGCGCCGGGCGACGACCTGGCTCCAGTAGCGCGCCCACGTCGCATCCACCGCCGCGCGCGGGAGCCGCGACAGCTCGCCACCCGGCGCGAGGGCGATCGTCGTCGACGTCGCGTCGAAGTCGCCGAGGTCGGCCGAACCGGGGATGAAGTCGATGCGGTGCGCGCGCATCGAGAGCGTGATCGTCTCGAGGATGCTCCCTCGCAGCGAGTCGGCCATGACCACGAACCGCGCCTGTTCCGCCGTGTCGCCTAACGCGCCGGCGAGCGCCGATGCGTCCTTCAACCCGGTCAGCGCCCAGAAATCGTCCCAGTACGAGTGCATCGGCTTGGCCGAGTACCCCTCGTGGCTGATCGAGGGCGGCAGGATGCCGCGAAACATCCGCGCGCTCCCGGTATCGAACGCCGGCGTCAGGTCCTGCCGGCGGAGCGTGTCGATGTACGCCGCCGCCGCGGCAGCCTTGGGCCACATCTGCCGCGCGAACGATGTGTCGCCGCTGAACTGGAGATACTGGGTGACCAGGTGGATGAACTCCCCGTGGCTGTCATGCTCCGGCACCGGGTCGGCACCGCGTGCATCCACGCAGCAGGGGATCTTCCCGTTCGGGAACTGGTAGTTCGAATACCAGTCGATGTACTGTCGGACCTCGGGTGCGTGGCCGAGCTCGAGCAGCGCGGTCGAGATCATCGAGCCGTCGCGGATCCACGAGCGCGCGTACGACCGCGCGCCGGGACGGATCGCCGCGCCATCGCGATTGACGAGGATGTGCGCCAGCGCGGTGCGTAACGTCGCGGCGTACTCGGTTCCGTCGCCGCCGAGGTCGATGCGGGTCCGGTCGAGACTCGCGCGCCAGGCAGAGGCGCTACGCGCCAGTGCGGCCTCACCGGAGCGCCCGGCAGCCGCCGCTGACGCAGCCGGCGCCAGCGGCGGCGAGCGCGTGTCGAGCGGGACGGCGATCCAGACATCGCGGAAACCGTTAGGCGCGAGCGCGAGCGGGAACGACAGCGCCCCCGATGCGCGGCCTCCGGCGTCGCGCGCCGACGGCCGCGCCGGCACCGTATCGCGTCGCAGCCAGTCGATGATCCCGCCGGCGTCGAAGGTGGATGCGCCGAACGCCGCCGCGCGCGACAGCGGGACGACACGCTTCCCGTTCACCACTACCACGCCGCCGGACTTCCGGATGCTGTCGATCGGCGCGACCCCGCCCTGCACGGTGAGGAACTGCCACGACGGATTGACCTGGAACGGGCGCACACCGAGGAAGAGCGTGACCGCGCGCGCGGCCGAGTCGCGGTTGGTGACGCGGTAGCGCGCCCAGGCCACGGCGCTCCTCGGTGCGCCGTCGACGAACGCGGTCACGTCGAGCGTCAGGTGCTCATGCTCGCGGTGCACCGAGGGGATCGGCAGGTCGCCGTCGGCCAGCGACTGCGTCGTCTTCGCGTCGGCCCATGTCAGCAGCCGCGAACCGTCGTGGATGAACGGCTCGAGCGAGAAGCCACCTCTGAACGGGTCGAGCGTACCGTCTTCGCTCAACAGCGGACGCGCCCGATCGCCGCTGACGCCGATGATCGTCCAGTACGACTGCTCGCGTGACAGATACCGTGGATAGGCTCCCCTCGGCGCGTTCGCCGCGACAACTTCGGCGAAAGCGTTAGGCGTGGCGCTCCAGCTCAGCGGCTGGACCACGACCTCGCGCAGCGCGATGCCGTTTGGATTGGCGGGGCGGAGGATGCGCAGCCGCAGTCGCCGCGCATCCTGGTCGGGGAGGGGAATGAAGTCGTCGCCACCATTGCTGTCGCGCACACGATAGCCGGTGGTCCACGCGCTGTCCTCCCGCTGCAGCTCGACGTCGTAGTCCGCCGCCTGACGATCCGGCTCCCATCGCACGATGATCCCACCGAGCTCGCGCATCGCGCCGAAGTCGAGCGTCACCGACTGCGCCGGGCGCGATGGCCACCAGCTCGTGAGCGTGTCGTTGTCGACGATGGCGTTCGCGTTGCCGATCGCCGGATCGGTCATGACGATCGGACGCGCGAGCGCGGTCGTCGCGGGGCGCGTCGTGAGCGTCAGCTCGTCGAGCCACACCGAGCCGCGTCCCCCCTTGCCGGCGGTGATCGCGATCTCGAGCGCGGCGAAGCGCTTCAGGTCACCGCCGCCTGACGGTCCCCAGGCGAAGGAGACGTGGCGCTTCCGGATCGTCACCGTCTGCCACGTGCGACCGAAAACGAAGTCGCGGCGGTTCACCCACCACACGTTCTCGCCGGTCGAGTCGATCATCTTGAACTCGATGTTGTTCGGCGGAACGGAGCCCCGGACGCGGAAGGTGATCGTGTAATCGTCAGGCAGCGTCGTCGGCAGCGAACGGTGCACGACGGCGTACCCGGCGCCGCCATGAAAGTCGACGTCGATGCGCATCGCCCGTCCCGACACACCCTGGTCGGGATGGATGCTCGCCGACACGCCGTCCGACGGCTGCGCGCGCCAGGGCGAGAGATCCTCGAACGAGTCGAGCACGCGCGTCTGCGCCTGCGCGCGCCCTGCGACCAGCAGGCACAACCCCGCCACGAGCGCCCTCACTTCACGCTCCCGGCGGTGATTCCGCGGATGTAGTACCGCTGGAGGAAGAGGAACACCAGCATCACCGGGAGCACCGTCACCACCGAGCCGGCCATCATCAGCTCCGCGTCCTGCACGTGCTCCCCGACCAGGTTCGCAATGGCAACGGGCAGCGTGTACTTGCGATCGTCGCTCAACACGATCAGCGGCCACATGAAGTCGTTCCACGTGCCGAGAAAGGTCCAGATCGCGAGGGTGGCGAGGATCGGCGCGATCACCGGAAGCACGACCAGGCGATAGAGCTGCAGCTCGCTCGCGCCGTCGACTCGGGCGGCGTCGAGCAGGTCGTCGGGGATGGCCAGTGCGTACTGATGGGTGAGCAGGATGCCGAAGATGCTCGCCAGCCCGGGGATGATCACCCCCCAGTAGGTGTTCACCAGGTGCAGCTCCTTCATCATCAGGAAGAGCGGGAGCATCGCCACCTGGGACGGCAGGATCAGCCCCAGCGACAGCGCCTTGTACACCTTCGCGCTCGAGCGGAAGCGCAGCTTGGCCAATGCGTAGCCGGCCATCGAGTTGATGATCACCGAGAGCAGCGTCACCACGCTGGCGATCAGGGCGCTGTTGGCGAGCGACCTGCCTAACGCGAGGCGGGTGAACAGCGAGCGGTAGTGCTCGAGGGTGAACTGGCGCGGGATGATGTGCGGCGGGTACGTGCTCGCCTCCCCGGTCGCCATGAACGACGCCGAGACCATCCAGAGCAGCGGGAAGACGGCGAGCACCGCGCCGATGATGAGCGGCGTGTAGACGCCGACCTTCGCCAGCACGCGCCGGTTGCGACGCCGCCCGGCCTCGCGCTTTCCTTCGCGCATCTCGTCGCTCGGCGATGCGTCAGGCGACTCGCTCCGCGTGGCCATCATGCTTCGGCGTTCACGAAGCGGCGCTGGATCATCGTCGCCAGCGCGATGATGAGGAAGAGCACGAACGCGATCGACGCCGCGAACCCCATCCGCCACCAGCGGAACCCTTCCTCGTACATGTAGAGCACGACGCTGGTGGTGGCGCGGAGCGGGCCGCCCTGGGTCATCACGTACGGCTCGGAGAAGAGCTGGAAGTAGCCGATCATGGTCACGATGCCGACGAAGGCGAGCGCGGGGCCGAGCATCGGGACCGTGATGTGCCAGAACCGCTTCACCGGGCCGGCCCCATCCAGCTCCGCCGCCTCGTACAGCTCCTGCGGGACGCTCTGCAGCGCGGCGACGAAGATCAGCATGTTGTAGCCGAAGTTCTTCCACACCGACATGACGATGATGGCCGGCATCGCCCAGTGCGGGTCGCCGAGCCAGTCGATGCGGTGCACCCCGATCCTGCCTAACGCGAAGTTGAGCAGCCCGTACTGCGGGTGATAGAGGTACTTCCAGACGATCGACACCGCGACCAGCGTCGTGACGAAGGGGGCGAAGTAGATGGTGCGGAAGAAGCCCTGCCAGCGCACCATCTTCGAGCTGAGGAGGAGCGCCGCGCCTAACGATGCTGCGACGGTCAGCGGACCGCCGACGACGGCGAAGTAGAAGGTGTTGACCAGCGCCTTCCAGAACACCGGATCGTGAACGAGCCGCAGGTAGTTCGCCGCGCCGACGAAGCGCGCGTTGCCAAGGCTGGCGACGGCGTAGATGTCGAAGTCGGTGAGGCTGAGCAGCAGCGATGCCAGCACCGGGATGAGGAAGAAGATCGCGATCAGGATCCCGGCCGGCGCGAGGAAGACGAGCGCCGCGCGCGACTGCGCCGTCGCCGGCTCGTGCCTGACGACCTCGTACTCGACCGTGTGGTCGGCGTCGTATCTCAGTGGTGGGCGAGCAGCCATCGGCGCTTCTCGAGGATGCGATCGACGTCGGCGTCGAGGCCGGCGAGACCGGCCTTCTCCGACGCGCGGCCGAGCACCACCCGCTCCACCGTCTCGAAGACACGTGTCGCGATGTCCTCCCACTCCGGCACCTTCGGCGTCGGCGTCACGTTGCGGAGCTGGGTGAGGAAGGCCAGCGTCTGCGGATCGGAGTCGAGCCTGGCCAGGTGCCACGCGCTCTCACGCGCCGGGAGGTCGCCGGTGAGCGCGGCGAACTTCGCCTGCTGCGCCGGCTCGCTGAGGAACTCGATCAGCTGCCACGCTTCCTTCTTGTGCTTCGACCCGCGGAACATCGACAGGCTCGATCCGCCGGCGAGGGAGGTGCCCGGATATTCCTTGCCGTCAGGCGACGGCAGCGGCATTGCCGCCCACGCGTCCTGCATCGACGGCGGGAGCCGCTTCCGCAGCTCGCCCACCTGCCACGGTCCGCTGACGAACATCGCGAACGTCCCCTTCTCGAACTCCTGGAAGAGGTTCGAGATCTCGTTGCTGCTCACCGTCGGCGCGATGCCGTCCTTGTACAGCGACACATAGAAATGGAATGCCTCGGCGAAGCGCGGATCGCTGAATCCGCCGTAGCGGCCGCCGTCCTTGAGGAGTGGCGCGCCTTTCTGCAGGCCTAACGCGATGATCTGCGGCCACTCGTTGGTCGGGAGGAGGATCCCCCACTTCGCCTTTCCCCCTTTCTGCACCTTCACCATCGCGTCCCGCCACTCCGCCCACGATCGTGGCGGCGTCGTCACGCCGACCGCGGCGAGGAGATCCTTCCGGTAGAAGATCAGCTTCGTGTCCACGTACCACGGCAGCCCGTAAAGCGAGTCCCCGACGACGTTGGTCTGCCAGATGCCGCGGAAGTAGTCGCTGGTGTCAACGACCGCAGAGCCGTGGACGTACCCGTCGAGCGGCGCGAGCGCGCCTAACGTCTCGAACTCGGGGACCCAGGTGTTCCCCATCTGGGTGATGTCCGGCGTCGCCTCGCCGACGAACCCGGTGAGCAGCTTCTCGTGCGCCGCCGTCCACGGCATCTGCTGGACGCGCACGCGGATACCCGGGTGCGTGCGCTCGAAGTCGGGGATCATCTGCTGCACCGCTTCGCCCTCCGCGCCCATCGCCCAGAAGCGCAGCTCGATGACGGCGGGAGTCGTGCGACCGCGGCACCCCCCGGCCAGGAGCAGCACGGTGGTGAGACTGCGGCGGAGGAGGCGGTAAGCGGTCAGCGGCAAGCGGGTGGCGGAAGGCGGCCGTTAGGCGGTGAGTGGTGCTGCGGGTGCAACTCCGGTGCTGTCTGCGATGTTATCTACAGGAGGCACGGAGGGCACGGAGAGGTTGGATAAAAAGCCTTAGCGGTTGTAGTCCTCTGTGGCTCCTTAACTCCTGTTCAATGCTGTTGCAGTTACCAACGGCCAGGTGCCTCTGGATAGAACCGCTGAGAACTGCCGCGCCATTCGGTCGTTCGCGGTCGCGCGCGAGCCGCGAGTTCTTTGGGCGTCGGGCGAGATGATCTCACTACGCTTGCCCCCAAGCCGTTCGGCTCCGCTATCTCGAGCCCTACCCGCGCGGCAGTTCTCAGCGGTGCAATTGCAGTTGCAGTGTGTCCTACTGCGTGGCCAACCACCCTCCAGTGAATCCCGCCCGCTCGAGCCCTCGGCGAATGTAGGGGCTCTTGCGCATGTACTTCCAGATCAGCCCACTGCGATAGTTCTCGATCATGCCGAGGATCGGCCCCTGGTCGATGCCGAGGTAGTCGTTGTCCACCCAGCCGATCCCGGGGACGACCTTTCCCATCTTCGCCGCGCCGGCGTCGGTGAACGTCGGGTTGAAGGCGTCGAGGAAGCCGTACTGCTGGAAGAGCGCGTTGCCGTACTTCTGTCGCATCGCCTTCAGTGCGGGGATCGAGATCTCCGGCGTGAAGGCGATCGAACCGCCGGCCGCGGTCGGGGCCAGAGTCCCGTCGTCGGCGATCTCGTTCGCGGCCGCGCCGCGTGCGCGGTAGGTGAAGAATTGCCGCGCGCGGCCGCCGATGGTGAGCGTGGTGTCCGAGGGACCGTCACTCGCCGTCAGCCCCCAGATGGTCGCCGAGTAGTCGGCGTAGCCGCTCGGGTTCGCGATCGCGTAGCCCTGCTGCGACAGCGCGGCTCGGCGGGAGTTCTCGAAGTAGTCGATGCCGTGCGACTTCATGAACGGGTCCTGGATCCCGCGGAAGTCGATGAACATCTGCGAGTACTGGTGCCCGAACAGCGGCGCGAAGTTGACGTGCTGCTGCCCATAGAACGGCGCCCACGTGTACGTGCTCGTGAACGCCTGCCACGCGCTGGCGTCGATCGAGTGCGTCGGCGAGCCTAACGCGAGGACATAGAGCAGCATCGCCTCGTCGTAGCCCTGGTAGCTGTAGGGAAGCCAGCCGTGCTCCGGGCTCTGCCCCATCGAGATCCGTGGCGCGGTCTGCGCGGTCGTCGCCTGCGTCCAGTCCACGCGCAGGTAGAGCGAGTCGGCGTAGGCGCGGATCGACGCCTCCGTATCGTTGGGCTGGTCGAAGTACTCGCGGCAGAAGAGGACGCCGCCGAGGAGGAGGGCGGTGTCGATGGTCGAGAGCTCGACCGTCTGGAAGCGCTGTCCGGTGTCGATGTCGAGGAAGTGGTAGAAGAACCCCATGTTCCCCGACGTGCCTGACGGTGCCGGCCCCTGCGGCGCGCGGTAGAACCAGCGCAGCGTGTTGAGCGTGCGCTCCGCCGCCTGCGCCCGAGAGACGTAACCACGCTCGGCGCCGATCGGATACGCGGCGAGCGCGAAGCCGACGGCGGCGATGCTCGAGAAGCTCTTCGTCGGCCAGCGGTCGGGCGTCAGCCCGGTCGTGGCGGGAGTCGTCTGCCAGAAGAAGTCGAAGGTCCGCGACTGCAGCGTGTCGAGGAACGGCTCATTCGCGAGTCTCGGCCCTGCGATCGAGTTGTGCGCGCACGAGCTGGCCGCCGCGGTCAGGACGACCGCGGCGACGAGCGAGTGCAGGCGAAGGGGGAATCGGCGCATGGAGAAGTGAGGCGGAGAAGGCACGACGGGGAGCCAGCGCGTTAGGCACCGGCTCCCCGCCGCGTCAAATCAGGTGGTGGTCAGTTCCCGATCACTCGCGCATCGCGGTGGAGGGGCGGAACCCATAGCGGATTCCAACCTGGAGCCGGCGACCGAGCCCGGAACAACCCGGACGGCCGTACCCGGTATTTCCTGGACGGATATCAGTGTTGTAGCACCCGAAGTTCGCGCTGTTGAACGCATTGAACAGGTCGAACAGGATCGATGCGCGCTGCCCCGTGACGAAATCGAGATCCTTCTGGAGACGGAAGTCGAGATTCTGGAAGGCAAACACGTGCCCCAGGCCGAGGAAAGCGCGCGAGGGTGGTGTGAAGATGTAGCTGCGAACCTGGCCTACCCCCGTGCCGAGCGTCTGGTCGTTTGCATTCACGGTGATGCCCGTGCCTAACGTCACGATCGCACTCGCCAGCAGGCCGAACGGCGCGCGTCCGAGGCCGTTCATGACGATCAGGTGGCGTTGGTCACCGGGCTGGCGACGCCACGGCATATTCGCGACGGTCGGATACTGGTCATTGAAGCCCCAGAAGAGGTCCGTGCTTTGACCTTGCTCCTCGGCCTTGCTGAGGGTGTACGCCAGCTGTCCGCCAAACCGCGAAGATCCGACCAACGGCCGCTCGAGCTGGAGCTCGATCGCGTTATAGCGCGTCTTGACGCGATCGTCGGCAACGAAGACGGTGGAGTAAGGCGTCGTCCCGCCGCCCCACGGCCCGCCGCGGATGAAGTTCATGTAGTTGCGACCTTCCAACCCGTTGTACGAAAGCGTGACGAGGTCGCGGGAGAACTGGTGCCTGACGCCGAACGACATCTGATACGAATGCGGCGGCGTCATGTCGTTCTTGACGAGGAAGACTTCCGGCTTGCCCGCCGACACTGACAGCTGCCGGAGCTGCGCCGGGTCGTAGTACTTCGGATCGAACGCGGCGCAGTTAGGCGCTCCCGCGCAGTTGTTGCTGAAGTTGACCGTGATCACGCTGTATTGCCGGCGGAATTGCTCGTCGAACAGGGTGTTCCAGTAGTTGCGGTCGTAGTACAGCCCGGCGCCGCCGAAGAGCACCGTGCGACCATCGCCACTCAGGTCATACGACGCACCGAGCCGGGGCTGGAATTCCTTCCAGTAGATCGGGCGAGTGCCGCGTCCGGTGGTGATGTAGTTCTCGATCCCACCCAGCTGCGAGATGACATTCACCGGCACGCAACAATTGCCCGGCGTGTTCTGCGTCGCGAACAACTGATTCGCCGCGTACTGCGCGCGCAGCGTATCGGCGAGTGCCCGCGGAGTCACGTACGAGTTGTTGATCCCGTTCGTCTCTGCGTCCCACCGGATACCAAGGTTGAAGACGAGCTTCCGACCGACCGACCAGTCGTCCTGCGCGTAGAGGCCGAACTGCTGGTTGCTCGTGTTGATCGACGGGTTGCCGAAGCCCGAGGAGACGCGGATCGGCGTCTGCCAGCGGTTGACCTGCGCCGGCGTCGCGCCCGGAGCGGAGTCGTAGGCGTAGGTGAAGACCGGGTTGCCGTTGAAGAACTTGGTTCCCTTGTAGCCGAGGAGATCGACCGATGCGCCGAACTTGAAGACGTGGTCACCACCCAGCTGCACCCCGCCGCGAGTCACGTCGTTGCGAAGCGTGATGCGCGTCTGCTTGAAGTCCTGGTCCGTGTCCTTGCCGCCGGTACGAAGAAGTCCGATGTAATCCTTGCCGATCGTGCCGAAGTTCGTGGCGGTCGGGTTCCACTGGAAATACTGCGCGCCGAGCTGCGTCTCATTGAGCCACCGATCGCCGGCGTGCTTGAAGTTCACGACACCAGTGGTCGTGTTGACGCGCATGTTCTCTGATGCTTCGTAAGCGGTCTGGCCGCCGAAGCCGCGGAAATCGTTGTCGTGGCGAAGGGTCACGCTCGCGTCGAGCGTGTTCTTGTCAGACTGGACCCACGTGATCTTTCCGAGCCCGAGGTGTTCGCGGAACTGCTGCTGCTGCAGGCCGGTCTGGGCAAGCAGCTGCTGGCGCAGCGCGGTCGGCGCGCGCAGGCTGTCGCTGCCGAGCAGGATGTACGCGGGCTCGTCTCGGAAATTCAGCTCGTAGGTGCCGAAGTAGAACAGCTTGTCCTTGATGATCGGGCCGCCGATGTTGCCGCCCGCCTGCAGTCGGTCATAGTTCGGCCGTGCACCGTTGCGCTTCATCGTGAAGTAGTCGCGCGCCACGTAGGCCTTGCCGACGCCGTAGGCGAATGCGTCCGCTTCGGTATTGTTCGTCCCGGTCTTCGTCGTCGCGACGATGACGAGGCTCGACGCGCGCTGGTACTCCGCCTTGTAATTCTGCGTGAGGACACGGAACTCCTGGATCGCACCCTGCGGGAGCGGGTTGCCCTTGCTCGCGTCCTGACCGACGACGCCACCGCGCAGCACATCGTTCTTGTAGCTCGCGCCGTCGACGAAGATGTTCACCGCTTCCGCCGGCTGGCCATTGGCGCGGATGAACTTGTCGCCGTTGTTGACGTCCTGTGACATCACGCCCGGGGTGAGCTTGGCGAGATCGAGGACGTTGCGCTCGTAGTTCGGCAGGTTGTCGATCTGCTCGCGCGAGATGTTGGTCCCGACTTCCGACGTTCGCGTCGTCGTGCCCGTTCGCACACCCGTCACGGCAACCGCGGCGAGCTGCTGGGTAACCTCGCCAGTGCTCACGTTGAGATCGACGGTCTCGCCGATCGGCAGCGCGACCGTCCTGGTCTGCGGCGAGAACCCGATTCGCCTGACCGTGACCTCATAGGTGCCGGGGCGAAGACCGCCCATGTAGAAGAACCCGGCAGCATTCGTGGTCGTCCCACGCGTCTGGTTCGTCGCGATCTGCCGTGCGGCGACCTGTGCGTCGCCCAGTGCGGCGCCTCCAGTAGCGGTGACATACCCGCGCAGATTCGAAGTAGCTGTCTGCGCCCCGATCGTATTCCCCGTCCCCCCCAGCCCGAGCAGCGCCGCGAGCACCGCCGCGCCCCCGAGCCATCGATTCACATTCCTTCGCATGTTGCCTCCATCGAGGTGAGCACTGCTCCTGGTCGTCCGACTGAAATTGTTCATCGCCCATCCACCGTTGCCTGACGTTTCACCTTCACCCTGCAACCTCACTCGACCTGCGCGCCGCACGACGCCCGCACCACCAGCGTCGTCGCCAGCGTTTCCCGCACCCGCGCATGCTCATTCTTGTGGCCGACGGCGTGGATCAGTGTCCGCACCGCTCGCGCGCCCAGCCCCGCGATGTCCACCCGCACCGTCGTCAGCGACGGGTTCATGAATCGCGCGACCGGAATGTCGTCGAATCCCGTCACCGCGACGTCCTCCGGTACCCGCAGCCCCGCATCGCGCAACGCACTCATCGCCGCGATCGCCATCGCGTCGTTCGCCGCGAACAGCGCGTCGGGACGCGGCGACACCGCGAGCAGCCGCTCGACCGCGGCAAGCCCCGCGCCCTTCTGGAAGTCGCCGTCGAACACCCACTCGCGACGCGACTCGGCGCCAGCGTCACGCAGCGCGTCGCGATAGCCGCGCAGCCGCGCCTCGGCGTCGCCGTTCCCGCGCGGTCCGCCGATGAAGGCGATGCGGCGCCTGCCTAACGCGAGGAGGTGGCGGGTCATCGCGTAGGCGCCGCCATGGTTGTCGATCCCGAGCGAGTCCACGTCGTCCTGCCCGCCGGCGCAGTTGAGCAGCACCAGCGGGAGGCTCGGCGGCAGCTCGGCGGCGAGCGTGGCGCCATCGAGCACCGGGGACATGATCGCCACTCCATCCACCCGGCCACGCATCGTCCCAAGCGCGGCCGAGATCTCGGCCGGGGCGTTGTGCGAGCTCGAGACGAGGACGTGATAGCCCTGCCGCTGCGCCGCCTGGTCGATCCCGCGGATGACCTCCGAGAAGAACTCGCCGTACAGGTCGGGGAGGAGGACGCCGATCGTGTGTGTCCGGCTCGTGCTCAGGCTCCGGGCCGCGACGTTAGGCGAGAAGCGGAGCGACGTCGCCGCCTCGCGGACGCGGCGCCGCGTTTCCTCGGCGACCGGGCCGCTGCCATTGAGCACGCGGGAAACGGTGGCGACCGAATACCCGGCGACGCGCGCGACATCTCGAATCGTGACGGCCATACCCTCGGCGAGCGAGTGAGGGGACCGCGGGGGGACGGACCTCGGAACCGACGTGGAACTGCGTCAGTGCCACGCGACTGGAAACGGTTACACCCGGTGCCGAAGGTTGTCAAGAATTCCCGGCGAGAATTGGCGAACTGCTGCCGAGCACCGCGAACACCGGCGCGCGTGCGGTTCTCCCTTGCGCCTCGTTTCGCCACTCGCCTTTTTGAGACTTCCGCCCTTCCCACCCTCCGGAGCACTGCGTGAATCGCTTTCGCACCCTCGCCGCCATTGCACTGACGGCGTTCGCATCCTCGCTCGCTGCTGCCCAGTCCTCCCCTATCCCCGACTCCGCCTTCGCCGCGCTCAAGTGGCGTGAGATCGGCCCATACCGCGGTGGACGCTCAGTCGCCGTCACCGGGTCGGCGAAGCGACCGAACGAGTACTGGATGGGGACCACCGGCGGCGGGGTCTTCAAGTCGAGCGACGGCGGGATGTCGTGGGCACCGGTCACCGACAAGTTCTACGGCGGCACGATCGGCGCGATCGCGGTCGCACCGACCAACCCTGACATTGTCTACGTCGGCACCGGGGAGTACGACATTCGCGGCAACGTCTCGCATGGCGAGGGCGTGTGGAAGACGACCGATGCCGGCAAGACGTGGAGCTACGTCGGCCTCACGGAGACGCGGCAGATCTCGCGCATCCGCATCAGCCCGACCGACCCCGACCTCGTCTACGTCGCAGCGTTAGGCCACGTCTGGGCGCCTAACGCGGAGCGCGGAGTGTACCGCTCGCGGAACGGCGGGAAGAGCTGGGACAAGATCCTCTTCCGCAACGACTCGACCGGCGCGTCGGATCTCACCATGGATCCGTTCAACCCGAACGTCCTCTACGCCGCGATGTGGCAGGCGGGACGCACCCCGTGGCTGCTGGTCTCCGGCGGCAACGGCTCGGGGATCTTCCGCACGATGGACGGCGGCAACACATGGACCGAGATCAGCCACTGGTCCGGCCTCCCGCGCGGGACGTTAGGCAACATCGGCATCTCGGCGTCCGCCGCCCGCAAGGGACGCGTCTGGGCGATCATCGAAGCAGCCGACGGCGGCGTCTTCATGTCCGACGATGGCGGCACGACCTGGACGAAGACCAACGAGGAGCGGAAGCTCCGCCAGCGCGCCTGGTACTACACGAAGATCCACGCCGACACCCGCGACTCGAACACGGTCTGGGTCAACAACGTCTCGTTCCAGAAATCCACCGACGGCGGGAAGACGTTCAAGAGCATCCGCCCGCCGCATGGCGACAGCCACGACTTCTGGCAGGCGCCCGACGACAACCAGCGCATGATCGAGGGCGACGACGGCGGCGCGAGCGTCTCGGCCAATGGCGGCGTCGCCTGGTCGGATCAGGATTACGCGACCGCGCAGTTCTACCACGTCGTCACCAGCAACGAGTTCCCGTACAAGGTCTGCGGCGCGCAGCAGGACAACTCGACGCTCTGCGGTCCCTCGCGCAAGGAAGGCGGCATCGACGCCGCCGATTGGGAGGAAGCCGGTGGCGGCGAGAGCGGCTACATCGCGGTTCGTTCGGACGACCCCGACATCGTCTATGCCGGCAGCTATGGCGGGCTGCTCACCCGGCGCGACATGCGCACCGGCATCGAGCGCGACGTCAATCCGTGGCCCGACAACCCGATGGGGCATTCGGCGATCGACCTCAAGTACCGCTTCCAGTGGACGTTCCCGATCGTCCTCTCGCCTAACGATCCGAACACGCTCTATGCGGCGTCGAACGTCCTTTTCCGGACGATCAACGAAGGCCAGACGTGGACGGCGATCAGCCCCGACCTCACCCGCCACGACCCGCGAACGTTAGGCCCGTCGGGCGGACCGATCACCAAGGACCAGACGTCGGTCGAGTACTACGCCACCATCTTCGCCGTCGCCGAGTCGCCGCGGGCGAAGGGACAGATGTGGACCGGGAGCGACGACGGCATCGTCCAGCTCACCCGCGACGCCGGGAAGACGTGGAGCAACGTCACGCCGAAGGACATGATCGCCTACACGCGGATCTCCATCGTCGAGCCGTCGCCGCACGACGCCGGCACTGCGTACGTCGCCGCCAACCGCTACCAGTTCGACGACAACCAGCCCTACCTCTGGAAGACCGCCGACTTCGGGAAGAGCTGGCGGCGCATCGACCTCGGCATCGCCGAGGATGAATTCGTCCGCGTCGTCCGTGAGGATCCCGAGCGCAAGGGGCTGCTCTACGTCGGCACCGAGCGCGGGGTGTGGGTCTCGTTCGACGACGGCGGTCACTGGCAGAAGCTGCAGCTCAATCTCCCGCCCGTGCCGGTGCACGATCTCGCGGTGAAGGAGGGCGACCTCGTCGCCGCGACGCACGGCCGTTCGTTCTGGATCCTCGACGACCTCTCGGTCCTGCGGCAGCTCAGCGCGAGCGTCGCCGCGCAGCCGGCGCACCTCTATCGCCCGCGCGACGTGATGCGCGTGAGCTGGGGCGGCGGCTTCGGCGGCGGCGCCACGCCTAACGTTCCACCGGTGCATCCGCGCGGTGCCAATCCGCCAAGTGGCGCCGTCGTCTGGTATTCGCTCGACAAGGCGGGGCACGAGGTCGTGCTCGACTTCATGGATGCGAAAGGCTCCCTGATCCGGAGCTTCACCAGCAAACAGGACAGCGCGACCGCCGCCGACTCGACGCGAAAGGCCGCGACTGCCCAGGCCCGTCTCGACTCGCTGCGCCGCGCCGGTGCCGACACGACCAAGGCGCTCGAGCGCCGCGGCGAGGAGACCAGCCCCGACGAGGACGCACCGCGCCGTTCGCCGCGCCCGCCGCGGGTCGCGAACAAGAAGGGGCTCAACGCATTCACCTGGAATCTCCGCCACCCCGACGCGAGCTCCTTCGACGACATGATCCTCTGGGCGGGCGGGACGCAGGGCCCGGTCGCGCCGCCGGGGACGTACCAGGTGAGGATGAAAGTCGACGGCAAGGTCGTCGCGACGGATTCGTTCGTCGTGAAGAAGGACCCGCGCACGAAGGCGACGAGCGCCGACCTGCGCGAGCAGTTCGCCTTCCTGCTCAAGATCCGCGACCGGGTGAGCGAGACGAACGATGCGGTGAAGCAGATCCGCTCGATCCGGCAGCAGCTCGATGAGCGCGAGCCGAAGCTCGCGGGCGCGAGCGGCGTCCCGGCGACGGTACTGGTGAAGGCGCTCCGCGAGACGATCATGCCGATCGAGGATTCGCTCTACCAGACGAAGAACCGCAGCGGACAGGACCCGCTCAACTACCCGATCCGGCTGAACAACAAGTTGAGCGCACTGGCCGGGGTCGTCGGCAGCAGCGACGCCCGCCCGACCGACCAGTCCTACTCCGTGTTCAACACACTCTCGGCGCAGCTCGACATCCAGCTGCTGACGCTCAAGCGGTCGCTCGACACCCTGCTCCCGAAGCTGAACGCAGCGTTAGGCGCGCTCAACGTCGCGCCGGTGGACCCGAAGGCGCCGCTGCAGGTGAAGGAAGGCGCGCAGCGCCCGAGCGAGGACGAAGATCTCGATGAGCGCGAGGGGCCGGACTGGTGGTGAGAACCGCTATCCTGGCGATGCCTGTGCCCACCTGCCTCACATGCTCATCCGTCTTATTCCGTCCTTCATCACAGGCACGAGAAAGTTGAGCAGCAAGCCGGTCTTGATGCCACTTAGTCGGAGGTAAGTTCGGAGCTGTGCTTCATGGACGGGAAGAACCCGCTCGAGTGCTTTTACTTCGACGATGACTTGGTTTTCGATGAGGAGATCGATACGGTAGGCTGCCTCGATCTCTCTCCCCTCGAAAGTGACCGGGAGGATCCGTTGGCGATGCAGGGCGATGCCGCGACTGGTCAACGTCCAGGCGAGGCAGTCCTCATACGCCGACTCGAGCAGCCCGGGACCGAGCATGCGATGGACGTAGATTGCGGCTCCGATGACGACGCCAGTTAGAGTATCGATGTCATTGGTCACGACGAATCATGCAGCACGTCGGCCAAGGATCGTCATCACTCCAACTCGCACTGGTCAGCTCTCGCGCGCGCCAGACATGACGGTCTCGTCGAAGGCGTTGGAAGCTGTTCCTTTAACTGACGTCGTACAGCGTGTCGTGGGAGACACAGAGCAGGACGGGAGACACTGAGACCTGCCTTGAATCTCGACTAGGCGGTCGCACGAGCCGGGATGTTCTGGGGCAAGCGGGGCGAGACCATCTCACCCGCTTGCCCCAAGCTGTTCGACCGGGTGCGAACGGCTCAGCCCTGCGGGCTGTACTCCGTGCCTCCCGCACTTCTCAGTGTCTCCTACGACAAGCTGTACGACATCAGCCCCACTGACAGCCGCGAACGCCTGGGACGGGGGGGTCCCCCATGCGCCCCGGCTCCGTACCTTTGCATCGCGTTCAACGACTCGACCGCCCCCCAGCTGGAGGCTGGTGCACATGCACGTGTTTCTCAACGGCCACTACGTCGCGGCGCGCGACGCGTCGATCTCGCCGCTCGATCGGGGCTTCCTCTTCGGGGATGGGATCTACGAAGTCGTCCGTGCACTCGACGGGAAGCTCATCGAGGCCGAGCGGCACTGGGCGCGGCTCGGCCGCTCGCTGCGCGAGACGCGGATCGAGCGTCCGCTCGCGTTAGGCGACGACCAGGTCTCGGAGATCGCGCTGCGGCTGCTCGAGGAGAATGGGCTGATGCAGGGGCACGCGATCGTCTATCTCGAGATCAGCCGCGGCAGCGTCTCGCCGCGGACGCACCACTTCCCGCCGGCCGGGACCCCGCCGACGGTGTACGCCAGCGCCGCCCCCTTCACCCCCTTCGACGGCGCCCGCATCGCCGGCGTCGCCGTGATCCTCGCCCCCGACGAGCGCTGGGCGCGCTGCGACATCAAGTCGGTGAACCTCCTGCCTAACGCGATGACCAAGCAGCTCGCCGTCGACGCCAACGCATGGGAGGCGGTGTTCGTCCGCGACGGCACGATCACCGAAGGAACGAGCTCCAACTGCTTCGCCGTGATCGCCGGCCAGCTCCGCACCCATCCCCTTACCCACGCCATCCTCGGCGGCGTCACCCGCGACGTCACCATCGCCGCCGCGCGCACGATGGGCGTCGAGGTGGTGGAGCGTGCGTTCACCGTGGCCGAGCTGGAAACGGCCGAGGAGGCATTCCTCACCAGCACCACGAACGACGTGATGCCGATCGTGCGGATCGACGGGCGGGCGGTGGGGAGTGGAGAGCCGGGTCCGGTCACGCGCCGGTTGTCGGCTGCAGTGCAGGCGGCGCTGTACCGTTAGGCGACCTTAGGCCCCAGGAAACAGAAGGTAGGCGAGGGCTCCGAAACTGAAGGTAAGCGGACCCTACGAAACAGCGGGGCCTAAGGATCGGGAGATTGCCCGGAGAGCGAACCGGCGCGGACCCGAGGAGATGAAACTGCCCTGCCACCGCGGAACGAGGAGCACGGCAAGGCGGTGTAGTTTCATCACCCGGGCCCCGCGCCCTGTCGCCTATCGGGCTTTCTCCCGATCCACGGGCTCCGCTGTTTCGCGGGTCCCCGCCCCTGCAGTTTCCCTCGTCCCTCGTCGCCCTACTCGGACGCCTCTTCCGCCTCGTCGCCGTGCTTCACGATATCACCAGACTTGAAGAGGATCCCCTGCAGCACCTCCCGCCACTTCGGCTTCTGCCGCAGCAGGAACTCGAGATCCATCCCGAAGTGCTTCATCTCCTCGTGCTGCGCGTTCTGCATGATCTTCTTCGCCTGACCGTCCTTCTCCAGCGAGATCCGCTGCTCGTACCAGCCGATCGCTTCCGCTTCCTCGGTCAGTGACGTGATCATGCGCGCGAAAGTGCGCGTCTTCTCCGACAGCTCGTTCGCCGGCTCATGATACTGGTCGAATCCCATTTGGTCTCGCTCGATCGGTTCAGTCGGTTCAGTGAATCCCGCCCGCGCTGCCTAACGCCCTCAACACGCCCGCCGTCGCCGTTGCGCTCAGCGGTTTCTCTCCTCTCTCCTCTCTCGATCGGAGTCTCTCTCGTCTCTCATCGCAGTGTCGCAAGCCAGTCACAGCGCGTCGGACGGCACAGTCATCCCCATGACGTGATATCCCTTGTCGACGTACACCGTCGAGCCGGTGATCCCCGCCGACAGCGGGCTGGCGAGGAAGCATGCGGTGTTGCCGACGTCGTCGGCGGTCACCTTCTCCGCGAGCGGCGAGTTCTGCTGGCAATACTCGATCATCTTGCCGATGATCCCGATCGCGCTCGCCGCGCGCGATGCCCACGGTCCGGCCGAGATCGTGTTGACGCGGACGCCGTACTTGCGACCGGCTTCGTAGGCGAGGACGCGCGTGTCGCTCTCGAGCGCGGCCTTCGCGCTCGACATCCCGCCGCCGTAGCCGGGGATCACGCGCTCGCTCGCCATGTAGGTCAGCGAGAGGAAGCTGCCGCGCTCGCGCATGATCGGCGACAGTCGGCTCACCATCGACACCATGCTGTAGGCGCTGACCCCGATCGCGGTGAGGTAGCCGTTGCGGCTCGTCTCGAGCAGCGGCTTCTTCACGTCGGGGCCGTTCGCGAGCGAATGCACGACGATGTCGAGCGCCTTGTCGCCGAAGTCGGACTTGAGGCGGTTGACCATCCCGTCGATCGAGAAGTCGCCGGTGTCCTTGTATCGCTTGCTCTCGCGCACCTCGACCGGTGCGTCGGCGAGCGTGTCGTAGGCGGCGTCGAGCGGGTAGATCTTCTCGAACTCGAGCAGCTTGCCCGACGTTAGGCGGCGCGACTCGTCCATCTTGCCGCGCTCGAGCAGGTTGAGGAAGATGTTGAGCGCGGGCGGCCAGGTGCCGACGCAGACTGTCGCTCCCGCCTCGGCGAGCGACTTGGCGATCGCGAAGCCGAAGCCGCCATCGTCGGCGACGCCGGCGACGAGTGCGCGGCGGCCAGTGAGGTCGATGTTGATCATGTGATGTATATCGCTAGACGAGGCGAGAGCAGCAAGTGCAGCGACGACGCGCGCGGCACGGAATATCCATTGTATCCGCGAGCGTCCGCGACGGGCGCGACGCGGGGCGCCCAGCTCGTCGGGGCAGCAGGACGGTTCGATGCCGGACCGTGTCGACTCCGCGCCGTTGACGGCAGCCCGGGCAGCAGGGGGTTCGCATGGCGACGGTGTTGTACGTGGATGACGAATCGGCAATCCGGCGCCTCGTGCGTCGCTGGTTCGAGCGGCGCGGCGTGACGGTCATCACCGCCGAGAGTGCCGGGGAAGCCCGCCGCCTGTTCGCCGAGCACGACGTCGCCGGTGCGTTCATCGACGTGTGGCTCGGCACGGAGACGGGCTTCGACCTCTACGCCTGGATCGCCCAGCATCGCCCGCATCTCAAGGAGCGCATCGCCTTCATCACCGGCGATGTCGACGCCGGTGTTCGCGACGGCACCCAGCTCCGCGCACTCGGCCGCCCCGTGATCGCGAAGCCGTTCGAGCTCGACGATCTCGATACTTTCGTCAGGCAGTGGGCGGGCACCTCATTGCGCGTCGAGGGACGCGTGGCGGAGCCGAGCCCGTAGCCGGTGGCAGCAGTAAGCGATAAGCTGTAGGCAGTCAGCGAACGGCGGACACCGCACACGTCCCGCCGTTCGCTCCCTGCTTATCGCTTACCGCTTATCGCCGAATGTCCAGTACGATCTCCCGCAGCGATGGGGAAGTCGCGCATCCAGGCCCGTCGTTCGCGCGTGGACTCTGGCGGATTGCGGCCGCCGATGTCTCGAGCGGGAATCGCGTGCGGCTGCTGCGCGACGGGCCGGCGACGTTCGACGCGATGATCGGTCTCATAGAGGGCGCTCGAACGAGTGTGTCGCTCGAGAGCTACATCGTGCGATCGGACGAAGTCGGCGAACGGTTCGCGGCGGTACTCATCGCCGCGGCGGCGCGCGGAGTTGAAGTGCGCTTGCTCTGCGACTGGGTCGGCATGCGCGGGATTTCTCGCCGCTTCATCCCGCGCCTTCGCGCGGCGAAGGTGGACGTGCGCATCTTCTCGCCGATCGGATTCCGGCGCTGGCTCGGCCTCGTGCCGCGCGACCATCGCAAGCTGCTGGTCGTCGACGATCGCGTGGGTATCACCGGCGGCGTCGGGCTTGGCGTCGAGTGGACGACGGGAGTGCAGAAGCGCCGGCGCTCGCGCTGGCGCGACACCGCGGTGTACATCGAAGGGTTGGCCGCGCACGACATGCGCAACGCCTTCGAGACGATGTGGCGCCGTGCCGGCGGGAAGGAGCGCCGCGGCGCGCACCGCTTCGTCTCGCGCCGCGCGACGCAGACGCACCTCGACCCCGCGACCCACGAACCGGCGCTCGTCGGAATCATCGAGGGTGAGCCGGGGCGTCTTCGCATCGGCCGCGCGCTGCAGATGCAGGCCGTGTCCGCCGAACGATCGATCTGGATCGCCAGCGCATACTTCGTCCCGAGCTTTGCCGAGATCGAGGCACTGTGCGGCGCGGCACGTGACAACGTCGACGTCCGCGTCCTCGTCCCGAGCCGCGGCGACCACGCGTGGATCCCCTGGATGACGCGACGCACCTACCGGCGCCTGCTGATGAACGGCGTCCGCATCTGGGAGTGGCAGGGCGAGATGATGCACGCCAAGACGAGCGTCGTCGACGGCCGCTGGACGCGCGTCGGCTCGACCGACTTCAACCCGCTCGGCATCTCGATCAACTTCGAGCTCGACGCCGTGATCGAGGACGCCGCGTTAGGCGGTGAGGCCGAGGCAATGTTTCTCGCCGATCTCGACAGCTCACGCGAGATCAGGCTGACGCGTTAGGCAGGTGAGGCCGGCGAGACGGCGGCTGTCACGTCGGGATCCTGGCCTCGACATCCCGGCGGCGCATCGCGCTCGCGGCCGAGCGCACCATCACTTGCATCTCCCCAAAAGCAAGCGTCATTGAAATTGAACAGGAGCCACAGAGGGCACAGAGGGATTTGATCACAACCCCTCTGTGCCCTCTGTGGCTCCTGTAGCTACTGTCTTTGCGGGAACCATGCGCTCGAGACCGAGCTGGAAGGGCGCGAATGGTGACGATGACTCAGCCCTGTTGCCCGACCCGTTTCTGTGATACATCGTTGGTGCGCTGTTCTCTCACCCGCCTAACGTTGACCATGCCGCTATCGATGACTCGACACGCTGCCGCACTGCTCACCGCCCTCCTCGCCGCTTCCGCGCTGACCGCGTGCGGCGGACACCACCTCGCGACGGCGGCAGCGCCGTCCGGCGGCTACGACCTCGTCATCAGCAACGGCCGCATCTACGACGGGGCGGGGAATCCGTGGAGCTACGGCGACCTCGCGGTGCGCGGCGACCGGATCGTTCGCATCGCGGCGCCCGGCTCGCTCCGTAACGCATCGGCCGCGCGCCACATCGACGCCACAGGGCGAGCCGTCGCGCCGGGATTCATCGACATCCAGGGACAGTCCGAGGACGCCTTCCTCACCGGTGACGGGCGCGTCGTCAGCAAGATCACCCAGGGCATCACCACCGAGATCCTCGGCGAGGGGACGACGCCGGCGCCGCTGAACGCCGCGATGTACGCCGAGCGCACCGCCGGCGACACCGCGGCAGCGCGGGTGCGTGCGTCGTTCGTCGGCGAGCACGGCTTCGCCCACTGGCTCGAGGCGATGCACGCGCACGGCACCGCGCCTAACGTCGGCTCCTTCCTCGGCGCCGCCACCGTCAGGCGCTACGCGAAAGGCGCGGCCGAAGGCCCGGCGAACGCCGCCGAGCTGGACACGATGCGCGCGGTGACGCGGCGGGCGATGGAGGACGGCGCCTTCGGCGTCGGCAGCGCGCTGATCTATCCGCCCGGTGCCTACGCGTCGACGGAGGAGCTGATCGAGATCGCGAAGGCGATGGCGCCTTACGGCGGCGTCTACATCACCCACATGCGCTCCGAGGGAGATCGCGTCGTCGAAGCGACCACCGAAGCGCTGCGCATCGGCCGCGAGGGTGGCGTGCCGGTGGAGATCTATCACCTCAAGGTCGCCGGGCAGCGCAACTGGCCGAAGGCCGCGCACATCGTCGCCATGATCGACAGCGCCCGCCGCGCCGGGCAGGACGTCGGCGCGACGATGTATCCCTACACCGCGGGGCAGACGTCGCTCGCGTCATGCCTGCCACCGTCGGCGGCCGCGAACAACAAGCTGCTCGACAATCTGCGTGATCCGGCGACGCGCGCGCGCATCAAGGCAGCGATGGTCTCGGGACAGACGGGGGGCGAGAGTCTCTGCGATCTCGCGACTGCGCACGGCACGATGGTCGTCGGCTTTCGCGACTCGACGCTGAAGAAGTTCGAGGGACTCCGCCTCGACGAGATTGCGACGCAGATGGGCGGCCGCGACTGGATGGATGCGCTGATCGACCTCACCATCGCCGAGAACGCGAACCTCGGCGGAATCTTCTTTCTCGCCAGCGACGAGAACCTGCGGATGCAGTTGAAGCAGCCGTGGATCGTGATCGGCACCGATGCCGACGGCTGGTCCCCCGACAGCACGCACGGCGAGATCGTCCACCCGCGCACCTACGGCACTTACCCGCGGCTGCTCGGCCAGCTGTCGCGAGACGAGGGGCTGATGCCACTCGAAGAAGTGATCCGCAAGTCGACATCAGCAGTGGCAGCGCGACTCGGGCTCGGGGATCGCGGGCTGCTCCGAGAGGGGATGAAAGCGGACATCGTGATCTTCGATCCGGCTACGGTCGCGGATCGGGCGACGTACACGAATCCGCACGTGATCGCGTCGGGAGTCGATGAGGTAATAGTGAACGGTGTTTCCGTCGTTCATGGCGGCGCGGTTACTGGTGCGAAGCCAGGAGTCATCGTTAGGCGAACGAGAGGCTAGGACGTTTCGGCGACAAGGAAGGCGACAAGGGACAAGGGGGGGACGAGCGACGAGGAATCCGCCGTCGCCTCACGCGACGAGCGGGACCAGGAACGTGGGACGTGGGGGAGTTGCAACGAGGGACATGGGACGGGGGAATGGCGCCCTTGCTCCGTGTTCCGCTTTGACCAGGGACAAGGGGGCATGAGGGACGCGGAACGAGGGAGTGGCGCGCGTGCTCCCGCTGCTTCGCTCGACATCGCGTGACGAGCGACGAGGGACCCTGCTGTTCCGCCTCTCTCTCTTCTCGCTCATTCCTCGTACTCCCTTGTCCCTCATGCTCCCTCGTACCGAGGACCGAGGAGGCATCCCTGATTCCCTCCGTTCCTGGTCCCTCGTACTTCCACGTCCCTCGTAAAGCGGAACAAGGAACAATGGCGCCACTTCCTCGTCCCATGTCCCCCGTTGCAACTCCCCCACGTCCCACGTTCCTCGTCAGCGTGCGGCCCTAGGCCGCCGCGCCTTCCTCGTCACTCGTCACCCCCCTTGTCCC
>JBJMNK010000004.1:0-40308 GCA_045804265.1 Gemmatimonadaceae bacterium | reverse complement strand
TCGGGAAAGAGGGTATGCCCCTCGTGCAGCGCGTGATCGATGCGCATCAGCAGCACCTGGCGGAACGTCCCGTCGAAATCGCGCGCGACGTGCTTCGCGAGATACGCGCGGTCGGCGCGCGCGAAGTTTCGCCCGGGCTCGAGAAAGTCCGCCATGAACAGCGCGCGGCCGAGCCGCCCCCAGGCCGCGCTTCCGACAGTGTGCCACCGGATCGCCTCGAGCATTTCCGTCCGGCGGTCGCCGCTACGCTCGAGCATGACCGCCGCCGCCGGACCGTGAAGCATCTCGGTCATGAAGTCGGGTCTCGGCACCAGCGCGCGAAGCTGTTCTTCGGTCGCGTCGCGCAGCGCATCATGCAGTACACCGGCATCGTGCCAGTCACGCGCTTCCCATTCGGCGACGCGAAGCTCCGCGGCCCAGCGGTCGAGCAGCGCGGTCACGCGCTCGATGTGCGCGCGGCGCTTCTCGCTGACGCAGGCCCAGGCCGGCAGCGCGATCATTTGCCGAGAACGACGTTGTCGATCAGCCGGGTCCTGCCGACGCGCGCGGCGATCATCGCGATCGCGCCGGCCACTGCGCTCTCGATTGGCTCGAGCGTCGCCGGGTCGGCGACCGCGAGATAGTCGACGGACACGGCCGGTTCGGCCTCGAGGACCCCGCGCGCCGACGCGAGCAGCGAGTCGACCCGCCGCTCGCCACCGCGGAACGCATCGCGCATCGTGAACAGCGCCCGCGAGATGACACTCGCGCTCGCGCGCTCCGCCGGGTCGAGATAGCTGTTGCGGCTGGACATCGCGAGTCCGTCGCTCTCACGCGTGATCGGCGCGACAACGATCTCACCGGGGAAGTTCAGGTCTTCGACCATCGCCCGGACGAGCGTCGCCTGCTGCACGTCCTTCTGCCCGAAGACGCTGACGTCCGGCTGCACCATGTTGAGCAGCTTCGCGACGACGGTGAGCACCCCAGCGAAATGTCCCGGTCGCACGGCCCCCTCCCATCGCGCGTGCAGCTGGCGCGGCGCCACCTCGACGCGCGTCTCGCGCGGATACATCTCCTTCACCGTCGGCGTGAACAGCACGTCGACGCCGTGCGCCGCCGCCTTTGCGCCGTCGCCGGCCGCGTCGCGCGGATAGTGCGCGAGGTCTTCGGTCGGCGCGAACTGCAGCGGGTTCACGAAGATGCTCATCACCACGAACTGCGTTCGGCGCTTCGCTTCGTCGACGAGGCTGAGGTGTCCGTCGTGGAGGAATCCCATCGTCGGCACGAAGCCGATGCGAGCGCCCGACGCGCGCGCACTGGCAACGGCGGCGCGCAGCGCCTTCACCGTCTCGACGGTGCGCATCAGTAGCCGTGCTGCGCCGCGGGAAAGCTCCCGTCGCGCGTCTCGGCGACGAACTGCCTGACGGCGTCGGTCGCAGCCGCTCCGAGCTCGGCGTACCGCTTGAGGAAACGCGGCGCGAAGTCGCCGTTCATCCCGAGGAGGTCGGGAAGCACCAGCACCTGGCCGTCACAGCCCGCGCCGGCACCGATCCCGATCGTCGGAACGCCCAACGACTCGGTGACGCGACTCGCCAGCTCCGACGGCACCAGCTCGAGCACGATCGCGAACGCGCCCGCGTCCTCGAGCCGTCTCGCGTCGTCGAGCAATGCCTGCCCCGCCGCCTCGCCCTTCCCCTGCACGCGGGCGCCGCCTAACGCGTGCACCGACTGCGGGGTGAAGCCGAGATGTCCCATCACCGGCACACCCATCTCGACGATCTTTGCGACCGCGTCGGCGCGATCTGCCGTACCACCCTCGAGCTTCACCGCCTGTGCGCCGGTCTCCTGCATGATGCGGCCAGCGTTCCGCATCGCGTCCTCGCTGCTCACCTGATAGGTGAGGAACGGCATGTCCACGACGAGTAGCGCACGCTTGCACCCCCGGCGGGTGATCCGGCCATGGTAGATCATCTGCTCGATCGTGACACGGAGCGTCGAGTCCTGGCCGGCGACCACATTGGCCAGCGAGTCGCCGACGAGGATCGCATCCACGCCGGCTTCGTCGGCGATCCGCGCGAACATCGCGTCGTATGCAGAGACCATGACGATCTTGTCACCGCCCGCCTGCTTGCGTGCGACGAGATCCCGCACCGTCAATGCCTTCTCCCCTGTCACTCGGCCTCCATGGCGCGCAGCTCGTCGAGCTCGCGCTGCCAGAAATCACGGTTAGGCAGCTCCGGATGCGGCACACGGCAACTGGCGTCGTCGGACCTCTGGTCGCGCATCGTCACGATGTCGAGGTCGATGAGTCGCGGGCCCCACCGCATGTCCCGCACCCTCCCACCCGCGCGCTCGATTGATTGCAGCGCATCGAGCAGCTCGCGCGGAGTGAGCGCGGTCTCGAGCGCGACCATCTGATTGAGATACGCACCCTGCAACACGGGGCCGAGCGGCGCGGTTTCCTCGACTGCTGACAGTGCGACGACGCGTGACCGCGGGACGAGGCTCAACGCCGACCGCGCGGCGGCGAGATTCGCCTCACGGTCGCCGAGGTTCGAGCCGAGCGCGATGTAGGCGACGTCAGGCACCAGCGCGGCGCTCGACGACCACCTCGGCGTACGCGAGCGGGCCGGGTAGAGCGACGTGAGGCTTGCGAACCGCGACTCGCACCCGCGATACCGCGTGGCGCGACAGCACGCGTTCGGCGACGCGGTCGCCAATCGTCTCGAGCAGCTCGGGATTCGTCGCCAGTACCTGCGCTGTCTCGTCGTAGAGCGCTCGATAGTCGACGATGCTCTGGACCGTTGCTTCACCATTCCGCTCGTGCCAGACGGTGATGTCGACTTCGATCGGCTGCGGGTGCTCACGCTCGTGTGGGAGGACGCCGACCCGCGCGTGAAAGCGCATCGCGCGGAGGGTGATTGCTTCACGGGCAGACACGCCGGGAACGTACGGGGAGCGCCGCACACTGTCAAACGATTCCTGACGCGCGCTGCTAGCTGACGCTCGTCAGGCGGCGGGTCAGCTCGTTGAGGTATACCGCGACCTCGCGCAGCTCGTGCGTCGCGCCCTCCAGCTCGCGCAACGCCGTCGCCTGCTGCGTCGCCGAGTCCGTCACCGCGATCGCGCCTTCGCGGTTGCGCGCCGAGATCTCCGTCACGCGCTCGACGCCGTCGCGGAGCTTCTGGAACTGCGACTCCTGGTCACGCGACACGGTAGCGATGCGGCCGGCGCGGTCGGAGCTGAGCGCGGTGGTGGTGACGATCTGGTCGAGCGCGGCGAACGCCGCTTCCGACAGCGTCTCGACGTCGGCGACGATCGTCTCGCCGTCCTTCACCTTGGCCGCGACCTTGCGCATGCGATCGTGGAATCCCTCGAGCATGTCGCTGACTTCGTTCGCCGCGCGGCCACTCTGCTCGGCGAGCTTGCGCACCTCGTCGGCGACGACCGCGAAACCGAGCCCGCGATCACCGGCACGCGCCGCCTCGATCGCGGCGTTGACCGCGAGGAGGTTCGTCTGGTCGGCGATCTCGCGGATGACGGTGATGAACTCGAACAGCTCGCGCGTCGCGCCGGCGAGCACGCTGATCTGCGCCGCGCTGTCGCTCACCACACCCTTCGCGCCAACGAGCCGCTGAATGGCGGTGCCGATCGTGCCCCGATGCTCGGTCGCGATTCGCGTCGCCTGTGCGCTCGCGTCGGCCGCTGCCCCGCCGTCGGCCGCGACCGCGGCAGTGGCGCGGTGCAGCGACTGCGTCATCTCGAGCGAGCGCCCGAGCTGCGCGCTCTCCTCGGCGATCGCGTGCGTGATCTCGCCCACGGTGCGCGCGACCGCCTCGCCGCCGCTGCGAAGTGCACGCGCCGATTGGTTCAGCGTCTCGACCTGCGTGCTCACCCGGCCGACCGCGGCGAGGAGCGGCGTCCGCAGGTCGTGGATATGCAGCGTGGTCGCGAGCTGGTTCGCCGACCGCTGCAGCAGTTGCAGCTCCTTGTCCCCGTAGGTCGCGCGTTTGTGATGCTCGAGCTCGAGCAGCCCGACCAGTCGATCACCGAAGCGAAGCGGAAGCACGGCGATGCTGCGAGCGACCGCACGTGGATTGCGCACGCGACCATCGCGGGGCGCGTCGGTGACGACGATCGCCTCACCGGACTCGATGACCCGCTCGCGAATCTCGTTTCCTTCGTTAGGCGACACGGCGTCGTCGCCCAGGAGCCCGGGCCCCGCGCGGTACACCACGCGCAGCACCCCGGCCTGGAGACGCCAGATGCGGAAGTCCTGCCAGTCCACCAGGCGATGCGCGAGTCGCTCGATGCGGAGAAACGCCTCACCGAGCGAGACGTCACTCGACACGACCTGCTCCATCGCGTGGATCTTGTTCAGTTCCTCGGCCGCGATCGACTCCTCGAGGATCTTCTTCACCAGCAGTCCGGCGGACACCAGCACCGACAGGACGACCAGCCACCCCACGACCTTGAATGCGGCGAGCGTCGCCACGATCACCGCGATCGCCGTGGTGCTCACGCCTAACGCGATGACTTCGTAGCGCAGGATCAGCGACTTCTCCTCCGGACGGAGCTTGTCTCGGAAGAGGAGCGTGAAGTAGAGCATCGCGCGGCTCAGCAGGAAATAGCTGAACACGAACACGGACGCCGCCGGGATGATGTCGGTCGACATCACCGAACCGCTCGACTGCGTCGCCTCCGCGAGCACGGCGACGCCGGCGAAGAAACCGTACGACGCGGCCAGCGCGATGACCTCGCGCCCGGCATTGATCCAGCCCACTTCCGCCGGCTTCCCCATCAGCAGCCAGTCGGTGAAGAACACCCCCGCGTAAAGCGCGAGCGCGGTCGCCGGCGCACCGACGACGATCGATCCGCCGACGGCGATCAGGCCGAGCAGGTTCAACGCCGAATACTTGGTGACCGGAATCTGGAAGCGCCGTAGCGCGGCGGTCGCGGCGAACAGCAGCGCGATGCTCCAGATCCGCGTGACCCACGTCTCGCCGTGGACGAGCGTCAGGCAGAGAATCGCCGAGCCGACGACCGCAACGACTCGGGCGTAATACTTGAGAAAGAGCCGCACTAGTCGGTTACCGCTCGTCGATGGCGGCGCGCATCGCCCGCGCCAGCGAGAGCGCCTCGTCGACGCTCTCTTCGGCCGCGCGCACGATTGCGCTGCCGACGACGACGCCGTCGGCCATCGTCGAAACCGACTTCGCCTGCTCGGGTCGCGAGATCCCGAAGCCGACGCATACGGGGAGTGTCGTCACCGCGCGCAGGCGCCCGATCGTGTCCCCCAGCTCCGGCGGCAGCGACTGCGACATCCCCGTCACGCCCATCCGGCTGATCAGGTACACGAAACCGCGCCCGTGTCGTGCGATCTCGCGCATGCGATCCGAGGGAGTCGTCGGCGCGACGAGGCGAATGAAGGCGAGCGGTCCGTCGCCCAGCCAGCTCTCGCGGTCTGGATCGGCACCCACGGGAAGGTCGGTGACGAGCACGCCGGCACATCCCGCCTCGCTCGCCCGCGCGAGCACGTTCTCGCCGGCGGCGATCAGGGGATTGAGGTAGCTGAAGAGGACGATCGGCACGTTGACCTTCGCCCGCGCGATGAGCTCGAACGTCTTGTCGAGGGTCATGCCGTGCCGGAGCGCCTGCTGCGAGCTTCCCTGGATCACGGGGCCGTCGGCCATCGGATCGGAGAACGGAACGCCGACCTCGATCGCATCGGCGCCGGCGTCGGCGAGACCCTGCAGCAGCGCAAGCGAGCGCGCCGGATCGGGGTGCCCGGCCGTCAGGTACGGCACCAGCGCCCGGCGTCCCGCCGTGCGCAGCGTGTCGAAACGCTGCGCGAGCAGGTCAGGCGAAGTAGTCGCTGATGCGGATGCCATAACGATCGGGATTCTCCGTCTTGATGATGGTGCGGGCGAACCGCTCGCCCGATGCATCGCGTACCGCGAGGTCGACCAGCTCCCCGGGATATACGACGTTGCCGCGCGCATCGCTCACTACCCTGACGATCGGGCGCGAGATAAGCTCCGCGATCGGGTTGGCCTGATGAACGATCGCGAGCTCGAATGTGTCGAGCACGACCAGCGTCCCGACCGGATAGACGCCGAGCAGGTTGATGAACGCCTTCACGACGACCGGATCCATCCCGCGCCGCGGGTTGTCGCGCATCTCCTGCAGCACCGCCGCGGGGGTGAGCGGGTCCGTCTGGTACGCCCGGCGCGACGTCGCCGCGTCGAAGCCATCGGCGACCGCGACGACCTTGCTGTAGATGCTCATGTCACGCTTCCGGATCGGCCGGGGATATCCCGTCTGGTCCGTCTTCATGTGGTGCTCGAAGGCGACCACCATCGCGCGATACGGCAGCTCCTGCTGGCCGCGCATGTGGAAGAGCGTCAGCGTCCCGAGCCATGGGTGCGCCGCGATCTGGCGCCACTCGTCGTCGGTCAGCCCGGCCGCCTTGTTGAGGACGTCCACCGCGACGCGCGACTTGCCGATGTCGTGGAAGAGCGCGGCGAGGCCGAGGTCGTAGAGCTGCAGCTTCGTCAGGCCTAACCGTCGCCCGAGGGCGACCGAGAAGATGCAGACGTTGACACTGTGCGTGAACGTGTACTCGTCGTAGTCGCGAATCGTCGTCAGCCCCATCAGCGAGGTCTCCTCGTTGAGGATCTGGTCGACGATGGTCTGCACCACGCGCTTGATCTTCTTGATGTTCGGGCTGCGCCCGACGCGGACCGAGTGGACCAGCTCCTTCGTGACCGCGACCGACTGCGAGTACGTCCGCTTCGCGACCTCCTTCACCTTCTCGCGCGACTCCTCTTCTTCGGCTTCATTGGCAGCACCGAGCTCGAAGTTGAGGATCTTCGCCGCTTCCAGCTTTCCCGTCAGCTGCAGCAGCCGCTGCGATGACGTCTCCTTGCTTGGCGCCTGCATCAGCGAGAGGAAGGTGAGCCAGTCGCGCGACGACGGCGCACCGTGCACGCGCAGCACGCCGACGCCGTTG
This sequence comes from Gemmatimonadaceae bacterium, assembly GCA_045804265.1. Taxonomy (GTDB): domain Bacteria; phylum Gemmatimonadota; class Gemmatimonadetes; order Gemmatimonadales; family Gemmatimonadaceae; genus JABFXC01. The sequence continues at coordinate 33,317 of JBJMNK010000004.1, read as the reverse complement.
GCGCGGAAGAGGGAGAGCAGGTGGCTGAAGCTCGCGTAGTTGTCGAGGTCGAGTCGCAGGCGCGTCGAGTTCACGAAGATGAACTCCCCCGACACCTTGATCTCGAGCTCCGCCTCGCGCTTCATCAGGTCGCCGGTGACGTTCACCAGCTCCTGCAGCGCCTTCTGCACTGCCGCGTTCTCGACCGGGTACATCTTGATCGAGCGCAGCGCGCCATACAGCGCGAGCACGTAGACCTTTCCGGCGCGGCGGACGTACGAGTCGCCGCCCATCTCGCCGAACGCTTCGCTGCCCGGGGCCGGACGCGTCTGACGCGTGGGCGCGGTCATGCGCCGGGCGCCCGCAGGGCGCGGTTGATCGCGTTCCGCACGAGAACTTCCTTCTCGTTGTCGGTCGACGCCTTGCGGAGCACCTCGTTCGCCCGCGTCCCGCCGATCCTGCCTAACGCCATCGCGGCGCAGGCACGCAGCTCGGGATCCTCGCGCTTCCCGAGGAATCCCTTGCCGGTGAGCATGCCGTCGAGCACCGGGATTCCAGCGTCGCCGGCGAGCGCGCCGAACGCCTCGAAGAGCGCCATCTTCTCAGTCAGATCCACCTCGCGCGACCGCTTTCCCTTCACCGCGCTGTCGACTCGCGGGAGCGCGGGCTTGTAAGCGCGCGCGGCGATCGCCCGGAGCGTCGCGACTCGAACCTCGCGGTCAGGGTCGTCGATCGACTTCTCGAGCACCTGGAGCGCGCCGGGCGAGGCGATCTCGTTCAGCGCCTGCACGGCGAGCAGGCGCAGCGGCTGTGCGCCGTCGATCATGATCGCCGCCAGTGGGGCGACCGCCGCGGCGGTCTTCAGTCCGCCCGCGCGTCGGATCGCCTCGCCGGATACGAGCTCGTTCGTCGACGCGATGAGCTTCACGAGTTCCGACGTGTTCTGGCTGGCGAGCCGCGCCGCCGCTGCCTCGAGCAACGGCTTGAGCATCGGGTTCTGGAGGCGGGCCAGCCATGCGAAGACTGTCGTCAAGGCGGTCGGCCTGAGCTGCTCGAACAGCTCCGACAAGTCGGCCTGCGGCGGAAGCTCGGCCGATTCCTCGAGCGACTCGAGCAGCTGCGACAGCGCCTCGGGTGCGCTGAGCCGGGTCGGCAGCCCCTCGAGCTTCGCGCGCTGCTCGGGCTTCACTTCCTTCGCCCTGCCTAACGTGACGCTCACCTCGCGCAGCAGGTACGCTACCGCGCGGAACTGGCTCGCCGAGAGCAGGTGCAGGATGAAGCCGTCGAGAATCTCGCAGATCTCGTCGCGCACCGCGACGTCCCACTGCGCCTCGAAGATGTCGAGCAGCAGCGCGAGCACCGAGGGGCGCAGGTCGCGCGAATACTCGTTCTTCACTCCCTCGCGGAGATAGTCGATCTCCTTGTCGTCGAGGAAGTACAGCGTCGTGTCGAAGTCGTCGAGGCTGACGACTCCCGGCCGCGTGTCCCTGGCCACCGATTCCTGAATGTGCTCGGGTGTCGCTTCCGCGCTCGGCCGCATCTCGGCCGGGGCGGTGTCGAGCAGCGGCGGCGCCGACTCCATCGCCAGGTCGACGAAGCGGTAGCGCAGGTTCAGGAAATCCTGCTCCCACAACATCGTCAGCAGGTCGTCGTCGTCGGGCGTCGCCTTGCGCGCGCGCTGGATGACGTCGAGCAGCCTCGCCAGCTCTTCATCCTCGAAGCCGCGCGTGATGCGGACTTCGCGGATGCCGTCCTTGAAGAACAGCCACGGCAACGAGTCGGCCGATTTCGCCGGCTCGGAGAGAACGGTCCGGTTGTGCCACCGAATCTCGCTCTCGGTGAACGACAGCGAGATTTCGTCGGTGTGCTTCCAGATCGCGCCGAGTCCCTCGCCGAGCATCTCGATCGCGCGCAGGTAGATCGGATTGTTGTGCAGGTAGAGCTGATGTGCACGCACGCCCTTGACGAGAAGCTTCATAAGCTCCTCGATCAGCGCGGGCGGGAACGGCGGCTCGTCGTGCTCCGTGCCCAGCGCCGGATGCGGTGCAGCCTGCGTGCTCATCGACGACCGTCAGCCCCGCGCGGCGAGATGACCGATGACGTGCGCGACGTCCTTGTCGCCACGACCGCTGACGCAGAGCAGCACCGGCTCGTTCGCCGACCACCGACCCTTCTCGCGCGCGATCCAGGCGACCGCATGCGACGTCTCGAGCGCGGGAATGATTCCCTCGAGTTCGGCGAGCAACTTGAAGCCATCGAGCGCTTCGTCGTCGGAGACCGACACATACTCGGCGCGTCCCGAATCCTTCAGGTAGGAATGCTCCGGGCCGACGCCGGGATAGTCGAGACCCGCCGAGATCGAATGCGCGGGATGAACCTGCCCCTGCTCATCCTGAAGGAGATAGCTGAGCGCGCCGTGCAGCACCCCGGGACGACCCTTGGTCAGCGAAGCGGAATGCCGCTCGGTCATCACGCCTTCGCCCGCTGCTTCGACGCCGACGAGCTCCACTCCTTCGTCGGCGACGAACGCATGGAAGATCCCCATCGCGTTCGAGCCGCCTCCGACACACGCCACCACCGTCTTCGGCAGCCGTCCGGCCCGGGCGAGCATCTGCTCGCGCGCCTCATTCCCGATGACGGATTGGAACTCACGGACCATGCGTGGATACGGAGCTGGCCCGACGACCGAGCCGATGATGTAGTGACTGTCGTTGACCGTCGTGACCCAATCGCGAATCGCTTCGCTCGTGGCGTCCTTCAACGTGCGCGTGCCGCTGAGGACCGGGATCACTTCGGCGCCCATCAATTTCATGCGGACGACGTTGAGCTCCTGTCGCCGCATGTCTTCCTCGCCCATGTACACGACGCACTGCATCCCGAACCGGGCACAGATCGTCGCCGTGGCGACACCGTGCTGCCCGGCGCCGGTCTCGGCGATGATCCGCCGCTTGCCCATGCGCCGCGCGAGAAGTGCCTGCCCAACGGTGTTGTTGATCTTGTGCGCGCCGGTGTGGTTGAGGTCTTCGCGTTTCAACCAGATCGGCGCGCCGACGAGGGCCGAGAGTCTCGGCGCATCGCTCAACGGAGATGGACGACCGACATAGGTCCGGAGCAATTCATCGAGCTCGGCCACGAACGCCGGGTCGCCCATTGCGGTCGCGAACGCCGCGTCGAGTTCGTCGAGCGCCGGGATGAGCGTCTCGGGGACGTATCGGCCGCCGTACTTGCCGAACCGGTCGGCGCTGGTGATCGGGGACATCATTTCTCCTTTGCTGCGTCCGCAACGGCGGTCGCGAATGCGCGCATCCGCGCGTGGTCCTTCAAGCCGGGCGCCAATTCGACGCCGGACGAAACATCGACAACATCGGGGCGGAGCGTACGAATCGCTCGCGCCACGTTCTCCGGAGCGAGACCGCCGGCGAGAATGACCGGCCGCCCGCTGCGCGTCACATCGAGCTGCGCCGACAGTGCGTCCCAGTCGACCGGCACGCCAGTTCCTCCGAGCGAGCCGCTTACCCGCGCGTCGACCAACAACGCGTCGGCGACGGAAATCAGCTCCCCGACGTCGGGCGGCAACGTATCGGTCACCCGAACCACCGCCCAGATCCTGGCGTCCGTTTCCTGCCGCACAGCCGCGATGTCACGAGCGGTCGGATCGCTGTGCAGCTGGACGATGTCGAGCGCGACCGTCCGCGCGATGCGGGCGATTTCAGCAGCCGAGCTCGCGCCGAACACGCCGACGCGCTTCGCCGTTGAGCCGGAACCATCGAGCACCCGCTTCGCGGCGTCCGGCGTCTGCAGTCGCGGGCCGCCGGCGAAGATCACTCCAAGATACGCGGCGCCGAGCTCCGCGCCTAACGCGGCGTCTTCGGCCCGGGTCAGGCCGCAGAACTTCATGCGAGTCACGATCTCACTCACAATCTCAGTCCCGCTCGACTCGCGCAACGCCTGTGAGCGAGCGCACTGCGTCGGCCGGCGAGGATGCCGCCGAGACCGCCGAACCGACGAGTACCGCCGCCGCGCCGAGCGCGGCGGCATGCTCGACGTCGGACCGGCTGCTGACGCCGCTCTCGAATACCGCGATGCAGTCGCGCGGGATCAATGGAATGATCCGGTCACAGACGGTTGGATCGATGACCAGCGTCTCGAGATTGCGGCTGTTCACCCCGACAATGTGGGCTCCGGCGTGCATGGCGGCGTCGAGCTCGCGTTCGTCGCGCACCTCGACCAGTGGCTCGACGCCGAGCTCGCGCGCGAGCTTCGTGAGCGCAGCCAGGGCCTCCGGTGAGAGCGCCCGGGCGATGAGGAGAAGCGCCGACGCGCGCAGTGCACGGGCCTCCAGTACCTGGAGAGCGTCGACGTGGAAGTCCTTCTTCAGCAACGGGATCGGGACGGCAGCTCGAATTTCTTCGAGGTCCCTCGGCGATCCGCCGAAGTGCTCCGGCTCGGTCAGAACGGAGATCGCGCGCGCTCCGCCCGACACATAGGCGCGAGCCTGTGAGGCCGCGTCGATCGTCGGGTTGATGGCGCCCTTGCTCGGGCTCCGTCGCTTCACTTCGGCGATCACCGAAACGTCGCGTGCGCTGCGGAGCGCGTCGAAGAACGGAGGGCCGGGATCAGCGGCTCGGGCGGCGGACTCCAGCTCCCGACGCCGAGTTCGCAACGCATCGACCCGCTCACGCGTCTGTTCGACGATGCGCCCGAGGGTGCCCGAGGGCGGAGTCCATGAAGTTGGTGCTTGCACTTCGGGCCTTCTTCGGATATCGTGTTGTTCGGATAATATTCGGGTGCCGGCGCATCGTACACCACCGGCGCAAACTAATCGATCGGGTGCATCCCATGCCGCTCACCAAGCGTCAGCGCGAGATCCTCACTTATCTGGCGTCGTATACCGAGGCCAACGGCTACGCGCCGAGCTTCGAGGAGATCGCGTCGCAGTTCGACTACAGCTCGCTGGCAACGGTGCACGAGCACCTGAGCAACCTCGAGCGGAAGGGCTACATCAAGCGCTCATACAACGAGAGCCGCTCGATCGAGATCCTCCCATCCGAAGCGGTCGCTCGCTCAGTCGAGCTTCCCCTGCTTGGCGCGGTCGCGGCCGGCGTTCCGATCGAGGCGATGACCAGCGGTGAAACGCTCGCTGTGCCGGAAGAGTTCATCCGCCGGGGCGGCAACCATTACGCGCTCAAGGTTCGCGGCAACTCGATGGTCGACGCGCACATCAGCGACGGCGACTTCGTCGTCGTCAACGAACGCCAGCGCGCGGACAACGGCGAGATGGTGATCGCGATGATCCAGGGGACTTCGGCCACCGTCAAGAAGTTCTATCGCGAGCGTGACGGGCGGATTCGCCTGCAGCCGGCGAACGAGACGATGGCGCCGATCTACGTTCACGAGAACGACATCAGCATCCAGGGCGTGGTAGTCGGCGTGCTGCGACGGTACTAACGGCGACGGCTGTTAGCACACGGTAGAAAATCTCGGGGGCAAGCAGGGTGAGAACGCATCGCCCCGCTTGCCCGCGAGTCGTTTCCGTTAGGCGCTCGCCAGGATTCGTTGCACCGGCTCAGGCACAGTGCGGGGATAGTCGTAACAGGTGGACGACGATTGCGCGGATTGCGCGGATTGCGCGGATAACACTGATGAAGGCTCGACCGGTTGAGAGATTCTCAGTACGCCACCGAAATCCATCCGCGGCATCCGCGTAATCCGCGTAATTGCAGTTCAATCGTTACGGCTCGCCGCCTCGACCGAGCCAACGCGCGGGCGGGACTCACGATCGTCGTTCAACTCCAGTGGGCTCAGAATCTGTTCAAATCGCATTCTCTCAGCGTGGCGTCGCCAACCGGAGACGTTCGAGCGCGGCCAGCCCTGCCCCGCTGTCAATCGCGGCTTCGGCCATCGTAACGCCGTCGCCGTACGACGGCGCTAATCCACTCACGTAGAGCGCCGCCCCCGCGTTCAGCACTACCGCCCCTCTGGCGCCGCGGGAGCCCTTCCCCCGCAGGACCGCCTCGATGATGCGCGCGTTATCCTCGGGCATCGCACCCGCGAGCTCCTCGACGCCCACACCCGCGTAGCCGTGGTCTCGCGGCTCGATTGCCCACTCACGGATCGTCTCGTCGCGAACCTCGAGGACGTGGGTCCGACCGACTGGAGAGATCTCGTCCATCCCGGGTTCGCCATACACTACGAGCGCGTGCACCGTGCCTAACGATGCGAGCGCGCCGGCCATCAGGCGCAGCCGGCGCTCTTCCGAGACGCCGACGACCTGGCGGCCGGCGAGCGCCGGATTCGCCAGCGGCCCGACGATGTTCATTACGGTCGGAATCGCGAGCTCACGGCGGACTGGTCCCACGTGCCGCATCGCCGGGTGCATCAGCGGCGCGTACATGAACACGATCCCCGCCTCGGCCAGGGCGCGCGCCATCACCTCGACCGGCGTGTCGATCGCGACCCCCAGCGCCTCGAGCACGTCGGCGCTGCCGCTCCTGCTCGTGAACGAGCGATTCCCATGCTTGGCCACTCGCGCACCGGCGCCCGCCGCGACGAGCGCGGCGGCCGTCGAAATGTTGAACGTGGGCACGGTGCCGCCGCCGGTGCCGCAGGTATCCACCAGCTCATCCGGGCGCTCGCACGGCAGCCGAACCATCGCGTCACGTAGCGCGTGCGCCGCGCCCGCGACTTCGTCCGCCGTCTCACCTTTCACCCGGAGCGCCATCAGCAGCGCGGCGACCTGCGCCGGCGTGGCTTCGCCGCTCATCACGACGTCGAAAGCGAGCCGCGCCTGTTCCTCGGTCAGTGTCTGGTGCGCCGACAACGCGCGGAGCGCGTCCCGGAGGGGCTCGATCGACACTGCCTAACGTGCGGCGGCGAAGGCGTGGAGCAGCCGGTCGCCGAGGCGGGCGCGCGTCGCGACCAGCGAGATCACCAACCCGAGCAGCCTCACCCGCTCGATGTCCTCGTCCACGAACACCCCGCGCTGCGCGCGATTCGTCAGGTTCACCACGCCGACCAGCTGGTCGTGATAGACGAGTGGGAAGCTGATGAACGAGCCGGTGGTGAAGTACTGGTCGCGAAGGAGCGGGTGCGTCTGCGCGTCGGCCACGTCCATCACCAGCAGCGGCTCGCGCGACTGGGCGACCTTCCCCGAAACACCCTCGCCGATCCGCACGCGCGAGGTCACCGCGACGTTAGGCGCGATCCCGCGCGCGGCCGCGAGGTACAGGTTCTCGCCGTCAGGGGCGACCAGCATCAACGAACAGCGCGCCGCCTGCATGTCGTCGCCGACGAGGGCGAGCAGGCTGTCCACCAGCTCCTGCGGATCCTCGGTGCTCGAGTCGAGCGTGAGGACGCGGTCGATCAGGTAGATCGTGCGCGTCTTCTGACGCAGCGACTCGCTCCTGCGGTGAAGCTCGACGTGCGCCTTTTCGAGCTGCTCGACCGCGGCGAGCACCTGCTGTTCCACGGCCTGCGCACGTCGCGCCGACTTGCGCGCTTCCTCGCTCGCACGCGCGATCTCCGCTTCGAGCGCGATCACCCGCGCCGGGTCGGCGCCTCCGTTCCCCTGCGCCTGCTTGAGCTGCTGCTCGAGGACGCCGAGCTTGCGTACGTAGTCGCCATGCACGCGCTGCGTGACTTCCTCGAGCGTCTTCACCGCTTCCTCGCGCGCCTCACGCTCGGCGAAGCGGGCGAAGGCGAGCTCGAACAAGGCGACAGAGGGAGCGAAGCGCTCCGACGCCCGGGTGCCGAAGATCTTTCGCGGCTCATAGAGCGCGATGACCGCCGCGAGATGGCCGTCGGCGCGGACGCCACGCAACGAGAGCCACCCTCCCTCCGCCTGCGCGCGCAGGCGGAAGAGTCGCGCGTACTCGTCCGACTGTTCGCCGAGGTCGACGAACTGCCCGCCTGATGCAACCGTGAGGCGCGTCGACGCCGGCAGGTGGTCGAAGGTCGTCTCGACCGCGCTGCGCTCGACAGTGCCGCCGGTCGGCGTGAGGCGGTCGCTCAGCATCTCGCGCCGACCATCGTATCGCAACAGGGCGACGGTGGACGCACGGTCGACTTCGGCCAGCCCCTCGCCCAGCGCCACGAGGGCGCCGTCGAGATCGGGCGCGACGCTCAGGGCGTGCGCGAGTGAAGCGAGCGTGCGAGGAGGCATCCGAAGGGGACGCGCGCGCGACCGTTGCGGCAACGGAACGCGCGCGGGGAGAGCGCGGTCGAGGGAGGCGATATGATGAGCCGACGCTACGGCGAAGTCAATCTGTCGCCGAGCGTCGTAACCGCCACGCTTCGCTTGACTTGAAGTGTCGCCCGGGTAACTTCCCTCGCGATGGAGGCGCGCACGGTCCAGCTGGTTCTGCACTATGACGGCGGCGCATTCGCCGGGTGGCAGCGGCAGCGGATCGAGCGAACCGTGCAGGGGGTCATCGAAGACACGCTGGCGCGCGTGTGTGCGACCGCGGTCCCGGTGGTTGGAGCAGGACGAACGGATGCCGGCGTTCACGCGCGCGGGCAGGCAGCGGGAATCCGGGTCGCGCCGAAGTGGACGCCGCAGGCAATACGCCGAGCGCTCAATGCGACGCTTCCGTCAGACGTTTGGGTCGCGGCAGCGCACGAGATGCACCCGGAGTTTCACGCGCGGTACAGTGCAGTCGCGCGCCGCTACACCTACGTCGTCGGAACCGACGAGGAGGCGGCGTCACCCTTCCGGCGTACGCGCGAGCTGGTCGAGCGACACCCGCTCGACCGAGACCTCCTCGCGGAGGCGGCACGCGCGATCGTCGGCGAGCACTGTTTCCGCGGCTTCGCGGTGCAGGGCACGGCGCCGGAGACGGACGATCATCGCTGCACGGTGCGAATCGCGCGGTGGATCGACCGGCCGGGGGGACTCGCGTTCGAGATCGAGGCCAACCGCTTTCTCCACCACATGGTGCGCTTCCTCGTCGGGACGATGCTCGAGATTGCACGTGGACGCCGCGCCCCCGAATCGTTAGGCGCGCTCCTCGCCGCGACCGACAACCGCCAGGTGTCGGCCCCTGCGCCTGCCCACGCGCTGTTCCTCGACCGCGTGGAATATCCCCCGGCCCTCTACCTCAGCCCATGAAGATCTTCCTCGTGACGACGTCGCCGGAGGAAGTCCGGTGGGCGGAGTCGAATGGCCTGATCGACGCGGTCGTGACCACCCCCGCCCTGCTCGGGCGTAATCCGGTGGTCGAGGCCCGCGAGCTGCTCGAGGAGCTCGTCTCGTCGACGCGCCTTCCGGTCTGCGCCAGTGTCGGTGCGGTCAATGCGCACGACATCTACACGCAGGGGCGAGAGCTGGCGAAGCTCTCCGAAGACCTCATCATCCAGGTCCCGCTCGTCGAGGATGCGATCGTGGCGATCCGCCGGCTCTCAGGCGAAGGAATTCACGTCGCCGCGGATCTCGTCTTCAATGCCGCGCAGGCGCTGCTGGCAGCGAAGGCCGGCGCTCGCATCGTCAGCACGTCGCTCGAGCAGCTCGACGTTATGGGCGACCACGGCGTCAGCGTCGTGCGCGAGATTCGCGCGGTGTTCGAGGCCGATACGACACCGTGTGACATCCTCGCGGCCGGCGCGGCGACGGCGGCCCGCTTCGCCGACTGCGCACTGGCCGGCGCGCACGCCGTCTCGGTGACCCCGGAAACGCTGCGCGCTCTGCTCGTCCACCCACTGACCGACCGCGGCGTCGACCAGTTCCTCTCGGAGCTCGCGCGGCAGCCGCGCCCTCGGGCACTCACATGACCTCCCACATGACTTCCGCACCTGCGCGCGCACGCGCTGACGTTGCGCTCCGCTCCCTGCTCATCCTCGGGCTGGCGGCCTGCAACGCGACGTCGAACGCGAGCGGCGCGCAGGACAGCGCGCGCCCCTCCGGCGCGCTCCCCGCTCCCGCCGCCAACGCGGCCATCGAGGCGTCGCGCCGCACCGCGATCACCGAGGCGGTCGCGCGGGTCGCGCCCGCGGTCGTGACCGTCCAGACGGAAATTCTCCAGCGCGTCGCCGCCGACCCGTTCGAGGCGTTCTTCGGCGGGCAGTCGGGGCAGCGCATCACGCCGGGGCTCGGCTCCGGGTTCATCGTCAGGCAGGACGGAGTGATCGTCACCAACGCCCACGTCGTCGCCGGCGCGACGAGGGTCTCGGTCGCGCTTCGCGACGGGACCACCTATCCGGCGCAGATCGTCGGCGTCGACGAGACGAACGACCTCGCCGTCCTCAAGATCGACAAGAGCGGGCTGCCCGTCGCGCCGTTAGGCAACTCCGACAACCTGCTCATCGGCGAATGGGCGATCGCCATCGGCAACCCGTACGGCTTCCTGCTCGGCAACAGCGAGCCGAGCGTGACGGCCGGGGTGATCAGCGGCACCGGGCGGAACCTGGTCGGTGCGAGCGAAGGCGGCGGGGTGTACGTCGACATGGTGCAGACCGACGCCGCGATCAATCCCGGGAATTCCGGCGGCCCGCTGCTGAACGCGGCCGGCGAGGTGGTCGGCGTGAACAGCTCGATCTACTCGCCGAGCGGCGGCTCGATCGGACTCGGCTTCGCGATCCCGATCAACCGCGCCCGCCGCGTCGCCGACGACCTGCTGGCGCACGGCGCGGTCCGGCGCCCGTGGATCGGGATCAAGCTCGAGCTGCCTAACGGCGACAACCCGCGTGCCGCGATCACCTCGGGTGTCGTCGTCAACAGCGTCGTCCCCGGGTCGCCGGCGGCGCGCGCCGGACTGCGGACGGGCGATACGATCGTCACCGCCGGCACGCGGACACTGCGCAATCCATTTGACTGGGAGGCGGAGCTGCTCGACCTCCGTGTTGGCGAGAACGTTCCGCTCAAGGTGATGCGCGGCGGGCGGCAGCAGACGGTGAGCGTCACCGTCGCCGACATGCCCGAGGTGAGTGCGGAAAAAGTTCAGGTGCTGCGCGAGATGGAGCTCGTCACGCTCACGCCGGCAATCCGAGCCGAGCGCGGGGTCCGCAGCACTCGCGGCGCGGTGATCTACAAGGTCACCGACCGCGTCTCGCAGGAGCTCGGGCTGCAGGCGGGCGACGTGATCGTGCAGGTCAATCGGACCCCGATCGGTTCGGCGGATGAAGCTGCGAAGGCGATCGACTACTACGGCGGGCGGGGGCCGATCCAGCTCTTCTTCGAGCACGGCGGGCGCGTCTACTCCACCGATTTCCAGCTGCGATGACCGCTTCGGAGCGATACAGCTCGCCACTGGCCGAGCGTTATGCATCGAAGGCGATGCTGCACCTCTGGTCGGCGCAGACCCGCCACGGCCTCTGGCGCCGTCTCTGGCTGGCACTGGCCGAGTCGGAGAAGGAGCTTGGCGTGCCGATCCCCGACGAGGCGATCACGCAGATGCGCAGCCACCTCGACGACATCGACTTCCCCGCCGTCGCGGCCTACGAGAAACGCTTCCGTCATGACGTGATGGCGCACGTGCACGCCTTCGCCGATGTCGCGCCGGCCGCCGCGCCGTTCATTCACCTCGGCGCGACCAGCGCGTTCGTCACCGACAACGGGGACCTGATCCTCGCGCGCCGCGGGCTCGACCTGCTTCGCGGCAAGATCGTCGACACGCTCGGCGCACTGGCGACGTTCGCGCGGGCATGGCGCGCCCAACCGACGTTGGGCTACACGCACCTCCAGGCGGCGCAGCTGACGACCGTCGGGAAGCGCGCGACGCTGTGGATGCAGGACCTGCTGCTCGATCTCGCCGACATCGACCATCGGATCGTCACCCTGCCCTTCCGCGGCGTGAAGGGCACTACCGGGACGCAGGCCAGCTTCCTCGAGATCTTCGCCGGCGATCACGAAAGGGTGCGCGCCCTCGACCGGCTGGTGACGGCGAAGATGGACTTCACGCGATCGCTCGCGGTGTCGGGGCAGACGTACACGCGCAAGCTCGACGCGCAGGTGCTGGGCACCGTCGCCGGGGTCGCGGCGAGCGCGGCGAAGTTCGCATCGGACCTGCGGATGCTGCAGGCGTTCGGCGAGATCGAGGAGCCGTTCGAGAAGGAGCAGATCGGGTCGTCGGCGATGGCGTACAAGCGGAACCCGATGCGCGCCGAGCGCATCAACTCACTCGCACGTTTCGTCATCGAGCTCGAGGCGAGCCCGAATCACACCCACAGCGTGCAGTACTTCGAGCGGACGCTCGACGACAGCGCCAACCGGCGTCTCGTCATCCCCGAATCGTTCCTCGCGACCGACGCGATCCTCGTCCTCATGCAGAATATCGCGGCCGGTCTCGAGGTGCATCCGGCGCGCATCCGCCGCCGCATCGACGACGAGCTGCCGTTCATGGCGACCGAGGAGCTGCTCGTGCGCGCCGTGAAGGCCGGCGGCAACCGTCAGGCAGTGCACGAGGTCATCCGCCGGCACAGCATCGAAGCTGCCCGGGCGGTGAAGGATCAGGGACGCGACAACGACCTGCTCGAGCGGCTCGCCGCCGACCCGGAGTTCCGCCTGCCGCTCGACGACATGCGCAGCGCGCTCGATCCGGCGCGTTTCATCGGGCGCGCGCCGCAGCAGGTGGACGAGTTCCTCGCCGAACAGATCGATCCGGTGCTCGCGCATCCGCGTGCACTCACCGCCGAACGGGAGGAGCCCCGCGTATGACGCCTAACGGCGGAGCGCCGGCCATCGCCACCACCGCGCTTCCGCTCCCGCGGATCCGGACCGGCAAGGTGCGCGACGTGTACGCCGTCGGCGACGACCGCGTGCTCCTGGTCGCGACCGATCGCGTCAGCGCGTTCGATGTGGTGATGCGCGAAACGATCCCCTCGAAGGGCGCGGTGCTGACCCAGCTCACCGCATGGTGGCTGAGGCACCTCGAGGACGGCATCGCACACCACATGCTCACCGCCGATGCGGGCGAGATCGTCGCCGCCGTGCCTGCGCTCGCGCCCCATCGCTCGACGCTCGCCGGGCGGGCGATGCTGTGCAGGCGAACCACGCCATTCCCGGTGGAATGCGTGATGCGCGGTTACATTACAGGCTCGGCCTGGGCGGAATACAAGCGAGCCGGCACGCTCGCCGGTGAGCGGCTTCCGACGGGGCTTCGCGAGAGCGACCGCCTCGAGCCGGCGATCTTCAGCCCGGCGACAAAAGCCGAGTCGGGGCACGACGAGAACATCCCGGTGGGGAGACTGCGATCGATCGTGGGAGCAAACATGGCGGCGATGCTCGAAGGGCTGGCGCGAACGGTGTACGAGCGCGGCCGCGCGCTCGCCTCGCAGCGCGGGATCATTGTCGCCGACACGAAGCTCGAGTTCGGGCGCACCGCGGATGGGCAGGTTCTCCTCATCGACGAAGTCCTCACCCCCGACAGCTCGCGCTTCTGGCCGGCGGAGGGCTACGCGCCGGGCAGGGCGCAGCCGAGCTTCGACAAGCAGCCGTTGCGTGACTACCTCGCGGCAGAACGCACCGCGGGGCGCTGGAACGGCGAATCACCTGCTCCCACGCTTCCGCCGGCGGTGATCGCCGCAACGAGCGCCCGCTACCTCGACGCCTATCGCCGCATCACGGCGAAGCCTCTCGACATTCCGGAGACGACGTGAAATTCGCCCGCGAAGGAATACCATTCATCGTCATCGCCGCGATCCTCGCGCTCGCGGCGCTGGTCTTCGCCACTCGCCGCGGCGGATGGCCGGGATGGCTGCTCACCCTCGTGATGGTGGTCGTCGCTGTCTGGGTCGCGTACTTCTTCCGCGACCCCGAGCGCACTGGAGAGCGCGGCGACCGCGTCGTCACCTCCCCCGCGGACGGCAAGGTCGTGTTGATCACCGAGGTGGACGAGCCTGCGTTCATCCACGGCCGCGCCATGCGCGTTTCGATCTTCATGAACGTCTTCAACGTCCACGTGAATCGGTATCCGATCAGCGGGACGGTGAAGTACGTCCAGTACAATCCCGGCAAGTTCCTCAACGCCGCCGTCGAGAAGTCGAGCCTGGAAAACGAGCAGCGCAGCGTCGGCATCGAGTCAGGGCCGTATCGCATCCTCGTCCGCCAGATCGCCGGGCTGATCGCGCGGCGCATCGTGACCTACAGCCGAGAGGGCGAGCGGGTCGAGCAGGGCGAGCGGATGGGACTCATTCGATTCGGCTCGCGCGTCGATGTATTCCTCCCGACCGATGCGCAGGTGCGGGTGAAGATCGGCGACCTCACGACAGCGGGGACCACCGTGGTTGCGGAGCTGCCCACGCGATGAGCCCGATGCGCGGGCGGCCGGTGCGGCGGGCGGTGGTGGTACTGCCTAACGGCTTCACCCTCGGCAACCTGTTCTTCGGGATCTTCGCCATCGTCGCCGCCTCGCGCGGGAGCTTCAGCAACGCCGGCGTCTACGTCGTGCTCGGCGGCGTCTGCGATGCGCTCGACGGGCGAGTGGCGCGCGCGACCGGGAGCGGGTCGCGGTTCGGCGAGGAGCTCGACTCGCTGGTGGACGCGATCTCCTTCGGCCTCGCGCCGGCGATGATCGTGTACTTCGCGGTGCTGAACCAGCAGGGCTGGGACTGGATCTTCGCCTTCTTCTTCGCCGCCTGCGCGGTGATGCGCCTCGCGCGCTTCAACGTGACGCAGGCCGGCGGATCGAAGACGCATTTCATCGGGCTGCCGAGCCCGGCCGCGGGGATGACGCTCGCCACCTACTACGCGTTCAGCCAGACGAAGCTGTACAACGAGGTGCTGCTGCTGGGCGGGACGAAGGTCCTCGCGGATTATCCGTGGCACGTGATGATGCGTTTCCTGATGGTCGGGCTGGCGCTGCTGATGGTGAGTCCGGTGCCGTACCCGGCAGTCCCGAAGGTGAACTTGCGGACGGTGCGAGGGCTCATCGGCGCGGCGATTCTTCTCGCCTGCTTCCTCGGGCTGATCTTTCTGCCAAGGGAATTCTTTTTTCCGGTCCTGCTCGGCTACGTGATCTTCGGCCTCGTGATGTGGCTGGTGCTGATCGTGATGGATCGGGTTCCGACCGCGGAATCCATCTGGTTCGAGGAGGAAGACGAAGAGGTCGGCACCGGCGAGCACGAGGCGGTCATCCCGCGACACGATGAGATGCCGATGGGGCGCCGCCGGCGCCGGCGAAAGAAGCGGCCTCGCGGGCCGCTGCCGACGCCGACCATCACGAAAGCCATCGAAGAGGAGGGCGAGTGAGTAACTTCCGGGTAGCAGTGCACGTGGTCCCGCGCCGCGGGATCCTCGATCCGCAGGGCACCGCGGTCGCGCACGCGCTGCAGACGCTTGGATTCAGCGGAGTCGCCGACGTGAAGGTGGGGCGGCACATCGTGATCGATGTCGCGGCGAAGGATCGCGACGGCGCCACCACCGCGGCGCGGCAGATGTGCGAGAAGCTTCTGGCGAATCCAGTCACCGAGGATTTCGAGATCGCGACCGTGGAGCCAGCGTGAAATTCGGCATCGTCACCTTCCCCGGCTCAAACTGTGACTACGACGCCTTCCACGCCGTCACCGACGCGTTAGGCGAGGAAGCAGTCTACCTCTGGCACCGCCAGACCAGCCTGGCCGGCGCGGACGTGATCATCCTGCCGGGGGGCTTCAGCTACGGCGACTACCTGCGCGCCGGCGCGATTGCGCGCTTCAGCCCGATCATGGCCGAGGTCATCGCCCACGCCAGGCGCGGAGCGCCGGTGCTGGCGGTGTGCAACGGCTTCCAGATCGCCTGCGAGGCCGGCCTGCTCCCGGGCGCGCTGCTCCGGAATGCGTCGCTTTCGTTCGTCGCCGAAACGGTTCGTCTCCGCGTCGAGAATACCTCATCGCGCTTCACCGCCGAATACGAGCCTGGCCAGCTGCTGCGAATCCCGATCGCCCACGGCGAGGGTCGCTACACCGCCGACGACGAGACGCTCGACCGGCTCGAGGGCGAGGGCCGGGTTCTCTTCAGGTATGCAGGGCCAGGCGGGGAGATCGATGATCACTGGAACCCCAATGGCTCCATGCGCGCGATTGCCGGTATCGTCAGCGAGGGGGGAAACGTCCTTGGAATGATGCCCCATCCCGAGCGAGCGGTCGACCCGCTCCTCGGATCGACCGATGGGCTCGCACTGTTCGAGTCGCTGTTGTCGCGCGTCTCGGCGTAACCCGAGGAGGATTCATGTCGTACCGTGCACTCGTGTTGATCGCGGTGATGGCTGCCGCGGCCCCGCTGGCCGCGCAGGACGCCGCCGCCACCGTCGATCCGGGGATGACCCGGGCCGAGGTCGTGAACCGGCTCGGCAAGCCGCTGAACGAGCGGAAATCCGGCGACCACACGTATCTCTACTACCGCAACGGCTGCGAGAAGACGTGCGGAATGAATGACCTCGTCATCCTCGACGGGGACAAGGTCACCGACGCGATCTTCCGCTCGCCGAGCCGGCATTACAGCGGCAACAGCTCGTCGCCCGTCGCCGTGAAGCGTGGGAAGAGCGAGGCGACGGAGGGCGGCGACGCCGGCGTCGCAGTCGTTCGCAAGGCAAAGCGCGGCGGCATCGTCATCGCGCGCCCGTCGGAACCCGAAGCGCCGGCCACCGTCACCGGCGTGCAGGTCGTCCCCGCCGAGGGCAGCGCGCCTAACGCTACGGTCACCGCGCCCGCACCGGTTGCGGCGACTCCCGCTGCTGCCACGCCGGCGCCGGTGAATCGCGCCGCGACGGCAGCACCGGAAGCGGGAACGGGAACGAGCGGGGTCGGCACCGGCGGCGGTGGTACCGCGGGAGGAAACGCTCCGCAGGTGACCGCGCCGGGTGGAAACTCGCCGCAGGTCGGCTCCCCCGAGCCGCAGCCGGTTCGCCGCGGACCCGTCGGGCCTAACGGCCAGCGCGTCGTCCTGCCGGTTCCGCTCCCGGGCGCGAAAGTCAACCCGGCAGACTCGGTGCGTGCGCTCACACCGGGCCGTCCCACGCCGCTACCGGGCGCAAAGCTCAACCCGGCCGACTCGATCCGTGCTGAAGAGATTCGCCGCCAGCTCGCGGACACGGCGAGAAAGCCATGAACCATCGGACATGAATCCTCATCACAAGGTTTCGCACAACGAAGACGAGTACTTCGCGAAGCACGACGCCGAGCTGCTGAAGCAGCGTCGTGCCGAGCTGGATGAGCAGCGCGCGAAGAAGGAGCGAGCGTCGCATTTCATGAAATGCCCGAAGTGCGGCGCCGATCTCGAGGAGCGGAAGTTCCACTCGATGGTCATCGACGTCTGCCCCGAGTGTCAGGGCACGTGGATGGATGCTGGAGAGCTGGACATGCTGAGCTACGTGAAGCAGAGCGAGTTGCAGCGCTTCATCGGCTCGCTCTTCGGTCTCAAGTAGTGCCGGTCGCACCGCGTCCCGGCGATCCGGTCATCACGCCGGCGCTCGTCGCCGAGCACGGGCTCACGCCGGAGGAGTACGAGCGGCTCACCGCGCTGCTCGGTCGCGAGCCGACGTTCACGGAGCTCGGTGTCGTCAGTGCGCTCTGGAACGAGCACTGTTCATACAAGCACTCGCGCCCCCTGCTCCGCACCCTGCCGACGAAAGCACCCTGGGTACTGCAGGGGCCCGGCGAGAATGCAGGGGTGATCTCGATCGGTGATGGCCTCGCCATCGCCTTCAAGATCGAGTCGCACAACCATCCGTCGGCCGTCGAGCCGTATCAGGGCGCGGCGACGGGAGTCGGCGGAATCCTGCGCGACGTGTTCACGATGGGCGCGCGACCGATCGCGATGCTCAACTCTTTGCGATTCGGGTCACTCGATTCCGCGCGCGTGCGCTACTTGTTCGCCGGCGTGGTGAAGGGAGTGGGCGACTACGGCAACTGTGTCGGCGTACCGACCGTCGGTGGCGAGGTGGTGTTCGACCCCGCGTACGAGGGGAATCCGCTCGTCAACGCGATGTGTGTCGGCGTGCTGCGCGAGGATGAGCTGATGCTCGCGGTTGCTTCGGGGGTCGGCAACCCGATCATGGCCGTCGGCGCGCGCACGGGACGCGACGGTATTCATGGCGCGACGTTCGCCTCCGAAGATCTCTCCGAGGGGAGCGACGCCAAGCGCCCGCGCGTCCAGGTCGGCGACCCGTTCACGGAAAAGCTGCTGCTCGAGGCGAGCCTCGAGTTGATTCGCAGCGGCCACATCGTCGCGATCCAGGACATGGGCGCAGCGGGCCTGACGTCCTCGTCGGCGGAGATGGCGGCGCGCGGAGACGTCGGCGTCACGATCGACACCGCGCGCGTCCCCGTCCGTGAGCAGGGGATGACGCCGTACGAGATCCTGCTCAGCGAGTCCCAGGAGCGGATGCTCGTGGTCGCGAAGAAGGGTCATGAGGACGAAGTCCGGAAGATCCTCACCAAGTGGGAGCTCGAAGCCGCGGTGATCGGCGAGGTGATCGCCGAGCCGGTTTACCGCGTCACCGAAGGCGATCGCGTCGTCGCGGAATTTCCCGGGTCGCGACTCGTCACCGACTGCCCGACGTACACGCCCGAGGCACGTGAGAGCGCGATCGCGCGCGGGCTGCGCGAGCGAGACGTGTCGTCGATCGCCGAAGACGCGGCGGTGCGCAACCCGGTGTGGGTGCTCGAGCAGCTCCTCTCCTCGCCGACGATCGCGAGCAAGCGCTGGGTCTACCGCCAGTACGACACGACGGTTCGCACCAATACCGTGATCGGCCCCGGCGGCGATGCAGCGGTGATCAGGCTTCGCGGCACGCACAAGGGACTCGCGCTCACGGTCGACTGCAACGGGCGCTACGTGTCGCTCGATCCGCGACTAGGCGCGAAGATCGCCGTCGCCGAAGCAGCGCGCAACGTCGCCTGCACCGGGGCGCGGCCGCGCGCGATCACGAACAACCTGAACTTCGGCAACCCGAAGCGCCCGGAGGTCTACTTCCAGCTCCGCGAGGCGATCGCCGGGCTCGGCGAGGCCTGCGAGGCGTTAGGCACCCCGGTCACCGGCGGCAACGTCTCGCTCTACAACGAGAATCCGCAGGGCGCCGTGCACCCGACGCCGGTGATCGGAATGGTCGGCGTGCTCGATCATGTCTCGAACGCCGTCACCTCGGCGTTCGGCGCCGAAGGCGCGGACATCGTGCTCCTCGGCGAGCCGACGGCGGAGATCGGGGCCAGCGAGTACCTCGCGCGCATTCACGGCATCGTCGCCGGATCGCCTCCGAGCTGTGACCTCGCGGCTGCCCGTCGCCTGGTCGACCTGCTGGTCGCGGGCGCCGGGAAGAAGCTGTTCGCCTCGGCGCACGACTGCGCCGAGGGCGGACTCGCGGTCGCGCTCGCCGAATGCTGCATGATGGATCGCGAGCGCGCGCTCGGCGCGACGATCGACCTGAGTGCGTGGAGCGAGTTGCCGATCGCGTCGCTGCTCTTCGGCGAAGCGCAGAACCGCGTCGTCGTCTCGACGATGGACGCGGACGATGTGCTGGCCGACGCGCGCACCTTCGGGGTGCCAGCGCGGGTGATCGGTCGTGTGGTCGCCGATTCGCCGGCGCTGACGATACGGGCCGGGTCGCGCCTGATCGAGGCGCCGCTGGCGCGGCTGGCCGCCGCATGGCACGACGCGATCCCGCAGATCATGAACCGCTCCGTCGCCGCTGCCGCGGCGGTGATAACCGAGACGCTCTCGCAACGGTGAATTAGTAGCAATGTGTGGCATATTCGGAGTGCGCGGGAACCCGCAGGCCGCGTCGCTGGTCCATCTCGGCCTCTACTCGCTGCAGCATCGCGGGCAGGAGTCTTCGGGCATCGTGACCGTGGACGACACCGGGCGTGCGCACTCGCTCCGCGCGATGGGCCTGGTGTCGGAAGGATTGAGCGAGAGCGAGATGCCGGCGCTTACAGGGCACATCGGGATCGGACACACGCGCTACAGCACCGCCGGCTCGTCGGTGCTGGCGAACGCGCAGCCGGTGGTCGCCAGTATTCGCGGCGGCGCCGTCGCACTCGCCCACAACGGCAACCTCACCAACGCGACCGAGCTTCGTCGCGAGCTCGAGGACACCGGCGCGATCTTCTCCTCGACGATGGACTCGGAGGTGATCGTGCACCGCATCGCACGCTCGACCGCCGATCGGCCGGAGATCCGTCTCGCCGAAGCGCTCGAGGGCGTCGAGGGGGCGTATTCCTTGCTCGTCCTCATCGGCGACACGCTGCTCGCGGCGCGCGACCCGCGCGGCTGGCGCCCGCTGGTGATGGGACGGTTAGGCGATGCCGTCGTCTTCGGCTCGGAAAGCTGTGCGCTCGACATCATCGGCGCGCAGCCTGAGCGCGAAGTGGAGCCCGGGGAGATCGTCGTCGTCGACCGCGATGGCGTTCGCACGGGCGCGCGACTCGCCGCGCTTCAGTCGCGGCGCTGCGTCTTCGAGTACGTGTATTTCGCCCGCCCCGACAGCCGCGTCTTCGGCGGCTCGGTCGATCGGGCGCGGCGCTCGCTCGGCAAGCGCCTGGCGCGAGAGCATCCGGCGCCGAGCGCTGATCTGGTCTTCTCCGTCCCCGATTCGTCGAACTCCGCTGCCCTCGGCTTCGCCGAGGAATCGGGAATTCCGTACGAGCTCGCGCTGATCCGGAATCACTACGTCGGTCGCACTTTCATCCAGCCGACGCAGGGCGCGCGCGACGCGAAGGTGCGCGTCAAGTACAACGCGGTGCGAGAAGTGCTCGACGGAAAGCGCGTGGTGATGGTCGATGACTCGATCGTCCGCGGCACGACCACGCGCGGACTCGTGGCGATGGTGCGCGCCGCCGGGGCGAAAGAGGTGCACATGCGCGTCAGCTCGGCGCCGGTCACCGGACCGTGCTACTACGGCATCGACACGCCGACGCGCGAAGAGCTGATCGCGGCGAACCTCACCATTCCGCAGATCGCCGAGCACCTCGGCGTCGATTCACTCGGCTACCTGTCGCTCGACGGGATGCTGGAATCGGTGCCTGACGGCCCGCACGGCTTTTGCCATGCCTGCTTCTCCGGCGACTACCCGACGGCGCCACCGACCGACCCAGACAAGCTCCGCGCCGGCTGCGGATGCTGAGCCGACAATCCTAGTGACTCAGAGCGTCTTTTTCTTTGGTGAAGGCAAGGCGGACGGCACCAGGGACATGAAGGCGGTGCTGGGAGGCAAGGGAGCGAATCTCGCCGAGATGGTCAATCTCGGCGTTCCTGTTCCTCCTGGCTTCACGATCGCCTGTGCCCGGTGCATCGATTACCTGAAGACAGGGGCGATCGACGACACGCTTCGCGAAGAAGTGGCGCTGAATCTCGCGCGCCTCGAGCGCGTGACGGGCCGGCGTTTCGGCGACGCGGATTCGCCGCTGCTCGTGTCGGTGCGGTCTGGTGCCCCGGTCTCGATGCCGGGGATGATGGAGACGATCCTCAACCTCGGGCTCAACGATCGCACGGTGATCGGCCTGGCTCAGCAGAGCGGGAGCGCGCGGTTCGCGTACGATTCCTATCGGCGCTTCATCCAGATGTACGGCGACGTCGTCCTCGGCGTGCCGATCAGCCAGTTCGAGCACCTGCTCAAGTCGAAGCGCCTGACGAGCGGCGTCGAGTCGGACGCCGAACTTTCCGAGGAGACTCTTCGCAACCTGGTGGAAGAGTACAAGCAGCTCGTCCGCGCCTCGACGGCCAAGGCATTCCCGACGGAGCAGCGCGAGCAGCTCTGGGGAGCGATCGAAGCGGTGTGGCGGTCGTGGACGCTCAAGAAGGCCGTCGACTACCGCCGCGCGAATCGCATCGACGAAACGTTAGGCACTGCCGTCAACATCGTGGCGATGGTCTTCGGCAACATGGGCGACGACTCGGGGACGGGGGTCGCGTTCACCCGCGACCCCTCCACGGGTGAGCACGTGTTCTACGGCGAGTTCCTCGTCAACGCGCAGGGTGAGGACGTCGTTGCCGGAATCCGCACGCCGCTCCGAATCGGAGACATGGCCGCGCGCCTCCCGAGCGCGTTCGCCGAGTTGATGGAGACGCAGAAGACGCTCGAGTCGCACTACCGCGACATGCAGGACATCGAGTTCACCGTCGAGCGCGGGCGACTCTACCTGCTGCAGACACGGGCCGGAAAGCGCACGGCGATGGCCGCGGTCCGCGTCGCCGACGAGATGGTGACCGAGGGTCTGATCACCGACGAGGAGTCGGTGCGGCGCGTCGAGCCCGAGCAGCTCGACCAGCTGCTCCACCCGGTGATCGATGGAACAGTCCGCGCGACGCCGATCGTCAGCGGGCTGCCGGCGTCTCCGGGCGCGGCGAGCGGCATCGCGGTGTTCGATCCCGACGTTGCCGAGCAGCGGGCGAATGCGGGGGACAGCGTGATCCTCGTGCGCGAGGAAACGACGCCGGAAGACTTCCATGGGATCGTTGCCGCGCGCGCAGTGCTGACGTCGCGCGGCGGGATGACCAGTCATGCTGCGGTCGTCGCGCGCGGAATGGGGAAGTGCGCGATCGTCGGCGCGAAGGACATGGCAGTCGACGTCGCGCTGCGTCACTTCACCGTCGGGGGCCGCGTCGTCACCGAGGGAGAGTGGATCACGCTCGATGGTGCCACGGGGCGCGTCTTCGCCGGTGCGCTGCCGACGATCCCGAGCGAGGTCATTCGCGTCGTGAACGGGCAGACACGCGAGCAGGACGCGCCGAGCTATCGCTCGTTCAACCGGCTGATGAAGCGGGCCGACACGGTACGGCGCCTCGGCGTGCGTGCCAACGCCGACACGCCGCACGACGCGCGCATCGCGCGTGCATTCGGCGCCGAGGGGATCGGGCTCTGTCGCACCGAGCACATGTTCTTCGAGGGCGAGCGCATCACGGCGATGCGCGAGATGATCGTCGCCCGCGACGAGATGGGGCGCCGTCGCGCCCTGGCGAAGCTCCTGCCGATGCAGCGCCACGACTTCGAGGGAATCTTCGAGGCGATGAACGGTTTCCCGGTCACGATCCGCCTGCTCGATCCACCGTTGCACGAGTTCCTGCCTCACGGCGGCGAGGAGAGCAAGCTGCTGGCGCGGCAGCTCGGGTTGTCGCGGCCGGAGCTTTCGCGCATCGTGGACTCGCTGCGCGAGACGAATCCCATGCTGGGGCATCGCGGGTGCCGGCTCGGGATCAGCTATCCCGAGATTACCGGGATGCAGGGGCGGGCGATCTTCGAGGCAGCGGTGCGTGCCTCACGGCGCGGCCTGGATGTCCGGCCCGAGCTCATGATCCCGCTCGTCGCGACTCGAACGGAATTCGAGCATCAGCGAAACATTCTGGTCGCGATGGCCGAAGAAGTGCTTGGCGGGATGGGGGAACCAGTTAGCTACACGATAGGTACGATGATCGAGCTTCCCCGCGCCGCGCTGCTGGCCGGGGACATCGCCAGGACGGCGGAGTTTTTTTCATTTGGTACCAACGACCTGACCCAGACCACATTTGGTCTGAGTCGGGACGATGCGGGGAGGTTCCTTCCCTCTTACGTCGACAAGGGTATCTTCCCCGAGGACCCTTTTCAGGTACTGGACCAGGACGGAGTCGGGAGGCTGATTCGCATGGCGGTTGACGAAGGACGAAAGACCCGCCCCGGTCTCAAGGTTGGGATCTGTGGCGAACATGGTGGCGATCCGCGGTCGGTGAAATTCTGCCATCGGATCGGGCTCGATTACGTGTCGTGCTCTCCGTATCGTGTCCCGATCGCGAGGCTTGCCGCCGCGCATGCCGCGCTCGAACAGGCCTAAGGTGGGGGTCGTCGCCCCCAGGACGGCGCATGCGACCCGCGCCCCCGTCTCGCCGCACGGCGGACGTCTCGATCGGAGCCCCTCCCGCTCCCTCCGGATCGCGCTCGTCACCGAGTACTACTATCCGCACCTCGGCGGGATCTGCGAGCATGTCCACTACTTCGCGCGTGAGGCGCGGGCCCGTGGGCATCACGTCGATATCATCACCTCCGACATCCCGGGGACGCCGCCGCAGCCGCACGTGATCCCGATCGGCCGCTCGCAGTCGGTGTACGCGAACGGCTCGCAGGCGCGCATCACGGTCGGCACGGGGCTTCGCCGCCGCATGCGCACGGTGCTTCGTCGCGGCCGATACGACATCGTCCACGTCCATTCGCCGCTCAGCCCTGTCCTCCCCCTCCTCGCGATCGATGAGGCGGAGTGCCCGGTGGTCGGGACGTTCCACACGTATTTCGATCGCTCGATCGGCTACACGCTGGGCCGACGCTATTTCCAGAAGCGGCTCGACAAGCTCGCGACCGCAATCGCGGTCTCGCACTCGACGACCGTCGCCCTCGAGCGGTATTTCGACGCCGACTGGCGGATCATTCCTAACGGTATCGACGCGAACTTCTTCAATCCCGAAGCACCGCGCCCGGAGGCGATGCGGAGCGACGTCCCCGTCATCCTCTTCCTCGGGCGCTTCGATCCTCGCAACGGGCTGCGCATGCTGATGGACACCTTCCGCCGCGTGCGCAGCCCGCAGCGCGAAGCGCAGCTGGTGGTCGTCGGCGGTGGCCCGCTCGCGAGCCATTACCACAAGCTCGCGAAGAACGATCCGGACATCACCTTCGTCGGTCCGGTGCTGGCCGGCAGGCCCGGGTACTACGCCAACAGCTCCATCTACGCCTGCCCGACCACGAAGGCCTCGTTCGGCATCACGCTCCTCGAATCGATGGCCTGCGCGACCCCAATCGTCTGCTCCGACATCCTCGGCTTCCGGGACGTCGTGAAGAACGAGCGTGAGGCGCTGATGGTGCCGCGTGACGACCAGCTCGCGCTCGCTGACGGCCTCGTCCGGCTCCTCGACGACGAGACGATGCGTCATCGGCTCGGCGCCACCGGTCGCGAAATCGCGCAATCGTATGCGTGGCCGAGGGTGACCGAGCAGGTGCTCGAGGTATACGCGGACGTCCTCGACCTAGCGGCTGCGCCGGCGGCATGATCGCGGCGGTGGGCGCGGTGGGCGTCGTCCTGGCCGGCGCGCTCGCCCATGGGACGTATCACCGCAACAGCCCAGTCTTCGGCGCAGCGTTAGGCAGCCTCCCGCTCGCTGATCGTGGCGAGCGCGTCGCGGCGCTGACTTTCGACGACGGGCCGAACCCCGAGGCGACGCCGCGGATCCTCGACGCACTCGCCGCGAGCGGCACAGCAGCAACGTTCTTCCTGCTGGGACGCCATGTCGAGCGCTGGCCGGCGCTTGCGGAGCGGGTCGCGGCCGAGGGGCACGTGGTGGGGAATCACGGGTGGCACCATCGCAAGCTGCACGTGCAAGGCCCAGCCAGCGTCAGGCGCGACCTCGAGCTTGGCACCGCGGCGATAATCGGCGCGACCGGGGTGCGTCCCGCGGTCTTTCGCGCCCCGCATGGCTTCCGCGCACCGTGGGTCACCGCGATCGCCCGATCGTTAGGCCAGCGGACCATCGGCTGGTCGCTCGGAGTATGGGACACGGCGCTCCCGGGCGCGGAGGCGATCGTCGAGCGCACCGTCTCCGGAACGCGACCCGGGTCGATCCTCCTCCTCCACGACGGCGACGGCTACGATGCCGCCGGTGACCGGACGCAGACGGCGGAGGCGGTGCCGCGAATCATCGCGGCGCTTCGCGCGCGCGACTATCGCCTCGTCGGCGTGCCCGCTGCATGACCACGCAACCGCCGGAGCGGACCGAGTCGCGGATCACGCCGGAAATCGCCCGCGCCGTCGAGCCGGCCAGGTCGCGCACTCCGCTGTTCCGCGCACTCCGGTTGCTGTTGGTGCTCGTGGTCATCGCGTTGCTCGTGATGTTCGCGCGAACGGTGAACTGGCATGCGGCGTGGATCTCGATTCGCGATGCCGACCGGCGCTGGCTGCTTGCCGCCGCGATCATCAACCTGCTCTCGATCGCGGTGAAGGGCGTGCGCTGGTGGCTGTTCCTGCGTCGGGTTGGCGTCGATCGCCTCGGGCTCGCGCTCCGCGCAACGCTCGCGGGAGCGGGGTTGAACAACGTCCTCGTCGCGAACGGCGGTGAAGCCGCGCGCATTGTCTTCGTTGCGCGCGCGAGCAGCGTTCCGGCGGGAACCATCCTCGCCACGCTGGCGATCGAGCGTGCGTTCGACCTCGTAGGCTACGTGCTATTCCTCGCTGTCGCCGCGCTGACGCTGCCGCTGCCGGAGACGCTTGCGCGTTGGCGCTGGCCGGCGGCAGCGGCGCTGGTGATCGCGCTCGGGCTGTTGTACTGGCTCGTCCTCCGCGCCCGCGCCAGGCGTGCGAGCGGTGTGCTCGCGGTCGATGACCTGGTGGCGGCCGCAGGTGTCGGCATGTTCGGCCGGCTCGGTGTGCGGCTGCGGAACGCGCGCGGGCAGTTCCTGAATGCGATGGCATTGGTCGCCGGAGTGCGACGGTTCTCGGCGGCGCTGCTGCTCTCGCTGATCGCCTGGGGAATGCAGCTCGCGACCTTTGCCTGGACCGCGCGTGCGGCAGGTCTCCACCTTCCGCTCGCCGGCGACGTGGCGACGCTGCTCGCGGTGAACCTCGGTTTTCTCTTTCGCGCTACGCCGGGGAACGTCGGGTTCTTCCAGCTCGCCTACGCGCTCGCGGCAGTGCCCTTCGGTGCCGATCGGGATGGCGCGATCGCTGTCGCGCTGCTCATCCAGACACTGCAGATCATCCCCGTCACGCTGCTCGGCGTGGCGATGGCGCCGGAGTTCCTGCTCCGGCGGCGCAAGACAGACCGTTAGGCGCGGGCGCGCGGCGCCCGTTAGGCATCGCGCGGGCGGCGTGCGGCCGCCGGGGAGTGGTGAGCCGTCGCTACCAGCCACCCTCCATCGCGACGAGCTTGTCCTCGAGCTTCGCGCCGACGTAGCAGTGCATCCCGCAGCGGACGAGTCCCGCCGTGCGCAGCGCGCGCGCGTAGTACGACGGTGCACGCAGGTCGATGTTCCTGAGGTCCCCGACCAGCGCGTCGCGCGACGTATAGATCTCGAGGTACGCGAGTCCGCGCAGGCGCTTCGCGATCTGCGCCAGCCCGCGATTCAGCTCCGCCGTCGTCAGATAGTTCATCACGTCGGCGCAGACGATCAAGTCGAAGTCGCGACCGACGCGTGCCGCGTCGAGACCGTCGAAACGACCGTGGCGAAGGTCGCGCTTCCGGCCATAACGTTCGACGGCATACTCGCTCGGCTCGACGCCGACGTAGCGGACGCCGGGGCGCATGCGGCGGAGGATCGGCTGCCATGCGCCCTCCCCTGCACCAACGTCGAGCACCGACCTGATCTCGCGCCCGAGCATGAACTCGGCGGCGCTGACCGCGAGCCTGACCTTCCGCATCACCGACTCCACCGAATGGACGCGCGTTCGCGGCGTGCGGTAGAACCGATCGAAGTACGCGCGGTCGTAGCGCTTCTCTCTTCGCTCTGTGCTGGCCATGTGGGGAGAAAATAGCGAGTCACGCGCATCGAGCAGGCGAGGTCGAGCTGGCACGGGGCTTTCGTTGTTCGACGCCATGCCCAGCGCTCCCGGCGGACCTGCCCGCAACCCTGACCTGGACGGAAACGTCCCCGACGAATCACCGGTCGTCGTCGTGGTGATCGACGTGATCAACGATCTCGAATGGGAGGACGGCGAAAAGATCGAAGCGCCAGCGCTGGCGATGGCGCACAAGCTCGCGCCGCTGCTCGACCGCGCGCGTCATGCCGGCGTCCCGGTGATCTACGCGAACGACAATTTCGGCAAATGGCGTTCGGATTTCCGCGCCCTGCTCGAGCATTGTCTCGACGACGATGTCCGCGGGCGAGCGATCGCCGAGCTTCTTCGTCCTGGAGCGGACGACTACTTCGTGCTCAAGCCCAAGCACTCTGCATTCTTCGCCACCACGCTCGACACGCTGCTGACGTATCTCAGGGCGCGCACGCTTGTTCTCGCCGGGCTCACGACCGACAGCTGCATCCTCGCGACCGCGGTGGACGCCGACATGCGCGACTACGAAGTCCTCGTGCCGAGGGATTGCGTCGCGGCGCTATCGACAAGACGCAACCAGCGTGCATTGGATCATCTCAACGAGACGCTCGACATCCGCAGCCTGGATGGAGCCGACATCGATTTTGGCGCGCTCGCCCGACGCGGCCCGCGCGACGCGTGAGCAGAAAAGCAGAACGGCGGCTCCGGAGTTTGCGGAGCCGCCGTTCTGCTTTTCTGCAGTGGACCCGCGGGGTACTGCCCCCCGGTCCGGACAAGGATCTACCGACGCGTCTACGTGTGTAGCTCACCGATTGAGGTCTCCAGTCGCTGGCCGGTAAGCCGCCCACGCCTGAACAAGTTCTCTAAAGTCTCACTCGCCGGCGGAGAACGCGCCATTGAGCCAGCCCAGATTTTCGATACTCACGCGCCGCCCCGGGCGGGCTGCCTCGTGAGCACTGCCGGCGTAACTAAGAGTTACGCGGCGAGCGCCAGGTTGTCGTTGGCGATTGAAATTTACCCGAGAGTTTTACCAGGGCTCAGGAAGCCTGGACACGCGACGCCGATGCCACCATACCCGTCGAATCTAGTTCGGGCCCGTTGGTATATCGGTTGATGTAATATAGCCCGCCGAGCCCTGAATTTCAAGCCGTTGGAGGCTCGCAGATTTGTGATGTTGCCTCGGCGGTCGACACCGTATCCCCGACGACCCGCACCTGGTTGCGGCCGCCATTCTTCGCCTCGTAGAGCGCACCGTCCGCTGCCGGAAAGAGTGCGTCGCGGAGCGCGGTGCTCTCCGGATAGCCGGCGACACCGAAGCTCGCCGTCACCGTTATGGTCCGGTCGCCGTGGCTCACCGGCTTCGACGCGATCGCCTTCCTCACGCGCTCGGCGACCTCCCGCGCGCGCGCTACGCTCGTCTCCGGCAGAAGGATCGCGATCTCCTCTCCGCCATAACGGGCGCAGACGTCTTCGGCGCGAAGACAGTCGAGAAAGACGCGCGCGACCGCCTTGAGCACGGCATCGCCGGCCTCATGGCCATAGCTGTCGTTCACGCGCTTGAAGTGGTCGACGTCGGCGACGACCAGCGACGCCGGCGATCCGTGCGCGAGCGAGTCGGACACGATGCGCGCCAGCTGCTCGTCGAAGTGCCGCCGGTTGTAGAGCCCCGTGAGCCCGTCGGTGCGGGCGCGCCGCCACTCTTCCTCGATCTCCCACGCCGTCTCGAGCGAGCGGGCAGCAATCACCCCGAGCAGGCTGACATTCTCGACCTCGCGCCGAGTCAACGTGTCGGGCGTGTCGCTCTCGATCACGATCGCGCCGATGACGCCGATGTCGGCACGGGCAAGCGGCAGCACGGCGAGCCCGCCGATCTCCCGCTTCGGCTCACCCTGCCCGTAGATCGTCGCGCCGCTGAGCACCCGCGCATCCTCCTTGTGGAGGCGCTTCCGCATCGAGCACTGCTCGGCGACGATCGAGTCGCCGCCGATCGCCAGTCCGGGCGCGAGGTCGTGCCCGCGCGAAACGGCCATCACGGTGCCTGTCTCGTGCTCGGGATCCCAGCGGATGAGCGACGATCGCTGCGCCGATGTGACCTCGATCGCCGTCTGGCAGATCGCCGCGCCTAACGCGTCGGTGGACTTCGCCGCCTGGAGGCGCTCGGCGGCGCGAATGAGCGCCGGCGTGGACAGCAGGTGGCGGCTCGCCTCACGCCGCAGGTCGAGGAGGTCGAGCAGCACCGCCGCGTGCGCGGCGTGGCGTGCGGCCCAGCGCTTGGCACCATCGGGGGTGTGCGTGAGCCCCGCGCCCGACGAGATGCTCAGCGCGCCGTGGACCCGGCCTCCCTCGCGCACCGGCGCGACGACGAAGAAGCTGACCTCGCCCTCGAAGACGCACTGCACCTGGCCACTCTCGGCCGCCCATCGCACGAGCGGAGCCCATGCGTCGCGGTCGAAGTAGCGCGGTGAGGTCGCGTTCTCGGTGGACCAGGCCGCGGCGCGCTGCGTCTGGCGCGCCTCGTTGAAGCGCCAGAACACGACTTCGTCGGCGCCCATCGTGTCGCGCACGTCGCGGAGGTAGCGGTCGAGGGCGTCGATGTGGCGCAGCCCTTCGGCGGTCTGGAACTGTGCCTGCCGCTCGCTGCGCAGGTCGCCCGGGTTGGCGATCGCCTCGTTGCCTAACGGCGTCATGCGCCGGTCGGCGAGGTAACCCTCGACGCGCGCGAGGCGCTGCCGCGCGCGCGCCTCGTCGGCCACCGCGCGTCGCGCGTGGGCGATCGGAATCAGCCCGACGGAGAAGAGGGCGACAGCAACGGCCAGCAGCCAGGCCGGGTCGATGTGCCGGTGAAGCATCGGCTCGGCGGCGACGAGCGCGGCCAGCCAGAGCGCGGCCGCGGTCGCGCCGTTCGCCAGCGAGCCGCGCCAGGCGAAACCGAGGGCGATGAAGCCGGGGACGAGCACCGCCGGGGAGCGAAGGCCGCCGGTGAGCTCGATCAGGACGAAGAGCGGCGCTGACGCCCCGATGAGCCACCATGGGAGCGCTTCCCCGATCCGGCGCGGGATCCGTTGCAGCGATGCGCCCCACCCGGCTGCGAGAGCCGCGACGTTCGACGCTGCCGCGACCAGGCCGAGCCAGGCGGGCGGATGCGCCGCGGTGCGGCGGAGGAGGAAGAGCGCGCCTAACGCGACCAGCCAGGCGATGCCCGTCGGCGCGGCGCGCCACGCCAGCCGCTGGCGGTCGGTTCGTGGCACCTCGCCGCTGATCCGAAGCATCGCCGTGTCCAGCGACGGGTGTGCGACCGGGGTCGCGTTAGGCGTGGGTGATCCGCGATGCGGCGACCGCGGCTCCGAATCCGTTGTCGATGTTCACCACGGTCAGCCCGGCCGCGCAGCTGGACAGCATCGCCAGCAGCGCGGCCACGCCGCCGAAGCTCGCGCCGTAGCCGACGCTCGTCGGGACGGCGATCACGGGCCCGCGAACGAGCCCGGCAACGACGCTCGGCAGCGCGCCGTCCATCCCGGCGACGACGATCACCACCCGCGCCGAATGCAGGATCTCGGCCCGTGAGAGGAGCCGGTGGATCCCGGCGACGCCGACGTCGGTGAGGCGCCGGACCTCGTTGCCTAACGCGACGGCGGTCGTTGCCGCTTCCTCGGCCACCGGCAGGTCGCTGGTGCCTGCCGTGACGATCAGCACCTCGCCGGTGCCGCGCGGGGCCGCCGTTTCCGGCTGCAGCCACGCCGTGCGCCCGAGGTCGTTGAGCTGCACGGCGGGAAAGCGATCGCCGATCGCGCCGCGCACGGCGTCATCGGCGCGCGTGGCGAGGAAGCCGTCGCCACGCTCGGCGATGCGCTCGGCGATCGCGACGATCTGCCCGGTCGTCTTCCCCGGGCAGTAGATCACTTCGGGAAAGCCCTGCCTGAGCGCACGGTGATGGTCGATGGTCGCGAAGTCGAGCTCCTCGACCGGCGCCCGCGCGAGCCGCTCGAGCGCGTCGGCCACCGGCAGCGTGCCGTCCGCGACCTGGCCCAGCAGGTCGCGCACGCGCTCGCGAATCACGCCTCGGCGACCTCGAGCTCCGCCGCGTCGATGGGCGCAGGCGCGCCGTCGAGATAGCGCTCGCGGTGCGCGAGGTAGTCGGCGAAGATCCCCTCGACCTCGCCTAACGATGTGACCGCGTGCAGCCGCTTCCGCAGCTCCGCCGAACCGGGCAGCCCCTTCGCGTACCAGCCGAGGTGCTTGCGGAACTCGATCGCCGCGCCGCGGGCATCGATCTCGTAGGCCGCGGCGAGGCGCGCATGGTGCAGCGCGACGGCGAACCGCTGCTCGACGGTCGGGTCGGGAGGGACCGGCTTCCCTTCGAGCAAGGCACGCGTCTGCGCGAAGATCCATGGCTGACCGTACGACCCGCGCGCGATCATGACGCCGGTGCATCCCGTCTCGCGATGCATTCGGACGGCGTCAGCCGGCGTCTTGATGTCACCGTTGCCGAGGACGGGGATATCGAGCGCGTTCACGACGGCCGCGATCTCCTCCCAGCGCGCATTGCCGCTGTACATCTGCGAACGCGTGCGCGGGTGCAATGTCAGCACGCGCGCGCCCGCGTCCTGGCAACGCAGCGCGATGGTGACCGGGTCGCGCATCTCTTCGCTCCAACCGCTGCGGATCTTCACCGTGACCGGCAGGTGAGTCGAACGCGCGACGGAGCGGATCACGTCCTGAACGAGGCCGAGATCCTTCAGGCACCCGGAGCCGCCATTACGCTTGACGACTTTCTTGACCGGGCAGCCGAAGTTGATATCGATGAACTCGGGCTGGAAGACATCGGTCACGAAGGCGGCGGCCTCGCCCATCGCCGCGGGATCGGCGCCGAAGATCTGCACGCCGATCGGTCGCTCGGCGGGCTGGAAGCGCAGCTTCGAGATCGTCGCCTCGATCTCGCGGCGGATTCCTTCGGCCGACAGGAACTCTGTCACGACGACGTCCGCACCATGCTCGCGACAGACCTGGCGGAACGGCGACTCGGAGACCCCGGCCATCGGCGCCAGATACAGCGGCACGTCTGGAGCGAGCGGGAATGGGAATGCGCGGCGAGACATGCGATGAAAGTTAGGCGATCGCGGAAATGCGTGCAACCTAAGGGTTTGACACTCTTCCTACCCCCGGATATGATTCGTGGATCGTGTGACGCCCGCCACGAGCCATTTCACGACCTCAACGAAAAATCGATAGATGGAATTGCGCGAGTTCTTCTCCGAAGACGCCATCAAGCTCGAGCTGGAGGGGACGACCAAGGATGAGGTCCTGAAAGAGCTGATCGGGTTGTTGAAGCTCGACGAGAAGAGCGAAGGGATGCTCTTCAAGATGCTCAAGCGTCGCGAGAATCTCGGCTCGACCGGCATCGGCCGCGGGATCGCGATTCCACACTGCCGCTCGCTCGTCGTCAACAAGCTGCGCGTCGCATTCGGCCGTAAGGCGACAGGCGTCGACTTCAAGGCGATCGACGAGAAGCCCGTCAACTTCTTCTTCCTGATCGTCGCCCCGCCGCTCGAGGTGTCGAATCAGTACCTGCCGGTGCTCGGCAAGATCGCGCAGTTCAGCAAGGAGCCCGACGTGCCGCAGCGACTGCTCGGGCTGACCGAGAATCAGCAGTTCCTCAAGCTGCTCGAGGAAAAAGGGGTCTGACCGTTAGGGATGAGAGAAGCCCGCACCGACACTGTCGGTGCGGGCTTCTCTCATTGCGCCGACTCCGCGTTCAACACGGCGATGAGAGATGAGAGAGACTCCGATTGAGCGATGAGAGCTGAGAGACGAAACAACGATTGGGTTGCCGGCACACCCGTCGTCGTCGTTGCGCTTAGATGGGTCTCTCCTCTCTCATCTCTCGATCGCGGTATCTCTCATCTCTCATCGCCGTGTGATGGCTCACGCGGCGCGCCGGA
>JBJMNK010000003.1:0-3624 GCA_045804265.1 Gemmatimonadaceae bacterium | reverse complement strand
CTGATTGCCGGGCTCGATGACGACGTACGC
Organism: Gemmatimonadaceae bacterium; assembly: GCA_045804265.1. Lineage (GTDB taxonomy): Bacteria > Gemmatimonadota > Gemmatimonadetes > Gemmatimonadales > Gemmatimonadaceae > JABFXC01. The sequence goes on along the minus strand of JBJMNK010000003.1, from coordinate 3,594 downwards.
CGAGTAGTAGACGACCTTCTCGAGATCACGAAGCGTGAGGTCGAGGAGATTGCCCATCGGCGACGGCAACGTCTTGAAGAACCAGATGTGCGCGACGGGTACGGCGAGCTCGATGTGACCCATGCGCTCACGACGCACCTTGCTCAGGGTCACCTCGACACCGCACCGGTCACAGATCACGCCGCGATAGCGGATCCGCTTGTACTTCCCGCAATGGCATTCCCAGTCCTTGACCGGACCGAAGATGCGCTCGCAGAACAAGCCGTCCTTCTCGGGCTTGAACGAGCGATAGTTGATCGTCTCTGGCTTGGTGACTTCGCCCCATGACCACCAGGTGCGAAGCCCGCTCAGCTCGAGACGCTCGCGCTCCTTCGGATCGCGAGGGCCGCGGATCTCCTCTGGCGAGGCGATCCGGACCTGGATGTAGTCGAACGCTGATGCGCGCGCGTCGCGCACGCTACGGAAATCGATCATGTATTACTCCTCGTGTCCATTTCCCGCCGCCGCGCCAACGTGGCTCAGCGTCCGGCCGTGGCTCTCCGTTCCCAACACCGCTGCCATCCGTTCGCGATGCATAGCAAACGCTTCCAGCGCGCCGTTTTTTCCCACACGCGCGAGGTCCTGCATGAGCGAGCCAAATCGCTCGCGGTACCGCTCCCAACTGAACTGCTCTGCCCGACGGCGGGCGTGGCGACTCATCTGCTCGCGGAGCGCAACGTCCTCCGTCAGTGTCCGCATGCGTTCAGCCAATGCATCCTCGTCGCGTGGAGCAATCAGAAAGCCTTCGATCCCATCCCGAACGACCGACCCGGAGTTCGGCGTCGTGATCACCGGCAACCCAGAAGCCAGGGCCTCGAACACCGTCATCGCAGCCGATTCATGCAGCGACATCTGCACGAAGAAGTCCGATCGCCGGTAATACTCGGCTACCTCTTGATGTGGAACAGCGGCAACATGCTTCAGCCGGGCGCTCCCTTTCGATTCAATGCTTACGTCATCGACACGCTTGCCCAGGAGGGTCAGCTGCAACTGCGGTAACGCCGCGCGTGAGAAACCATCGACGACGTAGGAAACTCCTTTTCTCCTGCTGATATGCCCGACATACAATGCCTCCACCTGCTTCTTTCCGCCGCGATCGGCTCGCGGCGTAAATGTCGTCAGGTCTACCCCATACGGGATCGCGATGACCCGCTCTTCCCGGATCCCAGCATCCTTCAACCCATCGACCACGTATTGCGACGACGTCACGATCACATCCGCCGCCCGGATCTCCGACAGTGAATCAGCGACGAACTCCGCCGATTGGCGGTGCTCCAACCCTGCTGCCTCGAACTGCCGGATCAGTTGCGTGACATGACCGATGCTCTGGTCGAGGACGCATATCGCACCAACGCGGCGAGCCGCCTCGAACACCTCCAGCGCCGCGGTGTCATAGCAGACGACGACGCTCGGCTTCAGCCGTTCTACCATCCGGGCGGCATGCCGCTGGAACCGCTGTTGCCGAAACTGATAAAATCTGAACCCCACTGCCGGCGGCAGCCCGGCTCGATCGGCGACCGAATGAACGATCTCGATCATGTCCATCGACGAAATGAGCGACTCATTCAGACCTTCGAGCCGACGACGCCTGACCTGACGCTCTATTTTCGACCGAAGGCGTGAGGGAAGCACTCGCATCAACATGCCGACTGTCCCCTTCCCGCCCCGATTGTACAACGTTCCCGTCAGATACCGTCGCAGCAGGCCGCGCTCCTGAAGCGCCAACGCGGCCTGATACGAATGCTGCGTGCCCGGATGCGCGATGAACACGCCGCCGCTGGCCGGCATCTCCTAACCCTCGCCTCCATTACCGAAGCCCGCTCCGTTCCCGTTCCCATTCCCACCGAACGCGTCGCCTGCACCAGTCGCGCCTAACGTGACCTTGATGCCGAGCGCCTGCAGTTCCTTCACGAGCACGTTGAACGACTCCGGGATGCCCGGGTCGGGCAGGTTCTGACCCTTCACGATCGCCTCGTAGACACGGCTGCGGCCGTTCACGTCGTCCGACTTGACGGTCAGGATCTCCTGCAGTGTGTGCGCCGCGCCATACGCCTCGAGCGCCCACACTTCCATCTCTCCAAAGCGCTGGCCGCCGAACTGTGCCTTTCCGGCGAGCGGCTGCTGCGTGACCAGCGAGTACGGTCCGATGCTGCGCGCATGGATCTTGTCATCGACAAGGTGCGACAGCTTCAGCATGTAGATCTCGCCGACCGTGACGGCGTTGTTGAACGTCTCACCGCTCCGGCCATCGCGCAGCCAGATCTTCCCGGCCGGCGTGATCCCGGCGAGCCGGAGCAGCTCGCCAGCCGCTGCGTCGACGTCGCCTTCGCTCTTCTTCGCCACGATCTGCGCCAGCGCCCGGAGCTCCATCTGTTCGAGCAGCTCCGAAGCCCCCGCCGCCTTGCGCTTCTCGAGCGTCTTCAGCGCCGCCTTCGCCTCGGCCTTGCGCGGAGCCGTCGCCGACTCGTCGTCGACGATCGACTGGTGGAACGCCGACTCGATGTCGATGTTCGCCAGCTCCCGCTCGGCGAATTCCTTCGCCGCCGCCGCGATGTAATCGCGGACACGGTGGAACACGTCGCGCGTCTCCTGCGACATGCCGCGCGCGCCGAGGTCGTTGATCGTCGCGTCCTGCAGGAGGATGAACTCCTCCTTTCCTGCGGTCGGCATCACGTCGGCCAGGATCTGGCGAACGTCGGCATCGCTGATCACCAGCTTCTCACCACGAAGCGCGAGCGCATCGCGGAGCTGCGTCAGTGACGCCAGCTTGAGCAGCATCGAGATCTCGCGCTCGTTGGCACCCTGGAAGACCGGCGTCTTCGCGTAGAAGCCGAGCAGCCGCGCTGCCCACCCGAGGTGGGTCTCGAGGATCTGCCCGACGTTCATGCGGCTCGGAACGCCTAACGGGTTGAGGACGATATCCACCGGGCGTCCGCTCGGGAGGAACGGCATGTCCTCCTCGGGCACGATGCGCGCGACGATACCCTTGTTGCCGTGGCGTCCGGCCATCTTGTCACCGACCGAGATCTTGCGCTTCTCGGCCAGATACACCTTCACCAGCTGGATCACGCCCGGGGGAAGCTCGTCCGGCTGCAGGATGCCGTCGATCCGCTCCTCCGCCCGCTCTTCGATCCGGCTCTTCTCTTCATCGGATGCATCGATGATCTCGCGCACCCGCTCGTTGATCTTCTTGTTCTCGACCCGGAACGTCTTGAGGTCGAGCGACGCGATCTTCAGCTCGCGCAGCATCGCCGCATCGAGCTTCGTTCCCGCCGGAATCGCCTCTTCGACCGTCCCGCTCTTCAGTGCGAGCGCCACCGACTGCCCATCGAGCAGCTCGACGAGCTCGGCGTCGCGCACCTCGTTGACGCGAAGCTTCTCTTCTCCCTCGAGGCGGCGCACTTCACCGATCCGCTCGCCGCGATCCTTCTCGACGACCTGGTCCTCGATGCGCGAGAAGATCTTCACGTCGATGACGACGCCTTCCATGCCCGGCGGCACCTTGAGCGACGAGTCCTTCACGTCCTTCGCCTTCTCACCGAAGATCGCGGTGAG
>JBJMNK010000002.1:0-12961 GCA_045804265.1 Gemmatimonadaceae bacterium | reverse complement strand
GACGTCGTCGAAGAGCGGCGCGATCGGGTACGCATGCTCGCTCCCGGAGTAGCCGTCGATCGCCTCGGTCAGGTTCTTCTTGAAGTCGAGCCCACCCTCGAGCGTCGGCGTCAGCTTGAGCTCGCGCGCGGCCATCACCACCCACTGCCGCACCTTGCGGTCGCCGACCATGTACTGCTTGATCGTGTGCGTGTCGTAGTAGTCCGAGTAGCGGCGCAGTACGTCGCGCGCGTCGTCGAGGCTCTTGATGTCGTCAGACGCGAACACGCCCGGCCCCGTCGAGAAGATGCGCGGTCCGAGGATGTCGCCCGTCTCCACCAGGTCGCCGTAGGAGAGCACGTCGGTGGTCGACGTCTGCGGATCGCGCGTCGTCGTCACGCCGTACGCGAGCTCGGCGAGGTATTCCCAGACCTCGGTGCGGTGAACGCCCCACGCCGGCCACATGTGCGCATGGACGTCGACCCAGCCGGGCATGATCGTCTTGCCGGAGACGTCCACGACCTTCGCATCGGCAGGCACGCTGACACTGCCGGTCGGGCCGACGCCGACGATGCGGTTGTCGCGGACGACGACGTCGCCCTTCTCGATCACCTCGTCGCCCTTCATCGTGACGATGCGGGCGCCGCGCAGCACCACCGTACCGTTAGGCCGGTCCTTCTTCACGTTGATGACGACGTCGACGCGGGCCGGCTCGTAGGCGGGCTTCTTCACCGTGTCGGCAGCGATCTTCTTCTTCATCGTGTCCGCGGCCGCGGCGACCTTGCGCGCGGCGCTGTCGGTCGCAGCGACCGCCTTGCTGTTGGTGTCGGCGCCGGCGCTCGCCTTCTTCGCCGAGTCCGACGCCGCCTTCTTCGCGTCGGCCTTCGTCGTCGAGTCGCGAACGAGCGAGTCGGCGGTGACGAGGTCGTAGAGGAAGAACGAGTGCCCGATCGAGTAGTACGCGTGCCGGCCATCGCGCTGCCAGCCGACGAAGTCGCCGCCGACGCGCGTGAGCCGTCGGATCGGGACCGGCGCCGCCGCGAGATTGACGACGTTGATGCTCGGCGGCGTCGCGCCGATCTGCGGGATGTCGACGACGTAGACGTTGTTCTCGGCCATCACCAGCGCCCGATCACCGTCAGGCGAGATGAGGATGTCGTCGGCCGGCTGCGGGCGCGGCGTCGGCGAGAGCGGGTTGGTGTAGCCGGTGGCGTTGAGCACGACCTTTCGATCGCTGCCGTCGAAGCGCATCGACACCAGCCCGTCGACGATGTCGTCGACGTAGACACGCGTCGAGTCGCGGGTGAAGTGCGGGTAGCCGTAGTAGGTGAGCGGCGAGATGACGTGCGGCTCACACCCTGCCTTGCCGCAGCCATTGGCCGGGAACCAGACCAGCTCGATCCCGGCGCTCGGCGGATCGCCGCTCGCTTCCTCGTTCTCGATGCGCGGGCGGCGCGGCCCGCGGGCGACGACGATCTTCGAGCCGTCGGGAGAATAGTTCGGCTGGTCGAAGTACGCCGCGCGCTGGGCGATGCGCTCGGGCGTTCCCTTGCCGTCGGCGCGGGTGCGCCAGAGGTTGCCGCCGCTCTCGCTCCAGGTGACGTAGGTGATCCACCGCCCGTCGGGCGACCAGACCGGCATATGCTCGCCGGTGCCGGCGCCGCTCTGGGTGAGGCGATGCGGCTGACCGACCGGGACAGGCGCCGCGGTGCCGCCGGGCGCCGCTCCAGCGTTAGGCGCTGTGACGCTGGGCGAGGTCATCGCCGGCAGATCCATCACGTACAGCTTGTCGAGCGCGGTGAAGGCGATCCGCTTTCCGTCCGGCGAGGGACGAGCACCGCGGATCTGCCTGACGATCATCGTCGAGTCGTTGATCGGGTACTCGAAGCGGGCGAGTGGACCCATCCACTGGTTCACCTCGGCGGTGAACGAGATCTCGGTCGCCTGCCCGCCCGGGACGGCGATGCGCCAGAGCTTTCCGTCGTAGGCCGCAATCAGCGCCTTCGAGTCGGGAGTGAAGGACATCCCCGGCAGCAGGTCGCGGGTGAAGCGCGACTCCTGGTCGTCGCGCTGCACCTTGGGCGCGAGCGTCTTCTCGTCGCCGGTGGCGAGGTCGCGGAGGCGGAGCGCAGTGACCGTGTCGGCGCGCGTCCCGTAGACGAGCCATTTGCCATCGGGGCTGACGGCCGGGCGGACGGCCCCGCCTAACGCGTTGGTGCGCTCGTACGTCCGCCCCGTCTCGCGGTCGTAGACGACGATCTGCCAGTCGAACGAGGTCAGGTTGTAGCCCCAGCTCCCGCGCTTCGCCGACGCGTAGACGTAGCGCCCGTCGGGCGACGGCGCGGGCCCGGTGTAGTTGTTCGGCGGCTGCGGCGCGAACGGCGCCGAGGGGGGCGGCGTGGTCTGCGTCATCTTCACGCCCTTGCCGCCGTCCTTGTGAAAGAGCCAGAGGTCGAAGAGGTTCGGTGAGCTCTTCGCGACGACGACGTACTTGCCATCCGGCATCCAGCGCGGCGACAGGTACGCGGTGTTGTCGCCCTTGGTCAGCGCGCGAGGGTGCGATCCGTCGGCGTCGACCAGCCAGACGTTGTCCGCGCCGCTGCGGTCGCTGACGAAGGCGATGGTCTTCCCGTCGGGCGACCAGGCCGGGTTACCATCGAACGCGGTGCCACTCGTGATCCGCTTCGCCGTCCCGCCGCCGATCGGCAGCGTGTACAGGTCGCCGACGAGATCGAAGACGATGGTCTTCCCGTCCGGCGAGACGTCCACCGACATCCACGTCCCTTCATGCGTGGTGAAGGTGACGTTCCGCGTCGGGACGAGGGGGAGCCCCTCGGGATGGGCCGACGAATCGGGCTTGACGGCCTTCGACGTATCCTGCTGCGCGGCGATGGGCGACGCGACGAGTACCGCCGCGGCGAGAGCGAGAGCGAGACGCATGTGTGCGAGGGGAGAGCGGTGGGTGGAACGATCGCGCTCAACTCTACCCGCCCTCGATCGCCGCGCAAGGATCGCCAAGGTACGGACGCTGTAAGCCCTGTTGACCCGGCGCGGCGGCGCGGCCGAATGAGTGGAGAGCGACCGGAGAACGACCTGAGAGCGAGCAGGGAGCGTGGCTGACCGGTTCCGTGTTGGGGCTGGCGCCCTCGTACGTCGGCGATGGTCTTCAGCATTCAGGCGTCGTGACAGTCTGTTTCTGCGAGACACCGAGTCACCGAGGTCACCGAAAACTGCAGGCGCAAGGGTGCACGGGCAGCTGCGCGGATGTTCTCGGTGTCTCGGTGTCTCGGACAACCCAGACGGTCACGACGCGCGAATGCTGAGGAGCACGACCGACACACGACGAGGCCAGTCGCCCAGCGGAGCCGATCGGCAACAGTCGCCGCATCCCCTCTGGCCGCCTAACGCTCGGGCAAGGAAGAAAAACGCCCGCCTGACGATCGTCAGGCGGGCGTCTATTCAGTGCGCGTCGAGTTCAGAGCCCGCTGTCGCTCAACAGGTTGCTCGAGAGCCCGCCTAACGGGCGGTGCCAGGCTTCGCTCACCGGGGTGCGCGCCTCGCTCCATTCCATCTTCGAGCTCCCGCGGGCGGAGTGCCAGTTCTTCTCGAGGTCGGGGGCGACGTCGTTGAAGTCGCGGTCGTTGTACTTCGCACGCGATTCCCAGCCGTAGCGATAGGCAGGCTGATAGTACTCGTAACCGCGGTCCGCCGTCGCGTACGGGCGCGTCGCGTAGTTCTCGCGCCAGTACTCGTCCTCGACCGTGGGGTTGATCGCTTCGGCCGCGCCCTTGCCGGCGAGACCACCAGCGACCGCGCCGATCGCACCGCCGACCAGCGCGCCGACCGGGCCGCCGACCGCGCCGATCGCCGCCCCGGCGGCCGCGCCACCCGCGGCGCCGACTCCGGTCCCGACCGGATGTGCGCCCGGCGCGCCGCTGATCGGGTCGCGGTTGGCGTCGCCCTCACGCACGTCCACGTCGCGCACGTTGCGATCGACGAAGCCGGCGCTGCCTTCGCTCCCACTCGTCGATGCATTCGCACTGCGGCTGGTGACCGAATCCGTGTTGATCGGATCGATGTTGTCGTTGTTCAGGCTGTCCATTGGTCGCTCCTCCGAAGTCCGTTGCTGATCTGAATCGGGTTCGACTATAAGGGCACTCGCCGTGCCATTGCGGACGGTCGAGGCCGGATGAGAGAGAGCCGTTAGCCGTTAGCCGTTAGCCGTTAGCCGTTAGCCACGACGTTGCCTCGCCGCGCTGACCGCTGTCGCTGAACCCTAACGGCTAAGGGCTAACAGCTGCACATCGCCCTAACGGCGACTCGTCGAACCGCTCCACCAGCTCGGCCGGGCCGGCATAGATTGCCGCCGCGCCGTTGAGCGGCTCGTCGCCCCAGCCGCCACTGCGGAACGCGATCGAACGCACCCCCGCGTTCGCGGCGGCGTCGACGTCGTACGGCGTGTCGCCGATCATGATCGCTTCGCCGGGCGACGCGTTCGCCTTCTCGAGCGCGGCGACGATGATGTTCGGGTCGGGCTTGGACTTGCCCTTCGCGTCGTCGCTGGTCGTCTCGCGCGTGATGAGATCGGCGACACCGGCGCGGTCGAGAAGGATCTCGAGCTCGTCGTCCTTGGCTGAGGTCGCGATCACGCGCTTCAATCCGCGATCACGAATCGCCTCGAGCAGCTCGCGGGTGCCGGCGAACGGCTGGATCGTCGGTGCGTACGCGGCGAGGAAATGCTCGGTGCGCTCGGCGGCGAGCGCCTTGCCGCGCTTCGAGTCGATTTCCACGCCGGTGACCTTGGGCAGCAGCTTGTCCCCGCCCATGCCGATGAGCGGGAGAATCTCCTGCCAGGTGACCTCCGGCCAGCCGCGCTCGCGAAGGATGTCGGCCCAGGCGCGCGCATGCGCTTCGTTGCTGTCGATGAGCGTGCCGTCGACGTCGAGCAGGACAGCGCTCAGCATCGCGCGCCGGTCGTGATCGTCTGGCCTAACGGTGTCATGTCGCCCGCCATCAGTCGCGACGCCGGCCGCGGCGCTCGAGCACCACTTCGTCGGCGACGATCATGTAGCGGATGATCCGCTCCTCGACCTCGGGATAGCGGGCGATGCGGTCGCGATAGCGATCGTTGGAGACGATCGACGCGCCGAGCTCGCGGGCGAAGGAGAGGATGAAGTAGTCGGCGTCGGTCCCGGCCGGCGCCTGCTTGATGCGCCCCGCGTCCACGAGCCTCTCGTAGTCGGCGCGCCGGTCGATCTGGTGGCGCAGCGCGGCGTCGGCGACGATGACCGGCTCCATCCCGTCCTCGCGGATCTTCTCCTCGATGAGGATGATGTTCGCCAGCCGCGCCTTCTCCCCCTCGCTCGAGTGCGCGACGTTCGATCCGTCGATGAGGACGAGCCGCTCGTCGACCGGGGGACGCTCGGCGTCGTTCGCGCCACCGCGGTCAGTCGCGGCGTCGTTGGCTGCGGCACGCTTCGCTGCGCCGTTGTTGGCGGCGTCCTGCGCCGCGGCACGCTCGGCCGCGCCCTTCGCCGGTCCCGGCGGGCGCGGTGCGGACGAAGACGCGCGCGAGGGAGTCTTCCCCTCGCGCGCGTCTTCGCCGGCCTGTCCTGAATCCTCTGCTGCCATGCTCGGCGATCAGGTCGCCGGCGACAGCTTCTTCTGGATCTCCTTCGCGCGATCCAGGTGCTTCTGGATCACCGGCGACGCCTTCTCGATCAGCGTCTTGAGCTCGGCGTTCTGCGCCTGGTCGTGCGCGGCCTTCGCGTTGTCGAGCACCGACTGGTGCACGGCGACCTCGTGGTCGATGTACGCCTTGTCCCACGCGGCGCCCTTCGCCATCGAGTTCATCTGCGACGCGGTGTGCTCACCCATCTGCTTCGTCGTGTCGCCCGGCGCCGGCTCGGGGGTGATGCTGTCCTTCTTCGCCAGTGCCTGTCCCTGCACGCGAAGCAGGTGATGCTCGCCCATCATCATCTTGCCGAAGTTGCGCACGTCGCTGCTCGTCCCCTTCGTCGACGCGAGCTTGCCGCCGGCGCTGTCGACCATGTTCGCGGCATCCAGATACGCGACGATGTTCGCGTCGCTCATCTTGCCGCTGTTCGCGTTGCTGCCGTTCACGGCGCCGCCGTTCTTCGCCGTGCTGTCGTTCGTCGTCGCAGCGGTGTCGGTGCGATTCATCGCACCAGCAGCGCTGTCGGACGTCGTCTTGTTGTCCTTCGCGCACGCAGCGATGGCGATTGCGCCGCCGACGAGTGCGACACGGGTGAAGCGGTTCCTGAGCATGTCTTCCTCCTCCTGCAGATCCGGGGTTGGTGGGTCCAGCCCGGTTACTGAAGGCAAGAAGCGTACACGTCGCTACACTTCGGTTCGGCGGGCAATCTCGTTATCATCGATTACACCATGCCCGAAGACGCCAACGAACGACCCGACCGCCTCTCCTCGACGGCGCGCGACGCCGGCGCGCTCCCTGTCGCACCCAGCCTGGCTCCGGCGCTCGCCGTTGCCGAAAGCGGAAGCGGGACACGGCTCAGTACGCCGAGTGAGGGCGCCCCGGTCGACAAGCGCACGATCTTCATCTCGGCGCTCGCGATCGCCGTCGCGATCGGCGCCGGACTCATCGCTCAGCTGCTGCTCCACCTGATCGCGCTGGCGACCAACATCTCGTTCTTCGGTCGGATCTCGACCGCGTTCGTGTCGCCGGGCGTGTCGCCGCACAGCCCACTCGTGCTCCTCCTCGTCCCGGTCGTCGGCGGAGTGATCGTCGGGATCATGGCGCGCTACGGGTCGAGCGCGATCCGGGGACATGGCATTCCCGAAGTGATGGAGCGAGTCCTCCTCGGCGAGAGCCGGATCCCGCTGAGGGTGATGTTCCTCAAGCCGCTCTCGGCGGCCGTCGCGATCGGGACGGGCGGCCCGTTCGGCGCCGAGGGGCCGATCATCGCCACCGGCGGAGCGTTAGGCTCGGTGGTCGGGCAGATCATCCGGATCACCGCCGACGAGCGGAAGACGCTGCTCGCCGCGGGAGCGGCCGCCGGCATGGCGGCGACGTTCGGCAGCCCGGTGTCGGCGGTCCTCCTCGCGGTCGAGCTGCTGCTGTTCGAGTACCGCCCCCGCTCGTTGATCCCGGTCGCGCTGGCCGGCGCGACCGCGGCCGCGGTGCGCGTGATCTTCGACGGCAACGCGCCGGTGTTCGCGATCCCCGGCTTCGCCGCGCCGAGCGACATCGCGATGGTGTTCTACACCCTGCTCGGCGGGGTCATCGGGCTGGTCGCCGCCGGGATCACCAAGATCTCGTACGGCATCGAGGATGTGTTCGAGCGTCTCGGGCACCGCTTCCACATCCACTGGATGTGGTTCCCGGCGATCGGCGCGGTGGTGGTGGGAGTGGTTGGGCTCATCGAGCCGCGCACGTTAGGCGTCGGCTACGACAACATCACCGGTGCGCTGGCGGGGACGATCGTCGGGCGGGCGCTGATCATGCTCGTCATCCTCAAGTTCATCTCGTGGTCGATCTACCTCGGCAGCGGGACGTCGGGCGGGACGCTGGCGCCGCTGTTCACGATCGGGGGCGGGCTCGGTGCCTGGTTCGGCGCGATCGTCGCCGCGGTGCTGCCAACGTTAGGCGTGGACCCGCGCGTGGCCGGGCTGGTCGGGATGGCGGCGATGTTCGCCGGCGCGTCGCACGCGCTGCTGGCGTCGATCATCTTCGCCTTCGAGACGACGCGCCAGCCGTTAGGCCTGCTGCCGCTGCTCGCCGGCTGCAGCGCGGCCTATCTCGTTTCGCTGCTGCTCAGCCGCCACTCGATCATGACCGAGAAGCTGGCGCGGCGCGGGATGCGGGTGCAGTTCGAGTACGCGGCCGATCACCTGGCGCAGGTGCTGGTTCGCGACGTCGCGTCGAGCGAGGTGGTGCTGATCGACGGCGATGATACGATCGCCGAGGTGCGCGAGTGGTTCTCGACGCACGACGAGGGGACGACCCACCAGGGGTTCCCGGTGGTCGACGCGGAGGAGCGGCTGCTCGGCGTCGTCACGCGGCGCGACCTGCTCAACCCGGCACTGGATGGCGCGACGCTGGTGCGCGACACCATCCGCCGCCGCCCGGCGGTGATCTACGAGGACAGCACGCTGCGCGAGACCGCGGACCACATGGTGGTCGAGCAGGTCGGGCGCCTGCCGGTGGTGCGACGCGAGGACCCGTTGAAAGTCGTCGGCATCATCTCGCGGAGCGACCTGATCGCAGCGCACGCGCCACGACTGCGGGCGGCGCGGCGGCGGGCGAGCGGGAGATTCACCTGGATCGGTCGGCGAGCGACGGCGCGGCGCTGAGTCGGGGAGATGGGCAACCGCGGCAACTACAACCGCGGCAACTGCAACCGCGGCAACTGCAACCACAACAGCAACTGCAAATCCACAGGAGCCACAGAGGGCACAGAGGGGTCTGGTCAAACCCTCTGTGCCCTCTGTGGCTCCTGTTCAATCAACACCAGCCCAAAGTATTTGATCGAACCGGTGCGTGGCTGTTGTTGACGCGGGCTTTCGTTTCTCCCCGCCGCCTAACGTTGGGCGACGAGGTCCTGATATTCCGGATGCCGCTGGACGTAGCTGGCGACGAAGGGGCACATCGGGCGGACGGTGAGCCCTTCGCTGCGCGCGTAGTCGAGCCCCGCCTTCGCCAGCGCGGCGCCGATCCCCTTCCCCTCGGCCTCGGGCGGGACGCCGGTGTGGGTGAAGATGATGCGCTTCCGGTCGCGCATGTACTCGAGCGCCGCCTCGCCGAAGCCGGTGTCGGCGGTGAAGCGGGAATGATCGGCGTCGTGCGTGATCGTGGGAGTTGTCATTCGACGATCGCGCTCTCGGTGGCGCGCTTGAGGATGATGGCGGTGACGGCGGGTCTCGCCCCGATCCGGAAGGGGATTCCCCAGTAGCCGGTGCCCGGGTGCACGTAGAGCAGCGAGCGCCCGTTTCGATACGCCCCCATCGCGTGCTCGAGGAAGGGGGTGACGAGACTCCAGCCGAATCCAGGGAGCGCGAACTGCCCCCAGTGCGTGTGGCCGCTGAGCGTGAGCGCGACATCGGCGGCGGCGAGCTCGGGCCAGAGCGCGGGATTGTGCGCGAGCGCGAGGACGGGGACGCCCGGCGGTGCGCCCGCGAGCGCGCGCGGGACGTCGGGCGCGACGCGCGACATGCCGCCGCCACCGGGACGTCGCCCGCGGCCAGCCGGGTCGCCGACCCCGACCACCGTTAGGCGCTCGCCGTTGCGCTCGACCACCCGCGACTCGTTGACCAGGACCGTCATCGTGGTCTGGCTTCGCAACTCGCGCTCCACCGCCTCCCACCCGGCGTAGACGTCGTGGTTCCCGGCGACGGCGAAGACGCCGAGCGGCGCGGACAGCGACGCGAACGCGGCGGCGTAGTGCGCAACGTCCTCGTGGCGATCGTCGATCAGGTCACCGGTCACGGTGATGAGATCGGGGTGCAGCGACTCGACCGCACGTCGCACGCGGGCGAGGAATCCGCGCGGCGTCTGCGGCCCGACGTGCAGGTCGGAGATCTGCACGACGCGGAGCCCGTCGAGTCCAGCCGGCAGCGACTCGATGCGTGCCTCGATCTCGCGCACGGCGAGGGTGCGCGAGCCGATGTAACCGGCGAAGAGCGTGAGCGCAGCGATCGCGAAGGCGATCTCCGCGCCCCATCTCCCCCCGGCCAGCGGTGCATACATCAGCGCCCCCACGAGGGCGCCGAGCAGCGCGGCGCCGGCGACGATCGGCAGGAGCAGCTGCCCGTAGATCACCCCGCGCACGATGAAGATCCGGAAGAGCGCGCCCGGATAGAACGGCCACCCGCGCCAGCGGAAGAGCAGCACCGCCGGGATGGTGACGTACGCGACGGTGGCCAGCACCGCCACCGTCGCCCATGGGTGGCCGATGGTGAGCGCAACCAGCGTGAGCCAGGCGGCGATCTGGTAGAGGAGGAAGCGCTGGCCGAAGTTACGCTGGCGCGGCGGGCTGGAGGTGGACATCCGATGCTAATCTAGCGGGGGCTGGCTATGACACGGCGATAAAGAGATGATCGAGGCTCCGATCGAGAGAGGAGAGCCGAGAGACGAAACAACGATTGCGGTTACCGGCCGACCTGCCGTTGCCGTTGCGCTTAGCGGCTTCTCTCTTCTCTTATCTCTCTATCGGAGTCTCGATCATCTCTTCATCGCAGTGTCATAGCCCGATGCGGCGCGCCGAACGTCACGGCACGCACCCTGCTTTAGGAGCGCACTGTCGGCGCATGGAGCACCGGCCTGTACTCCGAATTTCGATGTCGATCCGGATCGTTTCATCCAACGGACATACTGCGATGGGTCCACGAACTGTTCCCGATAACCGCCGCACGCGTCACCATCTCCGCGAGCTGTGCGACGAGGTGCTGGCTTCGTATCGTGCCGCGAAGGCCCACGAGCTGTTCGCCGAAGACGAGCGCAACGAAGCGCGCGCCATTCTCGCGCGCATCGTCCCGCTCGCACGCCACTGAGCTGACCGCCGGCCGATGGCCGGCTCGCACGTGTTCGTCCTGTCGCCCGCTCGCTGTGATGGCGAGCGGGCGAAGCTTTTGCTCAGCGACACCGCGTCGTTTCCGCTCGCGACCGCGCTGCGCCATCCGCCCGGTGTGCCGATCGGTGAGGTGTTCAGCTTCCTCAGCGCGCTGTACTTCCGCGGCAAGCTCTCCTATGCGCGCACCTTCGCCAGCCGGTTGCGCACCGCGCCGCCGATCCTGATCGTGACCACCGATCGAGGACTCGTTCCACCCGAGACGCCGATCACGCGCGATGATCTCGCCGCCTTCGCGCGAGTGGACATCGCCACCGGCGGCGAGCGATACCTCGGTCCGCTGCGACGCGACGTCGCCGCGCTCGCCGCGAGCGTCAGGCGCACCACGCGCATCATTCTCCTCGGCAGCATCGCGACGGGGAAATATGTCGACGTCCTGCTCGAGGCGTTCGGCTCGCGACTCGTCTTTCCCACCGAGTTCGTCGGGCGCGGCGACATGAGTCGCGGCGGGCTGCTCCTGCGTCACGCGCGCTCGGGGACGCCGATGCACTACACACCCGTCGCCGGTGCGGTGCGTCGAGGGCGGCGTCCGCCGAAGCTGGAGCGCGTCCGATGACGCTGCCTATCCCTCGGAAATATCCGCCGATGGAAGCGCGACTCGTCGACGAGCTGCCGACTGGCAAGAGCTGGCAGTACGAGCCGAAGTGGGACGGCTTCCGCTGCCTCGCCTTTCGCGACGGTGACAAGATCGACCTGATGTCGAAAGCCGGGAAGCCGCTCTCGCGTTACTTCCCCGATGTGGTCGCGACGCTGCTGTCGCTCGAGCCGAAGCGGTTCGTGCTCGACGGCGAGATCGTCTCGACGGTCGACGGCGCGATCGACTTCGACGAGCTGCTGCTGCGGATTCATCCCGCGAAGAGCCGGGTCGACAAGCTCGCTGCCGAGCATCCCGCGACGCTGATCGTCTTCGACCTGCTGGTGGACGCTCGCGGGAAGTCGTTGACTGGTCTAACGCTCGCCGACCGCCGCGACGCGCTCGAATCGTTCATGAAGACCGCCGCACCGAAGGGTGCCCGCCTGCGACTCTCGCCGGCGACGACGTCGATGGCGACGGTGACCAAGTGGTTCCGCTCGGTCGGTGGTGGGCTCGACGGCGTCGTCGCCAAGCGGCTCGACTTCCCGTACCAGAGCGGAAATCGCGACGGGATGCAGAAGATGAAGCACCAGCGCACCGCCGAGTGCGTGGTCGGCGGCTTTCGCTACGCGTCGAAGGGAAAGGTCGTGGGCTCGCTCCTGCTCGGGCTCTACGACGCGGGCGGGCTGCTGCACCACGTCGGCTTCACCTCGAACATCCCAGCCGCGGAGAAGAAGCCGCTCACCGCCACCCTCGAGAAGCTGGTGAAAGCACCGGGCTTCACCGGCCAGGCGCCCGGTGGGCCGAGTCGCTGGAGCACGGAGCGATCGAGCCAGTGGCAGCCGCTCGCGCCGAAGCTGGTGCTCGAGGTGAAGTACGACCACTTCTCCGGCGGCCGCTTCCGGCACGGCACGTCGTTCATGCGCTGGCGTCCGGACAAGTCGCCGAAGCAGTGCACGATCGCGCAGCTCGAGCAGGAAGGACGCTCGGCGATGAAGCTGTTGCGTTAGGCGGAGAGAGAGGTGCGGATTATTGCGGCTATTGCTGATCGGTTCGGCTGGGCCGCTGGCCTCCGTGCATGTCGGCGCTGCTCCTCAGCATTCCGGCGTCGTGACAGTCTCTACCTGTGAGACACCGAGGCACCGAGCGCACCGAGGACAGCCCCGCAGGGGCTGAGCCGTTCGCACCAGATCCAAATAGCTTGGGGCAAGCGGGCCGAGACCATCTCGCCCACTTGCCCCCAAGTTTTTTTGGCCGTGGTGCAACGGCATCTGTTGACGTGCTGTCCTCGGTGTCTCGGTGTCTCGCAAGAATAGACGGTCACGACGCCGGAATGCTGAGGACAACGGCCGACATACGACGAAGCCAGCGGCTCGAATGAGCTGGTCAGCAATAGTCCGCAGTCACCAAGCTTTACCCGCCGTGACTCGCCAATAGCGGAAACGGATTGATCGGTCTCCCCTTCCACCAGTCGCGGATGTCGGAGACGCGGGCGAGGGCGAAGTGGAGGTGCGGGAGGTTCGGCGGGGCGTTGCCGGTGGTGCCGACGTAGCCGATCACCTGGCCCTGCCTGACGGGCATGTCGTCAGTGAGGCCGTCGGCGTAGCGCTCGAGATGCGCGTACATGAGGATGAACTTCTCGGTCGCGTCGGTGGCGTAGATCATGTTGCCGCCATCCTTGCTCGAGAACTTGCGCAGGATCCGGCCATCGGCGGCGGCGAGGATCGGCGTGTTCCGCGGCGCGGGGATGTCGAGCGCCTGGTGGCTGCGCGACCCGCCGCCGCGTGGCTCGGTGTAGCTG
>JBJMNK010000001.1:0-73482 GCA_045804265.1 Gemmatimonadaceae bacterium | reverse complement strand
TGCTGCGCGCCCGGATCGCGCGGCAGGAGGTGCTCGACGGTGGCGTGCGTCCCGATTTTCTCATCGAGACGCGCGCGGTGCGCGACGGAAGCTGGCAGGTCGCGCCGGCGCCGGCCGACCTGAACGACCGTCGCGTCGAGATCACCGGGCCGGCCGAGCGGAAGATGATGATCAACGCGCTCAACTCGGGCGCGAAGGTCTTCATGGCCGACTTCGAGGACGCGCTCTCGCCGACGTGGGAGAACGTGGTCAGCGGGCAGGGGAACTGCATCGACGCGATCCGCCGCACGATCGAGTACGCCGGGCCGGAAGGAAAGCGTTACACGTTAGGCAGCACGCCGGCGACGCTCGTCATCCGGCCGCGCGGCTGGCACCTCGTCGAGCGGCACGTCGCGGTCGACGGGCGCCCGGTGTCGGCGAGCCTGTTCGACTTCGGGCTCTACTTCTACCACAACGCACGCGAGCTGCTGGCGCGCGGTTCGGGGCCGTACTTCTACCTGCCGAAGCTCGAGAGCCACCTCGAGGCTCGGCTCTGGAACGACGTCTTCGTCGCCGCCCAGGACGCGTTAGGCATTCCGCGCGGCACCATTCGGGCAACGGTGCTGATCGAGACGATCCTCGCCGCCTTCGAGATGGACGAGATCCTCCACGAGCTGCGCGAGCATGCGGCCGGGCTCAACGCCGGCCGCTGGGACTACCTGTTCAGCGCGATGAAGAAGTTCGGCCGCCACGCGCCGATCTTTCCCGACCGCGCGCGCCTGACCATGACCGTCCCGTTCATGCGGGGCTACACCGAGCTGCTGGTGAAGACCTGCCACCGGCGCGGCGCGCACGCGATCGGGGGGATGGCGGCGTTCATCCCGAGTCGGCGCGACGCGGTGGTGAACGAGACTGCGCTGGCCCGGGTCCGTGAAGACAAGGTGCGCGAGTCGCGCGACGGCTTCGACGGGACGTGGGTCGCGCACCCGGATCTCGTCCCCGTTGCGGCCACGGCATTCGACGAGGTGCTCGGTGCGCGGCCGAACCAGAAGGAACGGATGCGAAGCGAGGTCAATGTCCGCGCCGCGCAGCTCAGCGACTTCGTCGTCCCCGACGGCACGGTGAGCGAGGCGGGGGTGCGGGCGAACATCGACGTTGCGCTGCAATACATCGAAGCGTGGCTACGCGGGTCCGGCGCGGTGGCGATTCACAACCTGATGGAGGACGCCGCGACCGCGGAGATCTCGCGCTCGCAGCTCTGGCAATGGGTGCACCGCGAGGCGTGCCTCGCTGACGGATCGACGATGAGCGCGGCGCGCTACCAGACGATGCGCGACGAGACGCTGGCCGCACTCGAGGCGGAGCGGGGCGCGGGCGCGTGGCGATTCGCCGATGCCGCCGCTCTGCTCGACCAGCTCGTCCTCGACGACGAGCTCACCGACTTCCTGACCGTCCCCGGCTACGAGCTGCTCGAGCGCGCCTGACCCGAGCCGTCGTAGTCGCGCCCCTTCCACCGGACCCGGCGCCCACGCGCGATCGCGCTGACGAAGATCCAGAGCAGCACCGCGGCGCCGAGGGGAAAGGCCAGGGCATAGAGGGGCGAGCGTCGGGCGCGGATGTACACCGCCGACCAGGCGGCGACGATCGCGGCGAGTGTCGCGACGAGCCAGACCGTGGTCGTCGGCGAGGTGGTCGCTGCGAAGGGCCGCGACAGGAGCACGCCGACGGGGAGCAGCTGGGCGAGCGGGAACGCCGTCAGGCCTAACGGGAAGAGCAGCCGCAGCGGGCGCCACGGCGGCAGTGCGTCGATCCCGCCGGCGAAGACGTTCTTGCCCCAGCCGCGGACGATCGCGCCGAGCGACGTGTACATCCGCGTCGACAGCTGGGCGGTACCGAGGATGAGCGCCGTCGGCTCGCCGGCAAGGAAGAGCCGCTGGGCGAGCATCAGGTCTTCGGCGACCCTGTCCCGAACCGCGGCGTGGCCGCCGATCCGGTCGTAGGCGGCGCGGGTGATGGCGATGAACTGCCCGTTCGCGATCTTGTCCCACGCGTGGCGCGAGCGATTCACCGTCTCCGTACCGCCGTAGCGCATCGCCAGCATCGCGAACATCTGCGCCTGGAGCAGCGTCTCCCAGAACGTCACCATCGCCTGCGTGCCGGCGACCGTCACCATCACGGCTCCGCGCGAGCGTATCGAGTTGACGGTGCGGGTGAGCAGGTCGGGTGCGTGGATGGTATCGGCGTCGATGAAGCAGAGGATGTCACCCCGCGCGGCGCGCGCGCCGGACTGCGACGCCCATTGCTTGCCGAACCATCCGCTCGGCAGCTCGGGGGCGGCGACGACCCGGACACGCGCATCGCGCGCCGCAATCGTCGACGCCAGCGCCGCGGTGTCGTCGCGCGAGTGGTCGTCGACGACGATGACCTCGACCCGGGGCCAGGTCGTCGCCAGCACCGACGTCAGGCATCGCTCGATGTTGCCGGCCTCGTCGCGTGCCGGGATCACCACCGACACCAGCGGTGGGTCAGCGGGCGGATCGTCACGCTCCTCGTCGAGCGAGCGCGAGTCGGCCGTACGCCAGCCGGTGACGAGCGGCGCGGCGATCCAGGGAAGCGCCAGCGCCAGCCCGACCGCGACGTCGTGAGGCCTAACGTTCACCAGGCGCCGAGCGCCGCGGCCGGCCGAGCACCGACGCGACCGCAAGGTCGCCCGTCACGTTGCCCGTCGTCCGGAACATGTCGGGGATGGTGTCGACGCCGAGCAGCACGCCGATCCCCTCGACCGGCACCCGCGCCGCGACGAGCACCGGGACGAGCACGAGGATCGAGCCGCCGGGGATCGCCGGGATGCTGAACGTCGTCAGCGCGATGGTGACCGCGATCGTGGCGAGCTGGATCGCGCCGAGCTCGACGCCGAAGAGGTGAGCGACGAAGATCACGCTCACCGTCTGCGCGACCGCGCTGCCGGCGCGGAAGGTCGCCGTCGCCAGCGGGAGGAAGAATCCGGTGATCGCCGGCGGGAGCAGCATCCGGTCGCGCGCGGTCTCGACCATGACCGGCAGCGCCGCCATCGACGAGCGCGAGCCGAAGGCGACCGCCTGCGCCGGCAGGCAGGCGCGGGCGAAGGAGATCAGCGAGGTGCGGCCGCCGATCGCCGCCAGCGGATAGAGCACCAGCGCGGCGAAGGCGGTGGTGAGCACGACGGCGACCGCGATGTACGACACGAGCGCACCCGCGGCCGAGGCGCCGATGCGGATCGCCAGCGGAACGGCCAGCGCGAATACGCCTAACGGCGCAAAGGCGAGGATCCAGCGGACGAGGATGATCATCGCGTCGTTCACGCCCTCGAAGAACCGGATCACCACGGTCGAGCGCTCGGGAGCGACCCGCGCCAGGGCGAAGCCCGCGGCCAGCGCGAAGACGATCAGCGGCAGGATCGCACCGTCGCTCGCCGCCTTGAACGGGTTCGCCGGCACCAGGTCGACGATCCACTGCCCGACAGTCGGGAGGGGAGCCGGCGCGGCGCCGCTGATGCTGGCGGCCGATGCGCGCAGTGCGGCCGTCGCCGCGGGATCGATCGGCACGAGCGCGAACAGCGGCGGCGCGAGCACCGCGGCGAACACCGCGCCGGCAAAGAGCACGGCGAGAAAGAGCGCGAGCGCGCGTAGCCCCACGGCTCCAACCGCCCGCGGCTCGGGCGCGGTCGCGACCGCAACGATGAGGCTCGCGACGACCAGGGGGATGACCGTCATGCGGATCGCCGCGACGAACAGCGCGCCCACCGGCTCGGCGATCGCGAGCGCAGTGCTGATCGCCCGCGGACCACTGTGGGCGACGACGATGCCTAACGCGAATCCTGTGACGAGCCCGATCAGGACCTGCGCGGCGAGCGGGAGGCGCAGTCCGCCCGGAGTGGTGGGATGTGACACGCGGAAATTCTGCGGGTCGTCGCGAGGTGCGTCCAGTGCAGCGCGCGACTCGCGCGCTGCTCGCGCGCGGCGACACGAATGAAAACGAGAAGAGCGCTCCGGGATCCCGGGGCGCTCTTCTCACATCGAGCCGCGATCAGCGACCGCCGCCCTTGCCGCCGCCCGAGCCACCGGATCCGCCAGAGCCGCCCGACGATCCACCTCCACCCGAGCCGCCTGACGATCCACCGCTGCCGCCACGCGAGCCTCCGCCCGAGCCACCGCTGCCGCCCGATCCACCACTTCCGCCGGACCCACTTCCGCCACCCATCCCACCACCGGAGCCGCCGGACGATCCGCTGCCACCGCGCGAGCCTCCCGATCCGCCGCTCGACCCGCCTGAGCCGCCGCTCGATCCGCCCGACCCGCCGCCGCCACCAGCGCCGCTCATCCCGCCCGACGAACCACTTCCGCCACTCGAGCCGCCCATCCCGCCCGACGAACCGCTACCGCCACCCGAACCACTCAGCCCGCCTGACGATCCGCTGCTGCCGCTCGATCCGCTCAAGCCCCCCGAGGAACCGCTGCTCCCGCTCGAGCCGCTCATGCCGCCAGATGATCCGCTGCTGCCGCTCGAGCCGCTCATTCCACCGCGCGTCGCCGAGCTGCCGATCCCTTCGTCATCCATGTTGCCGCGATCCGACCGGCTGCTGCCGGAGCTGCCGGAGCTGCCTGACGATCCACCGGAGCCACCACTGCTCGACGCGCCACTCTGCGAAGAGCCTGACCGTCCCGCCGCGTCGAACCCGCCACCCTGCTGCGACCCGCCCTGACTCGACTGCGAGTTTCGCGAACTCGACGAGCCCGACGAACCACTGCCCGACGATCCGCTCCCTGCGTTCTGGTCTCTTCCCTGATCCGCCATGGTCTGTTCCTCCATGCTGCGTAAGGATGACTCCGGCGTTCGTCTTCCCGGCATGATGTCGGCGAGACGTCCGCCGTTTGGGATCGCTGGAAGTCGCAAAGCAAATGCCAGTTGATGCATATCGTCACCGTTGACCGTGCCGCTGATCGCCGGTACGTTCCGCACTCCACCATGGCCGCGCCTGCACGTTCCCGCACACATCCCCGCTCGTCGTTGCGCCGGCCACCCCTGCTCGGCGCTGGCGCGCGCGTCGCGCTGGTCTCCCCGGCGGGCCCGCTGCGCGGACCGGGCGATCTCGAGCGCGCGATCGCGAACGTCGAATCGATGGGATGGGAGCCGATCGTCGGCGTCAACGTGCTCGCGCGCCGCGGCTACTTCGCCGGCAGCGACGACGAGCGCCTAACGGACCTGGCACGTGCGCTGCGCGATCCCGGCGTCGACGGCGTCTGGTGCGCACGCGGCGGCTACGGCGCGATGCGGCTGCTCGATTCGCTCGATTACGCCGCGATCGCTCGCCGTCCCAAGCCCCTCCTCGGCTTCTCAGACATTACCGCGCTGCACGCCGCGATCGAGACACGCAGCGGGATCGCCAGCTATCACGCGCCGACCGCGCGCGGCGCGTTGAGCGCGTTCTCCCGTGACTCGCTCCGTCGCGCCGTGATCACCGGCGAAGACCCGTGCGGTCCGATCCCGCAGCCGCGTGTCATCCGCGGTGGCGTCGCCGAGGGACGGCTCGCCGGCGGGAACCTCGCGCTGCTCGTCGCGCTGCTCGGCACGCCGTATTTCCCCGTGCTCGACGGCGCGATCCTCGTGCTCGAGGATGTCGGCGAGGCGGTGTACCGGCTCGACCGGATGCTCACGCAACTGCGGCTCGCCGGTGTCCTCTCGCGGCTGGCCGGCCTCGTGTTCGGCGCCTTCACCGACTGCCCGGAAACGAGCGAGGACGGGGTGCGCCGGCTCGACGAGGTGATCGATGAAGCGGCCCGGGCCGCCGGTGTTCCCGCGGTCGCCAACGCGCCGGTCGGCCACATCGACGAGCAGTGGACGCTGCCGTTAGGCCTGACGGCGACGCTCGACGCCACCGCCGGCACCCTTCACGTTTCCTGAGCTTCCCGAACGCGCGCAGACCGATGGCCAAGAGCGGCACCGACCTCGTCAACGAAGCGAAGCAGCGGATCACCGAGATCGACCCGGCCGAGGCGCGCGCCGCGCTCGATTCGGCCGACACGGTCTTTGTCGATGTCCGCGAGCCGAACGAGTACAACCTCGGCCGCGTCCCCGGCGCACTGCCGTTGCCGCGAGGGACAATCGAGACGCGCGGCGAGGGGATGCTCCCGCGCGACAAGACGATCGTCGTCTACTGCGGCGGGGGGAGCCGGTCAGCGCTTGCCGCTGACACGCTGCAGACGATGGGCTACGACGTCCGCTCACTGCGCGGCGGGTATCGCGCCTGGGTCGAGGGTGACGGCCCGATCGAGAGCTGAGCTGCTCCTCCCCCCAGGTGGTCGGGGTGCGGTTCGTGCGACCGAACCGGGCGCGATGATCACGAACGTCATGCAGCACCGCGAGATTGCGCGAATCGCCGCGACACTGGCCGATCGCACCGCGACGACGGTGGAATGCGATCCCGGCGAACATCCGCTCCGCGCCGCCGTCGCGCTGGTCCTTCGCCCGGGCCAGGCGGGCGGGCTCGAGCTGCTGATGATCAAGCGGGCCGAATACGAGGGCGATCCGTGGAGCGGCCAGATCGCCTTTCCCGGCGGCCGCCAGGAGCTGGAGGACCAGTCGCTCGAGCGCACCGCGATCCGCGAAACCTGGGAAGAGACGGCGATCGACATCGCACGCGACGGCGCGATCCTCGGCCCACTCGACGAGGTGTCGCCGCGGACGCCGACGGTCAGGCGCGTCGTCGTCCGCCCGTATGTCGCTGCCGTGGTAGCGGACGTCGAAGTCGTCGAGAGCCCTGAAGTCGCCGCCGCGTTCTGGGTCCCGCTCCCTGCGCTGCGCGAAACCGCCGCCTGGATCACCGCCGAGGTGCAGGCACACGGCCAGTCGTTGAGCGTCCCCGCGTTCGCGCATGGTGACTACATCGTCTGGGGACTGACCGAGCGAATCCTGCGCGGATTCCTGGGGCTGATCGGGGACGAGGGCTGACGGCTGCCTGGCGATTGCCGCGCTTGCTCTTGCGCGAAATTTAGCGCGAGCTAAATTGGGACTTCCGATACACGAAAATTCGTAAGTCCGAATCGAGCCATGGCCGCACTTCCTCGCGTCGTTCCACCAGAAGAACCACAAGAAGCGACCCCCGCCGAAGCCGGGTGGAGGCGGGCACGGCTCACGCCGACACTCGCCGAGGTCTACAAGACTGTCCCCGTTCACGGCGTCGGCTTCTGGCGGAAGACGTTTGCCTTCGCCGGCCCGGGCTATCTCGTCGCGGTCGGGTACATGGACCCGGGGAACTGGGCCACGGACCTCGCCGGCGGATCGCAGTTCGGCTACACGCTGCTGAGCGTGATCCTGATGTCGAACCTGATGGCGGTGCTCCTCCAGGGCCTCGCCCTCAAGC
The DNA here is from genome assembly GCA_045804265.1 of Gemmatimonadaceae bacterium. Classification (GTDB taxonomy): domain Bacteria; phylum Gemmatimonadota; class Gemmatimonadetes; order Gemmatimonadales; family Gemmatimonadaceae; genus JABFXC01. The sequence continues at coordinate 66,104 of JBJMNK010000001.1, read as the reverse complement.
TCGGGATCGTCACCGGGCGCGACCTCGCCCAGGCCTGCCGCGATCACTACAGCGCCCCGGTGAGCTTCATCCTCTGGGTCCTCTGCGAGATCGCGATCGCTGCCTGCGACCTGGCCGAGGTGATCGGCTCGGCGATCGCGCTCAACCTGCTCTTCCACATCCCGCTCGCGTTAGGCGTCGTGATCACCGCCGTCGACGTCCTCGTCGTGCTGCTGCTGCAGAACAAGGGGTTCCGGCTGCTCGAGGCGATGGTCATCACGCTCATCGGGACCGTCGGCGCCTGCTTCGTCTTCGAGCTCTTCATCTCGCATCCCGCGTTCGGCGCGGTGATGGCCGGCTTCGTCCCTCACCACGAGATCGTCACCAACCCGGCGATGCTCTATATCGCGATCGGGATCCTCGGTGCCACGGTGATGCCGCACAATCTTTACCTGCACTCGTCCATCGTGCAGACGCGGCGCTACGAGTCGACCACCGAAGGGAAGCGCGAGGCGATCCGCTACGCGTTCCTCGACTCGACCATCGCGCTCTCGTTCGCGCTGTTCATCAACGCCGCGATCCTGATCGTCGCCGCCGCCACCTTCCACACGCGCGGCCAGACCGGTGTCGCCGAGATCCAGGACGCGTACAAGCTGCTCTCGCCGTCGTTAGGCACGGCCGCCGCGAGCGCGGTCTTCGCCCTCGCGCTGCTCGCGTCGGGGCAGAACTCGACGCTGACCGGTACGCTCGCCGGCCAGATCGTGATGGAAGGATTCCTCAGCATCCGGCTGCGGCCCTGGGTCCGCCGCCTGATCACGCGCGGGATCGCTATCGTTCCGGCAGTGATCGTCGCCTGGATGTACGGCGAGTCGGGCACTGCCCGCCTCCTCATCCTCAGCCAGGTCGTCCTCTCGCTGCAGCTCTCGTTCGCCGTCGTTCCGCTGGTGATCTTCACCTCCGATCGGAAGAAGATGGGCGACTTCGTCAACGCGACCTTCGTGAAGGGACTCGCCTGGACCGTTGCCGCGGTGATCGCGGTGCTCAACGGCTGGCTGCTGCTCAACACCTTCCGCTCGTGGACGAGCTGATGTACCGGCGCATCCTCGTCCCCCTCGAGAACACGGCGACCGACGCCGCGATCCTGCAGCACGTCCGCGAGCTGGCAACGTACTGCAAATCGTCAGTCGTGCTCATTCACGTCGCCGACGGGTTCGTCGCGCGGAACTTCCATTCGCTCACGCTCCGGGAATCGGAGGAGATGCGCGCGGACCGGAAGTACCTCGAGGAATGCTGCGCCTCGCTCTGCGAGTCCGGGATCGACGCCGACTCGGTGCTCGCCGGGGGCGACCCCTCGATCGAGATCATCAACGCGGCCGAGCGTGAAGGCTGCGACCTGATCGCGATGTCCACGCACGGGCATCGCTTCCTCAAGGACATTCTCTTCGGAAGCGTCGCCAACGAAGTGCGGCATCGCTCGCGCATCCCGGTCCTCTGCGTACGAGCCGGGATCAGCGGGTACACGCCGTCAGGCGGGACGCCGGTGTTCAAGCCATGACATCGCCGCAGGCGCACGACGGCCTCACTGCGCCGGCCGAAGACTGCCTCAAGGCGGTGTACGAGCTCGAGCGTGCGAGTGCGGGCGCTGCCGTCACCACCAACGACCTGGCGCACCGTCTCGCCCTCGCCGCGGCGAGCGTGACGGGGATGGTGAAGCGACTCGCGGGGCAGGGGCTGATCGATCACGCCCGGTATCGCGGCGTGCGACTGACCGAAGAAGGGCGGCGCACGGCGCTGCGCACATTACGGCGCCACCGCGTGATCGAGAGCTATCTCGTCGCCGCGCTCGGCTTCAGCTGGGACCGCGTGCACGAGGAGGCGGAGCGGCTCGAGCACGCGGCGAGCGACGAGCTGGTGGACCGCATGGCCGCAGCGTTAGGCGATCCCGTGGTCGACCCGCACGGCGCGCCGATCCCGACGCGTGACGGTGGCATCGTCGAAGGGCCGGCCGGGCGCGCGCTGTCCGAGCTCGTGCCGGGCGAGCGTGGCCGCGTCGCGCGGGTGGAGGACGAGGACCCCGACCAGCTGCGATACCTGGCCACGCTCGGGATCCGTCCCGGCGTCGAGTTCGAGCTGGTGGAGCGTGCGCCTTTCGGCGGGCCGCTCACCGTCAACGTCAGCGGCGCGGCGCGGCAGGTCGGGCCCCAGCTCGCTGAACACATCGTCGTCGTGGCGCAGCCCTGACGGGCCGAGGGTGCGACTGCCCGGTGACACGGCGGGACCATCGTCGGAACAGTCCTTGCGAAACCAGCGGTCGAGGTTGACCGCGATGATATTCGCGCCCGATGGGAGGAGCCCCGTGACTACGCCACGCCCGACAGTCCCCGGCATCGATCCAGATGCCGGGATTCCCGACCTGATTCGCCGGCTCACCGACGATTCCAAGCGACTCGTGGCCGACGAAGTGCACCTCGCCAAGCTCGAGATGAGCGAGAACATTCACGCCGGCGCGCGCGGCGCGCTCTGGCTGACGCTCGCCTTCGGCATCGGCGTGGTCGGGCTGGTCGCGATGACGATCTTCCTCGCGACGCTGATCGGTCGCGTCGCGAACGGCCACATGTGGGTCGGCGCGATCGTGGTCGGTGTCATCGAGCTGGTCGTGGGGTTCATGTTGCTGAAGAAGGGCATGTCGGCGTTCGGCGAGCCGTCGTACACGCTGCAGGAGACGCGCGAGTCGTTGAAGGACACGACGAGCTGGGTGACGCATCCACGCGCTGACTGATTCGATCCTCGCCGCACTCACGCTCTGCGTCGCGAGCACGCTCGCCGCGCAGGGCGTTGCGCCGACGACCCCGGCGCCGCATGAACACCGCACGATCGCCATCGACTCGCGCCTCGCCGCCGACGCCGGGTTGAAGCTCGGCGATCTGGTTGTCGTGAGCGCGCAGCCCGGCGACGCCGGGGACACGGTACGAATCGCCGCGATCACGAAGCCGTCGGCCGATCCGAGCGAGGTGTCGCGCCAGGAATACCGCGTCCGCATGCACCTCGACCAGCTGCAATCGCTGACAAGCTACGGCGACCGCGTGCACCGCTTCGCCGTGCAGACGCGCGGCGGCGCCTCGCTCGACCGGGCCGTCGCGGCGATCGATGCCGCCGCCTTCGGCTTCGTCGCACACCGCTCGAAGGACGTCGCCGTCGAGACATCGGCGACGTTCGCCGTCGTCAGCCGCTTCCATCGCGCGATCGGCGTGATCACCGTCGTCGCCAGCGCGATCTTCCTCCTCTGCATCCTCCTGCTCAAGGTGGACGAGCGGCGCCGGGACGTCGCCGCGCTCCGCCTGTCGGGGATCTCACGGGCGACGATCGTGAAGTCGATCGTGATCGAGGCGTCGGTCATAACGCTCCTGGGCACTGGGTTCGGGATCGCGTTAGGCTGGATCGCGACGGTCATCGTCAACGTCCACTATCAGGGCGTGTACCGCACGCCACTCCGCTTCGCGCTTGTGACGCCGCAGACGGTCGTGTTCGCGCTGGCGCTGTCGATCGTGCTCGGCGTCGTCGCCGGCGCGCTCGCCGCGCTCCGGCTCGCGCGGGCGCATCCGCTGGCGCTGCTCGGTCGCCGCTGATGCGCGCGCCTTGCCCGGCCCTTGCGCCGCGGCTCCTCCTGTGATCGGGCGCCTGGTCGTGGCATCGCTCACCGGACATCGCGCGCGGACGCTGCTTGCGGTGGCCGGAGTCGCGGTCTCGGCGGCGCTGCTGCTCGACATGGTGATGCTGTCGAGCGGGATGCGTGAGTCGTTCCGCTCATTGCTCACCAGTCGCGGCTTCGACCTTCGCGTCGCGCCGAAAGGGACGCTCCCCTTCGACACCGAGGCGACCATCGCCGACGCGAGCGCGACGATCGCCGCGCTGCGCGAATCGCGCGACGTGGTCGCGGTTGCGCCGGTGCTCGGCGCAACGATCCATCTCCCACGCCCGGATGGGACCGCGCTCAGCTCGGTCGCGCTCGGGGTGGATCCGCGGGTGCAGGGCGACTACGTGATGCTCGCCGGGCGCGACCCGGGTGCCGGCGAGATGGTCGCGAACGACGCGCTCCTCGCCGCGATCCGCCGGCAGGTCGGCGACACCCTCACCATCGCCGGCGGCTACGATCCGCAGCTGCGGCGATTCACCGGGTCACGCCGGGTGACGATCAGCGGGAGGGTCCGCTTCGTCTACCTGGCCCGCGACCAGCGCGCCGCCGCGATGCCGTTAGGCGACCTCCAGGCGTTAGGCGGGCCGGCACGCACCGACCGGGTGTCGCTGATGATGATTCGCGCCCGTCCCGGCGCCGACCAGGAAACTGTGCGGCGCTGGATCGCGACCAGGCTTCCCAGGGTGACCGCGATCTCGACCGCGACCGCGATCGCGCAGGTCGAGGAGCGGCTCAGCTACTTCCGCCAGCTCGCGTTCATCCTCGGCAGCGTCAGCCTCGTCGTCGGCGTGCTGCTCGTCGGCACCCTGGTGACGGTGAGCGTGAATGAACGCATCGGCGAGTTCGCCGTGCTGCGCGCGATCGGGATCGCGCGCCTGACGATCACCGCGCAGATCATGATCGAGGGTGCGGCGCTGATGCTCGTCGGTGCCCTGCTCGGCCTCGCGCTCGGACTGGTGACGGCGCGCTACCTGAACACCATCCTCGCCAGCTTCCCCGGGCTCCCGCAGTCGATCGACTTCTTCCTCTTCCAGCCGCGCGCTGCCTGGACCGCGCTTGGCCTGCTCGCGATCGCCGGGATCGCCGCCGGCGCATGGCCGGCGTGGCGCGGCGCGTCGCTGCCGATTGCCCGGGTGCTGCGTGAGGAAGCGTCATGAGCGAGCCGGTGCTGCGACTCGAGAACGTCGAGCGGAGCTATCACATGGGAAGCGAAGAGGTCCGCGCGGTGCGCGGCGTATCGCTCACCATCGACACCGGCGACTATGTCGCCATCGTTGGTCCGTCCGGGTGCGGCAAGTCGACGTTGCTCAACCTCCTCGGCGCGATCGACCGCCCCGACCGCGGCCACGTCTACCTCGATGGCCGCGACGTCGGCGCGTTAGGCGACGGCGAGGCGACCGCGCTTCGCCTGCGGCGCATCGGCTTTGTCTTCCAGCGTTTCCACCTGCTGGCCGCGCTGAGCGCGCGCGAGAACATCGAGCTGCCGATGTCGGAGGCGGGCGTCGGCCGCGCCGAGCGCGCGGCCCGCGCCCGCGAGCTGCTCGCGTACGTCGGGCTCGCCGCGCGCGAGCGCCATCGCCCGCCGCAGCTCTCCGGCGGTGAGCAGCAGCGCGTCGCGATCGCCCGCGCGCTCGCCAACCGCCCCGCGCTCGTACTCGCCGACGAACCGACCGGTGAGCTCGACGCCCGGACCGGGGCCGAGATCGCCGCGCTCTTCAAGCGCCTGAACGACGACGGAGTAACGATCGTCGTCGTGACCCACGATGAAGACCTCGCGACCGCCGCACGGCGCACGATCCACATGCGCGACGGACTCGTCGTCGCCGACGAGCGTCGCGCACCGATCGGGGCGCCGGCGGAGCAGGCGATTCGCGCCGGTGGCCGTTAGGCAATGTACGCCCGGCTCGCCTTCCGCCATCTCGCGCTGCGCCCGGCGCGGACGCTGCTGCTCCTCGCCGGTTACGGCGTCGGCGTGGCGGTGATGGTGGTGCTGCTGTCGATCGGCGAGGCGCTGCTCGCCCAGGCGCGCGACGAGAAGCTCGTCGGCGGCGGTGACGTGACCGTCCTTCCCGAGGGGATCGATGTCGAGGTGATGAAGACCGGTGGCCTTGGCGGGATGTACTTCTCGATCGATCACGCGCGCTTCATCCAGCTGCAGCTGCTCGCCTCGCCGCGCCTCTCCGCCGACGTGAAGGCTGTCGCACCGCAGATCGACGGCACCCTGCTCTACCTGCGCAGCGGCGACGGCTCCGAGCGCACGGTCCGCGCCAGCGGTGAGATTCCCTCTGCTACTCGCGCAGTCGGTGCGATGCCGGCCTTCGCCTCCGGCGAGTGGGACGACGACGCCGGCGACGTCCGCTGGAATCATCCGACGCTCGCACAGCTGCACGACGACATCGACCACTTTCACCTCCCGCCGGCCGAGCTGACGGCGGCCGAGCGCGCGTCGTGGGCGGAGTGGCACTACTTCAACGTGCTCTCCAGCGACCGGAAGCGTTGGGCGTTCGTGACGCTGCTCGCCGGCGGCGACATCCCGAACGGTCGCTGGGGCGGAGAGACGCTGGTCACGCTGCGCGAGGAAGGGAGGCGCGAACGGCGCTACGTCGCGCTTGCGCCATCGAGCGCAGTTTCGCTCTCGACCACCCGCGCGGATCTCGCGGTCGGCGAGTCACGCGTGACCCTCATGCCGGACGGCCGGTACGACGTGCACGCGATCGCGGCGCCGGCCGAGGGCGATGGCGCGCCGGTGCGCGTCGACCTGGTCGTCACCCCGCAACCCCGTGCCTACTTTCCCGGCGCAGCGTTAGGCAGCGGCGTTGTGTCTGGCTACGCGGTGCCCGCGCTGCGGGCCGACGCTTCGGGTTCCATCTGCACCGGCTCCGACTGCGAGCACTTCGACGCGGCCCAGTCGTACCACGATCACAACTGGGGTGTCTGGCAGGGGGTGACGTGGGAGTGGGGAGCGGCGCGCGCCGGAGGCTTCACGTTTCTCTACGGTCGCGTGGACACTCAGGGCAGCGACCGCGGCGCGCTCTTCCTCTATCTCGTCGATTCGCTCGGTTTCCGCGCGCTCTTCCGTCCCGCGAGCATCGCCTACGACGACGCGCGGACGATCAGTGTCGGTGGACGCAGCGTGCGAGTGCCGGCGACGGCACGGATGGAAGACGTCCGCGGCGACGACACACTGCGAGTCGAGCTCACCATCGAGGACGCGATCGGGACGGACATGCGGAAAGGCGCCGAGCGTGGCGGCCACACCGCGTCGTCGGCGCTCCCGTATTTCATCCAGATGAAGGGAATGGCGCGGCTGAGCGGGCGAGTGGGCGGACAGCCGGTGAGCGGCAGCGGTGCGGGATTCTTCGAGACGTACCGGTGAAATTGAACAGGGCGGCGTCGCAGCGCGCGACACCGCCCTGTCCGGTTCCGGCTTTCGAATGCTCGCACCGTTAGGCGGTGGCTCGTGTGAGAGCGCCCCGCTGAACCGGTCTCCTAGTACCGCTCGGCGCTGTCCTCGCCGCTGTTCCGCAGCGTGTCGTCGCGCGGCGTCTCGTTCAGCGCACCCTCGTCGCCACGCGGCGCGAGCCCTGACGACCCGATGTTCTCCACACCTTCGCCGGCGACAGGATCGGCAAAGCTCGGTCCGCGATTCGCATCATCGCCGCGCAGCGCTCCCGATTCCCGGCTGGCCTGCTTGTCGGTGTCCTGCGCCCGCACCACGCCGGCGCGATCGGTCACGCTGCCGTTGTTCAGCGGCACGTCGCCCTGACGGGTGAAGCTGCTCCCGACGCGCGACGCGAGGCGCCCTTCGACGTCGTCGGCGATGGCCGACCGCTCACCACGCTCGCTCGGCAACGACGCGTTGGCGCCACTCGCAGACTGGCGGTCGAGACTATCACTGTCGAGACGATCGTCGTCGTATGACATGGGCGTCCTCCGTCCACTCTGGTCCATGGTACCCGCGGGCTCGCTCTCCGGGACGTCGGCGCCGGTGCCGATGCTGCCATGCGTCCCCGTCGAGCTGTACGAGTTCTTCGCGCTCGGGTCGCCGGTCAGCGACGACTGCGACGCCGCGCCGCGCACGTAGGCGGTACGCGCATAGTCGCGCATGTCGTTCCAGTCGCTGCCGTCGGTAGTGCTCGTCCATCCGCGTTCGAGATGCGGCTCGATCTCCTCGAACGATTGCCCGGCGTAATCGGGATTCCGGCTCGCCAGGTACCCGAGCTGGTAGGCCGGACGCACGCGATCGTAGGAGAGGTCCGGATTCGTCGGGACCGCGTTCGCACGCGCTTCGTAATCGGTGCGGAAGTGCTGGTCATCCGCGCGCGAGAAGTTCGATGCCGCCTCCGCGATCGCGCGCCCCGTCCACCACCCGCCGATCGCGCCGGCGATCCCTCCGATTACCGTGCCGATCGGGCCACCCAGCGAACCGATCGCCGCGCCGGCGAGCACGCCGCCGATCCCGCCCGCCGCCTCGCCAACCTGGTCGCCCGCCGTCGGCTCGTGGTCGTGATCCACGACGTCATCATCGACGACTGCATCGTTGGCGCGCGCCGTGCGATCGGCGAGGTAGTCGTGGCTGCGCGCGACGAGCGAGTCGTCGCGCACGATCGAGTCCGACGTCGTATATCCGCGATCGTCCTCGGAGCGCCGCGTTTCGTCGCGTCGCAGCTCGTCGGCTCGGCTGATCTCGTCGTTGCGCACTTCATCGTTCCGTTCCATGCTCCCTCCCGCGATGGATTCCAGAATCTTCTCAGATACGCGATGAAAAGTGGCAAAAGCGGGACCAGCTTCATCCGCGTTGCGATCGTCGTCACGTTCGGCGCGCGCCAACGTGCGCCATGACCGAACAATCGCCGGACATGGCACCGGCGCCGATTCGCATCGGTGCGCAGGGGTGGAATTACGATGCGTGGCTGGGCGGATTCTACCCCTCGGGGACGCGGGCCACCGATTTTCTCTCCGTCTACGCCCGCGCGTTCGACACGGTCGAGGTCGACTCCACGTTCTACGCCATCCCGCCGGAGAAGACCATCGAAGGGTGGGTGAGGCGAACGCCGGACAACTTCCTCTTCACGCTCAAGCTTCCGCAGTCGATCACCCACGAGCGACGGCTTCGTGCGTCTGAGGAGGAGACGGCGCTCTTCATCGCTCGTGCGCGCGGCCTCGGTGCGAAGCTCGGTCCGATCCTCATGCAGATGGGCCCCGACTTCGGCATCGAGGAATACCCGGCGCTCGTCGCGTATCTCGCCACCTGGCCGCGCGACGTGCCGGTGGCGATCGAGTTTCGCCGACGGTCGTGGATCAATCGCGACGTGCACGCCATGCTCGTCGAGCACGGCGTCTCGCTCGCGCTGAGCGAAGGGCCATGGATCCCACGCGACGTGCTGCTCAAGCTCGCCGACAAGCCGACCGCGCCCTTCCACTACATCCGCTGGATGGGCCCGGATCGCGCGATCACCGATCATTCGCACGTTCAGGTTGATCGTTCGCGCGAAATCGAGGAGTGGGCGCGCGTCATGATGCGCGCCGCCGAGGCGGGGCGCGCGGTCTACGCCTACTCGAGCAACTACTACGCGGGCCACGCACCCCAGACCGCGCGCGACGCACAGGTGGCGGTGGGACAACGCCCCGTCCCGCCGGATACCCTGGGCACGCAGATGTCACTCTTCTGACGGCGCGCCGCCCCCGACCGCGCGCCATATTTCAGTCATGAACGTGCACGTCGTGCGAGCGGTCGCATCTCGATGAAGGCCAGGACGCTCGGATTCATCGCGCTGTCGATTGCCGGCGCCGCGATCTTCGTGCGACTTGGCGTCTGGCAGGTGAGCCGCCTGCATGAGAAGCAGCGCATCAACGCCGAGATGAGCGTCCGACTCGCCGCGCCACCGGTGTCGATCGATTCGCTCAGCGGCCCGGCTGATTCACTCCGGTACCGGCGCGCCCGGGTCAGCGGGGTTCCGGACTACGCGCACGAGACGATGCTCGTGCAGCGCACGCACGAAGGGTCGCCGGGGGTCTTCCTCGTCACCCCCGTCATCACGCGCGGCAGCGACTCGGCGACGATCGTCGTGCGCGGGTGGATCTACGCGCCCGATGGCGTTCGCGCCGATCGCAGCCGTTGGCACGAGGGCGACAGCCTAACGGTGGACGGCTACCTCGACGAGCTGCCGACCGCCAGCTCGCCGGACTCGATTCCAGGGCAGCCCGCGGCGGTGCGGCACCTGCAGCGTGGTGACCTCGCGCACCGCGCTGGACGTCCGGTGCGGGCGATGTACCTGTGGGCCGTCGCCGACAGCAGCGCGTCCCACGCGCCCCCTGTGGCGGGAGGGGACGCGGCGCATCAGGCACCGGCACGGTTTACGCTCCCCGTGCTGGACGAGGGTCCGCATCGAAGCTATGCAATCCAGTGGTTCGCATTCGCGGCCATCGCGCTCGGCGGGGCGGTGATCGTCGTCCGCAACGAACGGCGCACGAGCGACACACCGGCGCTTCGCCCAATCGACCGAAACAGCTGACGGTGTCATCACCGTGGAGGATCTGATGGCTGAGCAGAGGGCACTTGCATCCGAGACCGAGGCCCGCGACGTCGCCGAAGCGGCGCGCGAAAGTGAGTGGGAGCATCCGAGCTTCGTTCGCGAGCTCTTTCTCGGACGCTTCCGTCTCGACCTCATCGACCCGCATCCGCCCGTGCGCAACGCCGAGGAGGAAGCGCGCGCGAAGCCGTTCATGGACAAGCTGGAGGCGTTCCTCCGTCGCATCGATTCGGAAGAGATCGATCGCACCGGCGAGATCCCCGAGACACTGATCCAGGAGCTGCGCGAGATGGGCGCGTTCGGGATCAAGATCCCGAAGGAATACGGCGGGCTCGGACTCTCGCAGATGAGCTATGTCCGCGCGATGCAGCTCGTGACATCGAAGGACGGCTCGCTCACCGCGCTGCTGTCGGCCCATCAGTCCATCGGCTTGCCGCAGCCACTCAAGCTGTTCGGCACCGAGGAGCAGAAGCGAAGATTCTTTCCGCGCATGGCCAGGGGCGCGATCTCGGCGTTCGCGCTCACCGAGGTCGATGCCGGCAGCGATCCGGCGAACATGCATACGTCGGCGACGCTGAGCCTCGACGGGAAGCACTGGATCATCAACGGTGAAAAGTTGTGGTGCACCAACGGGACGCGCGCCGAGCTGTTCGTCGTGATGGCGCGGACGCCCGACGTGGAGGTGAACGGGAAGAACAAGAAGCAGATCACCGCGTTCATCGTCGACGCGAACATGCCCGGCGTCTCGGTCAAGCATCGTTGCCGCTTCATGGGACTCAAGGCGATCGAGAACGGCGTCATCAAGTTCGAGAACGTGCAAGTCCCGGTGGAGAACGTGCTGTGGGGAGTGGGCAAGGGGCTCAAGCTCGCGCTCACGACGCTCAACACGGGGCGCCTGACGCTCCCGGCCAGCTGCGCCGGCGTCGGCAAGGCGATGCTGCAGGTGATGCGGACGTGGGGGAACGAGCGCGTGCAGTGGGGACAACCGATCGGCAAGCACGAAGCGGTGTCGAAGAAGATCGCGCATTGCGCGGCGGACACGTTCGCGATGGAGGCGATCGGCGAGCTCGCCTGCGCCCTCTACGAGCGCGGCAACTACGACATCCGCCTCGAGGCGGCGATCGCCAAGATGTGGAACACCGAAGCCGGCTGGCGGCTGGTGGACGACACGCTGCAGGTGCGCGGCGGCCGCGGCTACGAGACCGCTGCATCGTTAGGCGCGCGCGGCGAGCTGCCGATCCCGATCGAACGGGCGATGCGCGACTTCCGCATCAACCTGATCTTCGAAGGCTCGTCGGAGATCATGCGGTTGTTCATCGCCCGCGAGGCGGTCGATCATCACTTCAAGACCGCGTTCGCGCTCGTCGCGCCCGGCGTGAACATGGGCGAGCGCGCAGCGGCCGCTGGCCGCGTCGCGAAGTTCTACCCCGCGTGGTACGCCGCGCGCTGGATCGGCAGGGGACAGCTGCCGGTGAGCTACGCGTCGTTCGGGAAACTCGCGAAGCACCTCCGGTATATCGAGCGCAACACCCGACACCTTGGCCGCGCGATCTTCCACGCGATGGTCCGCTTCGGTCCGAAGCTCGAGCGCCGCCAGCTCGTCCTCTTCCGCGCCGTCGACATCGGCGCCGAGCTGTTCGCGATGAGCGCCGCGATCACCCGCGCGAAGATGCTCGCGAAGGAAGGGAACGAGCAGGCGATCGAGCTCGCCGACTACTTCTGCCGGGAAGCGAAGGTCCGCGTCGAGCAGCACTTCCGCGAGCTGTACGGCGCCAACGACGACGCGATGCGCCGGGTGGCGAATCACGTCCTCGCCGGGGATCACAGCTGGATCGAACGCGGCATCGTCGGGTTGATGGGCGACGCGCGTCCCGTCGCCGACGGTGCGACGCCGCAGGAGCCGGGCAACCGTTCGATCCGCCGCCAGGCGTTAGGCGTCTCGTGAACACCCGCGCGTTAGGCCGGGCAGGACCGTCCACTTCGGCGATCGGGCTTGGCTGCATGGGGATGTCCGACTTCTACGGGCCGTCCGACGAGGCCGAGAGCATTGCCACGATCCATGCCGCGCTCGACAGCGGCATCACCCTGCTCGACACCGGCGACTTCTACGGGATGGGGCACAACGAGATGTTGCTCCGTTCGGCGCTAAAGGGCGTCGCTCGCGAGCGGTATCAATTGAGCGTGAAGTTCGGCGCGCAACGTGGGCCCGATCGCTCGTGGCTCGGCTACGACGCGCGACCGGCCGCGGTGAAGACCGCACTCGCCTACTCACTCCAGCGACTCGGCGTCTCCTACGTCGACGTGTACCGCCCCGCGCGACTCGACCCTGACGTTCCGATCGAGGACACCATCGGCGCGATCGCCGACATGGTGAAGGCCGGCTACGTCAGGCATATCGGCCTGTCGGAGGTCGGCGCGGCGACCGTTCGGCGCGCACATGCCGTGCATCCGATCGCCGACCTGCAGATCGAGTACTCGCTGATCTCACGATCGGTCGAGCGCAGCATCCTGCCGACGCTCCGCGAGCTGGGCATTGCGGTCACGGCGTATGGTGTTCTCTCGCGCGGTCTCCTCAGCGAGCGCGCCGCAGACGCTGCGCTCACCCGCGGACGCTTCCCGCGCTTTCAGGGCGAGAACCTCGTGCACAATCTCTCGCTCGTCGACGCGCTGGCCGCCATCGCCAGGGTGAAGGGAATCACCGTTCCCCAACTGGCCATTGCCTGGGTGCTGGCTCGCGGCGATGACATCATCCCGCTCATCGGGGCGCGTCGTCGCGAGCGGCTCACCGAGGCACTCGGCGCGATCGACGTGCGGCTGTCGGCCAGCGACCTGGCGCGCATCGAGCAGGTCGTCCCGCACGACGCGGCGAAGGGCGACCGTTATGATCCGCACGCCATGGCCTCGCTCGACAGCGAGCGCGCCTGACGCGAGCGTCTGACTGCTGAAGAAGCAGGGGCGGCGTCTCGAGACAGCGGCAATCTCCGCTGCTTCGAAACACCGCCCCTCTTTTCTTACCGGCTCCCGCCGCGTTCAGCTTGCGAGGGTCACCGTCTCGTGCTGACCGGATCCTCGCGCGTCACGTCAGCGAGTTGGAGGTCAGGCCCGCGCTCCCGACGTGACGCTGTCTTCGGCCGTTCCCGTCATCGCGCCCACTGCCGTCAGCGCGATGCCGAGCACCGCGTGCAGCGCGATGTCGTTGCCGCCGATCGGAACGAGTCCGAACGCTTCCGGCAGGATGAAGCCAAGCCCCGCGAGCACGAGGTAGATCGCACCCGAGAGCAGGCAGAACCTGCGCGAGTTCACCGCTGACTTCGCCGCGAAGAGTGCCCATGCGCCGAACACGAGGTGTACCGCGTTGTGTGCCGCGTTCATCGGGAAGAGCCCGACCAGCTTCGGCGACGTCGCCATGTGCGCATCCATCGACATCCCTCCGGTGAGGAATCCCAGGATCGCGACAGCGACGAAGATGATTCCGAACACCAGCGTCACTTTCTGAATGAAGCGCATGTCGAAGCTCCAATTGTTCGTTGTGCCGGGTCGCTCGTCCTCGAGCCGCATCCATCCCCGGTCGTGCACTCGCGCCGCGTGCAAACGCCGCGAGGAGAATCGCTGATCAGCTGCTCGACGGCGCGGTCCGCTCTTCCGCGCCGGTCAACGCGCCGACCGCGGTGAGCGCCATTCCGAAGACGCCATGCAGCGCGATGTCATTGCCGCCGATCGGCATCAAGCCGAAGACCTCCGGGACGACGAGGCCGACGCCGGCCAGCACCAGGTACAACGCGCCTGACATCACGCAGTAGCGCCGCGCCGCGGTGACCGACCTGGCCGACAACAATCCCCACGCCCCGAGCAGCAGGTGCAGGGTGTTGTGCGCCGCGTTGACTGGAAAGAGGCCGCCGAGCTTCGTCGAGCTGGCCATGTGAGCATCCATCGACACGCCGCCGGCGAGGAAGCCGAGCAGGGCGGCCGCAATGAAGCCGGCGCCAAAGACGCCGGCTGCTTTCTGGACGAATCGCATCATCGCTCTCGTCGTGAGTTTCCCCGATCATCGTGCTGCGAGCCGAAACGCTCGCCCGGGGTCGTGCCTCACGAAATCGACTGGTCCACCCCGCCCACCGTAACAGGACGTGCCTGCCGGAATTGCAGTAGCATCACCGCGGCAGCGATCGCGGCCCCGCCCAGCAGCGTCTCGACACCAAGCCGCTGGCGCAACACCACCGCGCCGAGCAGCGAGGCCCAGAATGGTTCTATCGTGGAAATGATCCCGGTTCGAACCGGGCCGATGCCCGCCAGCCCGTTGAGGAACAGGATGAACGCGAGCGCCGTCGATACCACTGCCAGTGTCGCCGTCGCGGCCCACGCCGCCGGCGTCATCTGCGCGGTGACGGTCATCGTCTCGCGCGTCGCGGCCGAGATCATCGTCGGTGCAGCGGCGCCGAGCGCGGCGACGCACGCTCCGACCAGCAGGAAGCAGAGTCCCGCTCCGGCCGCGACGTGCGCCGAGGCAACCCGCGCCGTCACTCCCTCGCTCAACGCGCCGATGAAAGGGACGTACAGCGCGTAGATCACCGCCGAGCCTAACGCGAGGGCGACACCGATCGGATGCAGCCCCTGCGCGCGCGGCGCGCCGACCATCAGCGCGATCCCCGCCAGCGACAGCGCCAGCGCCGCGACCTTCGGTCCGTCCAGCCGCTCGCTGTGCCGCAGCACCGCGAAGACGGCGATCCACGATGGATACGTATAGAAGAGGAAGACCAGCGTCGCCACTGGTATCCATCGGAGCGCGAGCAGTGACGTGAACCCGATCACCGCCTGCCCGCCGCCGCCTAACGCGACGAGCCGGAGCCGTTTGCCCCGCGCCGACGCCAGCGCTGCCACTCCGCCGGACAGCAGTGCCAGCGTCGCCGCGCCGAGCAGGTAGCGCCACACCAGGATCGTCAGCAGCGGCGCGCCCGCGCGCTGCGCGATCGTCACCAGGATCGTGATCGATCCGAAGCAGCACGCCGACAGCGCGACCAGCAGCGTCGCCGCGGCCGCCGACCGTCTCACTTCACGTGGAGCAGCCAGATCGCGATCCGGAAGTACACCACGATCCCCGCCACGTCCACGAGCGAGGCGACGAACGGCGACGACGCGATCGCCGGGTCGAAGCCGATCTTCGTGAATATCAATGGCAGCATTGCGCCGACGATCGTACCGATCAGCACCACCGCCACCAGCGTCAGCGAGATCACCGATGCGACCGGAAGCCCGTTCCCCCACATCAGCGCCCGCACGAACCCGATCGCGCCGAGGAAGATCCCGAGCGCGAACCCCTGGCCGATCTCGCGCGACAGCACCCGCATCACGTCGCGAACCTTCACGTCGCCGACCGCCAGCGCGCGCGTGATCAGCGTCGCCGACTGCGAACCGGAGTTTCCACCCGAGCTGATGATCAGCGGGACGAAGAACATCAGTGCCGTCACCGACTCGAGCACGCCCTGATAGTGACGGAGCGCGGTGCCGGTGAACATCTCCTCGACGAACAGCAGCACGAGCCATCCGCCACGCTTCCGCGCCAGGCTCCAGAACCCCGCCTGGAAGTATGGCTCCTCGAGCGGCTGCACCGCGCCGAGCCGCTGCACGTCCTCCGTCTGCTCCTCGACCATCGCGTCGAGCACGTCGTCGACCGTGACGACACCAATGATGCGATCGCCCTCGTCCACCACTGGCACCGCGACGAGGTCGTACTCGCGCACGACGCGCGCAACCTCCGAGCGATCCGCCATCGGCGGCACGGTCACCACTTCCTCCCACGCGATGTCGGCGACGCGTGCCCCTTCCGGCGCGGCCAGCAGCTCGCGGATCGACATCACCCCCTGCAGCCGGCCCTGCACGTCCGTCACATAGATGGCGTGCATTGCCTCCTTGCGGCCCGCGCGCGCCAGCGCGCGCACCGCGAAGAGCGCCTCCTCGACCGTCATCGACGCGGCGACGGAGACGAACTCCGTCGTCATGATCCCGCCCGCGCTCTCGGGATCGTACGCGAGCAGCTGCTCGGTCTCGCGCCTCGCCTCGGCCGGAATCTCGGCGAGGATGTCGTCGGCGTGATCTTCCTCGAGCTCCTCGAGGACGTCGGCGCGATCGTCAGGCGTCATCGCCGACACGAGCGATGCGGCCTGCTTCGCCGACATCTCCTCGAGCACCTCGGTGCGCAGCTCTTCGTCGAGATACTCGAGGACGTCGGCGGCGCGGTCCTTCGGCAGCGCCATCAACAGCTGCGGCACCATCTCGCGCGGGATCGCCTCGGCGACGTCGGCGAGATCGGCCGGGTGCATCTCCTCCGTCTCCGCCGCGACGTCGGCGGGAGACTCCTCGAGCATGACGACGATGTCCGGCGCGAGAAGCGCGGCGACCGGGCGCTCTTCCTTTCGCTCTGGTGGAGTCATCGTGTCGCTCGCGAAAAGTTCGAAACGCCGGGCCGTCACGGCGCCGTGTCGTGCGTCACGTGAGGGCGATCACGCCGCGCGAGAGAGGCGTCAAGTTAGGCTCGGACCGCGTGGCGAACAAGCCATGCAATTCGTCTGATGTTGGGCTGCGAAGACGCGGCTCCTCCCACCTCAGCTCCTCCTCATGCGCGTATTCGTCACCGGCGCTGCGAGCCCGCTCGGCCGCGCCCTCGTCACCGCGCTGAAGCGACGCGGCGACCATGTGATCGGTCTCGTCCGGCGTCGCGGCGGCGAGCAACTGCTCAAGAATCTCGGTGCCGTCCCGGTCGTTGGTGACGTGCGTCGCTCCGAATCCCTCGCGCGACAGATGGCCGGCTGTGATGCGGTCTTCCATGTCGCAACCTTCTTCGACTTCTGGGCGCGCGACGTTCGCACCTTCGACTCCGTCAACGTTGGCGGGACGAAGAACACCATCGCCGCGGCGCTGGTGGCGAAGGTTCCGCGAGTCGTCCATGTGTCGAGCGCACTCGCCATCGGTGAGCCGCGCGGCGAGGTTGGATACGAGTGGACCCGCCATCGCGGCGAGACGCGCAGCGAGTTCGAACGCTCAAAGCTCGAGTCCGAACGTCTCGCGATGCGGCTTCGCAGCAAGGGAATCGAAGTCGTCGTCGTCGAACCGTCGCTCGTGCTCGCGCCGGGTGACATGGGCTGGGTCGGCCGTCTCCTGCGTCGCGCGGTGAGCGGCGGCACGCGCTTCGGCACCGATGCCGTGATGTCATGGGTCGGCGCTGACGATGCCGCACAGGGGATGATCCGCGCGCTCGACGCAGGGAAGAACGGCGAGCGCTACATCCTCAGCGCCGAACGCATGACGATGCGACAGATGCTCGACCGCATTGGCGCGCTCACCGGTCGCCGCCCTGCTCGCAACTGGACCGCGCGCGCGCTCGGCATGGTGTCGAAGTTCTCGGGCGCGATGGCCGGTCCGCTCGGCAGCCGTCCGCTGCTCGCGCCGGAGGAAGCGCGCTTCCTCGCCGACGGCGTGAAGGTCGACGGCTCGTGGGCGCGCGGCGAGCTCGGGCTGAAGTACACGCCGATCGCATCGATCCTCCCCGGCGTCGTGCAGAGCTACCAGCGCGCGATGGAGCGTTTCGCGAGCTGACGTCGCGCTCGCACCCGCGCTCGCACCCGCGCTCGCACCCGCGCGCGCACCCGCTCGCTGCGGACGCGATGTGCTGACGATTCGTTGACATCGCAGCCTCGCGCCGATCGCGAAACCGCGGACAAACCATTTCGTACCACCCGCTGTCACATCACGCGAAGCCAAGACATGGCCTCGCATGATGTGACAGCGTCGTACGTACCACAGCCCCCAGTCTCATGCGCCACTTCCTGATCCGCAGCGCACTCGCCGCGCGCGTCGCGCGCGTCGCGCTCGTCGCGCTCGTCGCGCTCGTCGCAATCGTCGCGCCCTGCGCGCTGCTCGCGCAGACCACCGTCGCCACGACCACCGGTGCCACCGTCTCACCTGCGGGTGCCGTCACCAGGAAGGACGTGTCGACGCCGATGGCCGCCGCGGCGGTCCGCGCGAATGCGGCACCGGTTCTCGATGGGCGTGGCGACGACGCAGTGTGGGCGAGTGCGCCCGCGGTCACTGCGTTCCGCCAGTTCGAGCCGAATGAGGACGGCGACCCGAGCTACGCGACCACGGCGAAGGTCGCGTTCGACGACCGCAACCTCTACGTCCTGCTCGAGGCGAAGGACCCGCATCCGGACTCGATCGTCGCGCAGCTCACGCGCCGCGATCAGGGGAGCCCATCAGACTGGCTGATGGTGCTGATCGACTCGTACAACGATCACCGCACCGGCTTCGAGTTCCACGTCAACGCGGCCGGTGTCAAGCGCGACTACTCGATCGTCAACGATGGCGACGAAGACGGCTCGTGGGACGCGGTCTGGGATGTCGCGACCGCGATCACGAAGGACGGATGGAGCGCCGAGTTCCGCATCCCACTCAGCCAGCTCCGCTTCGCGCCTAACGGTTCGCCGACGTTCGGCATGATGTTCATCCGCAACATCGGGCGCTCGGGCGAGCGCATCTCCTGGCCCGTGCTCCGCAAGTCGAAGGGCGGCGTCGTCTCGCAGTTCGCCGAGGTATCCGGCTTCGCCGGACTCTCCAGCCCGCGGCGGCTCGAGGTCACGCCATACACCGTGGTGAAGACGGTGCCGCAGCACCAGCTCGATGGCAGTGGCGCCGTTGCCGGCTTTGCCCGCGCCAACCTCAGCACTGTCGGCGCCGACATCAAGTACGGGCTCACGTCGAACTTCACCCTCGACGCGACGATCAATCCCGACTTCGGCCAGGTCGAGGCCGATCCGTCGAACCTCAACCTCACCGCCTTCGAGACGTTCTATCAGGAGCGCCGTCCGTTCTTCATGGAAGGCGCGGGACTCTTCCGCTTCGACGTCAACTGCAACGACGGCAATTGCAGCGGGATGTTCTACTCGCGCCGCATCGGCCGCCGGCCACAGCTCAACGATGAAGTGATCGGCAACCACGACGCTGCCGCGAGCGTGAGCCAGTCGACGCCGATCCTCGGCGCCGCCAAGCTCACCGGACGCACCGAGTCCGGGCTGCAGCTCGGCGTCTTCGACGCCGTCACCGACGAGCGCAAGGCCTACGGTCCGATCATCGGGAACCTCGTCACCGAGCCACGCACCAACTATCTCGTCGGCCGCGTCGCCCAGGATTTCCGCAAGGGGAAGACGACGATCGGTGTCATGGCGACCGCCACCGACCGCTCGCTCGACGACTTCACGCAGCAGTACCTCGCGCGCTCGGCGTACGTCGGCGGGATCGATGCGCGTCATCGTTTCCTCAAGGACAACTACGAGCTGTCCGGCTTCCTCGCGGCCAGCACCGTGCGCGGCACCAGCGACGCGATGGACCTGCTGCAGACCGATGCGCGCCACAACTACCAGCGACCGGACGCCAGCCTGCCTTACGATCCGAACCGCACCGACCTTTCCGGCAACGCCGAGAACATCTCCTTCTCGAAAGTCGGCGGAGGCATCACCCGCTTCAACGTTAACTATCGCGTCCTCTCGCCAGGCTTCGAGATGAACGACGTCGGATATCTCTCGCGCGCCGACCAGAAGTCGCAGAACGCGTGGTACGCCTTCCAGTTCAACAAGCCGACGTCGTGGTATCGCATGGCGCGACTCAACTTCAACCAGTGGGCGGGGTGGACCAACGACGGGCTCCGCACGGATCTCGGTGGAAACATCAACTACCACATCCAGCTCCCGTCGCTGTGGTGGATCCATACCGGCATCAGCAACAACGGTGTCGCGCCGACCTACGACGATCGCGCCAGTCGCGGCGGTCCAGCGGTGCGCAACTCGAAGAGCATCAGCCCCTGGTTCGGCTTCGAGGGCGACTCACGGAAGCGGATCACGCCCTACTTCTTCAGCGGCTACTTCCAGGCCGACGGCAACCGCTCGCACGGATTCTTCCTCGACCCCGAGATCGACTACCGCGCATCGGACCGGCTCAAGCTCTCGGTGGGGCCGCACTTCCAGCATGACCTCAACGACTCGCAGTGGTACGGTCAGTTCAACACGATGAACGCCGACTCGAGCCATTCGACGCACTACAGCTTCGCGCGGCTCGACCAGCGCACGCTGTCGATGACGACGCGGCTCGACTACACCGCGACCCCGACGCTGACCTTCCAGATGTACGCCTCGCCGTACGTCACCGTCGGGCACTACACGAGGCTGCGCGAGCTCAACGACCCGCGCGCGGCATCGTATGCGGACCGCTACAAGGAGTACGTGCCGTTCGACTACGCCGACACCACCGCGTTCGTCGGCTACACCGCGAGCGCGAACGACTTCAACTACAAGGCGCTCAACACCAACGCCGTGCTGCGCTGGGAGTATCGCCCCGGCTCTTCAATCTTCGTGGTCTGGCAGCAGGGCCGCGAACAGTACGACCGGAACTACGGCCAGTTTGCCGCGGGGCGCGACTATCGCGACCTGTTCCGGGCGCATCCCGACAACACCTTCCTCATCAAGGCGTCGTACTGGCTCAGCCTGTAGCGCTCAGGAACGCCAGCCACGCGCGCTGAACGTTAGGCAGCACGCCGGCCACGCCGGCGACGATCAGAGGAGCGGCAACGTTGCTATCAGAGGAGCGGCAACGAGCGTTGCCGCTCCTCGGTCGTTTCGAGCAGCTCATAGCCGGCGAGGCCGATTGCCGCACGCAGCGCATCCGGCGTCGCCCGCCCATCGTGGTCGATCGTCGCGCGGCCGACGACCACCTCGGCGCCGGTCACGCCCGGTATGACGGCGAGCGCGGTGAACACCGCGCGCGCACAGTGGACGGACCGCATTCCGCCGATGCGGGCGATGGTGGTGAAGCGGGGCACGGGCACAAGATAATTCGCGGCCGCGCCCTTCCGTCACGCGGTGGAAGGTGGCGAAGTTACGGCGACCCTTCGCCCCGCACTTCATGACTCGCGTCGCATTCCTCGGGCTCGGCGCCATCGGCGCACCGATGGCTCGCCAGCTCGCCCGCCGCTTCGATCTCGCGGTGTGGAACCGCACCGCCTCGCGCGCCGTCGCCTTCGCCTCGATGCACCACGGCGCCATGCAGGCGCGGACACCAGCCGAAGCAGTCGCCGGCCGCGACTTCGTCTTCACCTGCCTGCCGACGTCGGCCGAGGTGGAGCAGCTTCTCGACGGACCGAACGGGTTGCTCGCCG
Organism: Gemmatimonadaceae bacterium; assembly: GCA_045804265.1. Classification (GTDB taxonomy): domain Bacteria; phylum Gemmatimonadota; class Gemmatimonadetes; order Gemmatimonadales; family Gemmatimonadaceae; genus JABFXC01. Next base: position 44,701 of record JBJMNK010000001.1, on the reverse strand, counting down.
GACTGCAGCGCGGCGCGCTGTTCATCGATTGCACCTCAGGCGACCCTGATGGGTCGCGACGAATCTCGACGCGCCTCGCCGCGGCGGGTGTCGGCTTCATCGACGCACCGGTCAGTGGCGGCGTGAGTGGAGCGGAGCAGGGAACGCTGACCGTGATGTGCGGCGGGAGCGCCGCCGACATCGCGAAGGCGCGTCCTGTCCTCGAGGCCTTCGGCCGCAAGATCATCCACTGTGGCGACGTCGGTGCCGGAGACGCGGTGAAGGCCGTCAACAACGCGATGCTGGCGGTGCACATCTGGGCGGCCGGCGAGGGGCTCGCCGCACTCGCGAAGTCGGGCGTGAACGCGAAGGTCGCGCTCGAAGTGATCAACGCTTCGAGCGGCCGCTCCAACACATCGGAGAACCTCTTCCCCGAGCGAGTGCTGACGCGCGCCTTCCCGCGGACGTTCAAGCTCGCCCTGCTCGACAAGGATCTCCGCATCGCCGCCGACTTCGCGCGCATGCAGAAGGTCCCGTCGCCGCTGCTTCAGCTGACCGCCGAGCTGTTTCGCGTCGCCCGTCTCGCGTTAGGCGAGGAGGCCGATCATGTCGAGGCAGTGAAGGTCCTCGAGCAGTGGGCGGCCACGGAGATCCGGTGAGGACGATCCGGTGACCTCCACTCGCGTTTCTGGGTCGCACCCGAGCCAGCACCCCGGAGCCGCCGGGATCGCCGAGATCCGGTCGCACTTCCCGGCGCTCGAGCGCCGGCACCTCGGCCATCCGGTCGCGTACTTCGACGGACCGGGCGGCACTCAGGTCCCCCGGGAAGTGGTCCAGGCGATGTCGGACTATCTGCTGCACCATAACGCCAACACCCACTGGGCGTACCCGACCAGCATCGAGACCGACGCGATCATCGAGGGAGCGCGCGAGGCGCTCGCCGACTTCCTCAACGCGTCCCCGGCCGAGGTCGTCTTCGGCCAGAACATGACCAGCCTGACGTACCACCTCGGGCGCGCGTTAGGCAGGGAGTGGAAGCAGGGGGACGAGATCGTCGTCACCGAGCTCGATCATCGCGCCAACGTCGATCCGTGGAAGGCACTCGAGCGCGAGCGCGGCCTCACGGTCCGGATGGCCCGCGCCGCCGCCGACAGCGGGACGGTGGATCTCGAGCACCTCGCCAGCCTGGTCGGGCCGAAAACGCGACTCGTCGCGGTCGGCGCCGCCTCCAACGCGTTAGGCACCGTCACCGACGTCGCCCGCGTCTGCCGGATCGCCCGCGAGGCGGGAGCACTCTCGTTCGTCGACGCTGTCCACTTCGCGCCCCACAGCCTCGTCGATGTCCAGGCGATCGGCTGCGACTTCCTCGCCTGCTCGGCCTACAAGTTCTACGGGCCCCATGCCGGGATTCTCTACGGGCGCCGCTCGCTGCTCGAGCGGATCGACGTCCCCAAGCTCGAGCCGTCGCCCGACACCGCGCCCGAACGATTCGAAACCGGAACGCAGTCACACGAGTCGATTGCCGGTTCGGCCGCCGCCGTCGATTTCCTCGCTACCCTCGCCGCCGGCCCGACGCGACGGGCGCGCCTCGAGCGGTCATACGCAGAATTTCACGCCCGCAAGCGCGAGCTCTTCGCTCGCCTCTGGGACGGACTCGGCTCGATCCGCGGCGTGACGCGATTCGGGCCTCCGGCCGGCGGCGCCCGCACCCCGACCGCCGCGTTCACGGTGCGAGGCATGAACTCCGAGCGCGTCGTCACCCATCTCGCCGAGCGCGGCGTCTTCGCCTCGCATGGCGACTTCTACGCATCGACGATCGTCGCCAAGCTCGGCCTCGCCGAGGCCGGGCTCGTTCGCGCCGGCTGCGCGATCTACACGACGCCCGACGAGATCGACCGCCTGCTCGAAGGCGTGGCGACGATCGCGCGTTAGGCAGCGATGTCGTGCAGCGTGCCGCCCAGCTGCTGAGGTGCCTCGATCGGCATCGGGCTCGCTCGAGAGCCACGTGTGCCGGCTGGTCGTAACAGTGGAACTGCAATCACGCGGATTGCGCGGATCACGCGGATCGCTCCGTAGACGGTCGAGGTCCGTGCACCAGGGTTGAACGACTGGGGCACGCGTGGCGAGATGATCTCGCCCGGCGTGCCCCCAAGCCTTTCGCGCGATGCCAAAGACTGGAGTGGAGTGCCATCCGCCCTCACGGAGCGATCCACGTCATCCGCGAAATCCGCGTGATTGTCGTTCAACCGTCATTGGCCCGAGCTACTGCGTACAAAGCCGGGTGAGATCATCTCACCCGCTCGCACGTGCATGATCCGCTCAGCGCGGCGGCGTCTTCCCGCTGTCCGTTCCCGCTGGCGTCCTCGCGGCCGCTCCGCCGCTCGGTGGGTACGGCGCCGCCCGCTTCTCGAGCGTCTTCTCCAGCGCCGGGACGAAGATCTCGTACTTCGAGCCGGGGTTCCACAGCACCCAGCCGTCGTATCCCGCCGCGTAGATGCCGCGCTTCTGCGCCTCGATGTCGGCCGGGCCATACGCTGGCGCGCCTAACGTGAAGGCCTGGACCCACGGCCTGACGTGCTCCGGCTTCGTGATCTTCAGCGCGATGTCACGGTCGTGCGCCTTCGAGATCGCGAGCCGCTGGATCTTCTCCGGTTCGGCGTTCGGGCGCGGAATGCCGAACGAACCGGGCGGATAGTGCGAGGGGTAGGTCATCGGCAGCACGACATCCACCACCGGCGAGACCTTCTCCCACTCCTGGCCGATCTCGAGCGGGCCGCGCACCGTCGTCACCAGCCCGAAGATGTCGGCGGTGCAGCGGCTGCCTAACGCGTTGATCCGCTTGCAGGCCGCGCCGAGGAAGTCGGCCAGCGCCTGCGGTCGCGAGACGCCGTTCGCGTCGCTGAACGTCTGCTTCGGCAGGCTGGGATACGGCTCCGGGAATCGCACGTAGTCGAACTGGATCTCGTCGAACCCCATCCGCGACAGCTCCTCCGCGACGCGGATGTTGTACTCGCGGATCATCGGGTCGTACGGATCGACCCATGTCAGCCCCTGCTTGTCGTTCCACGCGCTCCCGTCCGGCTTGCGGATCGTGTGCTGCGGGTTCATCCGCGCCGCGACCGAATCCTTGAACGTCACCTGCCGCGCGATCAAGACGAGGCCGTGCGCGTGGAGCGTGTCGATCAGCTCCTTGAGATGCGGGATCGTCCCCGAATGTCCGGCGTTGCGCGCGACGCTCGCGTCCTTCGACGGGAAGTTGAGCCCGAACTCGTCCTTCAGGTCGAGCACCATCCCGTTGATCTCGGTCTCGTCCGCGATCTTCATCAGCTCGCGCATCCGCTTCACGCTCTGCGAGGCCCAGCGGTTCACGTACAGCGCGCGCACGGTCGCTGGCGCGTCCTTGAGGTGCGCGCCGGCGACGAACCCGCTGCTCGGCGCATTCCCCATCGTGCCGCCGCTCGCACTCGCCCCGGCGCGCGCCGCACCGCCCGTCGCCCCCGTCGTGTCGCCGCTCGCGCTTGCACTCGCGTTTGCGCCGCTCGCGGTCGTCGCGCCCGCCGCGGTTGCGCTCCGCGTGCTGTCGCTACTCGTCGTCGCTGCGCTGCTCGCGCTGTCGCGATGCGAATCCGTTTTCGTGGTGCAGCTCGCGATGATGCTCGCGAGCAGGAAGATGATCGGCGCGGGGCGACGCATGACGTAATGGTACTCGGGTTGGCGCTGCGGGAAGGGGCGAAATGTAGCGTGCACGATGACGCCTTTGCAGCATTCGCCGTCACCTGCGCCGAGCCGTGCCGCACGCGCCGCCATGCCCGATACAACCCGCATTCATGGATACGCCCTGTGGGGTGCGGTCGCCCGCCCGCCCGCGTCCGCCAGTGCCCCTCGTGCCGCGTTATTCGTCTCTCATCACTCGTCTCTCCATCGGAGCCTCGCTCATCTCTCCTCGCAGTGTCAGAGCCAGCACCGGCGCACTAGACTTCAGCATGCGCCCGCTCAGCGTCACCGCCCTCGCGCTACTCGCCCTCGCGGGCTGCCATGCCACGGACCGCCCCACCGGTCCTCCCCCGCCGCGCGCCGAATTCCTCGTCGCCGCCGGCGACAGCACTTTCTGGGTGCGCACCACGCCGGATGGCGTCCGCCGCCGCGGCTCGTCGATGCTGCTCGCCCGCTTCGGCGGCAATTTCTATGAGATCTACACCGCCGACGAGGACCGCTCGTTCTACGACGCGCTCTTCGTCGGACAGCGCGTCTATCGCCGCGACCTCGTCACCGGCGACTCCGCGCTCGTCTACCGCGACACCATCGTCCCGGCTGCGGAACGCCAGTGGGTGGCGATCCACCCCGACGAGGCCCCGCTCGCCCCGGACGAGGACGCGAACGATCATCCGGTCGCGAACGCGTCGGCCGATGTCGAGCTGCTCGACGTGCACGATGCCTGGCTTTCGCTCGAGCATCACACCGACGTCGACGTCGGGGGAGTGCGGCACCTCCATCGCAGCATTCGCCGCGTCGTCGACCTCCGCTCGCGTCGAGACGCCACCGTCCGCGACGCGTTCGGCGACTCGGCCGCTCGCGCGATCGTCTCGAAAGGCGAAGCGCTCTACGCTGCCGCTCGCGACTCGATCCGCGACAGCCGGGAGCCCGGAGCCGACGAAGCGCGTGACGCCGCCATCGATCTTTCCTTCGACGCCCGCAGCTTCACGCTGGGCGACGTCGACGGCGCGCCCGCGGTGACGTTCGTCGTCCCGGCCATGGGCGAGCGCGGCGACGGGACGACGCTTCCACTCGCACCGATCTCCGCCGCGCCACCGGCGTGGTGGTCCTCGGTGCTGCCGACGCTTCCGTCATCGCACGATTCGATCGAGGATCACTGGGCCGGACGGGGCTACACGGTGCGCGCTCGGTATGACAGCACCGGCGAGTCGGCGTTGCTCTCGCTTGCCGACTCGGGCGGCCGCGAGTGGTCGCTCGGCCGCATCCCTGTGCCGGTGCGCCACATCCTCTGGCTCGATGCACCCGTGCTCGACTCGCTGCACCGCGACGCGCTCGCGCGTGCCTTCGACGATGCGGTGCTTTATGACGACAACGCACGCCTCGCCAGCCGGCGAATGCCCCCCGCGGTCAGGCCTAACGTTCGCGTCGTGCTCGCGTCCGCACGCGGTCACCCCGCCACCGGTCGCCGGACGTCCCCCGTCGCGGTCCCTGTCAGCCGTCGCAGCAACCGTCCCCGCGCTACTCGCACGCGACACCTCCCGACATGACCCTCCCCGCGCAGCATCCCGCGACCCGCGCCGTGCGCGAGAGCCAGCACGAGACCTCCGAGCTGATGATGCCTCAGCACGCGAACGTCCTCGGTCACGTCTTCGGCGGCGTCATCCTCTCGATGATGGACACCACCGCCGCGGTCGCTGCTTTCCGTCATGCGCGGAACGCCTGCGTCACCGTTTCGATCGACCGCGTCGACTTTCGCGAGCCGATTCACGTCGGCGACCTGATCATCATGAAGGCCAGCGTCAACTTCACTGGCCGCACCTCGATGGAGATCGGTGTCCGCGTCGAAGCCGAGGACATGATCACCGGCCGCCGTCGCCACACGAACTCGTGCTACCTCACCTTCGTCGCCGTCGACCGCAACGGTCGCCCGATGACGATCCCGCAAATCGTCCCGGAGACGCCCGACGAGCTGCGCCGCTTCGCCGCGGCCAAGGAACGCCGACGCCGTCGGCTCGAGGAACGGAACGAAGAAGGCAAGTAGCGCATCCCGTCGAGAGTTCACGAACCCGGTTCCAGCTGAGTAGCTTTCACCAATGGTCTACACCATCGATCAAGCGAATCGCACGTTGCCGCTCGTCAGCCGCATCGTGACCGACATCGTCGAGACTTACGAGCGGTGGCAGGAGTCCGTGCGCGCATTCGAGGTCGCATCAGTGGGCGCGAAGGCCGATGCGCCGAGCCCCGACGCTGTCGCGCACGAGCGCGAGGCACAGCGGCTCGCGGTCGAGATCACCGGCTTCGTCCGCGAGCTCGAGGCGCTCGGCGTCGAGTTCAAGGGCTACGACATCGGCCTCGTCGATTTTCCCTCTCGCGTCGGTGATCGCCCGGTCTATCTCTGCTGGCGTCTCGGCGAGCCAGCGGTCCGCTACTGGCACGAAACGAACGGCGGCTTTGCCGGGCGTCAGCCGATCGAAGCACTCGCGACCGCCTGACGGTCATCCCGATCACCCGCACAACCACAGACGCACATCATGGCTACGTATCGCTCCGCTGACGGCACCGTTTGGCGCGTGAAGGTCAGCAACGTCGGCGCGAGTAACGCCATCGTTCTCTTTCAGCATCCCGATGGCGAAAGCACGCGCAAGGACCGCTACAATTGGTACCTGAGCAAGGGACCCGAGGCGAAGAGCGTCACCGGCCGGCTCGATCCGAAGAAGGTTGCCGATTCACTCAACAGCGAGGAAGTCGAGCTGCTCTTCCGTCGCTCGATGCCGGTGTCGCGACACGACCAGCTTTCCGTGTCTCCCAACCTCGCGGTGAAGTCGAGCTGACGATCGAGGTCCGCTCGATGAAGTAGTCGAGTCACTCCGCTGACGAGTGGTGCGGATGTGACGAGGCCCGCCGGTGCTGTGCACCGGCGGGCCTCGTCATGACGTGATCTGCTTCAGCCTTCGATCAGAGACCGGCGGCGTGGGCGACGTTGATGCGTCCCTTGCCATACGCGGGATCGGTGCCCGCTTCACCAAGATCGTCTGCGGTCTGCTGCAGGCGCGCCTGGATCTGCGAGGGGTTGTGACCGACCTGTCCGGCGATGAGCGCGGCGGTACCGGTCACGTGCGGTGCTGCCATGCTGGTGCCCGCGAGTCCGACGACCGAGGCGCTCCACGCACCCGTGGTCGGGTTGTAGAAGCGCGACCTGCAACTGGCGAGCGCAGGATGAATCGTGAACCCGGAGCAGGCCGCCCACACTGCGCTGACGTTGCCGCCGGGCGCCGCGACGTTGATCGCCGAGCGGCCGTAGTTCGAGTATGAGGCCAGTGCATCGACGTTCGTCCACGGGCCATTCGTCGACCGCTGCGCAGTCGGACCGGTCGCGGAAACGCAGACGACGCCGGCCGCGCTGCAATACGATGCGTAGCCGTTGCCATCGTGATCGAGGTCGATGGCCGAGTTGCCGGCGGAGACCACGACGAGCGTCCCCTTCCGGTTCGCGTAATTCATGACGCGGTTGATCGTCGCGAGGAAGGACGGGCCATCGCCGCCGCGTGCGCTCGCCTGCACGCGGTGGAAGTATCCGCCGAGGCTCATGTTGATGACGTCGAGCCCGAGGTCGGAGGCGTACAGGATCGCCGCGAGCGTGCCGCTCGTCGGGCAGGTCCCGGAGAACCCGTTCGCCGCGGTGCCTGGCGCGCAGACCTTGAGGCCGACGAGAGTCACCTTCGACGTGACGCCGGCAGCGGCCAGCCCATTGCTCGCCACCGTCGCGGCGACGTGCGTGCCATGGTAGTTCAGGTCAGCGATCGGGTTGGCTCCCGGATACAGCGCCTGCACGCGCGCATTCTCCGCCGCGTTGAGGAATGACCGCGACGCGCTGAGGTCTACGCGCCCGTAGAGATCGGGGTGCAGGTAGTCGATGCCTGTGTCGAGGATGCCGACGCGCGTCGTCGAGCTTCCGAGCGCACCCGCGGCCCACGCCGCCGGCGCGCTGATCGCGCGCATGTTCCACTGCCGGGGGTAGAAGAACGCAGTCGTCGGTGCGTTCGGGCTGTCCGGCGTGATCTCCGCCGACTCGACCGTCGCATCGGCCGGCTGCTCGAGCGTGGTGTACGCGTCAGCATCGACAGCCTGGACATCGGAGCGCGCCGCCAGCTTCGCCGCGCGAGCGTCGTCGAGTCCACTGACGGCGGCGATTCCGACGCCGTTGTGCGCGAAGATCACTTCGCCGCCGATGAGGGCGACCTTCGCGCTGAAGTCGAACGGCACCGTGTTCCCCTTGAAACGAACGAGGTAGTTGCCTGCCACGCCGCCATCGGCAGCATCGGCCGCGACTTCCATCGACGGCGTAACTACGGAGCGGGTGGGGTTGACCGCGGTGTCGGCGGAGCACGCGACGAGCGCGACGCTGCCGACGAGCGCGAGGGGGAGAGCGACTGAACGCAATTCCATGGATGATTCCTCGACGGGCGTGGGGGAGAGCAAAGACAACAAAAGCAGCAGCCCATGCAGCCTGAAAGGCGTCAGGGGCAGATGGCCCATCATCAATGGAGTTCGTTCCGTGCGCCAGCTCACGAAAACGCTGTGCGCCGCGGAACGGAGGCAATTGTACGATCAACGGTGCGCGTCGGCAATACGGCCGCCGACAAATGTTTCTCGCGATCCTGAGCGTTCGATCAGCGACCGGTGCCGGCGCCGATGGTCTCTTCGAACGGCACATCGATCTCCAGCCCGTCGCGGCCGATGGTGACGTTCGGGAATACCTCGCGCGCTTCCCGCTCGAGGTCACCCGGATCGCGCGAGTAGCGCGCCGAGAAGTGGGTGAGCACGAGGCGGCGAACATGCGCCGCCGCGGCGACGCCGGCAGCTTCGCGGGCGGTCGAGTGCCCGGTCTCCACCGCGCGCTCCGCGTCCTCGTCGCCGAAGGTCGACTCGTGCACCAGGACATCGGCCTCGCGCGCAAGCTCGATCGTCCGCTCCGAGGGACGCGTGTCGCCCGTGATCACGAGACGCCGGCCGCGACGCCGCTCGCCGACCAGCAGCGATGCCTCGATCACGCGCCCGTCCTCGAGCGTCACTGCCTCGCCGCGATGGATCCGCCCCCAGAGCGGGCCCTCCGGAATCCCGAGGCTGCGAGCGAGCTCCGGGTTGAATCGGCCGCGCCGTTCTTCCTCGACGATCGCGTAGCCTAACGCGCTGGCGCCGCTGTGATCGGTCGCGTACGGCACGATCGCATATCCGTCACGCTTCACCGGCACGTCGGGATCGAGCTCGGTGATCGGAACCTCGAAGGTCAACCGGTCGGCCCCGAATCGCTCGGCGGCGCGAAGCACGCGGGAAGCGCCCCGGGGTCCCCAGAGCCGCAGCGGCTCGGTGCGCCCCTGCAGCGCCATCGTTCGCGTCAGCCCGATCAACCCGATCAGGTGGTCCGCATGGAAGTGTGTGAAGAAAATGTCAGCGAGCGAGAAGGCGACTCCGTAGCGCATCATCTGGCGCTGCGTCCCCTCGCCGCAGTCGAACAGCATCGTCTCCCCCTCGCGCACGACCGCGATCGATGACACGTTACGTTCGACAGTCGGGCGGGATGCGGAGGTCCCGAGCAGACGAAGGGAAAGCGACATGGCGGTGAATATAGTCCGGCGAATGTCGCGGGCAGGGCAAGTCGAGCCCGTCTTATGCGTGCGGTCTAGCCCTTGCAAAACGCGTTGCCGCGCGGCCGACACGGAGGCCGGTCGCGGCAAGGCGATCCGAAGTGCCGTCGGCACTGACGAATCGCGGTAGCAGGGGTTGGACGGACCCCAACAGTCGGAGGAGTAATGGCAGAGCGCAGCGAAGGGAAAAGCCGGCGAGGCTTCGCCTCGATGGATGAGTCCAGGCAGCGTGAGATCGCGAGCAAGGGTGGGCGAGCCGCGCACGCGAAAGGCACGGCGCACGAGTTCGACTCGAACGAAGCGCGCGCCGCTGGACGCAAGGGAGGGGAAGCGGTGAGCCGCAATCGCGAGCACATGGCCGCGATCGGACGAAAAGGTGGAGAGGCCCGTGGGACCAGCGCCCGCAATGGTGCTGCCCGTGGAGCCGCGGCGCGATTGGGCGGCGAAGCTTCGCGCGGCGACACGCTGCGCGGAACGGCGAGTGAGACGATTCGCGGCGGCGCCGCGGATGCGTATCGCTCGACGGACGGCCGCGCCGATTCGGGCCGCACGCAGTCGCCGCGCCTCGGTGACCAGGATCGCACGCAGCAGCTGCGCGCCGATGAATTCCCCGCCGACCAGGCGCGGACGTCGCAGACGCGGGATCGCACCATCGGCGGCAGCAACAACGCCGATGTCGCAGTGACCCGCGACCTCGACGCACGGCCGTAGGGAGCGACGGTTCGACCGTCGACGAGCAGCGAAAAGCGATGAGCAGCAAGCGGACGGCGTCCAACCACACGGTGGCGCGGTCCGCTTGCTGCTTTCCGCTTACCGCCGTCCTTCCATGGCCGTGTGAGGCGCTTCAGCCGCGACGATCGCGGCATGCCGCGCCCGGTCGATGTTGCCGCCGCTGACGACCACCGCCACCGGCCCCGTCGTCAGGCCTAACGCTCGGGTCAGCAGCGCCGCCACGCCGACCGCACCCGAACCCTCCACCACCAACCCCTCTTCCCGCGCGAGCCAGGCGATCGCGCCGGCGATCGCGTCTTCGCTCACGACCGCGATGTCGTCGAGCGCTGCACGCCCGATTGCCAGCCCCTCCTCGTCGACGGCTCCCGCGAGTCCCTCGGCCAGCGTCGGCTCATGGCCGATGTCGATGATGCGGCCGGCGGCGAGCGAGCGCGCCATCGCGTCCGTGCGCTCGCTCTGCGCGCCGAGTATGCGAACGGCCGGAGCGGCACGGCGGAGAAAGCTGGCGATCCCGCCGATCAACCCCCCTCCGCCCACGGGGGCAACGACCGCACCGAGCGAAGGAAGATCCTCGAGGATCTCGACCGCGACCGTCCCCTGTCCGGCCAGCAAGTCGTCGCCGGCGCATGGGTTGACGAACAGGGCGCCGGTCGCCGCCGCGTGATCGAGCGCGGCGGCCATCGCGGCATCATAGTCGGGACGCGACGCGTCCACGGCGGCACCCGACGCGACGATCCCCTCGCGCTTCACCGCCGGTGCAGTCGATGGAACGAAGATCGTCGCCGGAATCCCGAATTCACGCGCCGCTCGCGCCACGCCGAGCCCGTGGTTGCCCGCTGACGAGGCGACGACCCCGCGGGCGCGCCGCGCCGCCGGGATGAGTGCCAGCGCGTTGAACGCGCCCCGGAGCTTGAAGGAGCCGGTGTGCTGGAGGCACTCGAGCTTGAGCCATACCTCGGTTCCCGTCAGGCGGGAGAGCGCGGCCGAGCGCCGGAGAGGGGTGTGAACCACCACGCCGCGCAGCCGTTCCGCAGCCTCGCGAACGCGCTCGATCGGGACCAGTCCAGCCATGGGTCGGAAGTTAATGCGCTCGACACGCGCAGGCGCCCGTGCCCGGGGGGGGGCGGCAGCACGAACGATACGACTCAGTCGCTCATGAGCTGCTCGCCCTGCAGCGACTGGTGTGAGCGCTCGAGCATCGCCAGTCTGCGGCCTCGTGGCTGTGACGCCGCGACAAGCTCGGGCCGCGGCGAGTTCCATCGCGCCGGTCTGCTTCGATCGTCGCGTAGCGAAGCGCCCAGTTCTCATGAATGCGCTGCGTGCTCTGCATGAGGTAGAGCACCATCTCTCCTTCCGGGACGAGGGGCATCTCGTTGACGCGGGCGCAGCGTTGCGCGAGCTGGTCGCGAACGTATGGTGATCCGAGTGGGTGCATGTCTCTGTGACATAAAACATGAGCAGAGCGTTCTCCTGCTCTGTGGCCTCTCTCGCGCTACACAACGCCCATCGCCAAGCGAGGCGGTGGCCACTTGTGACATGTGTTACGCTTGGCGGAGTCGCTCGTCCTTGACTCGGATGGGAGGCGCCGCTATTTTGTTGCAATGGCGGCCCCGCCCACGCGGGGCCGCTGTGCTTCCCGCGCCTGAGTCGCCAAACGGCTACGCCCAACGGTGCGGAACGAGGGGCTGTAGCTCAGCTGGGAGAGCGCTGCCTTCGCAAGGCAGAGGTCAGGGGTTCGATCCCCCTCAGCTCCATGATTTTCTTCTGATTTTTGCTGGCACAAATCTGGCCTTGTCCGGTAGATGGTTGCCCGCCGCTGTTCGGTAGGACATTAGGGTTCCAATGACAGCGCGCGTGGCACGTCTCCGGCGATCCTGGATCACCGGAAGAAAAAAGCAGCGCCGACCCTCGGGTCGGCGCTGCTTTCGTTTTCGGTAGGTCGTGGCCGCTACCAGCTGTCGCCGCCGCCCGGCGGCGGCCAGGCACCGAGCATCCGCCGCAGCACGACCACCTGGCCCAGGTGATAGGCGTTGTGGAGCGCGATCCCGTTGAGGCCGGCGAAGCGGGTCCGCCCGCCCCACCGCGGCAGCGTCAGGCCTAACGGTGCGGCGTCGATCGCCGCCATCGCCCTCGAGAGCCCGTCGGCGAACCGCGCGACCAGCGCCTTCCACTCCCGCTCGTCGCGCGGTGCGTCGCCGCCCGGCCAGCCGGCCGCGTCATGGGGCGGGGAGGGCCGCTCGGCGCCGGCAAGACGCTCGAGGTAGAGGTCCTGCCAGAAGACGACGTGCGCCGCGATCCGCCGGATCGAGTGCTCGGCCCCGGCCGGCTTGCGCCCGGCAAGCTGCCAGTCGAGCGCGTCGAGCACGCGGCGGGCGTCGACGAACTGGCCACTGCCCTGCAGCGCGTCGCGCAGCACCGCGGCCGCGCCATCGGCGCCGAGCAGCTCGCTGATCGCGACCGGCCGTGACTGCCTAACGCGCGATTCCCGGTCCGGCATCCGGTCCTCCGATCTGTGCGGCGAGGTCATCGCCGAACGCGGCGAGCGCGTCGGCGAAGAAACGATCCTTCTCCTGCTCCACTCGTGTGGTGACGTCGCTCATCGCCGAATTACCGAGGGTGGACAGCCAGCGCACCAGCGCGCTCTCCTGCACGTCCATGTGGAAGTCGCGAACGATCGTCGTCGTTCCCGCCGGATCGCTCCGCGCCACGAGGCGAGTCCACGTCCCTTCGCCGGCGAAGGGACGTCGCAGCGCATCTCGCATCAGGTGCTCGGCGGCCAGCGGCAACCGCCACTCGGGCTCGTGACGGTAGCGGATGATCCAGCCGCGCTCCGTCGTGGTGCGGACCGGGACGATGTCGGCGGCGAGGTCGCGCACGCCGACTGTGAACATCATGAGCTTCGTGCTCACGTCCATCCGCACGCGCAGCGAGTCCGCGGGCAGCGCACGGGCCGCGCCGACGAGCGGCTGCAACATCCCATCGCGCGTGCGGAGCCTCAGGTGGATGATGCCATCGCCCGACGATACGAGCCCGTACGGCGTGCCCGAATAGTCCTCGACCACCATTCGATAGCGCGAGCGTCCCGCGTACTTGGCCACCCACTCGGCGAACGCGGGGAGCGCGCCGGCCAGCCGCGCCGGGTCGACCGAGATGCGCAGCGCCACGCTCGTCGATCGATCGGCGAGAACGGTCGTCGTGATCGAGTCGACGGCGAAGAGCCTGCCTAACGCTGCGGTCGTCCGCGGCAGCCCCCGCCGCCAGATCGTGCGCAGCTCGTCTGCGCCGCGACCTTCAGCGGCGCCAAGGAGCCGCCGCCGCATCGTATCGATCGCACCAGGAGCAGCGCGGCCAACCGCCAGCTCGTCGGTCGAGCGCCATTCCCAGGCACGATCGCCGAGCGCGCGGAGGTGCATGATGTGGCGCGAATCGCCGACATTCTGTGGCGCGCCCGCATCGGGGGTGACGTCGAGGAAGTAGCGGCCGTCCGCCGTCGGATGACCGGTGATCTCGAGCGTCCGAAAGCCTCGGCGACTCGCAGTCCAGATCGTGGTGTCGTCGAAAATGCGCGATGGAATCAGCGAGCCGCGGACATAGCGCGGCCGGATCGATTTCAGCCGATCGGACCTGGTGAGGGGTCCGAGCCGGAGTGACAGCGCGTGGAAGAAATCGTTCGTGTTGGCACGCGCAACGGCGGGGGTGTCGCCGAGCGACTCCGCGGCGGCGGGCGCGCAGCCGGCGATCGCGATGAGCGCGGCGATCGCGAAGCGCGTCGCGCACATGCGGGTGCGGGTGCGTTGCCGCGGGGTTGCCGGGGGGATTGGCGCCATGTACTTTTCGGGTCCGTCCTCGAGGCGGTGCGCGCTGCAGCAGCCGCGTAAGTCACGCTGCCCCTTGGTGTAACTGGCAACACGTCGCACTCTGGATGCGAAGAGTCTAGGTTCGAGCCCTAGAGGGGCAATCCTCCCAGTAGTACATAGACGAGCCCACCCCGGCCTGCCGTGGTGGGCTTCGTGTTTCCGCTGAACCCACGGTGCGGGGATGACGTACTGGTGTTCCCTGAGCATCGTCAAGTTTGCGTAAAAAGGGTGACGGATACCATCCCCCGACTGGTTTTCGGTGTCACACTAGGGTCCGTACGGTCAGCGTTTCGACCAGAGCGCCAGCACCTCCTCCCGACCACGGTCGCCCCCATGGAGACACCCCGGCTCATCCAGATCATCGAGGACAACAAGAGCTTCGCTATCGGGATCAGGAACGTTCTCGAGATCGAAGGCTATCGGGTGCGCGTCGATCACGAGGGTGTGAGTGGCCTCGCGTTCGCGCGCTCGGGGATCCCCGACCTCCTCATCCTCGACCTCATGCTCCCGGACATGGATGGCTATCGTGTCCTGCGCGCGCTTCGCGATGCCGGCGGGCTGATGCCGGTGCTGATCCTCAGCGCGCGCACCGAGGAGGCGGACAAGATCCTCGGCTTCCGCACCGGGGCCGATGATTACGTCACCAAGCCGTTCTCGCTGATGGAGCTCCTGGCGCGCGTCGGTGCGCTGCTCCGCCGCGGCAAGCACCAGATCGATCCGGCGTGGGCGCAGGACGGGGTGGTTCGCGTCGGCGACGACGTCGAGATCAACCTGCGGCAGCGGGTCGTCCGGCGGGGCGGCCGTCCGGTGATGCTCGCGCCGAAGCAGTTCGACCTGCTCGTCGCGCTCGCGGCGCGGCAGGGCGAGGTCCTCTCGCGAGGCGACATCCTCAAGGAAGTCTGGGGGTACCGCCACGAAGTGGTGAGCCGCACCGTCGACACCCACATCCTCGAGCTGCGGAAGATGCTCGAGGTCGACGCCGCCGACCCGCAGCTCATCGTGACCGTGCGTCGCACCGGCTACCGGCTGGCGATCGGCCCGGGGGCGCCCGAGCCGCGCCTGCCTAACGTTCGACTGGCCCAGGCGTCGCGCTCGGCCTGACCGCCGCCGCTTCCTCACCCGCCGATGGCGCGAGCTGCCTAACGCTCGCGCCGTCTTTCGTTTTCCCGGCGCCGTCGAGTTGACGAAACGCTGACGCATCGAGCCCCCCGACCGGTGACAGCTTTGCAGGACTGTCTGCCGACCATCCACCAGGGGAGGGCGAACACGCATGTCCTGTCGTCAGCATGGCGCCGCCACGCGCCGCGTCTCGCCGCGTCATCGCGGCGCGGCAATCCCGGAAAATCTGCTGTCGCTCCGCGACGGCGGGAGGTGAACGAAATGCGACTGTCACAACGGGTTCTCATCGCCGGGCTGCTGCTCGGCGCCGCACCGACATTCCTGGCCGCGCAGGCGACGCGGCGCATCACCGGCCTGGTCACCGAGGCCGGATCGCAGCAGCCGCTCGCTGCGGCGACCGTGCAGGTGGTCGGCACAAACTTCGGCGTCCAGACCGGGGAAGACGGGCGCTTCAGCGTGCTCGCGCCGCAGTTCGGCACCGCCACGCTCCGCGTCCGCCGCATCGGCTTCAAGGCGCGGCTCGTCCCGGTCGAGCAGGCGCAGAGCGATGTCAGTGTCTCCCTCGAGCAGGATGTGCTGCAGCTCGAGACACAGGTGGTGACCGGCCAGGCGACCGCGGTGTCGAGCCGCAACGCGGCCAACGCCGTCGCCGTCGTCTCCGGCGACCAGGTCAATCGCGTCCCGGCGCCGACGCTCGACAACGCGCTGCAGGGGAAGGTCGCCGGCGCGGTCATCTCGCAGAATTCCGGCGCCCCCGGCGGCGGAACGCAGGTGCTCATCCGCGGCACGAACACGATCAATGGGCAGTACCAGCCGCTGTACGTGATCGACGGCGTCATCGCGAACAACGACGCCTACCCTAACGGTCTGAACGCGATCACCCTCGCCGGTCCGGCGACGCCGGCGGCGCTCGCGGGTGCGGGCGGCGTCTCGCAGGCGGGTGCGGCGATCGTGAGCGTGCAGGACCAGCAGGTCAACCGGATCGCCGACCTGAATCCCAACGACATCGAGTCGATCGAGATCCTCAAGGGTCCCTCGGCCGGCGCGATCTACGGATCGAAGGGCGCGAACGGCGTCATCATCATCACCACCAAGCAGGGGAGGGCGGGGAGGCCGTCGGTCTCGCTGACCCAGCGCCTTGGCTCGCAGTGGCTGGCGAAGGAGTACGACCTGCGCTGCTTCTCCCAGCAGGAAGCGACCGACTACATCAACGCGAACGCCGCGCAGTTCCACTTCACCGCCGACCAGTACTTCGCGGCGAACCCGTACGCCGGCTGCACCGACCCGCAGAAGCAGCTGTTCAACGGCGACGGCCCGTCGTACGAGACGGCGGCGTCGCTGCGCGGCGGCGCGTCGAGCGCCACGTACTTCCTCGCGGCGTCAGCCAAGCGCGACCAGGGGCTGATGCACAACACAGGCTTCGCGAAGCAATCGCTCCGCGCCAACCTGACGCAGACGTTAGGCTCGCGCCTCGTGCTCCGCGGCTCGTCGGAGATCCTGCACACACTGACCGAGCGCGGGATTTCCGGCAACGACAACGCGACGATCAGCCCGATCGCGATCATCTCGGCGACGCCGACCTTCTTCGACTTCTCGCGGAAGGACCCGGTGACCGGCGACTACGTGCGCAACCCGTGGGTCGGCAACTCGGGCAACGTGCTCCAGGAAGCGGCGCAGGTGCGGACGCCGGAGAACGTCACCCGTGCGATCGGAAGCCTCCAGGGCAACCTGCAGGCCTATACCTCGCAGCGGCAGTCGCTCGAGATCCAGGCGTTAGGCGGCGTCGACACCTATACGGACGACGGTCGCGTCTATTCGCCGCCGACGACGTACGTCGAGCAGTCGGGTTCCGTCTCGCCGTTTCCGGGAACGGTCGTCAACTCGAAGGCGACGGTCCTCAACGCCAACGTGAATCTCTCGCTCACGCACCGCCTCACGTTCTCGCCGTTCACGGCGACGAGTTCGGCGGGAATGCGGCAGGAGCGCGCGCAGGCGGACTTCGTCACCAACCTCGGGCAGGGACTCTTCCCGGGGATCACGAACTTCGCGACCGGGACGCAGACCGCGTCATCGGATGGGCAGGCGCTGACCAAGACGCTGTCGTACTACGCGCAGGAGGAGTTCCTCGCCTTCGAGGAATCGCTCCTGCTGACCGCGGCGGTCAACGCCGAGCGCGCAAGCACCAACGGCGACCCGAAGCACTTCTACACGTTTCCGAAGTTCGCGGCGTCGTATCGCATCCCATACGAGCTGCCGCGGGTGGACAACCTGAAGTTGCGCGCCGCCTATGGCCGCGCCGGCAATCGGGTGCCCGAGAACTACAAGTACACGTTCATGACCGCCGTGCCGTACGCCGGCGTCAACGGGCTTCGTCCGTCGGCCATCGTCGGGCTGGGCAACATCCGCCCGGAAGTGACTGCCGAGACCGAGGGTGGGCTCGACGCGGATTTCTTCAATGGCCGCGCCGGGCTCGAGTTCACCAAGTACAAGAAGACGACCACCGACCTCGTGCTGCTGGCGAACCGTGCGCCGAGCACCGGGTTCACCACCCAGACGATCAACGGCGGCGCGCTGCAGAACACCGGCACCGAGGTGAGTCTCAAGCTCGTCCCGGTGCAGACGGCGCTCGTGCAGTGGACCTCGGCGACGACGTACGCGGCGAACAAGAGCCTCGTCACGTCTCTCCCGGTGCCGGGCTTCATCTCCGGCAACGGCTTCAGCCAGCGCTATGCGGTGGCCAAGGTCGTGGTCGGGCAGCCTAACGGCGTCGTCGCGGTGTTCAATGGGCGGAATCCCGACGGCACGCGGCACGAGGTCTTCCTTGGCGCGGCGGAGCCGGACTTCCAGATGGGCTTCAACAACGACGTCACCGTCGGTCCATTCCGCCTGTCCGCGGTGCTCGACTGGCACAAGGGCGGCTGGATCGCGAACCTGACGAACTCCTACTTCGACTCGAACCTCCCCGGCGGCGCCCTCGCTGACACGGCGGTCGCCAATGCGCGAGCGTCGGGCTTTGCCGGCGGCCACCCGACCTATGTCGAGCGCGCGACCTTCGTGAAGCTGCGCGAACTGACGCTCGGCTACGACGTCGGCTCGCGCTGGGTGCAGGCGCTCACACGTGGCGCGGCGAAGGATGCGCGGCTCGAGCTGAGCGGCCGCAACCTGAAGACCTGGACTCGCTACTCCGGCTACGACCCCGAGGTCTCGAACTTCAGCAACGCCGCGGTCGGCCGGTTCCAGGACGTGGCGCCATTCCCGGCCAGCCGCGCGGTGTACCTGTCCTTCAATGCCAACTTCTAACGGGCGAGCAGCCAACCCATGCGAAAAATCATCGTAGCCGGCGTGGCGCTCGCCGCCGTCGCCGGATGTGCCGACAACCCGCTGACGCACAGCAATGACAACGTCGTCGCCGGCTCGGCGCAGACGCTGCAGACGCTGGTGTCCGGAGCGTTAGGCCAGACGCGCAACGCGGCCGGCGTTCCGGTCACCACCTATTTCTCCTTCGGGGCGATCCAGGCGCGTGACGCGCTCCGCCTCGATCCGAACGACAACCGCCTCACGCAGGAGTTCTTCGTCACCACGCCGGACCCGACGTCGTTCATCGGCAGCGCCGACTGGCGGCTGAGCTACGTCGCGCTGCGCGCGATCACCGACATCTACAACCAGCCCGCGTACACCGCGCTGTCGAGTGGCGACAAGGCGATCACGCGCGGCTTCCTCAACACGGTCAAAGGGCTGAACTACGTCCACATCGCCGAGACGCATGATTCGGTCGGCTTCGCGATCCTGCAGGCGGATCCATCCGTGCTTCCACCGATCCTCTGCAAGCCGAGCGGGCTGGCGGCAGTGTCGGCGCTCCTCGACTCCGCCTACTCCGACCTCACCGCTGCCGGGACGTCGGACGCGCTCCCCTTCATCGCGGCCGGATACACGCTGCACGGAGACTACGCGTCGAAGGCGGGGATCATCCGCTTCAACCGGGGACTCAGGGGAAAGGTCGAGATCATGCGCGCGACCGGACGGCAGTCGCCGACCGGTGCGGCTGGGTTCAATGCGGCGCTCGCCGCGCTCGACATCGCGCTCGCCGGCGCACCGGCGGCGCCGGACGCGGCGTACCTCGCCCAGGGGCCGTACTACCTCTACAACTCGGCGGCGCCGGAGTCGTACCCGAATCCCATCGGCGGCGACGTCAAGCTCGGACTGAGCGACAACTTCGTGAACGGTTACCAGGCCGGCGATGCACGCAAGGCAAACGTCTACGACGTCGCGACGGTACAGCAGGCGCAGGGGTTCAGCTTCACGAAGTCGTACGTCTACACGAAGGGCGACCAGCTCAACACGCCGATGGCGCAGCTGCGCAACGCGGAGCTCTACCTGCTCCGTGCCGAGGCGAAGCTCGGGCTGAATGACCTCGCGGGCGCGACGGCGGACGTCAACGCGGTGCATGTCGGCGAGGGCCGGCTCGCGCCATACGCGACGTTCACGACCCGCGACGAGGCGCTGGCGGCGCTGAACTACGAGTATCGCTACTCACTGATCTTCGAGGGGTGGCAGCACCTCAGCTTCCTACGGCGCTACGGTCTGCTCACGCATGCGTACGTGACGCAGCCGGGGATGCCGAATGGTGGGGCGACTGACCCCCTCAACCAGGCACTTCCGATCGCGGGCAATGAAGTGACCGCGAGGAACGGCAACATCGTCTGCACGAACTCGTGACCTCGATGGTGAGGTACCGGCGGCGCGCTGCCGCCGGTGCTTCCGTCGAAGCTGGCGTGGGCGGACGCACTCGGAGTTGCCAGCGCGCTGCATTTCACCAAAGTTGACGCATGCGTCCAATCGCTTCATCCCGCAACAAGAACGAATCGACCGACCCAAACGCGACCGGTGGCGGCAGTCCGACCGTACCGAAGGTGATCAGCTGGTGGGACCGCTGGCGGCTCGCGTTGCACGTCGGCGTGCTGCTTCTCGTACTTGCCGGGAGCGCGGTGCTCGCAGTCGAGTCCTACCTGGCGCATCGCTCGTATGCCGCGCGCGCGCAAGCCGCGGCGCGAAGCCTCGCGCTCGAGGCCGCGGTGAACCTGTCGCGTGGTGCGCAAGGGCGGCTGAGCTTCAACCTCCTGATGTACTTCATTCCGGCGGCGAGCCGCGCCGAATACGACACCCCCGAGCGGCAGGCAAACTTCTCGAAGATGGCGCTCGAGCCGGCGAAGGGAAAAGACTGCGCCGCTCCGCAGATCTGTACCGCCGGGCCGGCCCGTACGACGTTTCACTGGGATCTTCGCACGAACGCGTGGCGCACGAACGGTGCGCCGTTCGACTCCGCGACGGCAGCAGCGGTCCGCGACTCGGTGCGCGACGAGGCCATGCACCGCTACCAGAACTGGTGGGAGCTGGCCGTGCTCTGGGTGCCGGTTAACGGCCGCACACACACGGTGCTCTACCGCCTCGCGTTCGACAGCGCGGGAAAGCCGGCGACGGTGAACGGCTATGAGGTGGACATGCCACGCGTCGCGAACGAGATGTTCGCACGGGCGCTCGCGCAGACTCCATTGCTCGCGTCGGCCGACACCCAGCGAACGAACAACCAGAAGTTGTTCTCGGTGAACGTGGTCGCGAAGGACGGAGATCAGTTCCTTCACGCCGGGCTCCCGGACAGCACCGCTCCGGTGCTGGCGCGTTATGACGCCAACGACACGTTCGGCAAATACAGGGTGGAGATCGGGCTCGGCCCGACGCTGATGGCGCGAGTCACCGGCGGCACCGGGGACAACACGCGACTGGTGACGACGCTGCTCGTCTTCCTCGCCAGCGTCGTGCTGATCGGGTTGGCGATCGTGCAGACGCGGCGCGAATACGCGCTCGCGTACCTGCGCGAATCGTTCGTCGCCAGCGTTTCGCACGAGCTGCGAACGCCGCTGGCTCAGATCAGGCTCTACTCGGAGATGCTGCAGCTCGGATTCGTCCGCAACGCCGGCGAGCAGACGGCGGCCGTCGGCACCATCGTCCACGAGGCAGGTCGCTTGACATACCTCATCGAGAATGTGCTCACCTATTCACGCGCGACGCGGGACGAGCTGCGGCTCGAGGCGTCGCCCGTCGAAGTGGATGGCGTGATCGTCGAGCTTGCGCGCACGGTCGGGCCGATGGCATCAGCCGCGGGGATGACGCTGCGGACCACCGCGGAGCCGGGGCTCGTCGCTGCCGGCGATCGGGCGGCGGTGCTCCAGGTGCTGGTGAACCTCGTGGACAACGCGATCCGGCACGGGAAGAGCGGGGGCGAGGCCGTGGTCTCGGCGGCGCGCGCCGGCGATGCGGTCCGCTTCATCGTCGATGATGATGGCCCCGGGATTCCGCCGCGCGACCGCAAGCGTGTCTGGCGGCGCTTCGTCCGGCTCGAGGGGCGGACGCGTGCGACCGGTAGCGGCATCGGCCTCTCCGTCGTCGCCGAGCTGGTGTCGGCGATGGGCGGCCGGACGTGGGTGACCGAGTCGCCGTTAGGCGGGGCCCGCTTCGTGGTCGAGATCCCGGCCGGGATCGCCGAGCCGGCACCGCAGCGCGGGCCGATGCTGCGAAGCGGCGCCGGCGTCGTGGCCGGGCTCGCGCTGCTGCTGCTCGCCCATGGCCAGCTCGCGGCCCAGGCCACGGGGGTGAGTGTCGCCCCGGCGGCGTCGGCGTCGCAGGCGGCGGCGGCCAGCGACACCATCTGCGCCCGCCCGCGCTTCCGGCAGTTCGACTTCTGGGCCGGCGACTGGGTGGTGCGCGACTCGTCGGGAAACGTGATCGGGAGCAACCACGTCACGCGCGACGTCGGGGGGTGCGCCCTGCACGAGCACTGGGCGGGCGCGGGCGGGCACGGAATCGGCGAGAGCTTCTCCGGCTACGTGCCTAACGACGGCAAGTGGCACCAGATGTACGTCGGCAGCGGTGGCTACGTGTTCGTCATGAGCGGGACGTTCGACGGTGACCGGCTGGTGATGTTCACCCCGCCACGTCCGTCGCAGCGCGATCCGAAGCTCCAGGTCGTCGAGCGCTGGAGCTGGACGCCGATCGATTCGACTCATGTCCGCCAGCGGGCCGAGGTCTCGACCGACGCCGGCGCGAGCTGGAAGACGATCTTCAACGGGTTGTACGAGCGGGCATCGCGGTAGCCTGAACAGGCAGCTCGCGAACGCCGCCGGACTCACTCCGGCGGCGTTCATGTCGTAGCTTGGCTCGATGACCAGCCCCGCGATCTTCGAAGCTGCTGCCCATGCCCGTCCCGCTGCCATGCCGGTCGCCCGGCGCGTCCTCGCCGTCGTCATTGCGTTAGGCCTGACGGTCGTGGTACCGGCATGCGCCGCGCACCGGGCCATACCGGCAGGCGCGCCGCTCCCGGACAACGACTGGCCGGCCTACGGCCGCGACCGGGGCGGCGAGCGCTTCTCGCCACTGGCGCAGATCGACCGGGCCAACGTGGCGCGGCTGGCGGTCGCCTGGCGGTTCAGGACCGGCGAGGCCGGCGCGGGCTACGAGACGGGGCGGCGAACGTCATTCGAGTCGACGCCGCTGGTCGTCAATGGGACGCTCTACCTCAGCAGCGCGTTAGGCAGGGTCTTCGCCCTCGACGCCGCGACCGGCGCCGAGCGCTGGCGCTTCAACCCCGGCGTGCCACGGGTCAGCTTCGGGGATTTCGCCAACCGCGGCGTGTCCTACTGGGTCGATCCCGCGGCGCGGCGCGGGAGTCACTGTGCGGCGCGGATCTTCATCGCCACCATCGACGGCCGCCTGATCGCGCTCGACGCGGCCACCGGCAGCGGCTGCCCATCCTTCGGCGACGGCGGCAGCATCGACCTGCGCCGCGGGTTGCGAAACAAGCCATTCGAGTTCGAGGAGTACGAGGTCACCTCCCCGCCAGCGGTCGTGAACGGGACGCTCGTCGTCGGCTCGGCGGTGGCTGACAACAACCGCACCGACGCCGCCAGCGGCGAGGTTCGCGCCTACGACGCGCGCAGCGGCGCGTTCCGCTGGAGCTGGGATCCGGTGCCGCAGGACTCGACTGACGCCGCGTACGCAACCTGGAACGGTGCCGGGGCGCATCACACCGGTGCGGCGAACGCGTGGAGCGTGATCGCCGCCGATTCCAGCCGCGACATGGTGTACGTACCGACCAGCAGCCCGAGTCCGGACTACTACGGCGGGCTGCGACTGGGCGACAACCGCTACGCCAACTCGATCGTTGCGCTGCATGCAGCGACGGGAAAGGTCGCATGGTCGTTCCAGACGGTGCATCACGACCTGTGGGATTACGACAACGCCGCGCCGCCACTCCTCACTACCATCAGGCGCGGGGGTCGCGACGTCCCGGTCGTGATGCAGGCGACGAAGACCGGAATGCTGTACGTGCTCGACCGCGACACGGGCGTGCCGATCTTTCCGGTCGAGGAGCGCGCCGTCCCGCGCAGCGCCGTCGACGGCGAGACCGCATCGCCGACGCAGCCATTCTCGAGCATCGCACCGCTCAGCCCTCATCGCCTGACGGCGGACGACGTGTTCGGCGCCGATAGCGCCGATCGCGCCGCTTGTCGCGCGACGATCGCCTCGCTGCGAAACGAAGGGATCTTCACGCCGCCGAGCGTCGAGGGCACGCTGGTGGTCCCCTCGAACATCGGCGGCGCGCACTGGGGTGGATTGGCGTTCGATCGTGCGCGACAGCTCGTCATCGTGCCCGTGAACGAGGTAGCGGCACAGGTGCAGCTGCTGCCCCGCGCCGTGGAGCACTCGATGTCCGAGCCGGGCTGGGAGTACGCCGAGATGCGCGGTACGCCATTCATGATGCGCCGCCGTATCGTGCTCTCGCCGAAGGGCGTCCCCTGTACCCGCCCGCCGTTCGGGTCACTGGTCGCGGTGAGCATGGCGACCGGCGCAATCGCCTGGCGTGTACCGTTAGGCACCCCGCGCCCGCCGAAGCCGCTGCCGGCGGTGCAGTCCGCGATCGGTGCGCAGGCGCGGTCGGGGCTGACGTCGATCGGCGCGGACGCCGGCGCCGCGGCACTGGCCGCGCTTGGCTCACCGAACCTCGGCGGAGCGATCGTAACCGCTGGTGGTCTCGTGTTCATCGGTGCGACTCTCGACCAGCGGGTGCGCGCATTCGACGTCGAGAACGGCCACGAGCTCTGGCAGGCGCTGCTCCCGGCAGGCGGAAAGGCGACGCCGATGACCTACATGGTGAACGGGCGGCAGTACGTTGCGATCGCTGCCGGCGGCGACGGAGCCATCTTCGGGAAGGGCGACGAGCTCGTGGTCTTCGCCCTTCCTTCGGCGCGTTAGGCCTTTCGCTGGCGCGCCGGCGTTCTGGACAGGACCGCGACCGCGTCGCAACTTCGGTCCGCCGCCTGAGACCTCCGGCGTAAAAACGTTCACCCCGTCGCCATGCCCCGCCCGTCGCACAGCCTCGCCGTCGTCCTCGTTGCGCTAGCCGTGACGACCGCCTCGGCGCAGTCACCGGCAAAGTGCCCCGCGCCGCTCATCGAAATCCCGAACAGCTACTCGCTCGATACGCTTCGCCTGGCGATCGACCCGGGCTACGGGATCAAGCCCGTGGATTCGACGCTCGCGCTGACGGCGCTGTCCGTCGTCAACGACGACCTGGTGCTCCCCAAGCCGCTCGCGCTGCCGCCCGTCATAACGCAATGGTACCATCCCGCCGGTGGCGCGGCGGAGCAGTCGGTTGCCGGGACACAAGGCTTCATGGGCGAGGCGTTCGTCGACATCCAGCGCAACGGCAAGGTGAAGCACGTCGGCCTCACGCAGACGACGCTCGTTCCCGAGCTCGATGCAGCGCTGGTGGCCGCCGTGACGAAGGCCGCGGACGACGGCGCATTCATGGCCTACCAAGACGCCGCGCATGATCACGGAGGCTACGTGTTCATCGAGCTGCGCACCGTCCCGCTGCCGGAATTCCACGAAAAGGCCGTCGACTACAAGCGCCCGGAATCCGAGGCGCCCATCCCGATGCCGTATTCGAACGAGCCGAAGATCAAGAACCGCGGCAACGCGATGAGCCTGCCCATTCGCATGCTGCGGATCCCGATGGTGCAGCTTACGTCCGCGCTCGAAATCACCAAGCGGGGACCCGATCCCGTATTTCCGCTGCGCGAGCTCGGCGCGCGGCAGGATGGCTTCGTCAACGTCGAATTCGTCGTTGGCGTCGATGGCGTCGTCGTGCCCGGCACCCTCCGCCTCGCCAACGCGATGACGGCCGACTACGCAAAGGCGGTGGTCAACTCGCTGGAGCGCTACCACTTCAAGCCGGCGACCGCGGGGGGCTGTCCGGTCTCCGCGCGCGAGACGTACACCTTCACCTTCGACGTGATCTAGCTCGACACGAACGCGGGCGCCCGCCCGCCTAACGCGTCGGCTCGGTGGGGACCTCTCCGCCTAACCGCGCCAGCCCGTCGCGGGCGAGGCGCCGCTGCGGGTCGAGCGCGGGGTCGGCGTCGCGCCACATGTCGAGGAAGCGCTGGTAGGCGGCAACCGCTCTTGCCTTGTCGCCGATCTTCTCGTACAGCACGCCGCTGGCGAGGATGCTGCGCGCGTAAAGCGCGAGGCTCGGGTCGACGACCGACGCGCGACTGAGCCGAACCGGATCGAGGACGTCCAGGTACGTGACCGCGCGGCGCGCGTCACCGAGGCGGTCCAGCGCCTCGGCGCGAGCGACCCAGCGCATCGTGTTGAACAGCGCGCTCACGGCGCGCATCGAATCCGGCGACGGGAAGAGCCGCGTGGCGCGCGCGGCCGTCTCGCGGTCGCCGCGGTCGAGCGCCGCCAGCGCGTCGATCTCGGGCAGCGTCCCGGCGAACTTGCTCCAGCGCCGCAGAGTGGCCACGTAGCTCGTGTCGTGGGTCGCGAGATAGGCGACGTACGGCAGCGACTGCGCCGCAGCGCGGAAGGTCTCGCCCTCGGGCCCCTGCATCCGATCGAGGTACCGGATCGCGCTGTCGGCGCGGGCGCGCGTGGCCGCGGTCGGCAGGCCTAACGCGAGCTCGGCGTCGGCGACCCACGCACCGACCGCGAGGCTGCTCGGGATGTCGGGGCGACCGGGCATCTTCGGCGAGACCTTCGTCGCAACGCCGACGACCTTGTGCAGGTCGGTCACGCTCCCGGACGCGAGCGCGGCGTCGCCGGCCGAGAGCACGTACCAGAACCGGTCGTTGCCATCGAAGACGGCGATAGATTCCGCGGGAAAGTCGATCATCGCCTGTCGCAGCGTGCGCAATGCGAGATGCGGGTCGCTGTTCGCCTGCGCAGCCGCGAGGATGTACGGGAGCACCGGCGAGCGCGACACCGGTCGGCGCTGCGCATCGGCGACGGCGATCGCCGCTGAATCGACGAACCCGGCGTCGATGAACGCGTTGACCAGCGCCTGGTACGCTTGTGGTGACGCGTCGGCCGCCACCCAGCCGTGCGCGTCGCGCACGGCCAGCGCCTTCGCCGACGCGCGCAGCTGGTTCATCCGCGCGTTCCCGATCGAGAGGAGCGCGGTGCTGTCGAGCAGCACCAGCGAATCACCGGCAAGGAGCAGCCCGGATCCGAGCCGTGAGGCCTCACGCTCGATGTCGAGCTTGTGCGAGTAGGCGAGATGGAACGACGAGTCGAGCGCGAGGGTGCGGTTGAAGGCGCGCCAGGCCTGCGACCAGTTGCGAACCGTCAGGCGCTGGTCGCTCGACCGATGATGGTAGTACGAGTCACCCAGCCCGTACCAAGCCTCGGCGTCGTTCGGTGTCCGGGCGACGATGCTCTCGTACTTCTGCTGCGCCGAGCGAAAGAGCGTGTCGAGCCGGGCCGGCGGAATGTCGGGACCCGGGTGCAGGCTGCGGACGAGATCCGAGTAGGCGAAGAGGAGCGACCGTTCGCGCACCGGCAGGCGGTCGGCGTGCTCGGTGGCGTGCCGGACGGCCGCGAACTGCGCGGTGTCGGCGCTGCCGCGCCAGCCTAACGTCAGGGCGCGCTTGTAGAAGGCGAGGGCGAAGGTCGTGTCGATCGCCGACGCACGGGCAAGCAGCGAGTCCGCCTCGGGGAGGCGCCACGCATTCAGCGCGCGCGCGCCGGCGAGGTAGGCGCGGTACGCCTCGACCGACTGCGTCGTCGACGCGCTGAGGTTGAGCGACGCCGTCGGAGCGCCGACGATGTTGAGCAGGTCGCGCGCGAGCGCGTCGTACAACGGCCGCGGGTCCGTCCCGGGAGCCGCGCTGGCGTGCGCATCCTCGACGCGCTTCCCGGTGGCGACGTCGTACACCGTCGCGTTGACGAGGAGCGAGTCGCGGGTGGCGTCGATCTGCCCCATCACCACGCTCCAGACCCCGGCGCGGCGCGCGAGGCGTCGAGCGTCCTCGAGGCCGACCCGCGCCCCCTCGGCGATGTCGGCGTCACGAAGCAGGTCGAGCGTGTGCTCGTAATCCACGACCTCGAGATCCTTCCACTGCGCGAAGTCGAGCGTGAGCATGTTGACGCTCCCCTCGCGCAGCCAGTCGACCTGCG
This sequence comes from Gemmatimonadaceae bacterium, assembly GCA_045804265.1. GTDB lineage: Bacteria > Gemmatimonadota > Gemmatimonadetes > Gemmatimonadales > Gemmatimonadaceae > JABFXC01. Next base: position 17,139 of record JBJMNK010000001.1, on the reverse strand, counting down.
GGTCGTTGCGCACGTTCACGAACGGGGTCACCAGGTACGAGCGGCGCGGATCGATGCCGTCAGGCGTGGAGTCGCGACCACGGGCGACGAGGGCACCGCCTAACGCGACGAGCAGGACCGCGCCGATCGCCGCGGCGGCGATCGCGCCCCGCGATCGCGGGCGACGGCGTCTCGCGCCCGACAACGTCGGCGTCGCGGCGACGCGCTCACCGGTGATCACGTCGTCGATGACCGCGGCCATCTCGGCGGCGGCCGGACGCTCGGCCGGATCCTTGGACAGCGCCCGCCCGATCAGGTCGGAGATCACCGGCGGGACTGTCTCGCTCCGCGTGTCCAGCGGGGCGGGGCTCTGCGTCAGCTGCTGAAGGATGATCGCCTGCGCCCCGGTACCGCTGACCGCGGGCCCGCCGGCGAACATCTCATAGCCGACCAGCGCCAGCGAATACACGTCGCTCTTCCCATCGAGCTCGCGATCACCGGCTGCCTGCTCGGGACTCATGTAGCGGGGCGACCCGAGCACGAAGCCGGTACGCGTCAGGCGCTCGTCGTCGGAGCTGAGCGCGCGCGCGACGCCGAAGTCGGTGAGCATCGAGCATCCCGACTCGCGATCGAGGAGAATGTTGTCCGGCTTCACGTCGCGGTGCACGATCCCGCGCTCGTGGGCGTAGGCCAGTGCACGCGCGAGGTCGCGAAGGATGGTCAACGCCTCGGGGCCGTCCACACGCTGGTCGCGATCCATCCGGTCGCGAAGGCTCTCGCCCGGCACGTACTCCATCACGAAGTAGAGCAGGCCGCCCGCTTCGCCGGCGCTGTGCACGTCGACGATATTCGGATGGCGAAGCCGCGCGATCGTCCGCGCTTCCTGGAGGAAGCGCTCGCGAATGACGCTCGACGTCGTCAGCTCGGGCGCAACGACCTTGATCGCAACGAGCCGATCGAGCGTGCGGTCGCGGGCGAGATAGACGGTGCCCATCCCCCCCGCGCCGAGAGGACGCTCGATCTCGTAATGACCGGCAAGCGCTCGGAGCAGGTCGTCGGGGAGTCCGCCGTGTTCCGGGTGCGTCATGAGGCTAGGATATGGTGGCGCCACGACGATTGCCAGCGCAGCTGCGCGTGGTGCGAGTTTGACAGGGAAAGCCTTCCCCCATTCAGTTATGACACATGCGAAGCCCGAATCGTTTTGATGCTGTCCTGACGCTGCTATCGGCGGCCCTGTCGGCCCTGTCCGCCTGCTCGAGGGCGCCGGTTGCCCCGGTCGCCCCGCCGGCCCCGGTCGCTTCGCCGGTCGTGACCCCGGCGCCCCTGCCTAACGCGCCGTCGCCGTTCGCCCCCGGATTCGCCGATCGGGGCGTCATCGAGGGATTCTACGGGCCGCCATGGTCGCATCAGGACCGGCTCGACATGATCCGGTTCATGGGACGCGTCGGCATGAACGTCTACTTCTACGGGCCGAAGGATGACCCGTTTCACCGCGAGAAGTGGCGCGAGCCGTATCCACCCGACCAGATCGCCCGGATCGGCGAGCTGGTACGCGTGGGTGCCGGGAACGGCGTCAACATCTGGTTTGCGATCAGCCCCGGGCTGAGCATGACGTACTCCGACAGCGCCGACTATCGTGCGCTGCTCGCCAAGCTCGATGCGGTCGCCGCCGTCGGCGTTCGTCATGTCGCCTTCTTCGTCGATGACGTCCCGCAGGCGCTCACTCACGCGGCAGACCAGGCGCGATTCACGTCGGTCGCGCAGGCGCACGCGTACGTGATCACGCGCCTCAAGCACGATCTCGACGCGCGCGGCCTCGCCCTCGCAGTCGTGCCGACCACGTACACGAACTCGTTCGGCAGTCGTGACTACCTGCGCGAGCTCGGTCAGCTCGTGCCGAAAGAGGTCCCGCTCGCCTGGACGGGAATCGATGTCGTCGCTCCCGACATGACGGCCGCCGAGGCGCGCGACTGGAGCACGCTGATCCTCCGCCCGCCGTTCGTCTGGGACAACTACCCGGTCAACGACTTCGCGCGTTGGCGGTTGTTCCTCGGTCCGCTGCGTGGGCGCTCGGCCGATCTCGAGACCGCGGTCGCGGGATTCGTCGCCAACCCGATGAACGAGGCGCACGCCTCGATGCTGCCGCTCTGGACCGTCGCTGATTACCTCAAGAACCCGCAGGGCTACAATCCCGACAGCTCGCTCGCCAGGGCGATGGACGCGCTGTACGGAGCGCACGCCCGTGTCATGCAGCCGTTCGTCGCGGCGTACGGCGACGACTGGGCGACGCGTACCCCGGTCGAGGCGCTGTACATCCCGTCGCGGTCCCTCGACCTCGCCAGCGCGGCGGCCATCCTGCGCGACATGCGGGCGAGCCTCGATTCGATGCACGCGCTCGCCGGCGACGATTCGGCAACCTGGACGCCGCTCGCGCGCGAGCTGGCACCGTTCGTCGACTCGGTCGATGCGCGCTTCACCGCCGTACAGCGCGACACCATGTACCGCCGCAGCGGAAATACGCTCACCTTCCGCGAAGCGCTCGATCGCCTGACGGTCCGGCGCGCGCGGAAAGCGCCGGTGCTCGATGGTGCGACGACCGAGTGGCCGGCCGCCAGCTGGCGGAAGCTGTTCAGCCGCGATGGACTCGACGCACGCGCCGCGATGCTGGCGACGACGGATACGCTCTACGTGGCGATCGACGTCGCCGACACCAGCGCCGTGACGTTCGGCGGCGACTCGGCCACCACCGGCGACCACGTCACGCTGGTGATCGGCGCCGACCCGACCGGCGGCGCACCGCGGATGAGCGGGGAAGATCTCGTGCTCGTCGCCACTCCGGCGATGGCGGCGCGGAGCGCGGCGATCAGCGGCCACTCATTCGCGCTGACACCGTTCTACCAGGAGATCCTCGTCTCGCGTGAGGCCTACGTCTTCCCCGGGTTCCTGTTCGAGAACTTCGGCAGGCCGGCACCGGCGTCGTTCGCTTCGACTGTGAGCGGCGTGCGCGCGGCGGGCGCCGGTGACGCGAAACGGTGGCGACTCGAGCTGGCCATCCCGCGTGCAGGGATCCCGGTCGCGCGCACGCGCGCCGGCCGCGCCATCCGCATGGCCATCGATGTCAGCGACGCGAAGCCGGGCCCGCGCCGTACGGCATCGTTAGGCCCTCGGAACTATCCGGCGAATCCGGCGACGTACACGCAAGTCCTCCTTCCGCAGTGAGGTCATGACTGCGCACCCGCGGCGGCTCCAGACCTACGCGACCGACACGATCACGGTCACCTTCGACCCGACGCGATGCATTCATGCCGCCGAGTGCATCCGCACCGCACCCGCGGTCTTCGACTCGCGCCGCCTGCGCTGGATCAAGCCGGAGCTCGGCGACGCGGAGCTGATCGAGACCGCCGTCCGCCGCTGCCCCACCGGCGCACTCGCCTACTCGCTGCCGAGCGGCGTTGCCGAGTCACCTGACGCGCCGTCGATTCGCGCCGCGCCTAACGGCCCACTTTACGTCCGTGGTGATGCCCGCGTCGAGGCCGAGGACGGTCGCGTGATCGCGACCGGATTGCGCATCGCGCTCTGCCGGTGCGGCGCGACGAAGAACGCGCCGTTCTGCGACGGGAGCCATCGCATGACCGGATTTCGCGATAGTCCGGATGGCGCGGGCGTCTGAACTTCTGGGAAGCGCGGCGATAGGCGCGAACGGGCCGAGCGTGCGGCAGCCACGGCTGCAGCAGCCACCGCATCGGCCGCCGCTACTGTAACGCGACCCGCCGTGCATCGTCTGCAGATGATGCCAAATCGCCATCCTCGCCAGGCGCTCCGCCGCGCCGCTGTCGTCATTCTCGCCGCCGGTGTCGTCTCCGCGGTCGCGTTCGCGGTCGTCGTGCTCTCGCGGCATCCGTCGAACAATCGGAGCTGGTCCCCTGACGAGCGCGAGCTCGCGACCGCGCGCTTCGCCGGCGACAGCGTCTACGTGCGCAACGTGCGGAACGTGCACTATCGCACCACGCACGACTACGACGTGCACTACGACGACCGCGCGTACGACCTGCGCCGGATCGAGTCGGTCTGGTTCGTCGTCGAGCCGTTCAGCGGGATGAAAGGACCGGCGCACACCTTCGTCACTTTCGGCTTCGACGACGGGCAGTACGTCGGGATCTCGGTCGAGATCCGGAAGGAGGTCGGAGAGTCGTTCTCTCCATGGCGCGGGATGGCGCGCGGCTACGAGCTGACCTACGTCGTCGGCGATGAGCGCGACCTGATCGGGCTCCGCGCGAACTTCCGGCACGACAGCGTCTATCTCTATCGCACCACCGCGACGCCGGAGAAGGCACGGCAGATGTTCGTCTCGATGCTGACGCGCGCCGACAAGCTGGCCGCGGAGCCGGAATTCTACAACACGCTGACCAGCACCTGCACCACCAACATCGTCAGGCACGTCAACGAGATCTCACCGAAGCGCGTCCCATTCAGCTTCAAGACGCTGCTTCCCGCGTACGCCGACGAGCTGGCCTACAAGGTCGGGCTGCTCGACACGACGGTGGCATTCGAAACGCTGCGGGCCCGCGCGAAGATCAATGCCCGCGCGGCGGCGGCCGCCGACAGCCCGGATTTCTCACGCCTGATCCGCGGTTAGGCAGGCTCGCGCGGCGGCCGGCGCTGTTAGTTCCCGGTGTCTGGATTCGGGTTGAAGCGGCGGAACTCGCCGGTCAGCGATGGGCTGCTCACCGTCGGAGCGGTGCGGGCTTTCGCGCAGAGCCGCTCGAGCTCCTCGGCGGGCATCGAGCGCCAGTCATCGGGGTACGGTGCAAGGCGCTTCTTCGTCGTCTGGGATTGGAAGAGCAGCCAGCCGCTCTGGAATTCCGGCATTCGCAGACGGTCGCTCGCCAGGTTGCGCATCGACGGGTCTGAAATCTCCGTCACGAGCCACTCGGTGCCCCTGGAATCTGTGAACGTCATGATCGGGTCCGTTTAAGTATCATCATGCTACTAATTGCTCCTTCGCTGGTCTCGTCAACCCTGCTCCAAGTGCAGAAAGCCTGCCGTCGGGAACGGTGCATGTCGAGATCGGACATGGAGATAGCCCCCGCGTGACGATTGTCACCTTTGCCTGGTGATGATCGTCATTCCACGACCCCGGTCAGTGGTTTTCCGGCCCCCCGCTACCGCAACGGCGGGCGCCGGGTGATCGTCAATGATGGCGATTCGCGCACGGCACCCCCCGCCGCGAACGGTCGCTCGCGTCCAGGTGCTTCAAGGTTCATGAACTGCTTTCGCTGCGGCACGATCGTCCCTGACGGCACGCGGTTCTGCGCGCAGTGCGGCGCCGACGTGTCCGCCGAGGCGCCTGTCGGCCAGCCAGCGGAGCCGCGAAGCGTCGACGGGTTGCTCGAGACGGCCCGCGTGCGCCTGGCCGCCGACTACGACGTCGAGCGCGAGCTCGGCCGCGGCGGCATGGCGGTCGTGCTCCGCGCCGTCGAGCGCGAGCTGCAGCGCCCGGTCGCGCTCAAGGTGATGCCGCCGCAGGTCGCGCTCACGCCGCAGAGCGCCGAGCGCTTCAAGCGTGAGGCGCGGATGACCGCGTCGCTCGACCACCCTAACGTCATCCCGATCTATCGCGTCGGCGACGCCGATGGCCTGCTCTACATCGCGATGAAGCTGGTCGACGGGCGGTCGGTCGACGACATCATCCGCGACCAGGGCGCGCTTCCAGTCCCGGCGGTGATCGCGATCCTGCGCGGCGCCGCCGCCGGTCTCGCGGCCGCGCACGAGCGCGGGATCATCCATCGCGACGTCAAGGGCGGAAACATCCTCGTCGACGCCGACGGCCGCGTGCTCGTGACCGACTTCGGGATCGCCCGCGCGATGGAGGACGCGTCGCTCACCGCGAGCGGGATGATTGTCGGCACTCCTCACTACATGAGCCCCGAGCAGTGCGCCGGGAGGCCGTTAGGCCCGCAGAGCGACCAGTACTCGCTGGCCGCCGTCGGCTTTCAGATGCTGACCGGCGCCGTCCCCTTCGACGCCGAGTCGCTGCCGGGGGTGATGCAGCACCACTTCTTCACCCCGCCGCCGGACATGAACGCGATGCGTGGCGGGATCCCGCGCGAGCTCGCCGCGGTCGTCCGTCGCGCGATGGCGAAGAAGCCCGAGGACCGCTACGCCACCACGCGCGAGATGGTCGAGGCGCTCGACTCGATTCCCCAGACCGTCGAAGAGCGCCGGCATGGCGAGGAGATGCTGCGGTCGCTCGCACACGGCGCGAAGCTGCCGCGTGTGCAGACCTCCGCCGCGCCGACGCTCACTGCATCGGCTCCGGTCGGCGACCTGCGCCTGAGCGGGCTGCTGCGATCGGCGTCGCGGAAGGGCGGCTGGATGGTCGGCGCAGTGCTCGGCGTCATCCTCGTCCTCGTGCTCGCTGGTGGCGCGCTGGCCGCGCGCTCGTACTTCGGGCCTAACGGTGCGACGCGGCGCGCGGTGCGCCTCTACGACGCCGGACAGCTCGACGCTGCGCGCGCCGCGTTCGCCCGGCTCGCCAGCGACTATCCGCGCCGTCCCGTGCCGCGCATCTATCTCGGGCGGATCGCCCGCGAGTCGCGCGACTACATCGACGCGAAGCGCGAGCTCGAAGCGGCGATCCAGCTCGAGCCGGGGAATCCGGTCGCGATGCGCGAGATGGGATCGCTGATGTACGTCACCGGCCGGTTCGACCTGGCCGAGCGCTTCTACCGGCGCGCGCTCGAGCGTGCGCCCGGCGACGCGCTCGCCCGCGGCTACCTCGGCTGCTCGCTTCTGCGGCTCGGCCGCGTCACCGAGGGCCAGCAGCTCCGCCAGCAGGCGGGGCAGGGATCGTGGAACCAGTGCGGCTGACTCGCGACGGCCGACGCAAAGGCCTAACGCTTGTACCGAGCCTGCCGCGCCAGCGCCACGTGGTCGGGATCGCCGAATCGGTGGCGCGCGCCGTGACCCTCGGCCCTGGCGTGCTGCCGGTCGGGATCGCCGATGCGGTGCTCCGCCTCGCCTTCGGGCGTGGCGCCGGACTGGCGCCGGTGGTCGATGGCGCCGATGGAGAGCCTGCGGCGGAGGACGAGAACGGCCACCTGCTCGATTTCCTGCGGGCGCGGGCCGCTCGGATTCCGGTGACAGGCCAGCCGCGCGACGGCGACGGTGATTGACACGGGCAGGGCGCCGGCGCTGTGGGACCGCGCTGGCTGGATGTTCAGGCGCTGGGTCGGGCTGGCCGCAGTCGCGGCGCTGATCTCGCTGGCAGCGTCCTGCGGGCGGCCCTCGGCGCCACCCGCGCCCGCCCCGGCTCCAGCCCCGACAGGCGATCGTGACGCCGCGCGCCGTGATTCACTCGCCCGGGTGCGGGCCGCGTTCACCGCTGATTCGCTGCGCCGCGTCGACGCGTATCGCGACACGGCCACCGTCCGGTTCTGCGCCGGCGGCGATCTGACGTTAGGCACGAACCTCGACACGTCGTGGACGAAGATCGTGTCGAAGCGGCTGCACCGCCCGGTTGCCGCGCTCCCCGCCGCGGATTCTCTCGTCGCGCCGCTGCGCACGCTGTTCGCCGGCGCTGACTTCGCGCTGGTGAATGTCGAGGGCGCGATCGGCGACGGCGAGCCCCCGTTCGACAAGTGCGCGAACACGACCAGCGGCTGTTTCGCGCTTCGCATGCCGGAGCGCGCCGCGCGCGCGATTCGCGCCGTGTCGAAGCAGACGGTGGTCGCGAACCTCGCCAACAATCACGCGCGCGACGCAGGCGCCGAGGGGCTGCGCGAGACCCAGCGACTGCTCGAGCGGGCGGGTGTCATCGTCACCGGCGTGGACACGCTGCCGACGCTCGCGGTGACGCGGCATGGCGACACCGTCGCGTTCCTCGGCTTCGCCACCTCCGGCGGTGACAACGACCTGCGCGATCTCGACGCCGTCAGGCGCCACGTCGCCCGGGCCGCGGCGCAGAATCGCCGCGTGATCGTGACGATGCACCTCGGCGCCGAGGGCGCCTCGGCGCAGCGCACGCTGGACAGCACTGAGCGGTACCTCGACGCCCCGCGAGGCAACCCGGTGGCCTTCGCCGACGCGGCTGTCGCTGCCGGCGCCGATCTCGTCATCGGCCACGGCCCACACGTCGTTCGCGCTGTCGAATGGCGCGACTCGTCGCTCGTGTTGTACTCGCTGGGAAACCTGCTGACGTACGGCCCATTCTCCCATCGTGAGCCGATGCGTCGAGGGGTGGTCGCGTGCGCGACCGTGAATGGCCACGGCGCCGTGCACGACGTGCGGCTGCGCTCGACGATGCAGCACGCGCCCGGGCGTGTCGCCACCGACCGCTCGCGGCGCGCCCTGACGCTGATCGACTCGCTCTCGCGCCTGGACTTCCCGCGCACGGGCGCCCATGTCGCCAGGGACGGGCGAGTGACGCGGCTGTCGCCGAGCATCCGTTAGCACCGCTCGGCGCTGGTGCCGAGCGGGTCGCGCCTAACGCTGCGCGGTGAGCGCGGAGAGCGGCGTTGCGGGCGTCAGAGAATCGGCGGGCATCGCGATCAGGCGGCGCGCGCCGATCCAGGGCACGATCCCCGGTGCCGGCTTGCGCAGGAGCGGTCGTTCGACGACGCGGTGCGCCCCGGTGCTCGCATGCACGAACTGCCCGTTGCCGACGTAGATGCCGATGTGCGTCACCTTGCCCCTCTTGCCGAAGAGCAGGAGATCGCCGGCGCGCAGCTGCGCGGTGTCGGTCGGGACGGGCACGCCGACCTTCGCCTGCTCGCGCGCCGTGCGTGGCAGTGAGAAGTCGAGCGCGCGCATCACGTACTGAACGAGACCACTGCAATCGAACGCCCGTGGCGACTCGCCACCCAGCCGGTAGCGCGTGCCGAGCTGTGCGCGCGCGATGGCCACGATCGAGTCGAGCCTGGCGCGGCTGCGCGCGCCCATCAGCCCCGCACTGCTCGGCGCACCGAAGGGCGTCGCCGATGGACCGTTAGGCGCCGCCGGAGTCGCCTTCGCCTCGCCCTTCGCCGGCGCGGCCGCGGCGACCGAGTCCAGCGCGGCGACGACGGTGAACAGCTGCTGCTGCGGACGCGCCGCGGCGACCGCGTCAGCCGGCGCGATGATGGACGCGCCAGTTGTGGCGCAGATCACCATGAAGGAATGAATCGAGCGTCGCATGTGCATGTCAAAAGCAAGACGCTTGCCGGACCGGGCGTGCAACGAAATTCCCGATGCGCGCATCAGCGGATGTTCAACATCTTGTGCGTCTGCAAGCTCAAACGCCAGCGCGGGTTCGCCATGCAGTACTCGACCGCGCGTTGAGTGTTCTGTTCGCGTTGCGGGCCGTCCATCGGCTGCAGAAAGAAATACCGGAAGTCCAGCGCGGCAAATTGTTCCGGCATCGCGTCGGGCTGCGGAAACACGAGTTTGAGCTCGTTGCCCCGCATCAGTTGTAGCGGAAGCGCACCAGCCTTGGGGCTCACGCAGATCCAATCGATCCCCGCCGGTGGCTGCTTCGTTCCATTCGTTTCGATCGCGACTTCAAATCCCGCGTCGTGCAACGCACTGACTAACGGTGCATCGAGCTGCAGCAGCGGCTCGCCTCCGGTGCAGACGACGAGCGGTCGCGCACCGCGCATGTTGTTCCAGGGCCAGCGCGACACGACCGCGCGCGCGAGCGCTTCAGCGCTCTCGAACTTTCCGCCGTCCGGCCCGACGCCGACGAAATCAGTGTCGCAGAACGGGCAGGCAGCATCGGCACGATCTTCCTCGCGTCCCGACCACAGGTTGCAACCGGAGAAGCGAAGGAAGACCGCGGCTCGGCCGGCGTTCGCGCCCTCGCCCTGCAGCGTGTAGAAGATCTCCTTCACCGTGTACGCGCGACTCATCGTGCGCCTTCGCTCACGTACGCCGCCGGATCGCGACGTCCACCATCGGCGAAGCCCCTGAGTCGCAGCTGGCAGGCGTCGCAGTGGCCACACGCGGCGCCGTTCGCGTCGGGATCGTAGCAGCTCGTCGTCTGGGCGTAATCGACGCCGAGGCTCATGCCAAGGTCGATGATCTCGCGCTTGGTGAGATCGAGCAGCGGCGCGCGAATCGTCACGCCCTCGCCTTCGACACCGGCGCGCGTCGCGAGCCTCGCCATCTTCTCGAAAGCGGCGATGTATTCGGGACGGCAGTCGGGATAGCCGGAGTAGTCGAGCGCATTCACGCCGATGAAGACGTCGCGCGCGCCAAGCACTTCCGCCCACGCCAGCGCGTACGAGAGGAAGATCGTGTTCCGCGCGGGGACGTAGGTCACCGGCACGCCGCTCGCCATCGCGGACGGGTCACGATCCTTGGGCACGTCGATGTCTGCGGTGAGCGCCGAGCCGCCGAACACGCGCAGGTCGATCTCGACGACGACGTGCTTCGCGACATTGTACTTCGCCGCAACCGCGCGCGCCGCGCTGAGCTCGTGCGCGTGACGCTGGCCGTAGCGAAAGCTCATGGCGTGCACGGCGAACCCATCGCGCGTTGCCAGTGCGAGGAGCGTTGTCGAGTCGAGGCCGCCGCTGAGCAGCAGGACGGCATTGCGTGGTGAGGTCTGTTTCATGGGCGCGCGGGGTCGCGCCGAAACATAACCAGTCGTGCCGCGGTCAGCCCGCCTTCGCGCGCCTCGCCTCGAAATCGAGTGCCGCGAGATGCTGCTCCGGCGATACGGCCGACGCCCTGATCTCGTCGACGCGCAGCCCCTTCACCATCTCGCGCAGCAGCGACGAGTTCTCGAGCAGCTCTGCCGAGGCCGCGCTCATCTGCTCGCACGCCGCGCTCTGCTCCTGCGTCGCGGCGCTCACCTGCTCGGCGGCCGACGCGTGCCCCTCGGCGGTGCGCGCGATCGACGAGATGCTCTCGGCGGCGACGCTCACCACTTTCACGTTCGCGTCCGCCGCGGTCGCGACACCGGCGGCCGCATGGCGCGTCTTCTCCGCGGCGGCAGCGATCGTCGTCAGCGCATCCTCGACATCCTTCGAGATACGCTCGATCTCGCCGACGCGTGTCGAGCTCTCGACCATCGCGCGGGTCGTCGTCGTGACGCGGTCCGTGACCCTGGTCGTGAGCACGACGATCTCGTCGGCCGCGCCCTGCGCCTGCTCGGCGAGCTTGCGCACTTCGTCGGCGACGACGGCGAATCCCTTGCCGGCGCGCCCCGCGCGCGCTGCTTCGATCGCCGCGTTGAGCGCGAGGAGGTTCGTCTGCTCGGCGATGCGGCTCACCGTCTCGACGAAGCGGTTGATGTCCACCGCGGTGTCGTTGAGCACCGCGACTTCCTGGGTCGCCTGGTCCACCGAGTGCTTCACGTCGGTCAGGATGCCTAACGTGCGCTCGAGCTCGCGGCGACGCGTGTTCGACGTCTGCTCGATCGACGCGGCGAGTACATTGACGTCCCCAGCTCCGGAGAGCATGCCTAACGCCTGGCCGCGGATCTCGCGCAGCGCGTCGCTGATCTGCCGCAGCTCGTGCACCTGCACCTCGGCGCCACTCGAGACCTCGCCCATCGACGATGACGTCTGCCCTGCCGACTCGGAAAGCTGGTTCGAGACCGACGACAGGTCGTGCGCCGACTGCGCCACCGAGTCCGACGTCGCGGCGACGACGGCGACGATCCGCGAGAGCGACTCGCCCGTGTGATTGAGCGCCTGCGCGAGGATCTCGAACTCGCGCGGCATCTTTCCCAGCGTGCGGACCGTGAGGTCGCCGCCGCTGAACGCCATCGCGTGACTGACGAGCCCCGTCAACGGCTCGGAGACCGACCGGATCGTGCGCGTCACCACCGCGAAGGCGCAGAGCAGGGCGAGCCCGATCAGCGTCAACAGCCAGAAGCTGCGCCGCGTGGCGTAGCGCGAGAGGGAACGCGAGGCGTCGGCGACCTTGCGCGCCTTCACTTCGCCGAGGCGGTCGATGTCGCCGAGGATCTGGGCGACGAGCGGCCGGGCGCGCGCGGCTTCGGCGCGCGCCTCGGCGACACGGCCGAGGTCGGCCAGCCGGTGCGCGCGCGCGAAGTGGTTCTCGACCAGCGACAACCGTTCATCGATGGAGGCCGTCAGCGCGACCTCCTGCGCCGACTGCCCGCGGCGGGCGTTCATCTGCCGCTGCGCGGCGTGCGCGTCCCAGCCTAACGCTCGGAACTCGGCCAGCGTCACCGAGTCACGTGTGTCGAGGTACCCCGTTGCGGCCTGCAGCTGCTGGGCGATGTCCGACGACAACCGCGACGAGAGCTGGGACTGCTCCTGCACCTCGGCGAAGCTCGCGCGCACCTCGCGCGACATCGAGCCGAGGGCGTGGAAGCCGATTGCGCCGGCCACGGCGAGCAGCACGACCAGGCTGCCGAAGCCGACCTGGAGGATCCCGCGGATCGAGTGCATCGCCAGCGAGAGCCTGCCTAACGGCAGCTCGGCGGGCGCCGCCGAGGCGATCGCCGCGCTCGAGATCGGAGTGATGGTCGCGCCGTCACTCATTGCGCCGCCACCGTCAGCAGCCCCTTCTCGATTCGCGTCATGACGAAGCTCTTCCCGACCGGATCGCCGTCGGGCTGGAAGCTGATGTTGCCGGTGACTCCGCGCAGCGCGCTCTTCTCGTCCAGCCCAGCCAGCCAGTCGCGGATGCGCGCGCGGTCAGGGCCGACAGCCTCGATCGCGGCGGCGATCAGCTGCGTCGCGTCATACGCGAGCGCGGCGTTGCCGTCAGGCACCTGCCGGTACTTCGCCCGGAACGCGCGCGCGAAGCGCTGCGCTTCCGGCCGCGGATCCTCGGCGGTGAATGGTGCCCCGACGTATACGCCGTTCGAGACCGCGGTATCGACGACGACCCCAGTCCAGCCATCACCGCCGAGAAAGTCGGCGCGGAAGCCCTGCCGCCGCGCCTCGCGCAACACTGCCAGCCCCGATGCGTCGGTGCCGGCGGCAAAGACGATGTCGGCCTTTTCGCGGGCGTAGTAGCTGACGAACGGCTCGAGATCGCTGATTCCTTCCGGGATCGGGTCGACGCTGACGATCTCGCCGGCGAAGGCACGCTGGAACGAGTCGGCGAGCCCGCGGCCGTAGCTGTTGTTCTCGTAGATGATCGCGGCGCGGCGGCGACCGAGCTTGTCGGCGAACCGCGCCAGCGCGATCCCGTTCGCCGAGTCGCTCGAGATGACGCGGAAGGTCCAGCGCGAGATTCCTGTCAGCTCGGGCGATGTCGCCGTCGTCGCGACTGCCGGCAGCTCGCCGTCGTAGACGTGCGCGGCGGCGACCATGGCACCCGAGTTCACGTGGCCGATCACCGCGACGAGTTCGCGCTTGGCGACGAAGTCGGCGGCCACCTGCGCCGCTTTCGTTCCCGAGCCCTCGTCATCCTGCTCGATGACCTGCAGCGGCCGATGCCTCACGCCGCCCCGAGCGTTGATCTCCTCGATCGCGAGTTCGATTCCCATCTTGTTCATCGCCCCGTACGCTTCCTTCCACGGGCCTGCGGCCCCGACGAGGATCGGGCGGGAGGAACCGGAGCACGCGGCGGACATTGCGATCAGCGCCCCGGCCAGCAGCGGTGCGATCCGCGGCGCGGGGGAGGAAGCGTCTTTTGGCATCGAACAGATGACTGGACAGCGGGGCCCGGGGTCACGCCGCGGCTGGCACCAGTCATGCCCTTCGTCAGGCAGTGCCGAGCCTGATCGCGGCCGGCGATGGCCTCAACGATAGGTGCCGAAATGAAGGTGCTCGTGACTGGCGGGACGGGGGTCGTGGGTCGCGCGACCGTGACTGCGCTGATCGATCGTGGTCACACTGTGCGGCTGGTGTCGCGCAATGCGCGCCGCGACGCGGCGCAGTGGGGGTCGGCCGTCGAGTCGTGGACGGGCGATGTCGCCAAGGACGATGGGCTCTCCGGCGTCGTCGATGGATGCGACGCGGTCCTGCATGTCGTCGGCGTCGTGCATGCTCCCGATGGCGGGCAATCGCTGCGCGAAATCAACGTCGAGGGGACGCAGCGGATGCTGCGCGAAGCCATCGCCTCGGGCGGGCCGCGCTTCGTGTTCGTGTCGTCGCTCGGTGCCGATCGCGGCGAATCGGACTATCACCGCTCCAAGCGTGAAGCGGAGGCGCTGGTGCGCGAGTACCCCGGGTCGTGGACGATCGTGCGCCCGGGCAACGTGTACGGGCCCGGTGATGACGAGATCTCGCTGCTGCTGCGGATGGTGCGCACGCTGCCGGTGATTCCGGTGATCGGCGGTGGCGACACGAAATTCCAGCCGATCTATGCCGGTGATCTCGGACGCGCGCTGGCGATGTCGGTCGAGCGCAGCGACCTCGCCGGTCGCGTGCTCGAGGTAGCCGGTGTCGAGCAGACATCACAGAACGAGCTGATCGACCACTTCTCGCGCATCACCAACCGCGAACCAGCGCGCGTCGGCGTGCCGGAATTTCTCACGTCGTTCGGCATCTCGATCGCCGAGGCGGCAGGAGTCCCGGTCCCGTTCCATCATGCGCAGCTGCAGATGCTGCGCGAGGGGAACAGCATTCCGGCCGACCGGGTGAATGCGTTGACTGCGGTGTTCGGAATCACGCCGACGCCGCTCGAGGAAGGCCTTCGCATTCTCGCCGACGCGCTCCCTGAGGCGCTGCCGTCGGAGGGTGTCGGTGCACTGAAGCGGAAGCAGTTCTGGGCCGACATCGCCGGCTCGAGTCACACGCCGGAGTCACTGTTCGCGCTCTTCCGCCAGCGATTCGGCGAGCTTACCCCGATGACGATGGATCTCCATGCCGAGCCCGATACGCCGAAGACGCTCGAAGAGGGTGCGACGCTGACGATGGCGCTTCCGCTGCGCGGCAACGTGCAGGTGCGCGTCGAGGAGATCACCGATCGCCGTGCGACGCTCTGCACTCTCGCGGGCCATCCACTCGCCGGCGCCGTCCGCTTCATCGCCGAGGATCGCGGCGCGATGATTCGCTTCCAGGTCGAGGTCTACGACCGGCCGGCCAGCCTCGTCGACTACCTCGTGATGCGCCCGGTCGGCGAGCTGCTGCAATCGGCGACGTGGGACAAGGTCGTCGAGTCGGTGGTCAGGGCCAGTGGCGGCCGTGCGGTCGGCGGGATCCAGCACGAGGAAGCGGTACTCGACGCCGATCAGTCGGAGCGCATCGAGGAGTGGCTGCGCGACCTCGTCATGCACCAGCGCCGTGAGGCCTCACGCTCGGGCGACGCGCCGGGCGCGGGCGAGGGAACACGGACCGACGAGCGCAGGAACAGCGCCGCGGGCGACCTGCACACCGGCGGCTTCGGCGGGGAAACGCGGGCGGAGCTCTAGGCGCGCGCCACCTGCGCGTGAGGCATCGAAGCCGCGGCCGGGTCGAACAGCCTTGTTGAACAGCTTTGTTGAACAGGAGCCGCAGAGGGCACAGAGAGGTCTGATTACAACCCTCTGTGCCCTCTGTGGCTCCTGTCGATTCAAGCCTTTCCGGCTCGGTGAGGGCGGAGCTGTGATTCAGATGAATCTGCCTATGCCCCACGATTGCCGTTCACCGCTCCCGCCTAACGCTTCGCCTCGCCCTCGTCGAACATCACGTCGAGCGATCGCGACTGGCAGTGGTCGCCGCAGCCGAGCATGTAGCGGTTGCGCGCGAACCAGCGGTAGAACTTCTCGGCGATCGGGCGCACGAACGGGATGCTGAAGATCCACGAGATCAGCTTTCCCTTGGGCAGGATGTCGAGGATCTGCTCGATGGCGGCGGCGCCCTGCCAGGTGCGGCCGTTGGCCGCCACGAGCTGCACCGACTCGGTGTAGGCACGCGCCGGAATCCACGGGAAGCGCGCGTGCACGCCTGGCTGCTGCGACGGGACGATCTCCAGCTGGTGCGTGCGGTCCCACTTCCGGAGCAGCCTGACGAGTCGGTTGCAGACCTTGCAGAAGCCGTCGAAGACGACGGTGTAGGGGCGATTCAATGGCGGCGCGCTGGTGAACGTCGTCACCGGCTCGCCCTGCACGGTGAAGAGCACGACGGGAATGGTCTCCGGTGCGGCGGTCGCTGCGGTCATGCGGCCTCGATCGAAACGGTCGGTGAGTTGATGAGCGTCTCGTGGACGGTGCACATCCGCGCGACGCGCTTCGCCGCTTCGAGCCGGGCTGGCGGCAGCGAAGGCCAATGAAACGCGAGCTTCACGTCCTTCACGCGGTGCGGCTCATCGGAGAACGCCCACGACACGTCGATCACGAGCCCGTCGATCGAGAGGTCCGCGTGCGTGGCCCACGAGTAGAGCACCGAGAAGGTGCAATACGCGAGTGAGCTGCCGAGCATGTGAAAGGGCGAATACTGGCGCTCTGCGCTTGGCGCCTCGATCGTCATCGGCCCGTCCGTCGGCTCGAGCCGGATGCTGTCGTCTCCGGTCAGTGTAATCTTCACGGCAACGTTCTCGCGGTTGAATTCGTACACGCGCAGAAGCTCTGAGCGAGCTCGAACGCAACGTGCAAGGAGTGCTCCAATCAGCTCCGTGCGTGCTGATGGTAAACGCCCAACCCCGACCACCCGTGCCCGATCTCGGCAGCCTCCACATCCTGATCAATCACTTCCCGGTAATCCTCACCGTCGTGGGTACCGCGGTGGCCGTGCTCGCGCTCTTCGTGCCCAAGCGTGGGGTCTGGCTGTACGCGACGGCGACGCTGTTCCTCGCGGGACTGTCGGTGATCCCGACCTTTCTCACGGGCGACCCCGCAGCCGAGCAGCTGCGCAACACGTGGTACGTGACGCGTCAGGCGATTCGCGCTCATGACGACGCCGCGGGCTGGACGCTGTGGGGGTTGATCATCATGGGGCTGATCGCGGCATACGCGTGGTGGCGCGCCTGGCGCAGGGAATCAGTCGTCGTCGCCGGCGCAGTGCACACCGATGCTGGCGACGTCCCTGCTCGCGCGCTCGTCCGCACGACCACCGGCCTGCCCGGCTGGCTGCGCGCGCTCGTGGTGTTCAGCGCGTTGTTCGGCTGCGCACTCGTCTACCGGACCGCCGCGCTCGGCGGCGATATCCTTCATCACTCGACCGTGCTGCAGCAGACCCCGCGTCCGGCGTCGGTGCCGGCTCCCGCCCCCGAGGGCGGCGAACGTTAGGCAGTGCGCAAAAAGGAAGCGGGCCGGCTCCGTGTGGAGCCGGCCCG